>NZ_JASKLW010000017.1:0-36142 GCF_030125565.1 Arthrobacter sp. zg-Y1143 | reverse complement strand
CACTAAATTCGAAACCAGCTAAAAAAACCATTCCAGCCCACGGGGTGGGCGGAACAGTCGATTCAACCAATTAAAATAAATTGGTATCAATAAACTTGGCACACTATTGAGTTCTCAAACAACAGACGCAATCCGAAAATACTCGGGAAAACAATGTTTTCCTTTTCTTCTTCGCTGCAAGGTTTTCCATCTTATTCCATTCCGGCGTTTTCCGCAATTCCCGGTTTTCCTCATCGGAAGCCCCGGGAAGGCGTGTCTACCGCCGTTCCGGCCCAGCAAAAAGCCTGAGTCTTTCCTGCCGGCCCCGTGAAGGGCGCACCAGGGAAACTCTGTTTTTTGGTGGGTTTGGCCGCCATGCTTCGGGCGCTTATTTCAGCGTCCCGGCCGCGGCGACTCGTCTATCTTTGCACACCCTGCCCGGTCCCCGCAAACCGTTTCGAAGTGACCTGCCGCACCCCTGTCCAGCCGCCTACTCGCCGTGGAGGTAGGCCAGCTGCGCGGCCACGGACAATTCCGCGGCAGCCCGGACATTGGCCGGCACGTCGGAGTAGACCAGGTCGGCTACTTCAGCTGTTCCGGCGTCCGGGCCGGCCGACTCCAGTGCGGCGCGGATTTGTTCCAGCCGCTCCTCCCGGTGGTCCCGGTAGGTCAGGACCGTTGAACTCAGATCCGGCAGGACCGGCCCGTGGCCCGGAAGCGCGGTGGCCGGGCCCAGGTCCGAGAGCATGGAAAGCGTCAACAGATAGTCGCCCAGTGTTCCATCCGGGAAGTCCAGCACGGTGGTGCCCCGGCCCAGGATCGTGTCCCCCGTCAGGACGGACCCGTTGGGGCCGTCGTCGGGAAGGAAAAAGCAAAGCGAATCCGAGGTATGCCCGGGCGCTGCCAGCACCCGGATCTCCACTCCGGCGGCCCGGATCACTTCGTCGGGGCGCAGGGGCTCCCCCGCAACACAGTACGCAGGGTCGAAAGCCCGCACCGGTGCACCGGTCAGTTCCGCGAACCTGCGGCTTGCCTCGGTGTGGTCGGCATGCCGGTGGGTTATGAGCACCAGCTCCACCGTTCCCGCCGAGGCCAGTGCCTGCAGGTGCTCCTCATCCAGCGGTCCCGGATCTACCACCACCGTTCTTCCGGACTCCGGGGCAGCCAGGACATAGCTGTTGGTTCCATCCAGCGACATGGGTCCCGGGTTCGGCGCAAGGCGCACACGGGTCAAGTCACTGCTGCGGACCAGTCCGGATTCCGGAAGCGCGGAGGCGGGCATGCCGGTCCTAGGCCAGACGGGTCAGCCAGCCGTGGGTGTCCTCCACGGTGCCGTTCTGGATGCCGAGCAGCTGCTCGCGGATGGACATGGTGACTTCGCCGGGCTTTGCATCGGCGGAGCCGATTACCTCAGTCTCGGACTTGAGCTGGCCCACCGGAGTGATGACGGCGGCGGTGCCGCAGGCGAAGACCTCGGTGATTTCGCCGGAGGCCACGCCGTCGCGCCATTCGTCCAGGGTGATCTTGCGTTCCTGGACATCCATGCCCCGGTCCCGGCCCAGCCGCAGAACCGATGAGCGGGTAATGCCGTGCAGGATGGTGCCGGAGAGCGACGGGGTCACCAGGCGCCCGTCCTTGAAGACGAAGAACACGTTCATGCCGCCCAGTTCCTCCACGGCATTGTCATTGAACTCGTCGAGGAAGAGGACCTGCTTGCAGCCGTTGGCTTCGCCTTCCATCTGGGCGATCAGCGATGCCGCGTAGTTGCCGCCGCACTTGGCCTCACCCGTGCCGCCGCGGCCGGCGCGGGCGTACTTGGTGGAGAGCCAGATGGAGACTGGCTTCAATTCTCCGCCGAAGTAGTTTCCGGCCGGGGAAGCGATGACGCGGTAGGAGACTTCGCGTGCCGGACGGACCCCCAGGAACGCCTCGGTGGCGATCATAAACGGGCGCAGGTAGAGCGCTGCGCCGTCGCCGTCCGGGATCCAGTCCTTGTCCAGGGCCACCAGCTGGCGGATGGACTCCAGGAAGAGTTCCTCGGGCAGTTCCGGCAGCGCCAGCCGGCGGGCGGACAGATTCAGCCGGGCCGCGTTGGCCTCCGGGCGGAAGCTCACAACGGAACCGTCGGCGTGCCGGTATACCTTCAGTCCTTCGAAGATCTCCTGGCCGTAGTGCAGGACGCCGGCTGCCGGATCGATCGAGATGGGTCCGTAGGGCTCAATGCGGGCATTCTGCCACTGGGCGTCTCCGCCTTCGGCCGCCTTCCAGTCAATAACGGCGGTGTGGTCTGTGAAGTAGTCGCCGAATCCGGGGTTGGCCAGGATGGTGGCCCGCTCGGAGGCGGACTTCGGGTTGGTGGAAAGCTCCTGGGTGAATTCCAGTGCGCTGACGGTCATGATTCCTCCACGGTGAACGGCAAAAACCCGTTCTACGACTACTTGGTTGTTAGGTACAGAGCTTATGACACCGCGGCAGCGATGGCATCGCCTACCTCCGCCGTCGAGCGGTGCGCACCGGTACGTGCCGCAATGTCCGCCGCCACAGCGTCCTCCACCCGGCCGGCCTCGGCTTCGAAGCCCAGATGCCGCAGCATCAGGGCCGCCGAAAGGATGGCAGCAGTGGGGTCCGCCTTCTGCTGCCCCGCAATGTCGGGGGCAGAACCGTGGACGGGCTCGAACATGGAGGGGTAGGTGCGGTCCATGTTGAGGTTTCCGGAAGCGGCCAGGCCAATGCCGCCCGTGATTGCCGCCGCCAAGTCCGTGATGATGTCGCCGAAGAGATTGTCGGTGACAATCACATCGAAGCGTGAGGGATCACTCACCATAAAGATGGTTGCCGCGTCCACGTGCAGGTAGTCATGGGTGACCTCGGGGAACTCTTCGGCCACCTTCTCGACGGTGCGCTTCCACAGCAGGCCGGCGTTCACCAGCACATTGTGCTTGTGGACCAGGGTGAGCTTGCGCCGGGGCCGCTGGGAGGCGCGGCGGAACGCGTCCCGAACCACGCGTTCCACGCCGTGCGCCGTGTTCAGTGACACCTCGGTGGCTATTTCCTGCGGGGTTCCTTCCCGGAGCACTCCCCCGTTACCGGCGTAGGGACCTTCGGTTCCTTCGCGGACCACAATGAAGTCCACCTCTCCGGCATTGGCCAGGGGGCTTTCGACGCCGGGATACAGGCGGGAGGGGCGGAGGTTGACGTAGTGGTCCAGGCTGAACCGGAGTTTCAGGAGCAGTTCGCGCTCGATCAGCCCGGAGGGCATGGTGGTATCCCCCGGCGCGGCCCCGACGGCGCCGAACAGGATGGCGTCGTGCGTCTTGATCGCCTCGAGCGTGGCATCGGGGAGGGTCTCGCCGGTCGCGAGCCAGTGCTCTGCCCCGAGTTCGTATTCCGTCAGTTCGAATGTGACGGGACTGGCCGCCGTCGCCTTCTCGAGGACCTTGACCGCTTCAGCGGTAACTTCCGGGCCGATACCGTCACCCGGGATGACGGCCAGGGAAATGCTTGTGGGCTGTGTCTCGCTCATGACCCCATCTTAGGAAGAGGGTCCGCATGGCGAAGAAGGCATCTCACATGCTGGTCACCGCGGGCAAGGAGTCCACCCCCGGTATGACGCGCGGACCGGCCGGGGAGCCCTAGAGTTGGTAATCATGCTCGTGCACCGACGTATCTATGCCTGGATCCAGGCGAACCCCGGGAAAGTGAACCTCTGGCAGGCAATCGCTGCCACGCTCCTCTTCGCCGTGCCCTTCCTGGTAATGCAGGGAGGACAGTACGTCGAGTTCTTCCTGTCCGCGGTCATCTGTATGACCCTGGCCTGGCGCCGAAGCCGCCCGGTTCCCGCGGCCGCAGCCCAGGCCGCCGCCTGCATCCTCCAGCTGTTCCTCGTACCGGTCACCGCACTGCCGGCGGACATCTTCGCGTACGTCACCGTGTATTCCCTGGCCGCCTTCGCTCCACGATGGGCCAGTGTTGGCGGTTTCTCACTCGCCTCGGTCGGCGGGGTCCTCTTCGTGGCACAGTACGCGGTCATACCGTCTATGGATTCCGGATATTCGCTGCAGATCGCGTTGGAGCAAGGTGTGCCCGTATGGATCGCCTTGGAAGCTGTGCTGCTGGTGGCGTGGACATTCGGCGACCTGACCCGCACCCGGCGCCTCGCCGTACAGGCGCTCGAAGACCGTGCATACCGGCTCGAAGTGGAACGGCAGCAGGAACGGGATCTGGCCGCCGCCGACGAGCGGAGCCACATTGCCCGGGAAATGCATGACATTGTGGCGCACTCGCTCTCCGTAATCATCACCCAGGCCGACGGCGCACGGTATGCGAGCGCCGAGGACCCGGAAGTAGCACCGAAGACGCTCGGCGTGATTGCAGAGACCGGCCGGGGCTCGCTGCGGGAGATGCGCCGCCTCCTGGGCGTCCTCCGCGGCGACGAAGCGGCCTCCACCCGCCCCCTGCCCACCCTCGCAGATGTTGACGCGCTGGTGGACTCCGTCCGGCGGGGCGGCGTGGATGTTGAGGTCCTGGCCCAGGGAACGCCGCGCCGCCCGCTGCCGCAGGGAGCGGAGCTCAGCGCCTACCGGGTCATCCAGGAATCCCTGACCAACGTCCTCAAGCACGCCGGACCGCGTGCCGGCGCAGAAGTGTCGTTGCAGTGGTCGGCCAAGGGCCTGGACATCACCGTCCGCGACAACGGGCACGGCGCCGCGTCCGGGCTCTCCACGGACGGCTTGGGCCAGGGCATCACCGGAATGAGTGAACGCCTTGCCCTCTACGATGGAACCCTGAAAGCGGCCCCCTGGGCCGGCGGAGGATTCCGCGTTGAAGCATTCATTCCCTATACGGAAGCGTAGGCACGTGCCCCATTCCCCCTGGACCCCCGGGTCCGATCCCGCAGTACCCCCTGCCGATCCCATCCGGGTTGTCCTGGTGGATGACCAGCAGTTGGTCCGGGGCGGATTCCGGATGCTGATCAACTCCCAGCCGGACCTCGACGTCGTGGCCGAGGCAGGCAACGGCGGCGAAGCCCTCGCTGCGCTGGCCGCGGTACGGGCCGACGTCGTCCTGATGGATGTCCGGATGCCGGGCATGGACGGCATAGAGGCTACTGAGAAGCTGCTGGCGGCAGGCCCCGGCGGAGTACGCAACGAGGACCTGAAAGTGGTGGTGCTGACCACCTTTGACCTGGACGAATACGCCCTCTCCGCCATCCAGGCCGGTGCCAGCGGCTTCCTGCTCAAGGACGCCCCGCCGGAGGAGCTGCTGGAGGCCATCCGTACCGTGCATCGGGGCGACGCAGTCATTGCCCCTTCCACCACCCGGCGCCTTCTGGACCATGTAGCTCCCCTGCTGCGCACCGCCGGCACCCCGGGCAGTCCGCACGCCGCTGCCGTCGCTTCGCTGACCCCGAGGGAACTCGAAGTGTTCACGCTGATTGCGCAGGGGCTCTCCAATCCGGAGATCGCCGCCCGCTTGTTCCTCTCCGAAGCCACGGTCAAAACCCATGTGGGACACATCCTTGCCAAGCTGGAGGCCCGGGACCGCGTGCAAGCCGTAGTGATTGCCTACGCGACCGGAATTGTCGCCCCCTAGGGGCAGCCAGCTTCCACCCACGGTATGAGACCCGCCGGCCAGGGACCGTCCCCCCGCCCGATGCGGCAGGGGTACGGTCGAAAATAGTGTGGGGGGTATGAAAACACTCGCAGAGCATAATCCTGTTCCCAACACGGGGACCCGCCTGGCCGCTGCCGCCCAGCAGCTGAACAAGACCTACGGAAAGGGCGAAACCTCCGTCCACGCCCTTCGGGACGTGGACGTCAGCTTCGAAACCGGGACATTCACCGCCATCATGGGTCCGTCCGGCTCCGGCAAGTCCACCCTGATGCATTGCCTGGCCGGACTGGACACCGCCGACTCGGGTCGGATCTGGATTGGCGGCACCGAACTGACGGGGCTGAACGACGCCGCCCTCACCCGGCTGCGGCGGGACTCCGTGGGCTTCGTGTTCCAGTCCTTCAACCTGGTTCCCACGCTGACGGCTGAACAGAACATCACGCTGCCCGTCGCCCTGGCCAACGGGACCGTTGACCGGGCATGGCTGGACAGCCTCACCGAAACCCTGGGCCTCACCGGCCGCCTGAAGCACCGCCCGCACGAACTTTCGGGCGGCCAGCAGCAACGCGTCGCCGTCGCCCGCGCCCTGCTGACCCGCCCGGATGTCCTGTTCGGCGACGAACCCACCGGCAACCTGGACTCGAAGTCCGGCGCAGAGGTGCTTTCGCTGCTGCGCCGCTCCACCGCGGAAATGGGCCAGAGCATCATCATGGTCACCCACGACCCCGTTGCCGCCTCCTATGCGGACCGGGTGGTGCTGATGAACGACGGCGCACTGGTAGGCGAACTGGCCAACCCCACTCCGGACACCGTGCTGTCTGCCCTGACCAAGCTGGGGGCGTAGGCCGTGCTGCAGGTAGCGCTGGCGCAGGTGCGCCTGAACGCCCGCCGCTTTATAGCGGTTTCCCTGGCGGTTCTGATTGCGGTGGGGTTCCTGACCGCCACCCTGATCATCAATTCCTCTTCCAAGGCGTCCCTGGCGCAGAGCGTGGGCGAGTCATACCGGAACGCCGACTTGGTCCTCGCCCGGGACATGTCCGATCCGGACTCCGAACCGCTGATGTCCGACGACGCAGCCCTGGTAAGTGACACAGCGGGAGTGGCTGGAACGTACGCCGCGCAGACGGGCTACGTTAACTTCGGCGCAGGCAAGCAGAGGGTGTTTGCCGAGTTGGGCAACACCTCGGACTACGCGCAGTTGTTCCCGGTTGATGTGCTCGAAGGCACCCTCCCGGTCTCCGACAACGAGGTGGCCGTGGACCGGGACACCGCCGAGAGGCAGGATCTGGCCCGGGGATCGGTGCTGACCGTCACCAACGCCTTCGCCGATCCGGAGGTTGAACAGCCGACAGTCCAGCTGACCGTCACGGCAGTGGTGGCGCCTTCCGAGAACCCGCAGGTGATGGGCACACCGCAGCTGTACTCCACCACCGCAACGGCAGCCCTTTTCGCTGAGGCCGAGGCTGGCTTGAGCAACATCCAGGTTGCGCTGGCCGACGGAGCCGATGTGGAGCAGGTCCGTACCGCCCTGGAGCAAAAGCTCGAAGGGCACGAGGGCATCACGGTCCGCACCGCGCAGGAAGAAACCGACGCCATGGTGTCCGCGTTCACCGGCGGCGAAGACATCCTCACCACCATCCTGCTGGCCTTCGCCGCTGTGGCATTGCTGGTCTGCGCCCTGGTGGTTTCCAACACCTTCTCGGTGCTGGTGGCCCAGCGCACCCGTGAACTCGCCCTGCTGCGCTGCATCGGTGCAGCCCGGTCACAGATCCGCCGCTCGGTGATTGTGGAAGCACTCATCGTCGGCGGTGTGGCTTCAGTGGCCGGTGTAGCGGCCGCAATCGCCCTCGTAGGCGGTCTCATCGCCTACCTGCAGACCCTGCCGGACAGCGGTTTTGCCACCATGGCCGTCTCCCCGCTCTCAGTGGTGGCCGGTCTGGCCGCCGGCATCCTGCTGACGGTCCTCGCAGCCCTGGTTCCGGCCCGGGCAGCAACCGCAGTGGCCCCGCTGGCTGCACTGCGTCCGGCAGACGATGTCCGCGCCGGCACCCGTCGCGGACGGGCCCGGCTGGGTATCGGCCTGGTCCTGCTGGCCGTGGGTGCTGCCTTGCTTGCAGTCGGTGCGGTCCGGGGGAATCTCCTTATCGCCCTTCCCGGCGGCATGCTCAGTTTTGTGGGCGTGCTGATGTGCGCAACCCTGTTTGTCCCCTCACTGGTGCGCACGGTCGGGCGGATTGCCGCACCGCTGGGCGTCCCGGGCAAACTGGCTGCGGTGAACGCGGTCCGCAATCCCCAGCGCACCTCGGCAACTTCTTCCGCCCTGCTGATCGGCGTCACCCTGGTGACGATGATGATGACCGGCGCAGCAACCGTCCGAACGTCCCTGGACGATGTCCTGGCCGCGGAGTACCCCGTGGATGTGGCCGTTTCCGGTCAGGACGAATCCGTCACCGCCGCTGATGCCGGCGCGGTCCGTGAAGTGGAAGGGGTACGGGAAGCCGTTCTCGTTCCGGTCTCTGCCACGGCCGAGACTGAAAACGGAGATCAGTTCGGGGTGTACGCACTGGATCCGGCCGACGCCGCCAAGGTGCTGCAGGATTCGTCCCTGGCCCTGAAAGACAACACCATTCTGGTACCGCAGAACACCCCGGAAAAGACCCTCACGGTGAAGGGTGCAACCTCCAGCGTCGAGCTTGAGACAGTAGTCTCCGAGAGCAGTCAGATGCTGCCGCTAATCACTGCACAGACTGCGGAGTCCATCGGTGGGCCCGCACCTGCCGGTGACGAGCAGTATCCGCCCATGCCCCAGCTGTGGCTGTCCGTGGAGGACGGGCTCAACACAAGCGCGCTGATGGACCTGCGCACCGACGTGGCTGAAGCCGCCGGTGTGGAGGACTACGAAGTATCCGGCTCGGCCATCGAGCGCGGTGCCTTCGAGCAGGTCATCAACGTCCTGCTGATGGTGGTCACGGGCTTGCTGGGAGTCGCGGTGGTTATTGCCCTGGTGGGTGTGGCGAACACGCTGTCGCTGTCCGTGCTGGAACGCACCAGGGAATCCTCTCTGCTGCGGGCACTGGGCCTGACCCGTAACCAGCTGCGCGGCATGCTTGCCTTGGAAGCCGTGCTGATCGCCGGAGTAGCTGCCCTGATGGGCACCGTGCTGGGCTCGCTGTATGGCTGGCTCGGAGCCGAATCCGCGCTGGGCGCCTTTACGTCCGTTACCCCGTCCCTGCCCTGGCTGCAGCTGGCCGCGGTCCTCGCCGTGGCCGTCCTGGCCGGCCTTGCGGCCTCGGTCCTTCCGGCCCGGCGCGCGGCACGCCTCTCTCCGGTGGCGGGGCTGGCCGCCGACTGACCGGCAGCACCGGCCCGGCCCGTCCGCGGTCCGGCTGCGGGGCACCTGCCTCGCGGTCGGGCCGCAGATCTGCGAGGATACAGGGAAGGACAAATTACTAAGCAGGCTTATGCCGGGTGGAAAGATCCGGCAGGCTGCAGCCGTAAGGAGATCAGCATGACGGAAGCTACACCCGGGACCTTTACCCCAGGCCGTGAATCATTGGCCGCCTATCTCGATGACCATCTGGTGGGCGCGGAGACCGGCGTCCGCCTGTTCACCGCGGCACAGCGGACCTGGGAAGGATCCCCGTTCGAGGAGACCTTCGCCCGGCTGGTGGAGGAAATCTCCGACGAACGCGACGAGCTGGAGTCCCTGATCCACGCGCTGGGGTACTCCCGGAGCAAGGTGAAGGCCGCCGCAGCAGCCGTGGGAGCAGCAGCCGGCAAGTTGGGTCCGCTCAATCCGCTGAGCACCGGCGGCGGCACCACCGGCCAGCTGGAACTTGAATTCCTGCAGTCGCTGGTAAGGATGAAGGAATCCCTGTGGCGAACCCTGCTGGTGCTTTCGGGCACCGATCACCGGTTTAATACGGCCCGGTTGCAGGAACTGGTCGAGATGGCCCGCGGGCAGCAGGAAGCGGTGGCGGAAGTGATGGAAAAAACGGCCGTGGAACGGTTCCTGGCCACGGACCCTGAGGCGTAACGTACCCAGCAGCAAAAACACCCCCCGGCGGATCGCCGGGGGGTGTTTTTGTTATGGCCCGCTATTCGGCCGTCTCTTCGTACTTCGGGAAGATGGGCGTGGGTGCCGGCAGTTCAGTGCCCGGCACCAGCGGCGTACCAATAGCGCTGAACTGACGCGCGGCGTCGTCGTCCTGGCCCAGCACGGTCAGCAGCTTGGCGGCACTGCCCGGCATGACCGGCTGGATCAGGATGGCCACGATCCGCAGCACTTCCAGGGTCACGTAGAGCACGGTATTCATGCGGTCGACGTCGGTCTTCCGCAGCACCCAGGGGGCCTGCTCGGCAAAGTAGGCGTTGGTGTCGCCCAGGACTTTCCAGGTGGCTTCGAGCGCGCCGTGGAAGTCCTGCACGTCATAGGCTTCCCGGGAGATCTGCAGCAGGTTGCCGGCGGCCTCGAGCAGTGCGGTGTCCTCAGGCGTGAACGCCCCCGGCTGCGGCACGGCGGCCCCGCAGTTCTTGGCCACCATGGACAGGGAGCGCTGGGCCAGGTTGCCCAGGTTGTTGGCGAGGTCGGAGTTCATCCGGCCCACAACGGCGTCGTGGTTGTAGGAACCGTCCGCACCGAACGGGACCTCGCGCAGCAGGAAGAACCGCACCGAATCCAGGCCGTACTGGTCCGCCCAAGCCTTGGGCGCCACCACGTTGCCCAGCGACTTGGACATCTTGACGCCCTTGTTGTGCAGGAAGCCGTGGATCATAATCCGCCGAGGCAGTTCCAGCTTCGCGGACATCAGGAACGCCGGCCAGAAGATGGCGTGGAAGCGGGAGATGTCCTTGCCGATGACGTGGACGTCGGCAGGCCAGTACTTCCGAAACGCCTCACTCTCGGTGTTGGGGAAGCCGACGCCGGTGAGGTAGTTGGTCAGCGCGTCCACCCACACGTACATCACGTGGTCCGGGTTGCCCGGCACCGGCACGCCCCAGTTGAAGGTGGTGCGGGAGATGGACAGATCCTCCAGCCCGCCCTTGACGAAGCTGATGACCTCGTTGAACCGCGAGCGCGGCGCGGCGAAGTCCGCCTGGGACTCGTACAGGGCCAGCAAACGGTCCTGGTAGGCGGAGAGGCGGAAGAAGTAGCTTTCCTCCTCGGTCCAGGTCACCTCGGTGTCGGTTTCCTTGGAGTAGCGCACCCCGTCTTCACGGACTTCCGTTTCGTCCTCGGTGTAGTACGCCTCGTCCCGGACGGAGTACCAGCCGGAGTACTTGGAGAGGTAAATGTCGCCGTTGTCCTCCATCCGTTTCCAGATGGCCTGGGCGGCGGCGTAGTGGTCGGCGTCGGTGGTGCGGATGAACCGGTTATGGGAAATATTCAAATCCCGGCTCATCTGCTGGAAGGCGGCCGAATTCCGGTCCGCGAGCTCCTTGGCGGTGACGCCTTCCCGATCCGCGGACTGCTGCATCTTCAGGCCGTGCTCATCGGTGCCGGTCATAAAGAAGACGTCGTAACCGTCCAGGCGCTTGAAACGGGCCATGGCGTCGGTGGCGATAACCTCGTAGGCGTGTCCGATATGGGGCTCGCCGTTCGGGTAGGAGATGGCAGTGGTGATGTAGAACGGGGTCTTGGAGTCGGTAGAAGTCACATAAGAAAATTACCCTGTTTTAGCGGGCCGTGTCGCTTTGGTACCGTCCGGTGCCCTAAATCCTGCCCACGGTCACCACAGCTGCCGTAGGAACCACGGCGACGATGTATATCAGGGCCCCCATAAAGGCCGCCTGGTATTCATTCGTGCCCGGGATGACATCGTATGAGGCGCAAAACACCAGCAACGCCGACAGGCCTGTTTCCGCTGCGGTCCGCAGCTTCCGGCGCCGGTGCTCCCGCCGCAGCAGGAGGAAAAGCTGCAGGAGGGGAAGGAATATCAAGGCGTCCACCGCCGGCAGCCCGGCGAGCGCGAAGAGCGAAATGACGTACACGGCGATCGCGCCCGCAACTACCCCCGCGGCGGCGATCCCCAGATAGATGCAAAGAGGAAGCCGGCCGTCCGGGAGCCCCCCGTCCTCCCCGTAGAGGGCGCACAGCAACGCCCACGCCGGCAAAAAACCGAGCGGAAGGACGGTGTAGAAGTCTTCCCTTGATGCGGCTATCAGCAGGGTCAGGGCAAGTACCGGAACCACATAGACTGCCACGCGCCGGCCAAGGGCGGAGGGATTGGCCGGTACAAACACCGCAAGCCCGACCAATACCCCCGCCGCGGCGCAGGCCAGGGCACGTCCGGCCGGGCCCGGTATCGGGAGGGCCGAGGCGCCCTCGACAGCGTAGGCCGCAAACCACACCAGCAGCATGGATACGGCAACCCAGCTGCGGTCCAGCGGTGTTGGGCTGCACTCCGCGCCGCCCACTGCGCCGCTGCCCACTATTCCGCTGCCCGGGCCGTGTCGCCTCGGCGGGGGTGCGCCGGGTACTCCACTGTCTTTTCCCATGCCCAGCCAGCCCGCTTAACCGCTGCACCCGCCGTGAAGGCGCCAACGATGTAGGCCAGTCCCCCCATCATGCTGCTCAACACTGCGTCTGTAGACGAGCTCTCCCCGAACAGCGGCAGTAACCAGCCGCTGCCCACGAGAACCACTAGCACCGCAAGGCCCAGCTCCATCCCGCGTTTACGGATCTCCTGCCAGCCGCCGCGCGGAAAGGGCACCACCGGCTGCAGAAGGGGAAGGAAACAGATCACCAACGGAATCGATTCATATCCATCGAACATCAGACTCACTATGAGGAAAAGCAGGCCGACCGCTGCGCCGACCCCGGCAATCCCGCCCAGCATCACTGTGAAGGCCGTTCCGGCGCCTCTGGCAAGGCCCCCGCGCACCCCATACAGTGCGGTGACCAGCGCCCAGGCAGGCAGGAAGGCGCTGGCCACCGCGGCGAGGGCCCCCGAGGTGAATGGCAGCACCGCACAACAAGGAGGACGGGGACCGCGTAGGCCAGAACGCGGTTACGCAGCCCGGGTACGCCCACGGGACCGAAAATCAGCAGCCCGACAAGTGCCGCGGTCAGCGTGTACACCGCTGTGCCCCAGAGAGCCCACCCGGCATAGCTGTCGAAACCCATTCCGAACATGGATAGTAAGACACCCAGCCACACCATCAGGAGGGCCGGACCGAGCCGACCCCGCTGCAGCGGGGCCGGCAGAGCAGGCTTCTCCTTGGGGTCCCAAGGTTTGTTTTCCGCCGCTGCGTATTCCACTGACATTCCCGCCACCCCCGTCGCGTCCGGGGCACAGTGCACCGGTAACGCGAGCAGTCTATTCGGGGGCAGCCGGGTTTGCCGTCACCTAGTCCTGCAGGTCCACCTCGCGGGCAACCGTGGCCCCGATTTCGAGTTTCAGTGCTTCCAGGACATCCTGCGGGACGGAGGAGTCCACCGTCAGCAGGGACAGCGCCTGGCCGCCTTCGGTGTTCCGGGCCACCTGCATACCGGCGATGTTGATGTCCTTCTCCCCCAGGATCCGTCCCAGGGCGCCGATGACGCCGGGGCGGTCCTGGTAGATCAGCACAATGAGGTGCTCGCTGATGGGGATTTCCAGATCGTAACCGTTGACGCCTACGAGCTTCTGGATCTGCTTGGGCCCGGTCAGGGTGCCGGAGACCTCCAGGCGGGTGCCGTCGGACAAGGCGCCGCGGATGGTCAGCAGGTTACGGTAATCATCCACGTCCGGGGTGGTCAGCAGCCGCACCTCGATGCCGCGCTGCTCGGCGAGCACCGGAGCGTTCACATAGGAGACCTGCTCGGAGACGATGTCGGTGAAGATCCCCTTCAGTGCTGCCAGTTCCAGGGACTTCACGTCCAAGGCGGCAATTTCTCCGGCCACTTCGATGTCGACGGCGGTCACTGAGTCCGAGGACAGTGCGGTGAAGATGCGGCCCAGCTTCTCAATCAGGGGGATGCCCGGGCGAACGTCCTCGGCAATGACGCCGCCGGCAACGTTCACGGCGTCGGGGACCAGTTCCCCGGCCAGGGCCAGGCGCACCGATTTCGCTACGGAGATGCCCGCCTTTTCCTGTGCCTCATCGGTGGAGGCGCCCAGGTGCGGGGTGACCACCACGTTGTCCAGCGCGAAGAACGGCAGGTTGGTGCTGGGTTCCTTGACGAACACGTCCACGCCGGCACCGGCGATCCTCCCGGACTGCAGCGCGTCGAACAGGGCCGTTTCGTCCACGAGCCCTCCGCGGGCCACGTTCACCACGTAGGCGGTGTCCTTCATCTTGTCGAAGGCTTCGGCGCCGAGCATGCCCAGCGTTTCCGGAGTCTTGGGCATGTGGATGGTGACGAAGTCGGATTCTTCCAGTAATTCGTCCAGCGTCACGAGGCGCACGTTCAGCTGCGCTGCCCGGGCCGAGGTGATGTACGGGTCATAGGCGAGGATCTCGGTGCCGAACCCCTGCAGGCGGGCGGCCACGAGGGCGCCGATGCGGCCCAGCCCGATGATGCCGATCTTCTTTTCGAACAGCTCGGTGCCGCTGTACTTGGAGCGCTTCCACTCCCCGTTCTTCAGCGCCGCACTGGCCTGCGGGATATTCCGGGCCAGGGACAGGATGTGCCCCACCGTCAGTTCCGCGGCGGAGATGATGTTCGACGTCGGGGCGTTGACCACCATCACGCCGGCCTGGGTCGCAGCCTTGATGTCCACGTTGTCCAGCCCCACGCCGGCGCGGGCGATGACCTTCAGGTTCTTCGCAGCCGCGATGGCCTCGGCGTCCACCTGGGTGGCCGAGCGCACCAGGATGGCGTCGACGTCGGCGATCGCGGCAAGGAGCTGGGAGCGGTCGGCGCCGTCAGTGGAACGGATGTCAAAGTCCGGACCCAAGGCCTCGACGGTGGCGGGCGAGAGTTCCTCCGCGAGGAGTACGACTGGTTTGGTGGCAGACACCGGTTACCTCTTTAGCTGTGGAAGATTCAGGTGGGGTTTTTCGTGCAGGAGGCCGGACCCAGACGGGTCCGGCCTCCTTGCCGATTCGGCTTGCCTTTCGAGCCTAACGCCTGCCTGCGGAGGCGGCGCGATTCGGTGCTTCTGTTACGGGCGTCACCTTCTAGCGGGCTACGGAGCCTTCGGTGTAATCGTCTTCGTTCTTGATCCAGGAGAAGAGCTTGCGCAGTTCGCGGCCGGTGGCCTCGATCGGGTGGTCCTCGCCCTTCTTGCGCAGCGCCTTGAACTCCGGGGCGCCGGCATCCTGGTCATCGATGAAGCGCTTGGCGAAGGCGCCGTTCTGGATGTCCGCGAGGACGGCCTTCATGTTTTCCTTGACGCTCTCGTCAATGACGCGCGGGCCGGAGACGTAGTCGCCGTATTCGGCAGTGTCGGAAACGCTCCAGCGCTGCTTGGCGATGCCGCCTTCCACCATCAGGTCCACGATCAGCTTGAGTTCGTGCAGCACCTCGAAGTACGCCACCTGCGGCTGGTAGCCGGCCTCGGTCAGCGTCTCGAAACCGTACTGGATCAGCTGGGAAGCGCCGCCGCAGAGCACGGCCTGCTCACCGAAGAGGTCGGTTTCGGTCTCTTCGGTGAAGGTGGTTTCGATGACGCCGGCGCGGGTGCCGCCAATGGCCTTGGCGTAGGACAGTGCCAGCTCCTTGGCCTTGCCGGACGCGTCCTGCTCCACGGCGATCAGGTCCGGGACACCGCGGCCGGCTTCGAATTCGCGGCGCACAATGTGGCCCGGTCCCTTGGGGGCAACGAGGGCGACGTCGACGTCGGCCGGGGGCTGGATGTAGCCGTAGCGGATGTTGAAGCCGTGCCCGAAGAACAGGGCGTCGCCGGACTGCAGGTTCGGGGCGATTTCCTCCGCGTAGACGAAGCGCTGGACCTGGTCCGGGGTGAGGACCATGATCAGGTCCGCCTCTGCCACGGCGTCAGCCACGGAAAGGACCCGCAGGCCCTCGGCTTCGGCCTTGGCACGGGATGCCGAGCCTTCCTTCAGTCCGACGCGGACGTCGACGCCGGAGTCGCGCAGGCTCAGGGCGTGGGCGTGGCCCTGGCTGCCGTAGCCGATGACCGCGACCGTGCGGCCCTGGATGATCGACAGGTCTGCGTCGTCGTCGTAATACATGTCAGTCACTGTGGGTATCTCCTACTGGTTTCCTGGATAAGGGTCTGGGGGTGGAACTCAGGCGCTGCGCAGCGCGCGGTCACTCATGGACTTCGAGCCGCGGCCGATGGCCAGTGTTCCGGATTGGACTATTTCGCGGATGCCGAAGGGCTCAAGCACTGAGAGCAGTGCGTTGAGCTTCTCGGCGGTGCCTGTTGCCTCAACAATGAGCGAGTCGATGGACACATCCACCACTGAGGCACGGAACAACTCGGCTGCCTGGGTTACCTGCAGCCGGGTTGCGGCATCCGCACGAACCTTGACCAGGATGTGGTCTCGTTGCACGGAGGAATCGGGAACCAGCTCGACAATCTTGATGACGTTGATGAGCTTATTCAGCTGTTTGGTGACCTGCTCCAGCAGGTCACCTTCGGCGTCGACCACCACGGTGATGCGGGACATGCCCGGCACCTCGGAGGGGCCCACGGCCAAAGAATTGATGTTGAACGCCCGGCGGGCAAACAGCGACGCGACCCGGGTCAGGACGCCGGGGACGTCTTCTACCAGCACGGAAAGGGTGTGGCGGGCCATGTCCTAGTCCTCCTCTTCCCAGGTGGGAGTCATGTTGCGGGCAATCTGGATCAGGTCGTTGGACACTCCGGTGGGGACCATCGGCCACACCATGGAGTCGCGGCTGACCACGAAGTCGATGACGACGGGGCGGTCATTGATTTCCAGCGCCTTGGCAATGGTGGCGTCGATGTCCTCGTCGCGTTCGCACCGCAGGCCGACACAGCCGTAGGCTTCCGCCAGCTTCACGAAGTCCGGCACGCGCACAGTGTCGTGCCCGGTGTTCAGGTCCGTGTTGGAGTAGCGGGACTCGTAGAAGAGGGTCTGCCACTGCCGGACCATGCCCAGGGAGGAGTTGTTAATGATGGCGACCTTGATCGGGATGTTGTTGATCAGGCAGGTAGCCAGTTCCTGGTTGGTCATCTGGAAGCAGCCGTCGCCGTCGATGGCCCAGACCACGCGGTCCGGGTTGCCGACCTTGGCACCCATGGCCGCCGGGACGGAGTAGCCCATGGTGCCCAGTCCGCCGGAGTTCAGCCAGGCGCGCGGGCGTTCGTACTTGATGAACTGCGCGGACCACATCTGGTGCTGTCCCACCCCGGCCACGTACACGCCCTCGGGGCCGGTCATGGCGCCGATGCGTTCAATGACCTTCTGCGGGGCAATCAGGCCGTCTTCGGGTTCGGCGTAGCCGATCGGATAGGTCTCGCGCAGCCGGTCCAGTATGGCCCACCAGGCCGAAATGTCCGGACGGTCGGCTTCGAACTGGCCGCGCACGGCGTCGGCAAGCTCCGGAATGATTTCCCGGACCGAACCCACAATCGGGACATCGGCAGGACGGTTCTTCGAGATTTCGGCCGGATCGATGTCGGCGTGGATGACTTTGGCACCGGGCGCAAAGGAGCTCAGCACGCCTGTGACGCGGTCATCGAAGCGGGCACCGAGCGTGATGAGCAGGTCAGACTGCTGCAGTGCGGTCACGGCCGAAACCGATCCGTGCATGCCGGGCATACCCACGTGCTGGGGGTGCGAGTCGGGGAAAACACCACGGGCCATCAAGGTGGTGACCACCGGGGCGCCCACCAGTTCGGCCAGTTCCAGCAGTTCTTCCGAAGCATTGGCCTTCAGCACACCGCCGCCCACGTAGAACACCGGACGCTGGGATTCGGCAATCAGCCGGGCCGCTTCACGGACCTGCTTGGAGTGGCCGCGGACCACGGTTCGGTAGCCCTGCAGGTCGATTTTCGGCGGCCAGGAGAAGGTGGTTTTTGCCTGCTGGGCGTCCTTGGCGATGTCCACCAGCACCGGACCGGGCCGGCCCGACGTCGCAATGTGGAACGCCTCGGCGAGCACCCGCGGGATATCCGCGGCATCGGTGACCAGGTAGGAATGCTTGGTGATGGGCATGGTGATGCCCACGATGTCCGCTTCCTGGAAGGCATCGGTGCCGATGAAGGCGCTGGACACCTGGCCGGTGATGGCCACCATCGGAACGGAGTCCATGTGCGCATCCGCAATGGCGGTGACCAGGTTGGTGGCCCCGGGACCCGAGGTCACAATGCACACACCGGCGCGCCCGGTGACCATGGCATAGCCTTCGGCTGCGTGGCCGGCACCCTGCTCGTGCCGGACCAAAATGTGGCGGATCCTCGGAGAATCCATGAGCGGATCGTAGGTGGGCAGGATGGCCCCGCCGGGAAGGCCGAAGACCTCGTCGACGCCGAGCTCCTCAAGGGAGCGGACGATGGCCTGGGAACCGGTCATCTGGGTGGGCGGAACAACGTTGCCCGGGCCTTGGATGCGCTCATCCACGGCGTCGGGATGGGCGGACACAGAAGTGGCTACATCTTTGGTCTTGGCCGCTGCCGCACGTGCGGCGGCATTGGCTTTTGAGGCCATCAGCGAAGGGCTGATTGGCGATCCCTTACTCATTGGAACTTCCTTTGTGCGGATACTGATCCATGGTCATTGCGGCGGCCGGTGCGGGTGGTGCCCGTTCCGGCTTCTTCTGTGCCCAGCGAAGCGGTGAAGCTGCGAAGCCAATAAAAAAACCCCTCGTGCCGGTTGGCTCCGTAGGGGTTCGCGCGTGACGTCTTACAAGTCGGGGCT
This sequence comes from Arthrobacter sp. zg-Y1143, assembly GCF_030125565.1. Classification (NCBI taxonomy): domain Bacteria; kingdom Bacillati; phylum Actinomycetota; class Actinomycetes; order Micrococcales; family Micrococcaceae; genus Arthrobacter; species Arthrobacter sp. zg-Y1143. The sequence goes on along the minus strand of NZ_JASKLW010000017.1, from coordinate 17,770 downwards.
GTTACGCCACGCGCTTGATAAGGACGACGGGTACGATCTGCATACCGTTCAGTCTCGCGTTCCCCTGCGGGGGTGTCAATTGTATGAGACGCGCGTCTCACTATCTGGACATGTGTCTCGCGGCTGATAGGCCTCCCCGACGACGCCCGCCGAGAGCGGACGTCGTCGGGGCCCCTCAGGCCTTTGCAGCCTTATTAAGCCCTGCCGCCTCGGCAGCTCGTAAGAAAACCGAGTCCACGAGTTTTCACCCGCAGTAAGCCCCCGTCGACGCGGAGTTCACCAGCTTGGTGTACTTGCCCAGCACACCGGTGGTGAACTTCCCCGGCAGCGGCTGCCAACCGGCCTTCCGGGCTTCCAGCTCTTCCGGGTCCACCAGCAGGTCGAAGCTGCGGGCGGCAATGTCCACGCGGATCCGGTCCCCGTCCCGCACGAAGGCGATGGGGCCGCCGTCGACGGCTTCGGGAGCCACATGGCCGATGCACAGGCCGGTGGTGCCCCCGGAGAACCGGCCGTCGGTGAGCAGCAGGACGTCCTTGCCCAGGCCTGCTCCCTTGATGGCGCCGGTGATGGCCAGCATTTCGCGCATGCCCGGGCCACCCTTGGGACCTTCGTAGCGGATCACGACGACGTCGCCGGCGTGGATCTGCCCGGCATCGAGGGCATCCAGGGCACCCTGTTCGCGTTCGAAGACACGTGCGGTGCCCTCGAACACGTCGGCGTCGAACCCAGCACTCTTGACCACTGCGCCTTCGGGGGCCATGGAGCCCTTCAGGATGGTGATGCCGCCGGTCTTGTGGATGGGGTTGTCGATGGCGCGCAGCACCTTGCCGTCCGGGTCCGGCGGATTGATGGCGGCCAGGTTCTCCGCGACCGTCTTGCCTGTGACGGTGAGGCAGTCGCCGTGGATCAGGCCGGCGTCGAGCAGTGCCTTCATGATCACCGGGACGCCGCCGATCTTGTCGACGTCGAACATTACGTACCGGCCGAAGGGCTTCAGGTCGCCCAGGTGCGGGATGGTGTCGCCGATGCGGTTGAAGTCCTCCAGTGTGAGGTCCACTTCGGCTTCGCGGGCGATGGCGAGCAGGTGCAGCACGGCGTTGGTGGAGCCGCCGAAGGCCATGGTGACGGCGATGGCGTTTTCGAAGGCCTTCTTGGTCATGATGTCGCGGGCGGTGATGCCCTTGCGCAGCAGGTTGACCACGGCTTCGCCGGATTTGCGGGCAAATTCGTCGCGGCGGCGGTCGGCCGAGGGCGGCGCCGCCGAGCCGGGCAGGGACATTCCCAGGGCCTCGCCGATGCAGGCCATGGTGTTGGCGGTGTACATGCCGCCGCAGGCGCCTTCGCCGGGACAGATGGCCCGCTCGATGGAGTCCAGGTCCTTCAGGCTCATCTTGCCGGCGGCGCAGGCACCCACGGCTTCGAAGGCGTCGATAAGGGTCACTTCCCGCTCGCTGCCGTCCTCCATCTTCGCGAAGCCGGGCATGATGGAGCCGGCGTAGAGGAAGACGCTGGAGAGGTCCAGGCGCGCGGCGGCCATCAGCATGCCCGGCAGGGACTTGTCGCAGCCGGCCAGGAGGACAGAGCCGTCCAGGCGTTCAGCCATCATGACGGTCTCCACCGAGTCGGCAATGACTTCGCGGGACACCAGGGAGAAGTGCATGCCCTCGTGGCCCATGGAGATCCCGTCGGAGACGGAAATGGTGCCGAACTGCATGGGGAAGCCGCCGCCGGCGTGGATGCCTTCTTTGGCACCCTGGGCCAGGCGGTTTAGGGAAAGGTTGCAGGGGGTGATCTCGTTCCACGAACTGGCGACGCCGATCTGCGGCTTGGCGAAATCGTCGTCACCCATTCCCACGGCGCGGAACATGCCGCGGGCGGGCGCTGCGTGGATGCCGTCCGTGACCACTCGGCTGCGGGGCTTGATATCGGGTGTGTTTTCTCCGCTCATGGCTAAATCCTAGGACTTAAGCCTGCGCGTTCCGCCCATGTGACGGACACCGGCTTCCGTTGTTACGGCCCGTGAACACCAGATGAAGATCTATGGCGCGGACGGGCCGTGCTTCCCGGATGGGGGGACCCTGTTCATAGACTGGGGGTATGACATCGGACAGAGGCTCCCCCGACACGAACCCAGGCTTAGACCCAGGCTTAGACCCATATAAAGAGTCAAGCACGGCAACGGACAGCGACGAGATGAAGCTGGTGCTGCGCCGCGTCTTCGAATCCCAGATCCCGAACTACGGGGACTACAACCTGGTGTGTGCCACTCCCGCCGGGGACGAGGAGCCGGGTTTCTACGTCCTGGGCTACCGCTGGCGTCCAGCCGAACTGGTCTTCGCCCCGTTCGACGTCGATTCCCTGGCCGGCCTCGAGGCCCCCACCGCGGTGAACACCACCAACCTCAGCCACACTGACGAACTGGCTGCGGACGCGTATGAGGTGGGTACCAACACCGGACGCATCTTCCGGTTCAGCGTGGAGCCGCAGGCAGCACTGCCCGGGGCCGGGACGCGGATGCTGGAGCAGGCCGCGGACTGGGAGGACTTCCGCTCCTTCGTGGACTCCTACCTGGAGCTGGCCTAGCTTTCACCGGACCTGCCGGCCCACGGGCCCGGCCGGACCATATTCAATGGTTCCTCACCCCGGGCCAGCCGGCGGACCTGGCGGCGCAGGAACTCCCGGATCCGAGGTTCGAAGGCGTCGGTATTCCCGCCCCAGTGCGGGGTGATGATGGCACCGGGCGCCTGCCGCAGGGGGTGGTCTTCCGGTATGGGTTCGGGATCGAAAACATCTACGGCGGCGCGCAGCCGCCCTGACACCACCTCTTTGGTGAGCGCCTCGCTGTCCACGACGGCGCCGCGGGCCACGTTGACCACCAACCCGCCGTCGGGCAGGGCCGACAGGATCCGCGCGTCGATCAAGTGCCGGGTCTGCTCATTCAGGGGCGTGATCACCACCAGGATTTCTACTGCCGCCGCGAGTTCCGCAAGTTCCCCGCTTCCGTGCACGGCGCCGTCGTCGTCCGTCCTGGCCGTGCTGCCCACGCGGGTGAGTTCGACGTCGAACGGACGCAGCCGTGCGGCAATCTCCCGGCCGATGCCTCCCACCCCCACCAGGAGCACGCGGCGGTCGGCCAGTCCGGGGCAGCGGACCTGCTCCCATGTGCCCTCATGCTGCCCGCGGAGCGCGGAGTCGACCCCCCGCTGCGCGGCCAGGATCAGGGTCAGTGCCATTTCCGCTGTTGCCGCCGCATGCACGCCGGCGGCGCTGGCAATGGCCGTGCCCGGTCCAACGAGTTCGGGCAGGCCGTCATAGCCGGTGGACTGGGCCTGCAGCAGGGCCAGCTGCGGGACCCGTTCCAGCGCGGAGCGGTACTCGGTGCCGGATGCGTAGGGCAGGACCACGGCATCTATGTCCGCGTAGTCAACGCCGTCGGGCTCCCCCTCGAGATCCCATACCGCGGCCCGCATTCCCTCGGGAAGCGGTTGCAGCGCGTCCAGGAGTGCGGCGGTCGGAACGGTGACGGTGCGGACAGGGCGGGCTTCGGAACGGTCCATGCCAGCCAGCGTAGCGGCGGACGCCCGGCAGTGCACCGGCTATGGACAGGGGAAAGCGGCGGCCGTACCGTCGAATTGTGCCTTCCGCCGACCGAAGGATCCCCTTGTGGCTCGAACATCGGTTTACCTCACCGCCCTTGGCATCGGTTCCGCTGCAGCAGTGTGGGCGGCCCGGAAACTGCACCGGCTGGCGGATAACGACGCCGTCCGGCTGGCGTCCGGCGGCGCCGCAGCGGGAACTCGCGTACCGCGGACCGTTTCGGCGGCGGGCCCGGCTACGCCCACGACGGTGACCACTGCCGACCCGGCCGCCAACCTTCCAGCGCGCACCTGGGTAGTGGACAACAGCGCGGATTGGGATGGAAATCCGGGGGAACTGGTGGTCCTCCCCCGGTCCCGGTCCCCCAAGGACGGCGGCACAAAGTGAAACGCACCACAAAACCGGCCCGGATTTCATTCTGCGGCAAAAGTGCTGGTAGTGTTTCATGTCGTTGCTGATGCCAACGGCGGAGAAAATTCGCCTGAAAAACAGCAGTGAATACGCACCTCTAGCTCAATTGGCAGAGCAATTGACTCTTAATCAATGGGTTCCGGGTTCAAGTCCCGGGGGGTGCACCAACAAAACCGTCCGGTCAGGCGCTTCGCCTGGCCGGACGGTTTTTTGTTGTGCAGGGGGGGCGCAGCCGCACGGGGCACCGTTTCGCGCAGCGGCCGCAGACGTGGTAGTGTTTCATGTCGTTGCGGAGAACAAACCGCGCCCCACGGCGCCGGATGCCAGACCGCATCAGCACGCACCTCTAGCTCAATTGGCAGAGCAATTGACTCTTAATCAATGGGTTCCGGGTTCAAGTCCCGGGGGGTGCACCAACCGGAAACCGCCCGGCAGGAGATTCTCCTGCCGGGCGGTTTTTTGTGTCTAGGCCGGGGCACGCCAAATATACGGCGTGGTGGTGGAGACCTTCACAAAACCGGAGCGCTCAAGGATGGGCCGGGAGTACGGTGTCGAGTCGCTGTGGATCAGTGTCTTACCCATTGCCAGGGCGGACCGCGCGCGGGCTGCGGTGAGGGCACGGTAGATACCCCGGCCCCGCCACGCCTGCAGGGTGGCGCCACCCCAGATGCCGGCAAAGTCCGTGCCGGTAACAGGTTCAAGGCGTCCGGCGCTGACAATCTCTGCCCCGCATTCGGCCACCCAGAGTTCCATTCCGTCGGCATGGGACAGCCGGCGCAGGAGGGAGTCCGCAGTTGCGGTGGAAACCGGATCCCCGAAGACCCCGTCCGCCATTGCACTCATGGCACGAACATCTTCCTCTTCGGTGACCTGCCGGAGGGCAACGCCAACAGGCAGCGGGACGTCAACGGCGAGGTCCGCTGCGCGGCCGATCATGATGGACTCGGATTCCTCCGGCTCAAACCCGTTACCAACCAGTGCAACATGCAGTCCGGGAGCCCAGTCATGCCCGCGGGACTTCCACTCGATGTGCCGGATCGCCGGATTGTTCCGGAAATACCCGAGGGCGCCGGCCACCCAGCCGGCTATGGTGCCGGCGTCGGCGCCGTCCAGGCCGGCATAGGTGATGAATCCCCGTCCGCCGTCGAACGTCACCAGGCGCAGCGGTCCAAGCTGTTCGACGTCGAGGGCTGACGGAGTCTCCGCGTCCGTGCGCAGCTGCCGGTCATAGGCGGCAAGAAGCTCTGCTGAAGTGGTCATGACTGGCCACCCTACCGTGGTCCGCCCCAGACTCAGTTTCCCTTGACGTTCACAATCTGGTGCAGCACGTGCCGCACCGAAACCAGGTCCCCGGCATCCTCCATCACTGCGTCTATGTCCTTATAAGCCGCCGGGATTTCATCGATGAACGCGGGAGTGTCCCGGTACTCGATTCCCCGCATTGCCTTCCGCAGCTGTTCCTGGCTGAAGGTTTTGCGTGCCCGGGTGCGGGAGTACTGCCGGCCTGCCCCGTGCGGCGCGGAGTTCAGGGACGGAGGGTAGCCCTTGCCCTCCACCACGTAGGACGCGGTACCCATGGATCCGGGAATGAGTCCAGGGCGGCCGGGGGAAGCATCAATGGCTCCCTTGCGGGACAGCCAGACCCTTTTTCCGTAGTGCTCTTCCACCTCGGTGTAGTTGTGGTGGCAGTTGATCCGCTCTGCTTCCTGCACCGGACCGCCGGTCCACTCCCGGAAGCAGGCCATCACCCTGTCCATCATTTCCTCCCGGTTCAGCAGGGCGAATTTCTGCGCCCACATCAGCTCCGCAATGTAACGGTCAAACTCCTCAGTGCCTTCCTCCAGGTAGGCCAGGTCCCGGTCCGGCAGCTCGATGGAGCGTTTGCCGCAGTAATTCTGCGCAGCCCAGATGTGCTGCTGGGCGATCTTGTTCCCCACTCCCCGCGATCCGGAGTGCAGGAACAGCCAGACCGTATCCTCTTCATCGAGGGAAACCTCAATGAAGTGGTTGCCTGAACCCAGTGTGCCCAGCTGCAGCTGCCAGCCTTTGAGGTAGGCGGCAGGATCAAAGCCGGCGGCAGCGGCGTCGTCGGACAGGACCTGGACGCGGCGGCGTGCAGTGTCCGTCAGGGACTTGTTGCTGTGCCCGGCGGAGAGGGGAACCGCGCCCTCGATCGATGTCCGCAGCTTCCGCCGGTCCAGTCCGGTTAAGTCCGCAGCCCGGTGCCCGGTGCGCACCGCGATCATCCCGCAGCCGATATCGACGCCGACGGCGGCCGGGATCACCGCGCCAAGGGTCGGGATCACCGAGCCCACGGCGGCACCCTTGCCCAGATGGGCATCCGGCATGGAAGCCAGGTGCGGGTAGATGAACGGCATCTGCGCCGTGCGCCTGTTCTGCTCCAATGTGGCGTCATCAATGACGCCCGCAAAGTTAAGGTACTTTTCGCTCACTCTTTGTTCCATGTGCCTGCCCTTGCCCATGTGGCCGGCGGACCTGCCGCCGGCGGAGTTAAAGACAAGAGGCACATCCGGTGGATGTGCCTCTTGTCGATGGATGTGACGCTTTGTCGATGTATGTGACGCTGCTGTCAGCGGCCGTCTGCCGCGGGCTCCGGCAGAATTTCCAGCCCGGCTTCGGGCGGGATGGGCAGTCCGGGAACGTCCACGGCAGTCTGCCACCGGGGGCTGCCCAGTTCGGTGATGACCTTGCGCAGCTGGCTGCGCAGCGCTTCGGACATCAGCTCGCCGCCGTCAAGCAGGGTGCGCTCAATGTTCTGCGCCTCGTGCAGGGCTTCAGCGCCGCGCTCGGTAATGGTGACCATGTGGCTGCGCTTATCCAGATCATTACGGACCCGCGTGACATGGCCGTGGGTCTCCAGGCGGGCCAGAGTCTTGCCCATAGTCTGTGCCTGGACGCGCACCAACTGCGCCAGGCGGGCCTGTGTCATGGGTCCCTGCGAGTCAAGGACACCCAATGCGATCACGCCTGCATGCGTCAGGCCGATGCTGACCAGGCGTTCGTTCCAGGCGTGTTCTACCAGGCGCGCAGCGGTTGACAGCAGACGACCGGTGGGCCAGCGCTCCATATCCGGCATAAAATAAGACTCTTCCTCTAGGCTCTGGACGGCTAAGCAAACAGTCAGTTGGCTGATGATGCATCTGTCCACAGACTAGGATAGCCATCCCGCGCGGGAATGTCGCGTTTGAGTCGTACCGCGTGCCAGAACCCATTTCCAGGAGAGATTCCCATGCCACGCCTCAGCCCGGCCGAAACCGCCCCGGACTTCACCCTGCCCGCCTCCGACGGGAGCAGTGTTTCCCTGGCCGACACGCGCGGCAGCAACACCATTGTGTACTTCTACCCCGCGGCAGCTACGCCCGGCTGCACCAAGGAAGCCTGCGACTTCCGCGACAACCTGAACAGCCTCAAGAGCGCCGGCTACACGGTCCTGGGCATCTCCCCCGACCCGGTTGCGAAGCTGGAAAAGTTCGCCGCAGCGGAGAACCTCAACTTCCCGCTGCTCTCCGATCCAGACCACGCGGTGGCCGAAGCCTACGGCGCATGGGGCGAGAAAAAGAACTACGGCCGCACCTACGAAGGGCTAATCAGGTCCACTGTGGTGGTTGACCCCGAGGGCACGGTTGCCCTCGCCCAGTACAACGTCAAGGCCACCGGCCATGTTGCCAAGCTCCGGCGTGATCTAGGGCTCGACTGAGCTCGGGTACACTGGAGGCTGGTTTCCCCACTGGCCTCCGGCCGGCGGCAGAAACCACGCGCGAGTGGCGGAATTGGCAGACGCGCTGGATTTAGGTTCCAGTGTCTTCGGACGTGTGGGTTCAAGTCCCTCCTCGCGCACAAACGGCCCCGCTTAGGGCGTCCACGGCAAAAGCCCCGGTCTTCGGACCGGGGCTTTTTGTGTTCCCCGGGCATCCCCGGGCATCCCCGGGCATCCCTTGCCGGCCCAGGGCCCGCTCCGGCGTGACCAAATCGTGACCGCGCCGGGGGTGTCCAATTTCACGTAACAGAAACACTTCACCATTAGGCTCTGTCCATACGTTTGTGTTCCAGGACACATTCGCGCCGGTTAGCCGGCAGCAGGCAACACTCGCTTAGCGTTCATCCGCCCCAGAGGAGTACCGAAACATGTTCCCAGCAGACAGAGTCCGGAAAGGCCGCACCGCGAAGAAGCGCGCGTCCGCCCTTACCGCAGGCCTTGCCCTGAGCGCTCTTGTGCTCTCGGGCTGCGCCCAGAGCAACCGTGAAGAGGGCGACGGCGGTGGCTCCGGCGACGTCGACGGCACGTTTGTCTTCGCCGCCTCATCCGATCCCAAGTCCCTTGACCCCGCCTTCGCCTCCGACGGTGAGTCCTTCCGGGTCAGCCGCCAGATCTTCGAAGGCCTGGTAGGGGTCGAACCCGGAACCGCCGACCCGGCTCCGTTGCTGGCCAAGTCCTGGGAAGTCTCCGAAGACGGCATGACCTACACGTTCGCCCTGGAGGAAGGCGTCACGTTCCACGACGGAACGGATTTCAACGCTGAAGCCGTCTGCGCAAACTTCGACCGCTGGTACAACTTCTCCGGTATCCAGCAGGCAGAAAGCCAGGCCTACTACTACGGCATGCTGTTCAAGGGCTTCTCCGACAGCCCGGACACCGCGACGTACAAGTCCTGCGAGGCGTCTTCGGACACCGAAGCCGTGATCTCGCTGAACAAGCCGTTCGCCGGGTTCGTTGCCGCCCTGTCCCTGCCGGCGTTCGCCATGCAGAGCCCCTCGGCCATGGAGGAGTTCGGTGCCAACGAGTCCTCCGGCACGGCCGAGGCACCCGAGCTGACCGAATACGCCAAGGCCCACCCCACCGGCACCGGGCCCTACAAGTTCAATGCCTGGGACGTAGGAAACCAGATCACCCTTGACCTGAACGAGGACTACTGGGGAGATGAGGAAGCACAGGTCACCGACATCATCTTCCGCGTCATCGATGATCCGCAGGCACGCCGCCAGTCGCTGGAAGCCGGCGACATTGACGGCTATGACCTGGTGGCTCCGGCCGACACCGAGCAGCTGGCCGCGGCCGGCTTCAAGGTGATCCCCCGGGATCCGTTCACCATCCTGTACCTGGGCATGAACCAGCAGGTTCCGGAACTGGCCGATGTGAAGGTTCGCCAGGCCATCTCCTACGCCATCGACAAGGAAGCGCTGGTGTCCCAGACGCTGCCCGAGGGCACGAAGGTGGCAACACAGTTCATCCCCGAGGTTGTCAACGGCTACAACGACGAGGTCACCGAGTACGCCTACGATCCGGAGAAGGCAAAGTCCCTGCTGGCCGAGGCCGGCTACCCGGACGGCTTCACCGTGGACTTCAACTACCCCACCGGCGTCTCGCGCCCCTACATGCCGACCCCTGAACAGGTCTTCACCAACCTGCAGGCCCAGCTGGCCGAGGTAGGCATCAAGGTCAACCCGCAGCCGAACAAGTGGTCCCCGGACTACCTTGACCGCGTCCAGGCCGGGTCCGATCACGGCCTGCACCTGCTGGGCTGGACCGGCGACTACAACGACACCGACAACTTTGTTGGCGTCTTCTTCGGCCAGGAGAAGCCGGAGTTCGGCTTCAACAACCCGGACATCTTCAACGCCCTGGAAGAAGCCCGCCAGGTCTCCAAGCTCGACGAGCAGACCCCGCTCTACGAGCAGATCAACGAGGACATCGCCCAGTTTGTGCCGGCCGTACCGCTGGCACACCCGGCGCCGTCACTCGCCTTCTCCGAGCGGGTTGAGTCCTACCCCGCCAGCCCGGTGAACGACGAAGTGTTCAACCAGATCAAGCTCACCAAGTAACGCACCGGAGGCCGGGGACCCCAGTGGTCCCCGGCCTTTACGCGTGTTCCAGTCTTTTTCCCCACCAGATCCTCCAGCTTCCACGGCTGGGAAAGGACGCTCGTGCTACGAGTCATCGGCAAACGCCTGCTTATGCTGATTCCCACCCTCATAGGCCTGTCCATCCTGCTGTTCCTTTGGGTACGCAACTTGCCCGGAGGTCCGGCCACGGCCCTGCTCGGAGACAAGGCCTCACCGGAAGCCATTGCGAATATCAATAAGGCCTACGGATTTGACCGTCCCCTGATCGAGCAGTACTTCACCTACGTCGGGAAGCTCCTCAAGGGCGACTTCGGCACCTCCATCGTCACCGGGCGTTCCGTCCTGGAGGAATTCGGCACCCGTTTCCCGGCCACAGTGGAACTGGCCGTCGTTGCGCTGATCTTCGCCATCGGCATCGGCATTCCGCTCGGCTACCTGGCCGCCCGGCATTACGGACGTTTCTGGGACCACTCCTCCGTTGTCCTCTCGCTCATCGGCATCACCGTGCCGGTCTTTTTCCTGGCCTTCATTCTCAAATGGGTACTGGCCATCCAGCTGGGGTGGTTCCCCACCGACGGACGTCAGGACCCGCGGATCAATGCCACGCACGTCACGGACTTCTTTGTACTGGACGGGCTGCTGACACGGGAATGGGACGCCTCCTGGGATGCCATCCTGCACCTTGTGCTGCCGGCGATCGCCCTGGGCACCATCCCGCTGGCGATTATTGTGCGCATTACCCGCGCGTCTGTCCTGGAAGTCCAGGGTGCGGACTACGTCCGAACGGCCCGGGCGAAGGGGCTGATGGAAAAAACCATCCGCGGACGGTTCATCCTGCGCAATGCCATGCTGCCGGTCACCACCACCATCGGCCTGCAGACCGGGCTGCTGATCTCCGGCGCGGTGCTGACCGAAACCGTCTTTGCCTTCAGCGGGATAGGAAAATTCCTGAGGGACGCAATTTTTGCCCTCGACTACCCCGTGCTGCAGGGATTCATCGTCTTCATTGCCGTGGCGTACTCATTGATCAACCTGCTGGTTGACGTGTCCTACGGCTTCATCGATCCAAGGGTGCGTGTCCAGTGAGTACTACTCTGCCCCCCGCAGCAGGCGGGTCCGTTCTTCCCGAAGGTGCACCCACCGCCAAGCCGGCCGCCGAAAGCGGCATGTGGAAAGATGCCTTCCGCCGGCTTCGCCGCAATCCGGCCGCCGTTGCCGGTGCCGTAATTGTCGGTCTCTTTATCCTGGTGGCACTTCTCGCCCCGCTGCTGGCTCCGTACGGCGGCAATGATCTGCCCGGCCGCACGAACATCACCCCCACCAGCATTCCGGGCCCCGGCGCCATCGACGGCTATCCGCTTGGACTGGACCGCTTCGGCGGAGACGTGCTGTCCAAGCTGCTCTGGGGCGCCCGCGCGTCGCTGATCATCGGTGTGGTTTCCACCGCCCTCGGCCTGCTGGGCGGAATGCTGCTCGGCGTCCTTGCCGGCGGCCTGGGCGGCTGGGTGGACAGCGTCATCATGCGCTTTGTGGACATCCTTCTGTCGGTTCCGAACCTGCTGCTCGCGGTCAGTATCGCCGCCATGATGGGACAGAGCTCCGCTGCGATCATGATCGCCATCGGCGTGTCCCAGGTGCCGATCTTCGCGCGGCTGCTGCGCTCCTCGATGATCTCCCAGCGCAGCGCCGACTACATTCTCTCGGCGCAGACCCTCGGACTGAGCCGGCGGACCATCACCATGAGCCACCTGCTGCCCAACAGCACCGGACCGCTGATTGTCCAGGCGACGCTGACACTCGCGACTGCGGTGATCGACGCTGCAGCCCTGTCCTTCCTCGGCCTCGGCGGCGGACTGCCGCAGACCGCGGAGTGGGGGCGGATGCTCACCTATGCGCAGGCCGAACTCGGCGTGGCGCCCCAGCTGGCATTCCTGCCGGGCATCTGCATTGCCATCACCGCGCTGGGCTTCACCCTGCTGGGCGAGTCCCTGCGGGAAGCGCTCGATCCCAAGACGCGCCGGAAGTAGCCCGGCAGTAAAGCAAAAGGTCCCACCCGCATCGGGTGGGACCTTTTGCTTTGCTACTCACTGTCTTGCACTGCTACTCACTGTCCAGGGACCGCAGATACCCGGCGTTGCCCCGGATCGCCGGTTTGTACCGGTCCAGCTCCGCGGCGGAAACGTTGTCCGCCAGCAGTTCCAGCATGCCTGCGAGCGCGCTGTCCGCCCGGCCGCCGGCATGCAGCGTCAGCGCCTCGAAGACCCCCAGCGCCACCGAGTCCGGATATTCCCGGCGGGCCCGGGCGAACACCGCCAGGGATTCCTCCACCCGGCCCAGGATCCGCAGGGTGCTCCCGTACTGCAGACAGCACCGCCGCAGGACATCGCCGTCCAGGCCGCCGGCGAGCGCACGCTCGTAGAAGCCTGCTGCAGTGTCCTCCTCCCCCGCTGTGTCATAGGCGCCCCCCACTTCGTAGAGAACGCGCGGGTTCTCCGGAAAGCGCCGGTCGACGTCGAGCAGGGCCCTGATGGTCGGCTCCATCGCCTCCCGGTTCCGGGCAGCAAGGATCTGCTCCAGTTCCGCTTCCAATGCTGCTTCTTCCGCAGCCCGTCCTGCTCCCATGGCTAGGAAGCCAGCTCGCCTTCCACGTCCAGTTTGTCCTCAATGTTCAGTTCATTGCCCGGAATGGAGGCCAGGAGCCTGCGCGTGTACGGGTGGCGCGGGTTGGAGAAGACCTCTTCCGACGTCGCTGCCTCCACCAGTTCCCCGTCCTTCATCACGCAGACGTAGTCGGAGATCAGCCGGACCACGGCCAGGTCATGGGAGATAAAGAGGTAACTGAGCCCGAACTCGCGCTGCAGGTCCCCTAGCAGCTGCAGGATCTGGGCCTGGACCAGCACATCCAGCGCGGAGACCGGCTCGTCGCAGACGATCAGCTCAGGCTTGAGCGCCAGGGCACGGGCAATAGCCACGCGCTGGCGCTGCCCGCCGGAAAGCTCGGCCGGATAGCGGTGCAGCATCTCCTGCGGCAGTGCCACCTGGTCCATGAGTTCCCGGACGCGCTGCTGCCGCTCTGCCTTGTTGCCGCGGCGGTAGGTCTTCAGCGGCTCCTCAAGGATCCGCTCAATGGTGTACATGGGGTCCAGGGAGGAGTACGGGTCCTGGAAGATAGGCTGCACCCGCTGCCGGAAGTCGCGCAGCTGGACCTTGTTCAGCGACGCAACGTCCATCCCGTCGAAGGTCATGGTCCCCGATGTGGGCTCAATAAGCTTGAGCAGCATCCGCGCCGTGGTGGTCTTCCCCGAACCGGACTCCCCCACAATAGCCACGGTGCGGCCGCGCGGAATGTCCAGGGTAACGTTCCGGGCCGCATAAAAATCATCCGCCCGGCCGCGGATCTTGAAGACCTTGGTGAGGTCCCGGAATTCGACAATGTTGTCCGGGGCGGCGTCGTCCGCTGTGTCCGTTCCGGCGGCAGCTCCACTCTCCTCCGCATCCCCCGCCGCGCTGAAGGCGCCCGGGCGGAGCCGGACCGCCGCCACGCTGGGGGCGGCCCGGACCAATGACTGGGTGTACGGGTGCTGCGGGTCCTCCAGCAGCTGGCGGGCCGGTCCAGTCTCCACGACTTCACCGCGGTGCATCACCACCAGTTCGGAGGCACGCTCGGCCGCGAGCCCGAGGTCGTGGGTAATCAGCAGGACCGACGTGCCCAGTTCTTCCGTCATGCGGTCGATCTGGTCAAGGATGGTCCGCTGGACCGTTACGTCCAGCGCACTCGTGGGTTCATCGGCAATCAAGAGCCGGGGACGGCAGGCCAGGCCAATGGCGATCAGGGCCCGCTGGCGCATGCCGCCGGAAAATTCATGCGGGTACTGCTTGGCTCGTTCAGCGGCGTTGGGCAGTCCGGCGGCGGTCAGGACCTCCACAACCTTGCGGTCCACGTCCTTCGCGGTGGCCATGCCGTGCACCAGCAGCGTCTCGGCAACCTGGGTTCCGATTTTGGTCACCGGGTTCAGGTTGGACATCGGGTCCTGCGGCACCAGGCCGATGGACCGGCCCCGAATGGCCCGCATTTTCGCCTCGGGCAGTCCCACCAGTTCCTGACCGTCGAAGCGGATGCTGCCCGACGCCACTGTGCCGTTGCCCGGCAGCAGGCCGATGACGGCCATAGCCGTGGTGGACTTCCCGGAGCCGGACTCCCCCACAATGGCCAGTGTCTTGCCTGCGGGCAAGGAGAACCCGGCGTTGCGGACGGCGGACACTTCGCCGTCCATGGTGCGGAAATTAACCGCGAGGTTGCTCACCTCGAGCAGGGGCGTATCAGCGCTCAAATCAGTCATTTCCCCATCCTGCCCCACCGGCACCTCTTGTGACGCGTGTCTCACCGGTGTTTACCGGTTTTTAATCATTTAGAATGGGAAATCATCAAAACGGAGGGATGGAGCGTCCCGGAGGAGTATCACCGTGACCCGATCCGACCCAGTAAAACCCGGCACAGCAGAACCCGGACGGGAACCAGCCCGGGCCAGTTCCGGCCCCAGCGGTCCTTCCCTCTCCCGCCGTTCCATCATCAGGGCCGGGGCAGCAGCGGCAGCCTTCATGCTTGCCGGCTGCACGGCCGAAGCCGCCGAAGACAAGCCCACGGCCGCAGCCGGCACGACCGCACCTACCGGCCCTTCCGCCCGCTTCACCTTCGCGACGGCGGCGCGTCCGGTCACCCTTGATCCGGCCCTCGCCTCCGACACTGAGTCCTACCGGGTCACCCGGCAGGTCCTTGAGGGGCTGGTGGGCGTGGACGCCCTGACCTCGGCCCCCACACCCCTGCTGGCCAAAAGCTGGACGCAGTCCGAGGACCGCAGGACCTATACGTTCGAACTGCGGCAGGACGTGACCTTCCACGACGGTGAGCCCTTCAACGCCGAAGCCGTACGGCGGAACTTTGAACGCTGGTACAACATGCCCGAGTCCGTGCGCACCGATTCGCTGATGTACAAGTCGGTATTCCGGGGCTACTCGGATACGCCCGCCCTCACCGTCTACAAGGACTGCGTTCCGGTAGGCGAATACACCGTCCGGGTCATCCTGACCGAGCCCCTGGACAGCTTCATTCCCGCCCTCGCAGCACCGGCGTTCGCCATGTCATCACCGAAGGCACTGGCCGAGGCAAGCGCGGACGAGCTGACCCGGGAACTCAACGGGCGCAAGATCTCCGCCTACGGCGTCCATCCCGTAGGCACCGGCCCTTACCGCTTCGGCACATGGGACGAAGACACCATTGAACTGACGGCCTACCCGGAATACTGGGGCGAACCCGGCCAGATCGGGACCGTGGTCTTCAGGACGATCAACAGCCCCGAGGGCCGCCTGCGTGCCCTGAAGAAGCGCGAGGTGGACGGCTACGACCTGGTTACGGTGAACGACGTCGGCGAACTGGCGCGCAACGGCCAGCAGATCCAGCAGCGCGATCCGTATTCCATCCTGTACCTGGGCATCAACCAGAGCTTCCCCGGACTGGACAACGTCCTGATGCGCCGTGCGGTGGCGCACGCCATCGACAAGCCTGCCGTCCTGGACGGCCTGTTCCTCAACGGCACCAAGCCTGCCAACCAGTTCCTGCCGGAAAAGCTGGGACTGACGTCCGACTCGGCCACCGGTTACGGCTACGAACCGGAGAAGGCCAAGGAACTGCTCATCGAAGCCGGGTATGACGGCCGGGAGCTGCCGTTCTACTATCCCCGGCACGTTACCCGCAGTTACCTGCCCACGCCCGAAAAGGTCTATGCCCGGCTCAGCAGCCAGCTGACCGCTGCCGGCTTCAACATCCGCCCGGTCCCGGTGGACTGGTCCGAGGGCTACTTGGAAAAGGTGCATGGCAAGGAAGACCGGGCCTTCCACCTGCTGGGGCTGGCCGGCAGTTACGAAGCCGGCGACAACTTTGTCGGCACGCTCTTTGGGCGCTACACCGAGGAATTCGCGTTCAACGACCCGGAAGTATTCACCGGCGTCGAGAAGGCGCGCACGCTGGGCGAGGGCCAGGATCAAACTGACGCCTACCACGCGATTACCAACCGGATTTCCGAGCGCGTACCGGCTATCCCGCTCGCCTTCCCCATCTCTGCCCTGGCGCTGTCCCCCCGCGTCGCGTCCTACCCCACCAGCCCCGTCCTCCACGAAGTCTTCAACCGAATCTCCCTCGCGGACCGCTGAGGCGCCGGAGCCTTTACCGGACCGGTTGCGGTTTGCCCCGGCAAAGCAGTGCAAGTAGGCGATAATTTTAGGAAGCCACCTGCTCAGGGATACGCTTCTATGGCTAGCGCCCACGCGACTGGAGACGAAGTTGACTGCAAATAGCCCGGCGGATAATTCCGCAACGAAAACAGATGTACTGCTGATCGGCGGCGGCATCATGAGCGCGACCCTCGGGGCGTTCCTGAAGCAGCTGGCGCCGGATTGGGACATCTCCCTCTATGAGCGCCTCGACCGCGCAGGGCTGGAAAGCTCCGACCCGTGGAACAACGCGGGAACCGGCCACGCCGCGCTCTGTGAACTGAACTACAGCCCGGCCGCAGCCGACGGCTCCGTTGACCCGGCGAAGGCGGTGGGCATCAACGAGCAGTTCCAGGTTTCCCGGCAGTTCTGGTCGCATCTGGTCTCTGCAGGCCACATCTCCAACAACTTCATCAATCCGCTGCCGCACATGAGCTTTGTTTGGGGCGACGCGCATTCGGAGTACCTGCGCCGCCGCTGGGAATCGCTGAGCGCGCAGCCCCTCTTCAAGACCATGGAATTCTCCGAGGATCCGGCCAAGCTGGCGGAGTGGGCCCCCCTGATCATGGAAGGCCGCGACCCCTCCCAGCGGGTTGCAGCCTCCCGCGTGGTCGGCGGCACCGACGTGGATTTCGGTGCGCTGACCCGCGAACTGACCAATTACCTCGGCGCCAACGGGGTGAACATGCACTTCCGCCACGAAGTGGGCAACGTATCCCGTTCCTCCACCGGCGGCTGGGACGTCAAGGTCAAGGACCTGGCCACCGGCACCGCCCGCACCGTCAGCGCCAAGTTCGTCTTCATCGGCGGCGGCGGCGGCGCACTGCACCTGCTCCAGGCCTCCGGCATCCCCGAGGGCAAGGGCTTCGGCGGCTTCCCCGTCTCCGGCCAGTTCCTGCGCTCCACGGATGAGTCCATCATTGCCCGCCACAACGCAAAGGTGTACGGCCAGGCTTCCGTGGGTGCCCCGCCCATGTCCGTGCCGCACCTGGACACCCGGTTCGTCAACGGACAGCGTTCCCTGCTGTTCGGCCCGTACGGCGGCTTCTCACCCAAATTCCTGAAGACCGGTTCCTACCTGGACCTGCCGCTCTCGGTCCGGCCGTCCAACCTCGTGCCGATGCTGGGCGTGGCCAAGGACAACATGAGCCTGGTCAAGTACCTCGTCACCGAAGTCCTGAAGACCCGCGAAGGCAAAACGGCCGCACTGCAGGAATTCATGCCCTCCGCCAAGACCGAGGGCTGGGACCTCATCACAGCGGGCCAGCGCGTCCAGGTCATCAAGAAGGACCCGAAGAAGGGCGGTGTGCTGCAGTTCGGCACCGAACTCATCACCGCCGCAGACGGTTCCATCGGCGCCCTGCTGGGCGCATCCCCCGGAGCCTCCACGGCACCGCCCATCATGATCAACCTGCTCAAGCGTGCGTTCCCCCGCCAATTCGACGGCTGGGAACCGAAGATCAAGGAAATGATCCCGGGCTACGGCGTCAAGCTCAACGAAAACGAGCGTTTGATGGAAGAGATCAACGCCGACACGAGCAAGGTCCTGGGCCTGTCCTAGGAACGGCACCGCGGGGGGGGGCGGCGGGGGCCGCGCGGGGGCGCCCCCCCCGCGGTGGGGGGCCCCGGGGCT
>NZ_JASKLW010000016.1:0-33216 GCF_030125565.1 Arthrobacter sp. zg-Y1143 | reverse complement strand
GCCCGGCCCTCGCACCGCCCCGGCGGCGCCGGCGCCCCCCCCGGGGGGGCCCCCGCCGCACTCTGTTTCAGGCGCCGGGCATTCGGCGCTGCACCACCTCCCCTTCTCCAGTTCGCCCTTCCTAAGGCAGGATCATGGACCGTTTGGCCAAGCTGTCCCTCTCCAACCGGGCGCTCATTGCCCTGATCACGGTGTTCGTGGCGGTTTTCGGCGTCATTTCCATGAGCTCCCTGAAGCAGGAGCTGATCCCGTCGCTGGAGTTCCCGCAGATCAGCGTCATAACTGCCCTGCCCGGCGCCTCCCCCGAGGTGGTGGATGCCCAGGTCAGCGAACCGCTGGAAGGGGCGCTGACCGCCGTCGAAGGCCTGGAAGATTCCTCGGCCACGTCCCGTTCCGGGATCTCCACCATCAGCCTCACCTTTGCCTACGGCACGGACCTGGACCGGGCCCGCGGGCAGGTGGACCGTGCAATCTCCAATTCCCGGCAGCTGCTGCCCGAGGATGCCAATCCGCAGTCGCTGGCCGGCAGCATCAGTGATTTCCCCATCGTCTATCTGGCGGTGTCCTCCGATGAACCGCTGGCCGAGCTCAATGCGGACCTGCAGCGCCTGACCGTTCCCCGCCTGCAGAAAATCGAAGGCGTCCGGACAGCAGAAGTCACCGGCGGATCCACCCGGCACGTCGCCATCCTTCCCGACGACGCCGCCCTCGCCCGGCTGGGCGTCACGCCCGCCGCCATAGTGGATGCGCTGGAAAACAGCGGCGCACTGCTGCCCGCCGGAACCGTTAATGAGGACGGCCGGACCCTCTCCATCCAGGTGGGCGCACCGCTGGACAGCCTGGAGAAGATTTCCGCCCTCCCGGTCGAGTCCGCCGGCGGCAACGGCGACGGCGCACCGGTCACCATCGGAGACGTGGCAACCGTAAACATCACCGAAGATGAAGCCACCTCCATCACCCGGACCAACGGCGAAGCGACGCTGGCCGTGTCCGTCACCAAGACCCCGGCCGGAGACACGGTCGGCATCTCGCACGAGGTCATGGACCTGCTGCCGTCGCTGCAGGAGGAACTGGGCAACGGCGCGGAATTCACCGTGGTCTTTGACCAGGCGCCCTTCATTGAGCAGTCCATTTCCGACCTCACCACCGAAGGCCTGCTCGGGCTGGGCTTCGCTGTGCTGGTCATCCTGGTTTTCCTTCTCTCCATCCGCTCCACGCTGGTCACTGCGGTCTCCATTCCGCTGTCCCTGCTGGTAACCTTCATCGGCCTGCTGGCCTTCGGCTACTCCCTGAACATCCTCACCCTCGGCGCCCTGACCATCGCGATTGGCCGGGTGGTGGACGACTCGATCGTCGTCATCGAAAACATCAAGCGGCACCTGGGCTACGGCGAGGACAAACGCACGGCCATCCTCACCGCCGTGCGGGAAGTGGCCGGCGCCGTGACGGCGTCCACGCTCACCACCGTGGCGGTGTTCGCTCCCATTGCCTTTGTGGGCGGCCTCGCCGGCGAGCTGTTCCGGCCCTTCGCTGTCACCACCACGCTGGCCCTCCTGGCCTCGCTGCTGGTCTCCCTGACCATTGTGCCGGTGCTGGCCTACTGGTTCCTGAAGTCCTCCCCGCCGGTGGCCGACCCCGAGGCGTACCGTGCCGAGGCCGAGGAACGCGAATCCCGGACCATGCTGCAGCGCGGTTACCTGCCGGTCCTGCGCACCACCCAGCGCCACCCGGTGTACACCGTGGTTGCCGGGCTGATCATCCTCCTGGCCACGGCGGCAATGACGCCGCTGCTTCCCACCAACCTGTTGGGTGACACCGGCCAGAACAACTTCAGCGTGCGGCAGGAACTGCCCGCCGGCACATCGCTGGAGCGCACATCCGAGGCCGCCGGCAAGGTGGAGGACATCCTCTCCGGCATCGACGGCGTCAAGGACGTGCAGGTCACCATGGGCACCTCAACCTCCGGGCTGGCCGCGTTCACGGCGGGCGGCTCGTCGGTAGCGAACTTCACGGTCATCACCGAGGAGGGCGTGGACCAGGTGGCACTGCGCGACACCGTCCGGACGGCCATCGAGGACGCGGACGACGCCGGCAACGTCACCTTGGGCAGCACGGGCGGCGGTTTCGGCACGTCGAACACTGTGGACATTGAGCTCTCCGCCGGCGACCCGGCTGATCTGCAGCCGGCCAGCGACGCGCTTGTGGCGGCCATGTCCGACCTGCCCGGCGTCGCCGAGGCCAGCAGCAACCTTTCCTCCTCCCAGCCGGTGGTCCAGGTGACCATCGACCGGGCGAAGGCAGTGGCCGCCGGCCTCAATGAGCAGCAGATCGCCGGGCTGGTGGCCTCGACCGTCAGCCCGCTGCCGGCCGGCACGGTCCGGCTGGGCACCGATGACCTGCCGGTGCTCATCGGTGAGGGCACGCCCATCACTTCCCTGGAACAGCTCAACAGTGTCGCGGTGCCGACCGGTTCCGGTCCGGTGCCGCTGCGCGACCTGGCCACCGTCCAGGAGGTCTCCGTGCCGACGTCGGTCTCCTCTTCCGGCGGCGAACGCACCGCCGTCGTCTCCGTCTCCCCCGAGGGCGACAATCTGGGTGCGGCCATCACCGAAGTCCAGGCCCGGCTGGCGGAGGTGGACCTGCCGGCCAGCGTGACCGCCGAACTCAGCGGCGCCGCCACCCAGCAGAACGAGTCCTTCACCCAGCTCGGCCTGGCGCTGCTGGCTGCCATCGCCATTGTGTACGTGATCATGGTGGCCACCTTCAAGTCCCTGCTGCAGCCGCTGATCCTGCTGGTCTCCATTCCCTTCGCGGCCACCGGCGCCATCCTGCTGTTGCTGGTCAGCGGCGTCCCGCTGGGCCTGCCTTCCCTGGTAGGCATGCTGATGCTGGTGGGCATTGTGGTGACCAACGCCATTGTGCTGATGGACCTGATCAACCAGTACCGGCAGCCGCGTGACGGCAGGCCGGGCATGAACGTGGAGGACGCTATTTTCCGCGGTGCCCGGCAGCGCCTGCGGCCGATCCTGATGACCGCGCTGGCCACGGTGTTCGCCCTGACCCCGATGGCACTGGGCGTCACCGGCGAGGGCGGGTTCATTTCCCGCCCGCTCGCCATTGTGGTGATTGGCGGCCTGATCTCCTCCACCGCCCTGACGCTGATCCTGGTGCCCGTGCTTTACCGGCTGGTTGAGGGTTCCCGCGAGAAGCGCCAACTGCGCAGGGACAGCAAGACCGACATGCATGCCTAGCCGCAGCCCGGAGCCCGGAGCCGGGAATGAACCGGGGCAGGTAACCGTTGGAAGGAAAATGTATGCGTATGCATATACTTTGAGGACCATTCCAACTTCCGGAGGCCAACATGCAGATCGGCGTCTTTAGCGTCAGCGACATCACCCGCGACCCCGTCACCGGCCGCATCCCCACCGAGGGTGAGCGGATCAAGGCAGCCGTGGCCATCGCCCGCAAGGTCGAAGAGATCGGCATGGACGTGTACGCCACCGGCGAGCACCACAACCCGCCCTTCTATGCCAGCTCCCCCACCACCCTCCTGGGCTACATTGCCGCCCAGACCGAGCGGATCATCCTCTCCACCACCACCACGCTGATCACCACCAACGATCCGGTGAAGATCGCCGAGGATTTTGCCATGCTCCAGCACGTGGCCGACGGCCGCGTGGACCTGGTCCTGGGCCGGGGCAACACTGCCCCGGTGTACCCGTGGTTCGGCAAGGATCCGCAGGATTCAGTGGAACTGACCGTGGAGAACTACAACCTGCTGCGCCAGCTCTGGGACAAGGACACCGTGAACTGGGAAGGCAAGTTCCGCACCCCGCTGCGCAACTTCACCGCCACGCCGCGTCCGCTCGACGGCGTCGCGCCCTTTGTGTGGCACGGCTCCATCCGCACGCCGCAGATAGCCGAAATTGCCGCCTACTTCGGTGACGGCTTCTTCGCCAACAACATTTTCTGGCCGAAGGAGCACTACATGCAGCTCATCGGACTGTACCGCGAACGGTACGAGCACTACGGCCACGGCCGCGCAGACCAGGCCATTGTGGGACTGGGCGGGCAGTTCTTCATGCGGAAGAACTCCCAGGACGCAATCAACGAGTTCCGGCCCTACTTCGACAACGCCCCGGTGTACGGGCACGGCCCGACCATGGAGGATTTCACCGCCCAGACCCCGCTGACCGTCGGCAGCCCGCAGGAGGTGCTGGAGAAGACGCTGACGTTCCAGGAGTACTTCGGCGACTACCAGCGCCAGCTTTTCCTGATTGACCACGCCGGACTGCCGCTCAAGACGGTCCTGGAACAGCTGGACCTCTTCGGCGAATACGTCCTGCCCGAGCTGCGGAAGGAACTCGACAGCCGGCGCCCCGCGGGCGTTCCGGACGGCCCCACGCACGCCGCACGCGTGGCCGCCCGCAACGATGCAGCCGGTGCAGTCCCGGCATCCGCACCGTCACCGTCGGCGGCCGCTGCCGGCGTTCAGTAGGCTGGGAGCATGCACTCCTCCAACGACGCCAGCGTGAAGCAGGCAGCCGAAACCTGGGAATCCCTCTTCCGCGTCCAGGTGGGGGTGATGCGTCGCCTCCAGCGCGATCCTGAGTTTCGGGACCTCACCATGCGCGAGTACGACGTCCTGTTCAACCTCACCCGGTGCCCCGGAGGCTGGAGCCGGCTAAATGAGCTCAACGAGCACCTGCTGATCAGCCAGCCCAGCCTCAGCCGGATGGTGGACCGGCTCGAGGCCCGGGGCCTGGTGCAGCGACGGCCGGCGGAACAGGACCAGCGCGGCGTCGAACTGTCGCTAACGGATGAAGGCCGGGCGGTGCAGCGCCGCCTGGGACGGATCCATGTGCGCGGCATCCACGAGCTCCTCACCCCCGCATTGGACGGTGAGGAGCTGGTCCGGCTCAAGGAACTCACGGATAAGGTGCTGGCGAGCCTGGAGGACTAGCGGGATCAGGCGGCCGCTTCCTCCGCCGTCAACGGCGGGTCGGCAAATGCGAGCCGCGGCACCATCAGCAGGACCGCGGCCGCCACCAACGCCGTCACGGAGCACACCGTCCAGACCGTCAGGTACCCCTCCAGCGGTGCCGCAGTGGCGGTTGCACCGGCCGGAGACAGAGCATCCACGGCCGCGCTGGCCAGGGCAATGCCGAACACTGCTGAGGCGAAGGACCCGCCGATGGTCTTGGTGGTGTTGGTCAGGCCGGTGGCCATGCCGGTCCGGTTCAGCGGAGCTGCCGCCGCGGCAGCTGACGGAAGCGCCGCCACCAGGGCACCGGATCCCAGCCCGGCCACCACCATGTTCGCCAGCGTCTGCGGCAGGGTGTCGTGGAAGGGCAGGAACAGGGCGTAGCCGACGCCGACCAGCACAGCCGCGCCCACCAGGGTATTGCGCGGGGTGGTCCGCCGTGCCGCCGCCGGGAA
This sequence comes from Arthrobacter sp. zg-Y1143, assembly GCF_030125565.1. Lineage (NCBI taxonomy): Bacteria > Bacillati > Actinomycetota > Actinomycetes > Micrococcales > Micrococcaceae > Arthrobacter > Arthrobacter sp. zg-Y1143. The sequence goes on along the minus strand of NZ_JASKLW010000016.1, from coordinate 27,777 downwards.
GAGCAGCGCCCCGGCCAGCAGGGCCAGAACATAGCTTCCGATAATGATGGACACCTGGGAGGCCTCCAGGCCTAGCCCGTAGCCGTGCTGGCCGGGGTCGGTGCGGGCGAAGGTGGACATGGGCGCCTGCGCTCCCAGCACCGAGATGCCGAACAGGCCGGCGGTCAGCTGCACCGGCCACATGGCAGGACTGCGCAGCATCGCGAAGTCCACCAGCGGATCCTTCCGCCCCGACTCGTAGCGGACGAACGGGATGAAAACCGCCGCGCCGGCTGCCAGCACAGCCCAGGCCCACCAGGTTTCCGGACCGTTGATCCGCAGGAAGGTCAGTCCCGAGGTCAGCGTCAGCAGTCCGAAGGCGAGCAGTGCAAAACCCGTCCGGTCCACGGTGCCGCCGTCCAGGGCGGTGGACTCAGGGACCCCGAACTGCACGGCGAAAATACACAGTGTGACAGCGAGTGCCGGGATGGAAAGCGTCAGCCAGAGCATGCCGGCGAACTGTTCCACCAGCATCCCGCCCACGAGTGCGCCGCCGATGACCCCCAGTTCCAGCGCGCCCACCAGGATCCCCGCCGCCTTGCGGGTCAGCACGGCGCGGTTGGGTTGCTGCCGCAGCCGGCTGAAGATCAGGGCGATTTCCATCGGCAGCCAGACCACGTAGAAACCCTGCAGCGACCAGGCAGCCAGGAAGGTCCAGAAATCCGGGGCAAATGCGACGCCCCAGGAAGCGATGGCCGTCAGCACCGTGGAGGCCAGCAGGATGCGTTTGTGGCCGTAGATGTCCCCCAGCTTCGCAAGGATGGGAACAGCCAGGGCACTGAGCATCAACTGGGCGGATTCAAACCAGTTGACATCGCCGTCGTCGATCCCCAGGTGCCGGGCAATGTCGGTGAGCATGGGGGTGTAATAGCCCTGCAGGATGCCGCTGGTCAGTTCCACCAGCACCAGGAAACCGACGACGCTGCCGATCATCCGCAGCCCGGCGGGCGGCGCGGCTGGCACCGCCGGCATCAGAGCGCGCCCATCAGGGTGCGGTAGAACAGGATGCCCTCACCGAAGGTTTCGATGCCTATTTTTTCGTTGTCGGCGTGGATGCTTGCCCGGTCCGCGGCGCTCATCCGGAACGGCGCGAACCGGTACACCGCGTCGCAGATGTTCGTGAACCGGCGGGCATCGGTGCCGCCGAGCATGATGTAGGGCACCGGAACGGCGTCGGGAAAGCTGCTGCGGATGCTGGCCTCCAGCAGCGCGAACTGGGCATTGTCCGTAGCGGATACCGGGGAGGGCTCATTGCCTTCCACCACCCGCAGGGACACCTTCGGGTCGCTGATGATTTTGCGCAGGTGTACCAGTGTGGACTCCACGCTGGAGCCCACGGCTACCCGGATGTTCGCGTTGGCCGTGGCCCGGGTGGCCAGGACGTTGGAGCCCTTGCTGCCGCGCAGCTGGGTGACGGCCACGGTGGTGCGGGTCATGGCATTGGGTTCGCCGCCGAGCAGCCCGAACACCCGGGTCAGCACCGGTCGCAGGCGCCGCACCTTGCCCAGCACCAGCCGGGGAAGCAACGGTGCGGACCCGGAGAGCCGCTCGATCATTTCCACGGTGACGTCCGGCAGGGCCGCCGGGAACGGACGGCGGTCCAGCCGGACAACCGCCCGGGCCAGCCTCGCCGTCGCGCCCATCCGGTTGGGTGTGGAGGCGTGCCCGCCCTGGTCCTCGGTGGCCAGTTCGACGTCGAGGATCCCCTTTTCGGCCACGCCCACCACGGCCAGGGGTGCGGACACGAACGGAAACGCTCCGGATGCCACTGCGCCGCCCTCATCCAGCACCAGCCAGGGACGGATGCCGCGCCGGGCCAGCAGATCCGCGGCGGCGGCAGCGGTGTCGCCTGCGGTTTCCTCGTTGTTGCCGAAGGAGAAGTAGAGGTCCTGCTGCGGGGCAAAGCCCTCGGCGAGAAGCTGTTCGGCCGCTTCCAGGACGGCGGCAAGGGCGCCCTTGTCGTCCAGGGCACCGCGGCCGCAGATGGACGTCTCCGTGACGGTGCCCGCGAACGGCGGATGGTCCCACTGCTGCGGATCTTCAACCGGGACGACGTCGTAGTGCGCCATCAGGACCGCCGGGCCTCGGGAGCCGCCGGTTGCCGGGTCTGCAGTTGCGGGGCCTGCCGTGTCGTTCCCCGACGTGTCACTGCCTGGCCAGCGGTACAGCAGGCCCAGGCCGTTGATCCGCTCCACTTCCAGCTCCTTGTGGACGCGGGGAAACAGCTCGGGCAGGGCGGCGATGAAACCAACAAACTGGTCCGGTTCCATCTCTTCGGGAACGCGCGAAGAGACCGTTCGGAAGGTCAGGAGACGGGCCAGTTTGGGAGCAGCCTCGAGGCCGGTGCGCAGTGCGGTGGCAGGGGCTGTGCGTGGGGTGGTGTCGCTAAGCATGGGCCGAGTGTAACCGCACTGTGGCGCAGGCCACTTCAGCAGGCGGACCCGGTCCCCTACCGTTGCGGCACGGCGGATCAGCTCTCGGGAACGGCGGCCGCATTCAGCAGCGGCAGCATCCGGCCCTCAAAGTGCGTGTTGAGCACAATCACCGAAGAGGTCCGCAGCACGGTATTGGTAGCCACAATGGCATCGATCACCCGCTGCAGGTCCGAGTTGGAGCGTGCTGCCACCCGCGCCAGCAGGTCGCTCTCCCCCGATACGGTGTGCACTTCCTGGATCTCGGGGATGCGGGACAGGGCGGCTACCACCGCATCATGGCCGGTGTCCTGGCGGATGGTCAGCGAACAGTACGCCACCACGTCATAGCCCAGGGCCTCGGCGTCGATCCGCGGACCCCAGCCGGCGATCACCCCGGTCTGCTGCATCCGGTCCAAGCGGGCCTGCACAGTGGCACGGGCAACGGACAACCGGCGGGAGGCCTCCAGCACCGACATCCGGGGGTTGTCGGTGAAAAGGGTCACGATGCGGGCGTCCAGCGCGTCGGTTGGCATGGGGTCCTTTCGGGGCAGTTACGAGGCAGTTAGAGGGCTAACAGAAAGGCGGCAGTGTACAAATTGTAGAGCCACTCGGGCAGGGGCCCGGACCAGCTGGTACACAGACCGGCTCTAAGATGGAATGCGGTGTACAGACCTGCCACGTCCGCCGGAACGGGGCCGGCGGGCGGCACCGGCAGCCAGTCCAACGTTCTAAGGCCCTGTTTTCCATGCCACAATCCGCCCTCCCGCCCAGCACCCAAGCGCCCGCCGGGGCTGCGGATTCCTCTGCGCCGCGGAAGATGCAGCCGCGCCACCTGGTGCTGATGAGCCTGGGCAGCGCCATCGGCACTGGCTTATTTGTGGGTTCCGGCGCCGGTATTGCCGCTGCCGGACCGGCCGTGCTGATTTCCTTCCTGATCGCCGGCACCATGGTCATCCTCATCATGCGGATGATGGGGGAAATGGCCGCCGCAGACCCCAGCAGCGGGGCCTTCTCGGTCTACGCCGAAAAGGCGCTCGGGCGGACCGCGGGCACCACCGTCGGCTGGCTGTGGTGGTTCCAGATCGTGATCGTGATTGCCGCGGAAGCGACGGCGGCGGCGGCCATTACGGCGTCACTGGTCCCCGGCGTCGAACAGTGGGTCCTGGCACTGGCCTTCATCATTGCCTTCACCGCGGTCAATCTGGCCGGGGCGGCAAGACTGGGTGAATTCGAGTATTGGTTCGCGATCCTCAAGGTAGCCGCCATCATCATTTTCCTGGGCGTCGGAGTAGCGTTCATTGCGGGCTGGCTGCCCGGCGTGGCGTCCCCGGGAGTGGACAACCTCTTCAACAACGGCGGGTTCATGCCCAACGGGATGACCGGCGTCGCCTCCGGGCTGCTGCTGGTGGTGTTCGCTTTCGGCGGCACCGAAATCATCACCATCGCCGCCGCAGACACGGAAGAACCGTCCAAAAACATCGCCGCCGCCATCAGCTCCGTGATCTGGCGGATCCTGGTCTTCTACATCGGCTCCGTGCTGGTGATGGTCACCGTCCTGCCCTGGGACAGTGAAGCGCTGAGCACCGGGCCGTTCGTGGCCGTGCTCCACGCTGCCAAGGTTCCCGGCGCCGATACCGTGATGGCAGTGGTGATCGTGATCGCCCTGCTCTCGGCGATGAACGCCAACCTCTACGGTGCCTCGCGGATGGCCTACTCGCTGGGCGAGCGCGGACGGGCTCCGGCAGCCCTTGGCCGCCTGAGCTCCGGCGGCGTTCCGCGCCGGGCCGTGCTGGCCTCCGTGGCGTTCGGCTTTATTGGCGTGGTGCTGAACTATCTCTACCCGGACACCGTGCTGATGATCCTGCTCAACCTGGTGGGCTCCAGCTGCCTGGTGGTTTGGGGCATCTCAATTGTTTCCCAGATCATCCTGAGGCGCCGGGCCGACGCGGCCGGCACCGAACTGACCTTCAAAATGTGGGCGTTCCCGTGGCTGTCCTACTTTGCCCTGGCCCTGCTGGCAGGCATTGTGGTCCTTGGTTTCTTCGACGACGCCGTGCGCGTCCAGCTGCTCGCAACGGCGGGACTTAGCGCCGTGCTGGTCCTGCTGGCGTGGCGGTTCGAACGGCGCAGTGCCCGGCGCCGGCCGGCAGCCGGCCCGGCAGCCGGCCCGGCAGACTAGCCCGGCAGCCTAGGATGCCGGGCCGGCTGCGTTCGGTCGGAACTGCCTAGCGGCCCTTGCGGCGCTTGGGCAGGAATTCGGACTCGACGGCGCTCTTCGCGCGTTTCTCGGCCCGCTTCTCCTTGAGTGCCTTGCCGTGCTTCTTGGAAGTGGATCCCTGCGGGGACTTTCCTGACATGTCCGGCTCCTAACTCACCATGGGATAGGTCCGTCGAACGTTACGCCCAATGCCGCCCGATTCCACCCCCTTCCCAATGAATGTGCTGTACGGGCACGGCGGGAGCACGGCGGGACGCTTCCTGCGCAAACTGCCTAGGGTAAACGCGGCGCACGTCACACATTTGTACAGAGTGTGCAACGTTTGGCGGTAAGTTTGCTCAAGGTGTCGGGACACACTAGGTTGCGGTTATGGACACTACTCAGCAACCGGCAGCGCTGCCCGCGGACGAACTGCGCGAGCTCTACCGGCTCGTCACCGCGGTCCGGCAGCTGGACCTCGCTGCCATCGCCTGGCAGCGCCAGGGCATCATTCCCGGTTACGCACCCGAACTGGGACAGGAAGCGGCACAGGTGGGCAGCGCCTTCGCCATGGACCCGCAGCGGGACTTCATCTTCCCCACCTACCGGGAAATGGGCGTGGCCCTGACCCTGGGCGTAGATATGACCGCCTATATGTCCACCCACAAAGCCAGCTGGCACGGCGGACTGTATGACCCGGTGAAGACCAGGCTTGCGCCCATCCAGGCAGTGGTGGGCGGATCCGTGCTGCACGCCGTCGGCTGGGCCCACGGCCAGACCCTCTCGGGCGGGGATACCCGCGGCGTCGCCCTGACCTACTTCGGCGACGGTGCCAGCTCCCAGGGCGATGTCCACGAGGCCATGAACTTTGCCGGTGTCCTGAAGGCGCCGGTGATCTTCTTCGTCCAGAACAACGGCTGGGCCATTTCGCTGCCTACCGAAGCACAGGTGGCCGGCGGAACCGTCGCCGCCCGCGCCGCCGGGTACGGCATGCGCGCCATCACGGTGGACGGCAACGATGCCGCCGCCGTCGTCCTGGCCACCCGTGAGGCCGCCGCCCATGCCCGTGCCGGACACGGCCCCGTCCTCATCGAAGCAATGACCTACCGCCGCGGCCCGCACTCCACCAGCGATGACCCCGGCCGCTACCGGAGCCTGGAGGAAGAACGGCGCGACGCCGGCACGGACCCCGTCCAGTTGCTGGCGGACCGCCTCCTGGCAGAGGGCATCGCGGACTCCGACTTTCTGGACACCGCGCTTGCCGACGCGAAGGCCAATGCCGAACGCGTCCGGGAGGGCGTTGAAGCACTCGGCGTCCGGCCGGGCCGGGAAATGTTCGACTTCGTTTACGCCGAGCCCACTGAAGCACTGAAGGCCCAGGCCCGTGCCTGGCGGGAGGAATCCGAACATGTCTGAGCAGCTCACCGAGGCGACCGCTTCCTCCGATCTGGACGCTGCGGCAGCCAACGCCGAAACCGCCGCCGCCACGAAGCAGTCCGCGCGGGCAGTACCCGTGCCCGCCGCCGACGGTCCGGTCCAGCACCTGTCCATGCAGCAGGCGCTGAACCGGGCGCTGGCCGAAATCCTCGCCGGCGACCCCAAGGCACTGGTCCTCGGTGAGGACGTGGGCCGGCTGGGCGGAGTTTTCCGCATCACCGACGGCCTGCAGCAGCGCTTCGGCGCCGAGCGGGTCTTCGACACCCCGCTGGCCGAATCCGGCATCCTGGGCATGTCCGTGGGCCTGGCCATGGCCGGCTTCCACCCGATCCCCGAGGTGCAGTTCGACGGATTCGCGTACCCGGCGGTGAACCAGATCATCACCCAGCTGGCCCGAATGAATTACCGCAGCCGCGGCACCATGCCCATGCCGGTGACACTCCGGGTGCCCAGCTTCGGCGGCATCCGTGCGCCCGAACACCACGGCGAATCCCTGGAAGCGCTGTTCGCGCACGTTCCCGGGCTCAAGGTGGTCTCCCCCTCCAGCCCGCACGAGGCCTATCACCTGCTCAAGCACTCGGTAGCAGTGCCGGATCCGGTGATCTTCATGGAACCCAAGTCCCGATACTGGCAGAAGGGCGACGTGTATCTGGACGACGCCGGCGCCGTCGAAGGTGCGAAGGTGGTCCGCCCGGGCAAGCACGTCACACTGGTGGCATGGGGAGCCATGGTGGCCCGGTGCCTGCAGGTCGCGGAACTGGCGGCGGAGGACGGCATCGAGGTGGAGGTCCTGGACCTGCGCTGGCTCAAGCCGATCGACGCCGCCGCCCTGGCCGAATCCGTGGGCCGGACCCGGCGCGCCGTCGTCGTGCATGAGGCACCCCTGACCTCCGGGCTGGGCGCCGAGGTGGCCGCACTGATCACCGAACATTGCTTCGACACCCTGCGCGCCCCGGTTGGGCGGGTCACCGGATTCGACGTACCGTATCCGTCAGGAGACCTTGAAGACGAATACATCCCGAACATTGACCGCATCCTGTTCGGGATCCAGCGAGTATTGGAGTACCGGCGTGGCTGAAATTTCCTTTCCCCTTCCCGACCTCGGCGAGGGGCTGATTGAGGCCACCGTGCTGGAATGGCTGGTGGCTGAAGGCGACCAGGTGGAGCGCAACCAGCCGCTGGTGGAGGTGGAAACCACCAAGTCCGCAGTGGAACTGCCCTCCCCGCAGGCCGGCAAGGTTGCCCGGATCTACGGTGAGCCCGGCGAGAAGATCAACGTTGGCGAGCCGCTCATTGTGTTCGAGGTGCCCGACAACACCGCCGGCATTGTCGGCACCGTGCCGCAGGAAGCGCCCGCGCGCCGCCGGGTACGGCTCACGGCCGCCCTGGACGAGGACTAGGCCCGTGTCCGGCTACGGTTCCCTGGTGGAAGGCACCGACCCCCGGCTGGACGTCCGGGAGTTCCCGGGCACCGACGGCGGCGCCACTGCCGACGCCGGTCTGCGCCCGGTGCTGCTGCTGCACGGCTTCGCCTCCAGCTCCCAGCTGAATTGGCACGACGCGGGGTGGGTCAGCGCCCTGGTTGCGGCCGGACGGCGGGTCATCACCGTTGACTTGCCCGGCCACGGAGCCAGCGCCGCCCCGGCCGACCTGGATTCCTACCGGCCCAGCCGTATCCGTGCTGACCTGCTCCAGGTGGCCCAGGACGCCGGCGTCCGCCCCCTCGCCGACGGCGACCCGGCCAGCGGGCTGGACGTGGTGGGCTATTCGCTCGGATCCCGGCTGGCCTGGGAATTCGGGGCAACCCAACCCGAACTGGTGCACCGGATGGTGCTGGGCGGTCCGGGCAGTGCAGACCCGCTGGCGGAATTCGACCTGGACGCTGCGCGGGAAGCGGCAGCAGGGGGCGCGCCGGTAGCGGATCCCCGTACCGCAGAACTGCTCCGGATGGCGCAGCTGGTGCCCGGAAACAACCTCGCCGCACTGTTCCGGATGGTCGAGGCCATCAAGGAGGAACCGTTCACCCCCGAGGCGGCTGTGCCGGCCATGCCGCTGCTGCTGGTCGCCGGAGACCGTGACGACCTTGCTGCCACGGCACCGGAGCTGGCGGCGCTGAGCGGCCGGGCCGAACTGCTGGCACTGCCGGCGCGCACCCATGCGAATGCGGTCACCTCGCGGGCTTTCAAGAGCGCAGCGCTGGACTTCCTCAAGGGGTAGCACGCGGTAGCCCGCCCTCGCCCGCCCCTGCCACGGCGCGGCCATATTACGAGTTGGTCACGTCCATTCGAATATGCCCGGATTCCGGCCTGTCGCGGGCTAGGATGGAACGGCTAGTGGGCTAGCCTGAGATTAATCAGCCTACTGATGGTTTGAGGCTTGTTCCCGCTTTCACTTTCACGCTCAAGGGAGGACACCCATGGATGTACTCCTAGGGCACCGATACCGCACCACCGAACTCATTGGCTCCGGGGGTGCCGCCTCGGTGTACCGTGCCGTGGATGAGAACCTGGGGCGCGAAGTGGCCGTCAAACTCTTTGCAGTCTCGGTCAACGAGGATGATGAAACCCGCCGCCAGCAAACCGAGATGCAGCTGCTTGCCACCCTGAACCATCCCGGACTGGTGACGCTTCTCGATGCCGGCATCAGCGTGGACGACGAGGGCCGGGCAGCAAGCTATCTGGTGATGGAACTGGTGGACGGCCCGGACCTGCGCGGAAAGCTCAAGGAGGGCCCGCTCTCCTCCTCGGCTACGGCTGCCCTCGGCGCCGACCTGGCCGATGCCCTGAACTATGTGCACAGCAACGGCGTTATCCACCGCGACGTGAAGCCCGCCAACATCCTGCTCTTCCCGCAGGAGGACCAGGACACCCGGCTATACCCCCGGCTGACCGACTTCGGAATTGCAAGGATGGTCGAGGCCACCGTGGCCACCGCGCACGGCGCGACCATCGGCACGGCCAACTACCTCAGCCCGGAACAGGCACAGGGTGCCGCTGTGGACCCCCGCACGGACATCTACTCCCTTGGCCTGGTGCTGCTGGAATGCCTGACCGGAGAAAAGGCCTTCCCGGGCCCCATCGTGGAGGCCGCCGTGGCCCGCCTCCTTCGTGACCCCGCGATTCCCGAATCGGTAGGGCCCGAGTGGACGGAAATCCTGCGGGCCATGACCTCCCGGCTGGTCGATGCCCGTCCCGAAGCCCACGAGGTGGCCCTGACGCTGCGGAACCTGGCATCCGAAGCCTTCCTGTTGGACGGACCAGATCTTCCCTCGCCTGCCGCAGGCGAGACAGCTTTGCGTGAACCGGTCACCGGTGAATCCGGAAGCACAGGCGGGATCACCACCGGCAACATCTACATTCCCGCCCCTCCGGCCCACGCTCCCAGCCTCGGGTAGGAAAGCACACCACACCACAGCAAAACGGACCGGCCCTTCGGGGCCGGTCCGTTTGTCCAAGAGACTCGCTTATTTGCCGTCGTCGGCTGCTTCGTCTTCTTCGGGCTCAAAGTTGGAGGCTTCGTTGGTGCTCCCAGCGGCAATACCGTCCTCGCTCTGCGGGATGGTGCCTTCGGGTCCCTGTGATCCTGTCTCCTGCTGATCCCCCCGGCCGGCGTCCTTTTCGGTATTTCCCATCGTATTTCTCCTTAGTGGTGCTCGCGGGACTACTTATCCGATACTAGGCCAACCGTGGCGCACCCGACACCTGCGGGCGGTTCAGGCTGCGGCTTTGCGGCGGGCCGCTGCTGCCCGCGAGGCAACCAGGCTGAGCAGCAGCAGTGTTGCGGCCGCGGCCGTCGGAACAATGAACGCGTGGCCGTAACCGAAGGAATCGGCCAGCCGGCCGGCAACCGCCGAGCCCAGCGCGGTTCCGGTTACCACCCCGCTGGCCAGCATGGTCATGACAGTGCCCATCAGTTCGCGCGGGGCCACAATGGCTCCGATGCCGAAAATACTCACCATGGTGGGCCCCACCGGGATGCCCAGGACCAGCAGGACCACCAGCATGGTGGCGATGTCTGCGGGCAGGAACAGCAACAGGGTAAAGGCGGTCATGGCAGCCGCGCACAGCATCCAGCGGGCCGCCGGGCCGAAACGCTCAGGCCAGAAGGCTACGGACAGGGCTGCTACCGCGGAACTGAGTCCCATCACGGCGTACAGCAGACCGGCGGAGGACGCTACGCCGAAGCTTCCGGCAAAGGCCGTCAGGCTGGTCTGGGTCGATCCGAAGAAGGTCCCCATGGCGACCATGCCCAGGACGGGCAGCATAATGACCAGCCACTGTGTCTTCGGGCGGGTGACCCCCGGTGCTGCGGAAGCTGCGGCACCGGCGGGGGCGTTGCCCTTGCGGGACGCCGGGCGGCGGGAGGCCGGGACCACGAATTCCACCGTCCGGTGGACGGCGAAGGCCGAGACCATCCCGGCTGTGAGCACGGCTGCCAGCGCCAGCGGAAGCCACGGGGCGACGGCTGCCGCGAGCAGGCCCACCAGCGCCGGTCCAAGCACGAAGGTAAGCTCATCGGCGGTGCCTTCGTAGGAGAGCGCAGTGTCCATCTCGCGTCCCTGCGGGCGGCGGGCGGTCATGGCCATCCAGCGGACCCGGGCCATGGGCCCGACCTGCGGGCACGAGGCACCCATAAAGAACGCAGCGGCCAGCATCCAGAACGCTGCACCGGACGGTTCGAGCAGGGCGGCAGAGAGCAGGAACAGCCCGATGGCCACCGGGTTCAGCACCGCAGTAGACAACAGGACGGGACGCTGGCCGATCCGGTCGGCCAGGTACCCCAGCAGCGGGGCTCCGATTGCGGAACCAATTCCGACGCCGCCGGCGGCGAACCCGCCCAGCGCATAGGAACCGGATACTTCGGTGATCAGGGTCAGCGCGCCCACGGTCAGCATGGCCAGTGGCAGGCGGGCCAGGAAACCGATGGTGAAGAAGGAACGTCCGGCCAGGGCAAAAATCGCCTGGTAGCGGCCCGTTTCCGGGGCGGGCACCGGCTTGGCTGCGCCGGGGTGTGAGGGGTCGGAAGAGGAACTGTTGTGGGTCATGGTGCGGTATCCAAGTACGTCGAACCGCACACCGTCCCCCCTCCCGGTGCGCACAACCCTTGTTACTAGCGCGATTTTACCCACGCCGGGCCGTGCTGCCTAACCGGCGGCCAGCACAACGAATGCCGCCGGGCGGATCAGGCTATGGCTGCCTCTCCCGCGGTGTAGTGCACGGTAGAGCCGTTGCGTCCCTTGAGGATTTGCAGCTGGGCCGGTATCCGCAGCTTCATCTCGGCGACGTGGCTGACCAGGCCCACCACCCGGCCGCCGTCGCGGAGGCCCTCGAGTGCGTCCATCACCTGCTCAAGTGATTGTTCATCGAGGCTGCCGAAGCCCTCGTCCACAAACAGCGTCTCAATGTTCACTCCCCCGGCTTCCTGCTGCACAACATCTGCCAGCCCCAGGGCAAGGGACAGGGAGGCCATAAAGCTTTCGCCGCCGGAGAGCGTTGACGTGTCCCGGTGCTGGCCGGTCCATTCATCCGTCACGTGCAGGCCCAGCCCGGCCTTGCGGTTGCCGGCCTTGGAGTCGCTGTGCACCAGCGCATACCGCCCGCCGGTCATCGCGGCAAGCCGTTCGGTGGCCGCTGCGGCCACCTGTTCCAGGCGGGCAGCCAGGACGTAGGTGCTGAGGGTCATCTTGTACTCGTTTTCGCCGCCGCCGCGGGCCGTGTCGGCCACAGACTGCAGCAGGTCCCTGCGCGCCCGCAGAGGTGCTGTCCGTTCCAGTGCCTGGATCAGCTCCGTCGAGTACTCCGCGAGCCGGACCGCCGATCCTTCCAGCAGCCGGACCAGCAGGGCAGCTTCCTCCTGCTCCTTGCGGGCAAGTGCTGCCGCCTCGGAGGCTTCCTCGACGTCTTCCTCATCGGGTACGGGCAGCGGCTCTCCAGTGTTGTCTTCCGGCGCCGCAGCCTCTTGCCCTTCCCGCCGCAGCAGCAGACGGCGGCCTTCCTCTTCCCATTCCTGCAGTGCGGAACGGTAGGCATCGGCCGTAGCGGCATCAAGCAGGGCTCCGCTGACTTCCGTGCCCGAGCTGAAAGCGGTCCCGGCCAGGGCATCCCGGAGTTCAGCGCTGACGCGGACAAGTTCCTCACGGGAGGCCTCGGCGGCAGCCGCGGTTTCCCGCGCGGCGCGGACGAGACCGCCAAGGAGCGTCAGCGACTGCACCCGCTCGGCTATGCTCTCAAAGCCGTGCAATGCCGCCGCCACCCGGGCGGTCAGCTCGGCGGCCTGTTCCCGGGCAGCTTCGGCCCGGGACTGTGCCTGTGCCGCCTCGAGGAGACTCCCCGAACGCTCCGTATCCAGCGCTGCCAGATCCGCAGCAATCCGCTCCAGCCTGCCGGCAGCCTCTGCCTGCTTCCGGCCGGCGGCGCGGGCCTCTTCCAAGGCTGCCAGGGAAGCGTCCAGCTGTTCCTGCGCGGAGGCTGGATCTCCGTCGCCGCCGCGTGCCCGCAGGGCAGCTGCCGCTTCGGCGGCAGTGCCCGCAACGCGCGCCGCGGCGTCGAAGGCTGCCTCGGCTGCCTCGGCACGGGCCTTGGCGTCCTGTTCAGCTTCCCGGGTGACTGCGGTCTGGCCCGGGGGCAGAGCTGCAGGGTCCGGATGCTCCAGACCACCGCACACCGGGCAGGCAGCCCCGTCCGCCAGTTCCTGTGCCAGTTCCGCTGCTGCCTGCTCAAGCCGGGCCTGCAGCAGGTCCTGCCAAGCCTGCCGAAGGTCCTGGTACTGCTGCCGGGCATCAGCGGCGGCCTGTTCAGCGGACCCTGCCTTTTCGCGGGAGTCGGCGTAGCTGCGGATGGTGGCGACCAGTTCTTCGGCCCGGGTCACATCTGAGGCTGCCCGGGACTCCCCCTCAGCCAGCCGGTCCCGGTCCGCTGCTTCGGATGACAGGCGGGTTTCCTCTTCGCGCAGGGACGCCGCCGTGTCCCCTGCCTTGGCTGCCTGCGAGCGCCGGGTTTCAGCAGTGGCTTCCTCCGTCGCTGCGCGGGCCAGGAGCGCATGGATGCGCTCTTCGTCTTCCAGCGCGGCGTTCGCTGCGGCCAGGTCCGCCCCGGTCCGGGCAACAAGTCCTTCGGGCAGCGCAGCAGCAGGATCGGGGACCGGGTCCACGGACGGCATCTGGTAGGCGGCCGCCAACGGGTGGGCGGTGAGCTCCGTCCACGCGGCCTCCCATGCGGTAATCCGAGACGAGGCGCGTTCCTGCGCTGCGTCCACCGTCCGCACGTAGCCGGCCACCGCGGAAGCGGCAGTATGGGTTGCCAGCGCGTTTCGCTGCTCCCGGAGCCCGGCTCCGGTTTTTTCGTGGTCGGCTTCGTCCCGGACCAGTTGCGCCAGGGCCAGGCCGCGTGCCCGCAGGTGAACCAGGTCCTGCAGGTGCTTCTCGGCACGTTCCCGGACTGCCCGCAGCTGCGCCAGCTCGTCCCGGGCAGCAGCGGTCCGTGTGCCCAGCTCGGCACGGAAGGCGGCGATTTCCTGTTCGGGCTGTTCAATCCCCGCGCTGGCTGCCGCGGATTCGGCCGGCACCGCCGTATTGTCGTCCGCCTCCCCGGCCAGGGCGCCGAACTCGTCACGGTAACGGCTGATTTCATCCCGTGCCCGGCGCAGGACGTGCTCGGACTGTGCCCGGGCTGCTTCGAAGCGCTGTTCCGCCTCGGTCAGCTCGGCCTTCAACTGGCGCTCGATGTCCTCGAACCGTGAGGTACCGAAGAGCTGCTGCAGCAGCGCTTCCCTGGAGGCGGCGTCAGCCCGCAGGAACGCAGCAAAGTCTCCCTGCGGCAGCATCACCACCCGGGTGAACTGTTCCCGGTTCATTCCGAGCAGTTCGGTGATCTCGGTGGAGGCTTCATCATTGCGGGAAGACTTTTCCACCCAGGCTCCGCCGGTGTATTCGCGCAGCAGCGTTTTTGCCTGCTCGGTAACAGTGCTCCGGCCGCCGGCCCGCTTGGCCGGACGCTCCCACTGGGGGTTGCGGACCACCTCGAAGCGGCGGGTTCCGGAGCTGAACTCGCACACCACTTCCGGAGCGGTTGCCGGGTCCGCGTGGTCGCTGCGCAGCCGGCGGGCCTGCTGCCTGGCGCCGGGGACGGCACCGTACAGGGCATAGCAAACAGCGTCCAGCACGCTGGTCTTTCCGGCACCGGTGGGACCGTTGAGGAGGAACAGGCCGTGTGCGCCCAGCTCGTCGAAGTCGATGAGCTGGCGTTCGGCAAACGGGCCGAAGGCCTGGATTTCCAGGCGGTGGATCCTCACTGTGCTGCCTCCGATTCGCGGACCTTGTCCAGGATTTCCCTAAAGAGGTCCTTCTCTTCCTCTGCGGCGCTGCGGGAGCGCACGTGCTCCAGGAAGCCGCAGCAGATGTCCAGGTCATCCGTGGCTTTCGCCAGCCGCTGGCTGTAAGTCTGGGCCGGCCCGCGGACCCCGCCTTCGGGGTCGAAGGTGAGCACCAGCGTGTCCGGGAACCTGGTGCGCAGCAGTTCCATGGCTTTGGCCGGCCGCTGGCTGTCCGTCAGCGTCACCTGGCAGTAGGCGTCTTCGGCATCGGCAAGTGCCGGGTCCGCCAGGAGATCGGCAAGCTTGCCGCGCAGCACCGCGAGCCGGCGGGGCGCAGGCCAGGTGACGGCCTCGGCGGTAACCAGCCCGTCGCCGTCGAACTCCAGGAGCCAGCCGCCCTTGGCCTGGCGCGCCTCGGAGAAGGAGTAGGGCAGTGGCGAACCGCTGTAACGGACGGTGGGGCTGAGCTGCTGCCGTCCATGCAGGTGCCCGAGCGCGGTGTAGGAAAACGCGTCGAAAAGATCCAGCGGAACAGCTCCCAGCCCGCCCACGGCGAGGTCGCGCTCACTGTCGCTGCTGATGCCGCCGCTCGCGAAGGTATGCGCCATGACCACGGAGGCCACGGGGGCGCCGGCCTCTTGCCGGGTGCGGATGTCCTGCCGGATGCGTTCTACAGCAGCAGCGGTGACGGAGAAGTGGTTCGGCTCCTGGACGCCGAGCTCCGGCGCCGCCAGCCGCGGTTCCAGATAGGGAATGCCGTAGACCGCCAGCGTGCCGCCGGCGGCGGGCAGCAGCACCGGACGGGCAATGTCCTGGTAGCGGGTACGCAGGTGCACCCCGGCACGCTCGAACAAGGCGCTGCCGAATCCCAGCCGGGCAGCGGAGTCGTGGTTGCCGCTGGACAGCACCACTGCGGCGCCTGCACCCGTGATGCGCTCCAGTGCGGAATCCAGCAGGCGGACCGTGTCCACCGCAGGCAGCGCACGGTCGTATACGTCTCCGGCAATAAGCACGGCGTCCACGCCGCGTTCGCGGACAGTGTCCACCAGTGCATCGATGAAGTCCGCCTGGGCATCCAGCATTCCCACGCCGTGGAAGGACCTGCCCAGGTGCCAGTCTGAAGTGTGCAGTATGCGCATGTCTTCAAAGCTACCCGCCGGGTCCGACAGTTAACGGATCGGGGGCAGCGGCGTCCGCCACTGCCCCCGTCGATACTCTCCGGTTAGGTGCTAGGCGCGGCCGCCCGGCGTTCCGTCCTGCGGACGGTCCTCATCCGTGGAACGGGCGGAGGGCTTGTCGAAGAAACCGCGGGTTTCCTCGTCCACCACCGGCGATGTACCGGTCACGGGCCTGGCTGCTGCCGGGTTCGCCGTGGCGGAATTGGTCGCGGCCGGCGTGGCGGTCTCGACACGCTCTGCTGTTTCCGCGCGGTCGTGGTCGTGGGTGCCGCGGCGGGATTCGACCGTCATATCAACGCTGAGGAAGATCAGTCCTGCGATAACTGCGCCCAGCAGGGGTGCAGCCCAGAAGAGCCAGAGCTGCTCCAGCGCGCTGCCTCCGGCAAAGATGGCGGTGGCGGTGGAACGGGCGGGGTTGATGCCGCCGCCGGTGACCGGGGCCAGCATGGTCAGCAGCACTGCATAGGTCACGCCGACGGCGAAGGCTGCTGCCACCGCACCGTAACGGCGGGCGGTCGCACCAAGGAAGACGGCTGTCAGCAGGGCGCCGGAAATAACTTCCAGCAGCAGCGCGCTGGGCAGCGGGAATTCGGTGGGCGAGTTCTCCGCGTAGCCATTGGAGGCGCTGAGGAAGAATTCCTTCGTCTGTGCACCGAACTGGTCATGGCCGTTGATGGCCACCCACAGGATGGCGACGCCGAGAATGGCACCCACAAGCTGGGCCAGGATGTAGGGAAGGACATACTTCCATGCCGTGCGCCCGGCCACGGCACTGCCGAGGGTGATGGCCGGGTTGAAGTGCCCGCCGGAGATGTAGCCGAAGGCCACCATGGCAGCGGCCAACGCCAGTCCGAAAGCCAGCGGGGACGTGATGCCCGTGCCGGTGGCGAAGATGGCGACCGCCACACCAACGAAAACGAGCAGGAACGATCCGATGGCCTCTGCCACGGAGCGTCCCACAAACCCGTAGTCGTAGCCGCGGTCTGCGGGCGCTGCTTCGCGGGCGGACACTGCCCGCGCACCGCTCAGGGGTAAGGACTCAGATGACATGGAAGAAGATTTCCTAACGTGTGGTTGGTGCCGCCGGCATGCAGCCGCCGGTACAGAGACATGTTTTCGAACTCACAACAAACTACCCCACCGTTTCAGTGCAGTCTGTTAACTCCCTGAATATCCCCTGTGCATCCAGCCTTCCGGCTCCGGGCCAGGAAGCGCCCAGCACCTATGCTGGAGTGGTGAGTTCCGAACCGCATTCCGTTCCCGTGTCCGCTTCCTTCGCATCTTTGTCCGGCAAGATCCGGGGATGCCTGTTAGGCGGTGCCCTCGGCGACGCCTTCGCGAATCCGGTGCCGCCGCGGGATGCAGCCGGACTGGGGATTACAGCGGATACGCAATTGGCCCTCTACTCGCTGGATGGCCTGCAGGAAGCCATCGAGTGGGCCAATCAGGGGTTGGGAGCCGACGAGACAGCCTGCATCTGGCTGGCGTACCTGCGCTGGCTCCGCAGCCGGGGACTGCCGCTGCCCGAAGCGGGCCTGGTGCCTCAGCCGCGCGCCATAGACGCCGAACCGCTGCTTCGCTCTGCCGACGGCGCTGCCGATGCTGCCGGCGCGGATCCTGAAGTGCTCGCGGCCCTGTCCACGGGGGAAATGGCAACCCGGCAGCGTCCGGTCAACACCGAAAACAGTTCCGCTGCACCCCTGGTCCGCTCAGCTCCGTTCGGACTGCTGCCCTACGTGGGTGCGGAAACGGTCTACAAGCTGAGCTTGGATGCAGCGTCGCTGACCCACGGGCACCCGGCGTCCCGACATGCCGCGGCGGTCTTTGCCTCCACGGTGCACGGACTGCTGGCTCCCGGGGCTACCTTGCGCGGCGCAGCGGAGGCGGCCGCGGAGCAGGCCGCACTGGTTGCGTCCGACGACGGCGGCTCCCCCGAGCTCGTGAAGCGGCTGCAGGCCGTATTGGCCGGCACATCTGTGGATGGCACCGTCACCGGAGAAGATACCCGGCCAGCCGCAGCAGAGGACGCGCTTGCCCTGGGGCTGGAGATCGCCCTCGCTGCCGCTAACAGTTCGGTTCCTGACTCCGCCGGCGCCATAGTGCCGGCCGCCATCCGTCAGGCAGCCCTCCGTGGCGGCGCGCCAGCCGCCGTGGTCGCCGGCAGCATGCTTGGAACGCTTTATGGACCGTCGGCGTTGCCCGATGCCGACGCCCTCCGTGAGCACAGCGCCATTGAGAAGCTCGCTGGTGCTTTCGCGGCAACAACCATCGCCCCTTAGCTGTCCCGGCTTGCCCGGTGCAGCGCAGCTACGTACCCGGCAAGGGTGGGGCGGTTGACCGGTAGCGGTGGCCGGTTGGCGCGATGATGTCCACGGTGTGGCGACGGGCGGCAGTAGTGGCCTTCCGGACCCGCGATCTCGGGTGGCCGGTGGTACCGGACGCCCCGATGACGGCCGCTTTCCACCCTGGCGCTTCCTTGGCCTGGTTGCACGCCTCGCACAGCCCCTGGATATTGGCTGCCTCCGTAGGACCGTCGTCACGGTGCGGCCGGATATGGTCCTGGTGCCGGATCGGCGCATCGCACCACGGGGTCCGGCACATCTGGTCCCGTACCGTGATCAATCGGGCCAGGGACGCCGGCACGAACCGGGCCTTCGAGTCCATGGCCAGCAACTCGCCAGAACTTGGGGCGGTGTAGAGGCGGCGCAGCCAGGTCCCGGTCGGGCCAGGCGCACTGCCGGCGGAACCGCTTGAAGGATCCCCGGAGCCATGGGAGGCATCTGTCGGGGACTCCCCGGGCTCCCCTGTCTTCTGAGCCCTTCGACGGGCGCCCTTACCTACCAGATCCCGTGCCCACGGCGCCGGAACCACCCCGTATCCGGCCAGGTATGCCGGCTCCCGATCTCCGGCAAGCAGGGTTCGGTCCGTCATCACCAGCTGCACTTCCACCGGCACCTGGTCAGCCTTTGCCTGGCCCGTGATGCGTTCAACCATCGTGTCAGCCATGATCTGCCCCCGGCCGCGGGCATCGCCCCGTGCCCGCAACGAATCCGCAGCACGGCACAAGGCCGCATACACCGCAACCCCCTGGGCCACCGGCAGCAGACCCGTCAGGTAGGTCATGGTGTCCGGAGCCGGACGGCAGGACACAAACCGGTCCGCCTCCGCCTTCGCCGCCCGCCGCACCAACGCGGCCTGATCAAGCCGGTACGTGATCTTCCGGATCCTCGCAATCAGGCGCTGATCCCCCAATCCGTCCAACCCGGCAGGATCCCCGGCAATCTCCTGATCCACCAGCCGCCGGTCCGCCACGGACAGGCAGGCAGTCTCGCGGACCAGCAGGGTCGCCCGCCACTCACTAATCCGGCCCTCCGACAACGCCTTAAGCGTGCACGGCATCTCCTTCGTCAAGGCCTTCGCGAAGCCCAGAATCCGGCCGCCGCGGGCCGGAGACTCACGCCGAGCCAACGCCACCTGCGCTCCAACGCCCACACCCTGCTTCTCCGCCGGCAGCCCGGCCCGGGCATGCGCAGCACGCACGGATGCATCTAACGCTGCCGCGGCACGGGCCTGCACTGCACACGCTGCAGCCTTCAGCTCCTCCAAAGCACGGAGCCGGTCAACAAGCCCTGCATCCGAATCCGCGGCAATCCCGGCCAGGGATTCCTCGGAGGCGAGCGCCCGGGACCAAGACGCCACGACCGGAGCCGCAGCGGAGGCACTCGCGGGCGCAAGGCGGAAAACAGGCGCCGGTCGGGGACCCGAGGGGTCGGGCTGCAAGCACTCCGCCACTCGCAATGATTCGAACATGTGTTCGATAGTAACGACCGCAAAAGTCCGCAACAACAGGTGTTTTTGAGCCTGTGGACAAAGTACTTATGCAAACAGGTACAGGACACCCGGCGCGGCGATATCCCCAGACGGACGGCCGCGCCGCCCTCCCCCTACTGCGAAGCCCGGGGCCAAATCCCGCCGAGAGTCTGGAGGAACTCCGCTTCGGAGAGGACTTCAATCCGCTGGCCCCGCTCATGCAGGTCCAGGACGCGCCGGGCCTTGCCGGTCAGGCGTCCGCTGCGAAGGTCCGCCGGTTCGAAGCCGTCGCCGACCACCAGCACCGTGGTTGCGCGGGTGACGTTGCTGGCCGTCCGGGCGCCTACCTCCGCGGCACGGTCCTTGGCGCTCTGGCGGGCCATTCCCAGGTTTCCGGTGAAGACCACGGTCTGCCCGTACAAGGGATGGGCGGGGTCCGCGAGCGGGTTGGGCAGCGGGTTCTCCCCTTCGGACGGCCATCCGGTCCAGGCAGTCCCCGCTGCAGCCGCCGTCCCGGTGCCCTTGGCCATGGCGTCACGGGTGGCTTTGGACAGCTCATGCTGGCCCGGCACATAGGCGGGCAGCCTGGAAGCCTGCATGCCCTGGCGGAGGAAAAAGTCCGGCATGGAGGAGGCCCCGCAGCGCCGGGCAATGTCCACCATGATTCCGGCACAGGCACGGGCGTCTTCTGTGGCGTCGTGGTGGTTCAGCAGCGGAACGCCTGCCGCTTCTGCGGCGAAGGGCAGCGAGTGCGAGGGCAGCTGGTAGGTGCGGCGGGAATGAACCACCGTGCAGGTGTAGTCGTACGCAGGGCCGGCCAGCCCGGACACTTCCAGCGCGGAACGGATTACCCCCATATCGAAGGCCGCATTGTGCGCCACCAGGAGGTCATCCCCAATGAACGCCCCGATCTCGGGAAAAAGCTCGCCAAAGCGGGGAGCTCCGGCCACCATCTCCGGTTCAATGCCGTGGATGCGCACATTGCGCCGGTCGAAGTAGTCGTGCCCCTCGGGCGGCCGCATCAGCCAGGAAGTCTCTTCGACCACCTGTCCGCCGCGGACCCGGACCAGGCCCACCGAGCACGGTGAACCGCGGAATCCGTTGGCGGTTTCAAAGTCGATCGCGGTGAAGTTCAGTCCCGCGTTAAGCATCTTCGCCGGTCACCGGCTTCCGTGAGCTGCGGACCTTGGCAGCAACGAACCACACAGCCGCAATGACAACCGCTGCAATGACGATCTTCTGGAAAACACCGGCGTAGGCCTCAACGAGGTGCCAGCTTTCGCCCAGATAGTAGCCGGCCAGAATGAAGATGGTGTTCCAGATCAGGCTGCCGGCAGTAGTGAGCGCGGAGAAGGTCAGCAGGCCCATCCGTTCAATGCCTGCGGGAATGGAAATGAGGCTGCGGAACAGCGGAATCATCCGGCCAAAGAACACCGCTTTATAGCCGTGGCGTTCAAACCAGGCCTCCACCTTGTCCACATCTTCCAGGTCCACCAGGGGAACCTTGGCCACCACCCGGCGCATCCGGTCCCGGCCGAGCCAGGCACCCAGCCCGTAAAGGGCCAGCGCGCCGAGAACCGAACCCAGCGTGGTCCAGAACAAGGCAGCCGTGAGGGAAAAGCTTCCCTGGCTGGCGGTGAAGCCGGCCAGCGGAAGGATAATTTCGCTCGGCAGCGGCGGAAACAGGTTTTCCAGCGCAATGGCCAGGCCGGCACCGGGGGCACCGATGCTTTCCATCATGCCGACAGCCCAGTCTGCCACCCCGCCAAGGGCGGAGGGCTCCGCTGCGGCCTGCTCTGCGGCAACCTGCCCTTCGGCAGGAGGCTCGACGACAGCGGCGGGAGCGGCAGGAGGCTCGACGACGGCGGGAGCGGCGAAGAACTCGAAGAAAGTCGGGGAGGTGGCTGCGGGAACGGCTTCAGTAATAGTCATCTCGCGCTCAATTCTGCCCCAGCCCCCTGCGCCGGGCAGAATCCCGGGACCCCTCCCCGGCGTGTTTGGGACACATCACACACCGGGGCCCCGGGATTCGGAGACGGGCTAGCCCTCCGCAGCCAGTGTGCGGACCAATGCCGGAAGCAAGGCACGGAAGGCCTGGCCGCGGTGGCTGATGGCGTTCTTTTCCGCGCTGCTCAGTTCCGCGCAGCTGCGCTCGGAACCGGCTGGGACCAGGATGGGATCGTAGCCAAAACCGCCGCCCCCCCGGCGCTCGGTGAGCAGGGTTCCGCGCAGTTCGCCCCGCTCCACGGTTTCCGAGCCGTCCGGGCCGGCCAGTGCCGCGGCGCACACAAAGGCGGCCCCGCGGTGCTCGGCGGAAATGTCCCCCAACTGGGCCAGCAGCAGGTCCAGGTTCGCGGCGTCGTCGCCGTGCCGGCCGGACCAGCGAGCGGAGAAGATGCCCGGCGCTCCGCCCAGGACGTCCACGGACAGGCCGGAATCGTCCGCCACTGCGGGCAGGCCCGTGGCGGCGGCAACCGCATGGGCCTTGAGCAGTGCGTTCTCTTCAAACGTCACGCCTGTCTCGGGTACATCGGGAACCCCGGCGGCCGCGGCGTCGATCACCTGCGTGTCGACGTCGAGCCCGGGCACCTGCCCGCGCAGCAGTTCACGCAGTTCACGCAGCTTGCCCGGATTGCGGGTGGCCAGGACCAGGCGCGCCTGTGCCATTTATGCCGTGCCCAGGGTCTGCCGCTGGATGGCGGCCAGTTCGGCGGTGCCCTGCAGCGCCAGGTCCAGCAGGGCGTCCAGTTCGGCGCGGTCGAAGGGAGCGCCCTCGGCGGTTCCCTGCACCTCCACGAACTTGCCCGAGCCGGTGACCACAACGTTCATGTCGGTTTCCGCCCGCACGTCTTCGACATAGGGCAGGTCCAGCATGGGCACGCCGTCGATGATGCCCACGCTGATGGCGGCAACGGTGTCCAGCAGCGGGGACGCGTTGCGGGCTATGAGCTTGTTTTCCTTGGCCCAGGCCACTGCGTCGGCGAGCGCCACATAGGCCCCGGTGATGGCTGCGGTACGGGTGCCGCCGTCGGCCTGCAGGACGTCGCAGTCCAGCACGATCGTGTTCTCGCCCAGCGCCTTGGTGTCGATGATGGAACGCAGGGAGCGCCCGATCAGCCGGGAAATCTCGTGTGTGCGGCCGCCCAGTTTGCCCTTCACCGACTCGCGGTCATTGCGGGTGTTGGTGGCGCGGGGAAGCATGGCGTACTCGGCGGTGACCCAGCCCTTGCCTTCGCCCTTGAGCCAGCGCGGCACGCCGGGCGTGAGTGAGGCGGTGCACAGCACGCGGGTGTTGCCGAACTCGATCAGGGCCGAGCCTTCGGCCTGCTTCGACCAGCCGCGGGTGATGGTGATGCTGCGCAGCTGGTCCGGGGTACGTCCGTCCGCGCGCACGAGGCTGGCGGACGGGACGGGAGTGGAGGCGGTAGTCATGGCTTCAGTCTATCGCCGGCACTGCGGCTAGACGCTGCGCGCCTTCTGCCCCGCCAACGGCTCCGCGAACGGGCTGCCAACGTCGTAAGACACTCCGGCCACGGCCACCGCAAGGTCACCTGTGTAGGAGCCGCGGGCCTCGGCCACGCTGAGGCTGGCGTCATTCCAAACCGGCAGGTGCGTGAGCAGCAGCCGGCGCGCATTGGCGGCAGTGGCCGCAGCCCCGGCACGGCGCCCGGTCAGGTGCACACCCTCGATCGCGTCGTCGCGGCCCTCGTGGAAGGCAGCTTCGCAGAGGAAGACGTCGGCGTCCCGGGCAGCTGCTTCCAGCCCCGGGCAGGAGTCAGTGTCCCCGGAATAAGCCAGGGTCCGCAGGGTGGATACGCCGTCGGCGTCCAAGCTGCGGGCCTCGACCCGCAGCGCGTAGGCTTCTTCGGCGGGGTGCCGGACCGGATACGGGGTGATGCTGAAGGGCCCGATCTCCACGGTGCCGCCCGGTGTCCAGTTGCTGAACTCGAAGTCCTCGTGCATCCCCGGATCCAGCTCCAGGCCGTAGGCGGTAGCCATCCGGTCTGCGGTAGCCGCCGGTCCCCACACCTTGATCCGGTCCCGGTTCCAGCCCGAGGGATCCCAGTGCACCGCCACGTGCAGCCCGCACAGGTCCATGCAGTGGTCGGGGTGCAGGTGGGTCAGCAGGACGGCATCAATGTCCCGCAGGTCCATGTAGCGCTGCAGGGCCCCCAGGGACCCGTTGCCCAGGTCCAGCAGGATCCGCCAGTCGCGCACGCCGTCGTTGGCGGTCACGAGGTAGCACGACGCCGGCGAGGCGGGGCCGGGAAAGGAGCCGCTGCAGCCCACAATGGTCAGTTTCATGCGGTGCCGTTCCAGGAGGCGCCGCTCTGCGCCCCCATGTGTTCGGGGGCGTCTGCCCGTGCTGCGGCAATCATCTGCGGAGTGACCCGCGCCATGCTGCCGGTGGGGTAATGCGCTGCCACGTGGTCAACGTGCTGGACGCTGAGGACCTCGGGGCCAAGGAAACGCCGGGCCAGCAGCTCGAAGGAAGCCGAATCCCCGGTTGCGACGAAGGTGTGCTGCGGGGGTGTCTGCGAACGGCGTTCGATGCCGTGGGAAATCAGTGCCCGGTAGACGTCCTTGGCAGTTTCCTCGGCGCTGGACACCAGGGACACGCCGTCGCCCATTACGTAGGAAATCACGCCGGTGAGCAGCGGATAGTGGGTGCAGCCGAGGACGAGGGTGTCCACGTCCTTCGCCCGCAGCGGAGCGAGGTATTCCTCGGCGGTGGCGAGCACGTCCGGGCCGGAGGTAATGCCGGCCTCCACGAACTCGACGAAAGCGGGGCAGGCCACGGAGGAGACCGTCAGGTGCGGCGCGGCAGCGAAAGTATCGTCGTAGGCCCGCGAGCCCACGGTGGCGGCGGTGCCGATGACGCCGATCCGTCCGGTGCGGGTGGCCGCGACGGCGCGGCGGACGGCCGGCTGGATGACCTCTATGACCGGGATGCCGTACCGGCGGGTGTAGCGTTCGCGGGCGTCACGCAGGACGGCGGCGGAGGCAGTGTTACAGGCAATGACCAGGAGCTTGACGCCGGAGTCCACCAGCTCGTCCATCACGCCCAGCGCGTTGGCCCGCACTTCGGCAATGGGCAGCGGCCCGTACGGTCCCTTGGCGGTGTCCCCCACGTACATGATGGCTTCGTTGGGCAGCTGGTCCAGGACGGCGCGTGCCACGGTCAGGCCGCCGACCCCGGAGTCGAAAATGCCGATGGGTGCGTCCGACTTCCCCTCTGACTTCCCAGACGGTTGTGCTGCAGCGGACGGATTGACCCGGTTCGAACTCATAATGTAATGACAATAGTCCTCCCCGCGGCGCCCGCACATTCACCGCTGCGTGCCGTTGCTCACAGCCCAAGCCGGTATTGCGGGCCGGTAAAGCGCCAGTTCAGCGTCAGTTCAGGGTGTCGAGCAGCGCCTGCATCAGTGTTTCCTGCAGCCATGTGACGAAGTTGTACACCAGGGCCAGGTAGCCGTCCACGTCCTGCGCCTTGGACGGGTCCGTTATGTCGTGCAGCCGTTCAGCGTCCTCATCGTCGGCCAGGCCCAGGCGGTCGCCCAGCACCAGCCGGACGTCGTTCAGGGCGCGGGCAAAGAGCCGGGCCTGCTCCGCGTCCAGCCGCAGCGGGCCGGTTTCCAGCTGCAGGGCAGCTGTGCGCAGGGCCGCCTGCTTCGATTCGCGCAGGCTGCGTTCGGTGAACCGGCGGAACTCCAGGGCGTCGTCTTCCGCCTCGGTGCCGTTAGGCAGCAGCCGCAGCAGCGCCGGGTCCTCCGGGGCAACGGCGGACGGGTCGATCCCCACCATTGCCGCGAGGGGATCTGCGTCCGCTGCGGTGTCCGGTTCCAGCAGGGACTGCACATCGGCGAAGAGCTTGCGCAGCAGGTCCCGCTCCCCCGGTTCCAGGTTGGCGGTGATGCCCTTGCGGGTGAGCTTGAATCCGGTTGCCACGATATCCGTTCTGGTTTGCGTTTCGTCAGCAGCTGTTGAAGTGCCGGTGCCTCTTTAACGGCCCGGGAGCCGGCTACGCTGCGTCCGCTTTCTGGAAGGTGGCCCACAGCCCGTAGGAGTGCATGGCCAGTGTGTCGCGTTCGGCGGCCTCCCGGGAGCCGGTGGCCACCACCGACTTTCCGGCCTGGTGCACCTCCATCATGAGCCGGTGCGCCTTGGCCTCCGAGTAGTTGAAATAGCTCTGGAAGACGTAACTGACGTAGCTCATGAGGTTCACCGGGTCATTCCACACGATCACTACCCAGGGGACGTCCACGGCGGTAAGGGATTCGGTCTCCTCACGTATCAGGGTGTCCGTGCCGGGTGCAGTGCTGGTAGCCATGGCTTCAATTGTAGTGAGGATTCAGTGCCGAACTGCCGCGGCGGCATCTTCTCCCCAATCGGGATAAGCGGGTTAGAGTTTTGCCTGTGAACAGTCACGCCGCTTGGCATTCCCCAAACTCCGCCCTGTATACGGATCATTACGAGCTGACCATGCTCCAGGCCGCCCTGCATTCGGGCACGGCCTCCCGCCGCTCCGTCTTCGAGGTTTTCGCCCGGCGCCTGCCCGACGGCCGCCGCTACGGTGTTGCTGCCGGAACCGGCCGCATCCTGGAAGCCCTGGAAAACTTCCGGTTCGATGCACCGCAGCTGGATTTCCTGGCCCGCACCAACGTGGTGGACGAGCGCACCCTCGCCTGGCTGGCGGATTTCCGTTTCTCGGGCAACATCTACGGGTACGCCGAGGGCGAAGCGTATTTCCCGCAGTCGCCCCTGCTTATTGTCGAGTCCACCTTCGGGGAAGCGTGCATCCTGGAAACCATGCTGCTGTCCATGCTCAACCATGACAGTGCCATCGCCTCTGCCGCCTCCCGCATGACCTCGGCCGCAGACGGCCGCCCCTGCATTGAAATGGGCTCGCGCCGTACCCACGAGGAAGCAGCCGTGGCCGCAGCCCGTGCCGCGGTGATTGCCGGCTTCAACAGCACATCGAACCTGGAAGCAGGCCTGCGCTACGGACTCAAGACCGTAGGCACGGCGGCGCACTCCTTCACCCTGCTGCACGACTCCGAGAAGGAAGCCTTCACGGCGCAGACCGCTGCCCTGGGCATGGGCACCTCGCTGCTGGTGGACACGTACGACGTCGAACAGGGCGTCCGCAACGCGGTGGAAGTGGCCGGACCGGCGCTGGGCGGCGTCCGCCTTGATTCCGGGGACCTGGTGGCGCAGGCCCGCTGGGTGCGGGACCTGCTCGATGACCTGGGCAACACCGGCACCCGCATCATGGTCACCTCCGACCTGGACGAGTACGCCATCGCGGCCCTGGCCTCGGCGCCGGTGGACACCTACGGCGTCGGGACCTCCCTGGTCACCGGCTCCGGCGCGCCCACCGCCGGCATGGTCTACAAACTGGTCAGCCGCGAGGGTGATGACCATGAGTTTGTTTCCGTGGCCAAGGCGGCCAAGAACAAGGCTTCGCGCGGCGGGCGCAAGTACGCCATGCGCCGGCTGAACGAACACGGCACGGCAACCGCCGAGGTGGTGGGAATCGGCCACGCCCCGGCCGACGACGGCAACGACCGTCCGCTGCTGCACCAGTTCGTTGCCGATGGAGAGATCCTGCCCGGCTGGACCGGGCCCGAGGCCGTCACGCGTGCAGCCCGGCGGCACGCAGAATCCCTGGCCGAACTGCCCACCTCGGTAAACCGCCTGCAGCGCGGCGAACCGGCAATCCCCACCGAATACGAGGAGTAAGCATGGCGCGTGCCCTGATCATTGTCGATGTACAAAACGACTTCTGCGAAGGCGGCTCGCTGGCCGTCTCCGGCGGAGCCGACCTTGCCGGTGAGATCACCGATTACGTGGAAACCTCGGCTGGCCGCTACGACCTGGTGGCCGCCACGCAGGACTGGCACATCGATCCCGGAGCGCACTTCTCCGAGACGCCGGACATGGTCAATTCCTGGCCGCGGCACTGCGTGGCCGGCACACCCGGGGCCCAGCCGCACCCTGACCTGGACACCGAACTGGTGGACGCCTTCTTCCGCAAGGGCCAGTACGAGGCGGCCTACTCCGGCTTCGAGGGCGTGCTGGCCCCGGACGTCGAGGTTCCCCTGGGTGAACGCGAAGCGGAACCGGACAGCGGCGAAGAGACGCTGAGCCTGGATGACTGGCTGCGCGACAACGATGTGGACGAGGTGGTGGTCCTGGGCCTGGCCGCCGACTACTGCGTGCGTGCCACCGCCATGGACGCAGTGGCCGCCGGCTACACCACCGCAGTCATTCCGGAACTTTCCCGCGGCATCAACCGGGAATCCACCATGGCCGCCTGGGCGGAACTGGAAGACGCCGGCGTCGAGATCATCGACCTCTAGCAGCACACACACGGGGAAGGGGGGGG
>NZ_JASKLW010000015.1:0-76618 GCF_030125565.1 Arthrobacter sp. zg-Y1143 | reverse complement strand
TTGCTTACGTCTGTTTGATGTTCGTGACCATTGTTTTCCCCACGCACACTGTTTTTGGGTGTGTGGTGCGGGTGGAAGGGTTACGGCGGTCATAGCGTGGGGGAAACGCCCGGTCCCATTCCGAACCCGGAAGCTAAGACCCACAGCGCCGATGGTACTGCATCCGGGAGGGTGTGGGAGAGTAGGTCACCGCCGGACAATTTGTGGGGTGAGGCCCGTACCAGTGTTGGTACGGGCCTCACCTGTTTAACCCGCCAACCCTAGGCTGCGGGTCCGGCCGGCTGCTCATCAGCGGCGGGGGAACGGCCGCTTGGCCCCTCCATCACCGGGAGTCAGCCGCCGATGCTGTCCAGCTCCCTGACGTCTTCCGCGGAGAGCACCAGCCCTGCTCCGGCAATGTTCTCCCGCAGGTGTGCCGCCGAGGATGTTCCGGGAATGAGCAGGATGTTCGGTGAGCGCTCCAGCAACCAGGCCAGTGCAACGGAGAGCGGTGAAGCGCCTGCTGCTGCGGACACCCGGGAAAGGGTTGCGGACTGCAGCGGCGTAAATCCTCCCAGCGGGAAGAATGGAACATAGGCTATCCGTTCCTCCGCGAGCCGGCTGACGAGGGCATCGTCCTGCCGGTAGGCGACGTTGTACATATTCTGCACGCATACAATCCGGGCAATGCCCTGTGCCTCGGCAACCTGCGCATCCGTGACGTTGCTCAGTCCGAGCTCGCCGATCAGCCCCTCCTGCTGGAGTTCCATCAGGGCGTGGAGCGGCTCGGCCAGGGATCCGGGGCGGGGGCTGCCGGCATCGCCCATGCGCAGGTTGACGAGATCCAGGCGCTCAACTCCGAGGGTCCGCAGGTTCTCATGCACCTGTTCACGCAGATCCGACGGTTGCCGCTTGGTGGGCCAACCTCCCTGCGCATCACGCTCGGCCCCCACCTTGGTGGCGATGAACAGGGTCTCCGGATAGGGGTAGAGCGCTTCGCGGATCAACTGGTTCGTTATGTGCGGGCCGTAGGCGTCGCTGGTGTCAATGTGGGTAATGCCCTGGTCTGCGGCCTCCCGCAGGACGGCCATGGCTCCGGCATGGTCGGACGGCGGGCCCATAACCCCGGGGCCGGCCAGCTGCATGGCGCCGTAGCCGAACCGTGAAACGGTTCGGTCTCCCAATGTCCATGTTCCGCCGGGCAGGAGTGTGGCCGGTGAGGTGGATGCATCCATGGTGTTGCCTTTCGGTAAAGGGTGGTGCTGAAGCACTTCCTGGACCAGTATTGGAGAGTTGCTTCCTTCTGGGAAGTAGGCACTTTGAAGTGCGTAGCCCACCATCCGATAAGAGGGGACACCGTGATTCCACCTAAGTCCGTAGAACAGGCAGACGCCCAAGCCAGCTATAACGCGTTCCTGGCGGTGTGCCCCAGCCGCCAGCTTCTGGACCGGATATCGAATAAGTGGGTGGTGCTGGTCCTCTGCGCCCTCGCCGGCGACGCCGCAGGCACCACCGCCACCGCCGCCGTCGCCGGCAACTCCAGCGAACCGGCCGCCGGCATCACCATGCGTTATTCGGCACTATCCCGGCTGCTGGGCGGGGTCAGTCAGAAGATGCTCACCCAGACACTGCGCGCACTGGAGCGTGACGGGCTGCTGACCCGCACCGTTGCGCCGACCGTTCCGGTGACCGTCACCTACGAGCTGACGGATCTGGGCCGATCACTCTATAACGTGGTTCAGGGCCTGCGGTACTGGGCCCAGGAGAACATGGGTGAGGTTTCCGCCCACCGCAAGGAGTACGACGACGCCGCGGGCTGACGGACCGCAGTGCCAAGACGCGGTGTGGGTAGTAGCCCAACAGGCGGTTCGCCGAACACTGGGTGGTCAAAACCGCGCCGGAAACGCGGTAGACTATGAGAGCAGCAAAACCCGTAAGGGCAGCCTGTAACCATGGTTTTCCCGCCGCGAAAGCAGCCGGGGCAAGGGTTACGGCGGTCATAGCGTGGGGGAAACGCCCGGTCCCATTCCGAACCCGGAAGCTAAGACCCACAGCGCCGATGGTACTGCATCCGGGAGGGTGTGGGAGAGTAGGTCACCGCCGGACATACGTTCAAGATAAGGATCCGCACAAGGACGTGCGGGTCCTTATCTGTTTAACGGCTCTATCTGTTTGGCGGCCCTGCTGTTTATCCCCTGCCCCCTGACCGGCGGCCCCGCAGCAAGGCAACAATGGTGACGTGCCGGACATCAACAAGCCCTACCGCCGGGTCAACTCCGGGCCTGACCTCGAGCGCACCACGTTCTTCAGTGATGCGGTCTTCGCCATCGCCATGACCCTGCTTGCCGTGGACATCAAGGTCCCGCAGGTGCCGCCGGACCAGCTGGGCGCCGCCGTCGTCGAGCAGTTTCCCGAATTCGGTGCGTATGCCCTGTCCTTTGCGGTCACCGCCGCCTACTGGCTGAGCCACCACCGGCTGTTCCGGCTGCTGACAGGCTTCACCGGCCGACTGCAGCAGCTGAACCTGGTGCTGCTGCTCTTTGTCGGCCTGATCGGGTATGCCACCGATATGCTCTCCTTCTACGGCGACCAGGCCCTCGGCGTCGTGATCTATGCGGCGGCGCTCGGCCTGATCGGCACCGCCAACACCGGGCTGTGGGTCTACTGCCGGTACATGGGGCTGTTTGCCGACGACGTCGATCCCCGGCTTCCTGCCTTCGCGACGGTCCGCGCGCCGGTCACGCCCGTGGTGTTTTTTGCCTCCATTCCAATCACGCTCATTTGGGGGCCTCGGGCCGGCGCCCTGTCCTGGCTGGCGATTATCGCCCTCAACTTCCTGCTCCGCTTCTACGGGCGCCGGCATGCCGAGCCACAGTAGGAAGCGCCGGGAAGGGGCCACCAAGTGCCGTCCTGGAGCCGATTCGTTGGTTTGGCCCTGCGTCGGGTAGTCTTATATCTGCTTCTTACGGAGCAAGCCTGGAGGATTCGCCTAGCGGCCTATGGCGCACGCCTGGAACGCGTGTTGGGTTAACGCCCTCGGGGGTTCAAATCCCCCATCCTCCGCCAAAAAGAAACACCCCGGTCCTCGGACCGGGGTGTTTCTTTGTCTGCTGACCTAGGCTCCGGGCGGTGCGGCCTTCGTGTAGCCCCGCATCGCCGAGCGAGGGACGAGCGAGGTGTCTAAGGGGCGACGAAGGCTGCCCCGGCCGGAACCCGCGCCTCCGGGACCCTAGACCCGCGCCTCCGGCCGCAGGGCCGCGCGGGTGGCCACGGCTACTGACCCGAACCCGATGGCCGCCGCAGCGCCGGCAATAGCCAGGTACACAAGCGGCTGGATGGTGGGCATCGGCAGCCCGGACACGTTCACAGCGATGCCCATCAGCGGCGGTATGGCCAGGACGGTGCCGAGGACGACGGCGGCGACAACCAGCAGCAGCGACTCCGCGCCGGTCATCCGGCGCAGCTGGCGGTCCGATGCACCGAGGGAGCGCAGCAGCATCAGTTCCGGCCGGCGCCGGGCGGTGGCCATCACCAGCGAGTTCACCACGGACAGGCCCACGTAGCCGAGCAGGACCAGCATGGCCACAATGTTCACCCAGGACTGGGCTTTGCGGTCCGCCGCACCCGCAGCGCCGGCGGACTCCCGGTCCACCACGGTCAGGCCGAGGTCTTCCAGCTGGTCCGCCATGGCGG
Source organism: Arthrobacter sp. zg-Y1143 (assembly GCF_030125565.1). Lineage (NCBI taxonomy): Bacteria > Bacillati > Actinomycetota > Actinomycetes > Micrococcales > Micrococcaceae > Arthrobacter > Arthrobacter sp. zg-Y1143. Next base: position 72,946 of record NZ_JASKLW010000015.1, on the reverse strand, counting down.
TGTCATTGGTGCCCGGTGCAGCGCTCACCAGCAGGTAGTCGTTCAGGCCCGCAGTGGTGTGCTGCAGCAGGGTGTCATTGGCTACCGTCACGTCACCGAATCCCAGTCCCCGGGAGTAGGTGGCGACGACGACGGCGGACGTTTCGGTTCCGTCGCCGTAGTGGAAGGCGAACTGGTCACCCACACCGACACCGGATTCCCGGGCCAGATCCACGCTTAGCGCCACCGTCTCCGGTTCGGACAGCCCGTCCAGCCCGCCGTCGCCCACGCCCAGGTCCAGGGTGGAGTCCAGGTTCCGGGGATCCACGCCCTGGATGCCGTAGGACTCCAGGCCGTCCTCGGTGCCGAGGAACCGCAGATCGGCCAGCACCGCCGAATGGGCCACCGGTGTGGCGGTGTCCACTGCCGGGAGGGTGGAGACCTCCTCGGCCAGGTCGGCGGAGATCCCGGAGCCGGGTGCGGTGACCATGTAGTCGGCCACCATGCCGTCGCGGGACTGCCGCTCGGCCTCAGTTTCCACCGTGGTGGGCATAAACAGCTGCACCGAGCCCAGCGCGATGGCCAGGGCCAGGGGAATGATGCCGCCGGCCAGCCGCCGGGGGAAGGCAGAGGCATTGGCCAGGGCCAGGGCCAGGGACGCGGAGGGATTGCGGCCCAGCAGGGGCTTCACCAGCCGGAGTACGCCGGCCACAATCCAGGGTCCCAGCATGCCCGCGCCGATGATCAGCAGCAGCACGCTCGAGGCGGCGATGGCCAGGCCGCCGGTGCCCGGAATGGCCAGTGGAAGCATTGCCGCAACCAATCCGGCCGCCAGCAGGACCAGGCCGCTCATCTTGCGGCCCCGGCCCAGCCCTGCGGCTTCGGTGACCGACTCGCGCAGGGCGGTAGTGGGTGACATGCGGACAGTTCCGCGGGCCGAAACCAGCGACGCTCCAACTGCGGCTGTGACGCTGAGGGCCACCGCGGCCAGTGCCGGCAGCGGACCATAGGCCAGGGCGAAGTCCTCAGGGATGACACCCCCGGCAGTGAACTGCGCGCCCAGGAAGTACGCCAGCCCGAAGCCCGGCGCAGCACCCAGGACGGCAGCGGCACCGGACACCAGCAGGACTTCGCGGATGATCATGCCCAGGGTCTGCCCGCTGCCGGCACCGACGGCCCGCAGCATGGCGAACTCCCGGCGGCGGGCCAGGATGGACAGGGACAGGGTCCCGGCGGTCACGAACACGGCGGTCATCAGGGCCACACCGGCCAGTGACCCGCTGAGCAGCAGCAGCGTGGAGCGGGCAGCGGAGCCGCCCAGGTCCTCCACGTCACCGCGGCGGTCGCCGGTGTAGGTGACGACGCCGTCCACGCCGGCTTCGATGTCCGCGGCCAGTTCCTTCGGCGCCACGGAGCCGTCGGCAATCACGCCGACCGTTGCGAATGTATCGCCGTGCGGCCACAGGGCAGCCGTGCCGGCGGAGCTGAGGAACACCGCGGGGGAGCCGTCGGATTTTTCCGCTTCCGCGATGCCGGACACGGTGTACTCGGACGGCTCGCCGCCGTGGGAGAGGACCAACCGGTCACCGGGGGATACTCCGAAGGATCCGTCCACCACCACCTCGCTGGCGGTCCGGGGTTCTTCCCCGGAGGTTAGCGTGTACGGGGCCAACACGGCGGAGTCCCAGGCCGAGGCGGAAAGGCTCCTGCCGGCGTCATCGGCCAGGGGGACGGTGACGGTGCCTACCGCCTGCTCCACCCCCGGCACGTCGGCGATGCGGGACACCACGTTTTCGGGAAGGAGGACCCGCTCGGAGAGCGGAGCGTCCATGTCCTCCACTACGGGCAGTGACTGCGGGGCGCCCACTACGACGTCGGCGCCGCGCAGCTTGTCGGCGGCGGTTCCGCCGCGCAGGCCGGACTCAATCAGGACGCCCATGGCGGTGATCAGCGCCGCGCACAGGAACACGGCGACAAACACGCCGGCAAAGCCGCCGCGGTGGTGGCGGATCGATTCTTTGGCAAATGACCACATATCAGCGCTCTCCCAGGTAGGCGACGTGCTCGGTGACTTCATGGACGGTGGCGCCGGACAGGCTGCCGTCCAGCTGTCCGTCCGCCAGGAAAATGACGGTGTCTGCGGAGACGGCGGCCACGGGGTCGTGGGTCACCATCACCACGGTCTGTCCCAGTTCCGACACGGTGTGCCGCAACAGGTCCAGGACCTGCCGGGCGGTCGCAGAATCCAGGGCGCCGGTGGGTTCGTCCGCGAAGACGGCCGCCGGGCGGGTGATCAGGGCCCGGGCGATGGCTGCCCGCTGCTGCTGACCGCCTGAGAGCTCCTGCGGTTTGCGCTCGCCGAAACCGCTCAGGCCCACGGCGTCCAGCACATGGTTGAGCCAGGCCGTGTCCGTGGCGCGTCCGGCGAGCAGCAGCGGAAGGGTGACGTTGCGGGCCACGGTGAGCTGGGGCAGCAGGTTGTAGGACTGGAAAACAAAACCGACGTGGTCCCGGCGGAACCGGGTCAGGGCCTTGCCGCGCAGGGCGGAGATCTCCGTGTCGCCCAGCAGCACCCGGCCGTGATCCGGGGCGTCCAACCCGGCAGCAGCCTGCAGCAGGGTGGATTTGCCCGAGCCGGAGGGACCCATGATCGCGGTGAAGCTGCCCTGCGGAACAGCCAGGGAAACGTTGCGCAGGGCCGGCACGGCGGAGGGGCCGGACCCGTAGCTCTTGGACACGCCCTGCAGCTGCAGGGCCGCGGGGGCTGAAAATTCAGTGGCATCGGTAAACATGGGAAGCATCCTTCGATTCGGGCGGGTGTATCTGCTGTCTTCGACGCTACGGATGTGCAATCCCCGTTCCGATACAGCCAACCGGCCGGTTTGGGGTATAGCTGGCTATACCGACACGGCCGTGCTCCTCCGGCATAATCAAGCAGGTGACTATCCGCGCCGGCCTCCGCTCCCGCTTCCGGGATGCCGCGTTTGTGCTGCGCGAAGGCGGTTACTGGGCGGCGTCCCTGGCCGTGGCGACGGCAGGTCTGGCGCTGCTGCCCTTCCTGCCACTGGGGGTGGGCCTGTATGTTGTGCCGCGCCTGCTGGGTGCCGTGGATGGCCTGGCTGCCCGGGCCCAGGCACGGGCAGCGGGCTTTACGTCCGCCGTGATTCCCTTCGACCGGCGCCGCCTGGCCGGTAAACACACCTTCGGCGAACTCGCAGCTATGGTCAGCGCTCCGGAAACGAAACGGGATGTGTCCTGGCTGCTGTTCCACTGCGCTTTTGCGGTGCTGGCGGCGCTGCTGGCCCTGGCACTGCCGCTGGGCGGCCTGTTCTATGTGCTGACCGCGCCGTTCTGGTTCCTGTTCCCGCCGGAAACTCCGCTGGAACTCACCGTGACCGTTACCAGCTGGAGCGACGCCGTCCTGATGGTTCTGCTGGGCGGCATCTATATGGTTGCCGGGTGGATCCTGCTGCCGTGGATGGCCCGGCGCCTGAGCGGAGCCACCCTGGGCATCCTGTCGCCCCGCCGGTATGCCGACCTTGCCCGCCGGATCTCCGACCTCTCCGCGGCCCGTGCCAGTGCGCTCGCCGCACACGGCGCCGAGCTGCGCCGCATCGAACGGGAACTGCACGACGGCGCGCAGAACCGGCTGGTCGGCGTCGTGATGATGCTCGGGCTGGCGCAGCGTGCCGCCGAGACCGACCCGGCCGCCGCCGTGCCGTTCCTGGGCCGGGCACAGGACGCCGCGTCCGAGGCCCTGGCCGGGCTGCGGGCTGCGGTGCACGACATTTATCCGCCCGTCCTGGACGAGCTCGGCCTGGGCGGGGCTGCCTCTGCGCTGACCAGCCGCTCGCCCATCCCCTGTTCGCTGAACGTCAGCGGACTGCAGCGGGCGCCGGCAGCGGTGGAGTCGGCGGCGTACTTTGTCCTCGCCGAAGCCCTCACCAACGCGGCCAAGCATTCCAATGCCTCCCGGATTGACGTGGTGCTGCGCACCGAAACCTCCGGCCGGGAGGACATCCTGGTGGTGCAGGTGGACGACGACGGCCGCGGCGGTGCGTCGGTGGGCCCCCTCGACGGGTCGGGCACCGGCCACGGCGGCGGCAAAGACGACGGCTCCGGCACCGGGCTGGCCGGAATTGCCCGCCGCGCTGCGGCCTTCGGCGGAAAACTGATCCTCACGAGTCCGCCCGGCGGACCAACACACATAAGGGTGGAACTGCCATGCGCCTTCTGATTGCCGAGGACGACGCCCTGCTGCGGGCCGGAATGCAGCTGCTGCTGCAGAGCGAAGGCTTCGAGGTGGCCGGTGCCTGGGACAACGCCGATGACCTGCTGTCCGCCTTTGAGCCCGGCAGCGCGGACGGCGCCATCCTGGATGTCCGGATGCCGCCCACTTTCACCAACGAAGGACTCAAGGCCGCCCTGGAACTGCGCGCCCAGGTACCCGATTTCCCCGTCCTAGTGCTCTCCGCCTATGTGGAGGACCGGTACGCCAGCCGGCTGCTGGGCTCGGGAGCGCAGGGAGTGGGCTACCTGCTGAAGGAACGCGTGGGCAACGTGGGGGAGTTCGTGGACGGGCTGCGCCGCGTGCTGGGCGGCGGCACCGTGATGGATCCCGAGGTGATTGCCCAGCTGTTCAGCCGCCGCGGCACCGAGGACCCCATCCGTTCACTGACGCCCCGGGAGTTCGAGGTGCTGGGCCTGGTGGCCGAAGGCCTGGGCAATACCGCCATTGCGTCCGCCATCACGGTGTCCGAAACCGCGGTGAGCAAACACATCGGCAACATCTTCACGAAACTGGGGCTCTCGCCGTCGGACAGCGGCCACCGGAGGGTGCTCGCAACGCTGGCCTACCTGCGTTCCTAGCTGTTTTCCCACAGCCTGTAGCGCGCCGGGTCTTGTTTCCCGGCGGCGTCCGGTGACAAGGTGTGATGCACGGACCGGCGCAGGAGGCATCCACGTGGAACAAGGCGAGGCAAAGATTGCGCTGATCACCGGTGCTTCCCGCGGAATCGGGCGGCGGGTGGCGGAGCGGCTCGCGGAGCACGGAACCCACGTGGTGGTCGGCTACCGGCAGAACGCCGAAATGGCCAAGGACACGGTGTCCCGGCTGCAGGAGCTGGGCGGCGGCGGCATCGCGGTGCAGGCGGACGTGGAGAACCCCGAAGACATTGTCCGGCTCTTCGACGCCGCCGCGGATGAATACGGCCGGCTGGACTACTTCATCAACAATGCTGCTGCCGCCGCGTTCAAGAACGTGGTGGACCTGAAACCCCACCACCTGGACCGGGCCTATGCGGTGAACGTGCGGCCCTTTGTCCTCGGCGCGCAGGAAGCGGTGAAGCTGATGGACGACGGCGGCCGCATAGTGGCGCTGACCAGTTACGGCAGCATCCGTGCCTTCCCCACCTATGCTGCGCTGGGCTCCTACAAGGCTGCCGTGGAGTCCTTTGTACGGTTCATGGCCGTGGAGTTTGCCCCCTACGGCATCAACGTCAACGCGGTGAACGGCGGGCTGATCGAATCGGACTCGCTGGACTACTTCTACTCGATGGAGGGGATGGCCCCCATGGAGAGCGTCCTGTCCCGCATACCCCAGCGGCGGCCCGGAACCGTGGATGAAATGGCCGCCACCGTTGAATTCCTGCTCTCGCCCGATGCCGGGTACATCACCGGGCAGGTGCTGGCCGTGGACGGCGGCCTGTCCGTGATTGCCCCGCCCTTCCACTCCGAAGCCTCCGGCCCGCCGGTCACCCTGCCGGAGAAACCCACCCGGGACCGCAACCGGTAACCGCCCCTTCTCCGGACCGGATTGAGCGTTACTGAAAGGACACATCAGTGAGTTACGATTCCAGCCGCTACCGGGACTACTTCGAACACAGCCTCACCTACGCGTCCGGCTTCTCGCGCAATGTGTCGCGGTATGCCGACAATGTGGCGCTTGCCGATCCGCCGTCGGGCCGGGAATGGACCTACGCCCAGTTGGGGGTGGCCGTGGACCAGGTGGCACGCGCACTGGCCGAACGCGGCGTCGGGCGCGGGGACCGGGTGCTGTACCAGCTCTACAACGGTGTGGAGTTCGCCCTGCTGTACCTGGCCACGCAGCGGCTGGGTGCGGTGAGCGTGCCGGTGAATTACCGGCTGGCGCCCGCGGAAACCGCGCACATCCTGCGGGACAGCGATCCGGCAGTGTTTGTGGTGGACGCCGAGCACGTGGACGGTGCAGCCCGCGCGCTGGAGCTGGCAGAAGTGTCGCCGGTGGTGCTGGTGGCCGGCGGTGACGAGGCAGCGCACTGGGGGATGGGGTCCGGGCAGCTGGGGCAGGATTTCGACGCCGCCGTGGACGGTGCGTCCGGAACCCTGCCGGACCTGGCCGGGGAGCTGTCCACCTTCGAGGAAAGCACCAGGTTCTACACTTCGGGCACCACCGGGATGCCCAAGGGGGTGCCGCTTCCCTCCATTGCCGAGCTGATGAGCGCGCACGACGTGATTATGCACTTTCCGCTCACCCCGGCGGACCGCACCCTGAACATGACCCCCTGGTTCCACCGCGGCGGGCTGCACTCCGGCGGGCCCAACCCGGTGTTCTACATTGGCGGTTCGGTGGTGCCGCTGCGCAGCTTCAATCCGGCCACGGTGCTGGACTGGGTGGGGGAGCAGGGGTTGACCTACCTGATCGGGGCGCCCACCACCCTGGAAATGATCGCCGCGGAGCAGGAGAAGAACCCGCGGAACCTGGAGACCCTGCACGGCATCGTGACCATGGGGGCGCCGCTGGACCGGGCGGCCGCCATCCGGTACCAGGAGCTGCTGACTCCGCGGATCTTCAACGGCTACGGGACCACTGAGGGGTTCTGGAACACCTTCCTGCGGCCGGAAGACCTCCCGGCCCATGCGGGGAGCGCCGGACGCTCCTGCACGGATGACGACGTCGCCGTTGTCCGCGTGTTCGAAGGCCGCCGTGCCCGTCCGGATGAGCTGGCGGCCCGGGACGGGAGCGAGATCGGCGAGGTGATTATGCGCTCGCCGAAATCGGGATTCAGCTACGCGAACCTGCCGGATGTGGAGGAGGAGAAGTTCCACGACGGGTGGCTGTATCCGGGGGACATGGCCACCTGGGATGCCGAAGGGTATGTGACCATCATGGGCCGCACCGATGACATGATCATTTCCGGCGGGGAGAACGTGCATCCGGTGCAGGTGGAGGCGGCGCTCGCGGACCATCCCGGGGTGCTGGACTCGGTGGTGGTGGGGGTGCCCGATGAGCAGTGGGGACAGCGTGTGGTGGCCTACGTGATCCGCCGGGACGAGGGGGTGGATGCCTCCGGGCTGGATACTTTCTGCCGGGAGCATCCGGGGCTGGCGGACTTCAAGCGGCCGCGCGGCTACCGCTTTGTCGAGGAACTGCCGATGACCGCCACAGGCAAGAAGATGCACTACAAAGTCTCCGACGCCGCCGCCCAGGACTGGCTGGACGGCCGGATGGATGTGCCGCGGGCGGCGGGCGCGGCGGGTGCGGCCCAGAAGGCGCCGACGGATGGCTGAGCGGGTTGTCATTACCGGGATGGGGGCGCTGACTCCGCTCGGGAACACCTGGCCCGACACCTGGTCCGGGCTGCTGGCCGGGCGCAGCGGGATCGACAAGATCACCGCGTTTGACGCCTCGGACTTTCCCACGCGGATTGCCGGGGAGGTGAAGAATTTCGATCCCGGACAGATCCTGCCGGTCAAACGGCTGCGGCGCTCCTCCCGGGCCTCGCACCTGGCGGTGGCTGCCGCGCGTGAGGCGGTGGCCGACGCCGGGCTTGGCGGCACTCTGGATGGCACCGAGGCGGCGGTGATCCTCAACAGTGCCGTGTCCGGTTATCCCGAAGTCCAGGACGCTGCGGAAACCCTTGCCCGGGACGGACTGCGGCCCATCAGCCCCAGTTTTGTGGCCTCCTCGCTGACCAACATGCCCGCCTGCGAAGTGGCCATTGACCTGGCTGTGCACGGTCCGGTGAATGCCAGTGCCTTGGCCTGTGCCAGCGGCACCCAGGCACTGCTGGAAGCCCGCCGCACCCTGCTGGCCGGGGACGCGGACGTAGTGGTGGCCGGCGGCACGGATGCCGCCATCACCTCGGTGATGTTTGCCGGGCTGTCCGCCATGCGCGGACTGTCCCGGAACAATGACTCACCGCAGGAGGCCAGCCGCCCGTTCGACGCCGGCCGGGACGGGTTTGTGTTCGGCGAGGGGTCCGTGGTGTGTGTGCTGGAGCTGCTCAGCCATGCCCGGGCCCGAGGAGCAGAGGTGTATGCGGAGGTACTGGGCGGGGCGATGACCAGCGACGCCTTCCACATTGTGGCTCCGGATCCCAGCGGCCGGTACGCTGCCGCGGCCATCACGCAGACCCTTAGCCGGGCCCGGCTGAATCCCGAGGACGTGGACCTGGTCTCGGCACACGGCACATCCACCCTCGCCAATGACCGGACCGAAACCCTGGCCCTGCATACCGCGTTCGGCGAGCACGCGCCGTCGTTGGCGGTGACCGCGCCCAAGTCCATGACCGGGCACCTGATCGGGGCGGCCGGCACCCTGGGGTCCCTGCTGTGTGCGATGGCCATCCGGGACGGGGTCATTCCGCCCACCATCAACTACTCCACCCCGGATCCGGAGTGCGACCTGGACTATGTCCCGGGTACGGCGCGCGAAACCCCGGTGCGCTTTGCCGTGACCAATGCGTTCGGGTTCGGCGGGCAAAACGCGGTGGCGGCGTTTGGACCGGTCTGACGCCGGCGTCGCCGGGTCCTAGACGGAGGGAACGAGTTCCGGCTCGGCGTCAGGCTCGACGGCGGGCGATGCGCCGTCCGCGGCAGGGGAAGCGAAGTGCTTCCGGCCGGTTTTCACGGCCTTGGACGCCAGCCAGACAGACACCGCGCCCAGCGCGAAGCCGGCGAAGACATCCAGGACGTAGTGCCAGCCGAAGTACACCGTGGCCAGGGTGGTCAGTGCCACGTAGATCCACATGATCCAGCGGACCGGCTTGGGCAGCCGGGTCAGCTGGGCCACCAAAGCGGCGGTGAAGATGATGGATACGTGCAGGGACGCGAAGGCAGCGATGCCGTGCACGTTTTCGGTGGCGAACGGATCCGTCAGTACTTCGGCGCGGTTCTCATACAGGGTGTCCTGCAGGGTGGAGACCGTGGTTTCGGGCAGGTCATAGAATGGGGTCGCATCGGCGTAGACCGGCCCCAGCGAAGGCAGAGCGTAGTAGCTGACCGTGCCCAGGATCCAGTTGAAGGACAGCGCTGTGGCGTACCAAGCGCCGCGCTGCAGGTTGTCGGACCACACCAGTGAAGCGGCCAGGGAGATCGGCACAAACACCATGAAGAGCATGTAAACGCCGGAGAGCAGGTCCGCGCTGGAACCGGTGCCCAGGACTTCCTGGAGCACATCGGCCGGGTAATGCCCGCCGGCGAACCACTTGTCCGAAGCCTCCAGCATCGAATCGGTCAGCCCGTCCCGCAGGAACGGCAGGAAGCTCTTCATATTCCGGTAGGACATGTAGGCCAGGTAGAAGGTGGCCAGTCCGGCGATGGCCACTGCCAGCCGCGGGCCCGCCCAGCGGGTGCGCAGCACATGGGAGGTGGCGGCGCCTACGCCGCCCAAGTCGCGGCTTCGTGCGAAGACCCGGGGAACCACGTCTGCGGCGATCATCAGGATCACCATCAGCGGCAGCCGCACATAGCTCGGGCCGAGGAATCCTTCCGGGTCACGGACGGGGAGATCGGCGACGACGGCGGTCACCAGCATGATTACGGTGAAAGCTGCTGCAACCAGCAGAGGCACGCCGAAAAGGCGGCGCCAGGCGGATCGGGCAGGCCCGGCTTCGATAGTCATTAGACTGTTTTACCCCATGGGGGCGGCAAAACATGTTATTAGGGGCCCTGATATTCAGTATGCTTTCGATCACATTATGACGCGGTGCGCCGCCGTCGTGGTACGGGTGTGGCAGCTGTTGGCAGTGCCTGGGGGTGCCGCGGGTTAGTGGGCCTTTGTGGTGCCTGTTATGGGTTCCTGTTAAAGGTGCCTGCGAAAGATAACGACCGGCGGTTTTGGAACCGCCGGTCGTTAGGGTTTGGCTGCCGGCGTCGTCGAGACGTGCCGGCCTGAGTTGAGGCGCTACTTTGCCAGTGCGTTGACGAGTGGTTCGGAAATCTCGCTGTAAGCGCCGGACTCCAGCTGGACGGCCTGCCCGTCGAGGTACAGCGTGGGAGTGCCCTTCACCTGGAGATCCTGGGCGTCCTGCAGATCCCGGGCGACGCGGTCCTTGATGGCCTCCGAAGAGTAGTCAGCCTTGAACTGGTCCATGTTCAGGCCCAGCTCCTCGGCGTAGGAGGAGAAGATCCCGTCCACGTCGGATTCGGTCTTCCAGTCCTCCTGGTGCTCGAAGACCTTGGCAGCCATTTCCTCCAGCTTGCCCTGCTCTGCGGCGGCTTCCACGGCGCGGGCAGACGGTTCCGCGTTCTGGTGCTTAGGCAGCGGGTAGTTGCGGATAACGATGCGCACTTGGTCGCCGTAGTCGGCCTTGGCCTGCTGGATCAAGGGGTCCATCATGGCGCAGTAGGGGCACTGATAGTCGGTGAAGAGGACCAGGGTGGCCTGCGGATCTGCCGGATCGGTGATGGTCCGGGCGTCCGCGGGGACCAGCTTGTCCATCTTGTCCGCCGGTACGGTGACTTCTGCGGCGGCCGAGGTGCTGGGGGAAGCGGAGGCGCTGGCCGAAGTTTCGGGGGCGGGGGAATCTGCCGGCGTCCCGCAGGACACCACCCCTCCGCCAACAAGCAGTCCAGCGATGATCAGAGAGGGAACGACCCTGCGCATAATTCCTTTCCAGTATCGGGGAAGCGCGCGGGAGCACGCTCGGGTACGGGGGTTGGAAGATGCTTCTATTCCATTTTTCCAGCGGTGCCGGGGGTTCGAAAGGGGTTTTTCGCTCTTATCCTGTGATCTTGATCGAGCGGCGCAGGGCGTAGTTCACCGGATGGGGCCGCGATGAGTTCCAGGGCCGGACCGTTGGTGAAGCGTTGGACCGGCCTCCGCGGAACAGCTTCCTGTTCAGAATGGCGGGGCCGCTTCCCATGCGGGCTCCGGGACAGGGCACGGCGGTGCCAGTTCCAAAAACGGCTCGGTTCGGTAAACCCTCCCCGTGGGCGAGGTCCACTCCATGACGCCCGGTTCCGGTTGCCGGGCCTTCCAGAAACCCAGCGTCTTGAACCGGTGGTGTCGCCGGCACAGGTGGGCGAGGTTGCCGTGGTCGGTGGGACCTCCGTCGGCCCAGTCCGTGGTGTGGTCAATTTCCGAGAGTGCAGTGCTGACCCGGCAGCCGGGGAACCGGCATGTCCCGTCCCGGGCGCGCAGCCAGCGGGCCAGTCCGGCAGGGACTTTCCGCCGCCTGCCCACGCCGAGGATTTCCCCGGTGTCCGGGTCCTGGACGAGGCCGGTCCAGCGGGTGGCGTTGCGGGCGAGCCTGCGGGCAGCTTCGGCACTGATGGGTCCGTAGCCGTGCAGTTCGGCGGGCTGGTCGTTGGCTCCGAAGAGTGTTTCGGCGTTGATCAGGACCATGATTTCCGCCCGCGGCAGGACACCGGATTTATCCGCGTCTTTGTAAGCGTCGACATCCTTGTTGTCCGCTTGGCTGGGTGCCGCTGAACCGAGACCGCCCATAAGCAGCTGGGCCAGGATATCCGCGCGCAGCTGGTCCGTGGTCCGGGAATCTCCGTCGGTCTGCTCGCCGCGGGCCGCAGTACTCAGGGCGGTGTAGATCTGCTGGGCTTCCGCCGCGCGCAAATGCGCCGATAGGCAGGACATCCCGTCTTCTTCCCGGTCCAGCGTGACCCGGCGCTTCTCGAACGCGGTGAGGTGCCGGACCTCAATGGTCTGCGGATACTTCCGCTCCCGCTGCCGGCGGGCCTTGGCGGAAAACTGGGACCGGGTCTGACCTTCTGCGGCCTTCAACAGAGCAGCTTCAAACTCCGGCAGCTCAGCGGCAGGAACACTTTCGCACTGGTCCAGCACCACCTGGGCATGCCCGTAGCTGAGGCTCCCGTCCTGCAATGCCTCCAACGTGGCCGTATGGGCGCCAGAAAGGAGGCTGGCTTCGAACATCATCCGCTGCGCGGTGCCGTGCGGTATCTGCAGGAGGGCGGCACACTCGGCGGCGGCAAGAGTGAACGCCATCCCGGGTTCCACCCGTCCGGTCGCGCCGGCGTAGTCCTCCCGGAAGAGGGTTTCCATCCGGTTCAGCGCACGGGCTCGCTGCGCCTCCGCCCAGGCGATCAGGTGCGCGACCCGGACCAGCACTTCACCCACAGCCTGGTCGTCGAAGGATTCAAGGTTCTGCAGAGCCAGGGTTCCGCTGAAACCATCCGGAAAACCGGTGTCAGTGGTGCCGGGACCCGCTGCGCCGGCGGTTCCGCTGGCACGTGCGCCGTCGTCGTCGGCCGTATCTGTACCCGCCCGGTATACCGCAAGTGTGGGCCCGCCCTTGGTGCCGACGTGGCCTTCGTCCGTGCAGTGTCCAGTCCTTGGTTCTTCAGTTATCGGTTCGGTGTTCCCGATCTGGTCCATGCCTAAGGTTTTCATCCGGCACTGACATTTCCGGGCCGAAAAACTGCCAAAAGCGGTCCCTGACGGAGCTTCATTTACCCGTCTTCTAAAGGCCCACTACTTGCCTCAATTAGCGCCCCAAAAACTGCCCGCGGAAGCATCACGCGCGCCCTCACTGCCGGCCGGCCAACCGGGCAATACGCTCCCGCGCCGACCGCTCGCTGGGCCCCATCGGACCCAGACCGAACCGGATAACACCCAAAACAAGTTTCACGGGAAACGTCATCGGCAGCGGAACAGGCCCCACATGCGGTGCCCGCAACCCCAAAAGTTCCCGGTGCTTCGGCTCCAAGCTGGCCACGGCACCGGCAAACAGCACCCGATACCCGATCCGTTGGTTCCCCGGCAGGGGAGGGTTCCGCAGGAACCCCAGTGCCTCCTGCACGTAGTCACTGCTGCGCAGCTGGGAATCAAACCCGGCCATCTGCTTGCGCAGTTCGGCCTCGGACCGGGGCGGATCCGGAATGCCCATCAACTCACCGGCCACGGCCCACTCCGCCACATAAGCGTCCGGACCCCCGGGTATCTCCCCGCCGTAGCGCTGGTGCGAGGACAGGAACGCGTCGGTGAACGCCAGATGGACCCAGCGGGCAATCTCCGGATCGTTCGCCGAATACGGCTGCTCGACGCCGTCGGCGTCCACGTAAGTGCCGTGCACCCGCTCGTGCAGGCGCAGCACCCAGTCCGACCCGGACTTCGCCGCATGTGTGTCCCCGTAGGTGACGGTGAAGATCCAGCGGATGGTCCCGGCCAGCCGGCCCAGCGGATCCTCCTTATAGTCGGAGAAATCATGCACTCCGGCCATCGCCCCGGGATGCAGCGCCTGCAGCAGCAGCGCCCGGATGCCCGCAATGATCGGCGTCATGGACCCGTGCACCGCCCACACGGCGGACTCCGGACCGAAGTGGCCGACGTCGTCGCCCTTCGCCAGCTCGAGCTCCCACTGCGGGATCTCGGCGGCGTTGTTGCTGAACGTGCCGATCAACTGGCGGCGCCAGGACTCGAGAAGAGGAATCACGTCTCCCAGTCTCCATCCCGGCGCCCCCGCAATGCCAGAGGAACCACCTACCGCAGCAGGATGTCCACCGCCCGGGAGTTGCCCAGCCCGCGCTCGAGCACACCGGACCGGTTGGTGACGTCGTCGCGCAGGATCTCCGTGACCGAGCCCAGGAAGCGGGAGAGGTCCACCTTGTCCTCCGGAGCGGCAAGCAGCAGCTGGAAACCGAACTCGTGCAGCGCGTTGATGGACGCCTCCGCAAAGGACAGCGACGACTTCACGAACGCCTCATCCATCATCACCGTGCCGTACGTGCTGAAGCCCTGCGACACAATGCCCAGCTGGTACGCCAGCGCCGAGGCCATGATGAACGCGGTGAAGCGCTGGCCCTCACCACCGGACATCAGCGAGGCCTGCAGGTTGGTGTACGTGTGCCCGTTGGCCAGGCGGTGGGTGCAGGTGATGGTCACGTGCGAGCGGACGTCGAGCACTTCGGCCCGCCAGCGCTTCTCCTCCGGGTCCTTCAGCCGGTCCACCAGCGCCTCCAGCGCGGCATACCGGGCGTCCATGTCCGCCCGATCCTGCCGTGAACCCATCATGGGCAGCGCGTTCTTCAGCTCGGTGCGGAACTTGTACGCTGCGTCGGGAATGGTGGTGGCCACCTCGATCTCCAGGTGGCTGCCGGCGTGGTATTCCACCCGGCGGAGCACGGAGTTCAGCGGCAGCAGGCGGGAGGAGATGCTGCGGCGTTCCTCGTCCAGCAGTTGGAGCAGGTCGCTGAAGCGTTCGTAGGTGCGGTTGTTGAAGTACTCGCTGAACTCGGCCTCGCGCTGCGGCAGGCCCTCGGTGATGATGCCCTCGAAGCGGTCCTCGTACGCGCCGGCGGCCTCCACGGAGGTGCCGAAGTCCGAGCCCCACTTGTCGCTAAACGTCTCGAACGTCCGTTCCAGCCGAGCGCGGGTTTCCAGCAGGGTCTTCTCCAGCCGGGCCTGTTCGGTGATCAGGGCGCGCTCCACCTCGCCGGCGGCTTCCTTCAGCCGGGCGGCGTCCGTGAGGTCGCCGAACGGGTCAAACAGTTCGGCCAGCGCAGTCCGCAGGCCCTCGGACAGTGCGTCGGGTGCCTTCGCTGAGAGGGCGGTGCGGCGTTCGACGGCGGCGGCAAGGTCGGCGTCGAGCCTCGCCGCTTCGCCCTTGAGCCCGCCGACCTTCTCCGTGGCGGCGGTCAGGTCCAGCTCGGCGGTGTCCAGTTCGAAGCGGATCTGCTCCAGATCCGCGTTGGCGTCCCGGGCGGCATCCAGCCGGTCTGTGGCCTGTTCGACGGCGGCGCGGGCCTCGTCTGCGGAGAGTTCCTCCCAGGTGCGGGTGTCCTCGGCAACACGGCGGACGGCGGCGAGCCGGCGGATCAGCTCGTCCTGCTCCGCCGCGTGCTGCTTCGAGACGGTGTCCGCCTCTTCAAACACCGTGCGCAGGGCCAGCAGCTCGTTGCCGAGCGCGGCGACGGTGTCCTTGTTGTCGAAGCCCAGCACGTTGTCCGAGGCCTTGGTGTGCCGGTCATCCTTCTCGGTGGTGCTGCGGTTGCGCTTGACCGCACCGCCTCTGCTCACGCCCTTGGCGACGCCGGTCAGCCCGGCGGGATCCTCCACGCACACGAAGTCGTAGTGTGCGGTGATTTTCCGGCGCACCCAGTCGCCCATGGCCGAATCGTGGGTGAGCAGCTTGGTGATCAGGTCATCGGGGCCGGGCTCGGCGGGACCGTCCAGCGGCACGGAAACGTCGATGCAGCGCACGTAGCCCTGCATGTCGTTTTCGCTCAGGTAGCGGGTGACGGCGGCCATGTGTTCGCCGGGGACCAGCAGGGCGGTGGCCAGGGAACGCAGGGTCCGCTCGGCGGCCGGGCGCCACTGGGCGTGCTCGGCGGGCAGGTCGATCAGTTCAGCGGCGAACGGCATGTCCGCTTCGCGAATGCCGGTGGCGGCGCAGATCCGGGTGCGCTGGTCCAGGGATTCCTGCCGGATGTTGGACTTGCGGCGGCGGAAGGAGCCGATCTCGTTTTCAAGCTTCGCGATCTGCCCCTTCAGGGACCACGCCTCGCCGTGCGCGTTGCTGCTGCGCTCCTTGGCGGACTCCAGGTCCGCGCCGAGGGACTTCACCAGCTCCGTGGCGCGGCTGCGGGCGGTGACCAGCCCGGCGGGGGAGAAGTCGACGTCGATCCCTGCCGCGGCGAGCTCGTCCCGGAACGCGTTTTCCACGGTCTCGCGGGAACGCAGCTGCGCGGCGGCGGCGGCGAGTTCGCGTTCCAGGGTGGCGATGGCGCCGCCGCCCTCCGCGGCGTAGCGGGCACTGAGCGCGTCGCGCTGGTCCTTGAGCGTGGCCCGGCGGGTTTCCGCGGCGGACAGTTCCGCGCGGGCAGCCGAGGCGGCGGCGTCAAGCTTTTCCGCAGTGCGGGAGGCGCCTTCCAGCGCCAGGCGCTGCCGGTAGGCGGGCAGCCCCTCGGTGGTCAGGGCGCGGTTGTGCGCCAGGGCGTCGGCGGCCTGCCGGTAGCGGGTGTGCAGCTCGGGGACGGAGGCCAGATGGTCGCGCTGCTGGCGGGCGCGTTCGAGCTGGCGACGGATGCTGCGCAGGTGGCTGAAGTCCTCCACCGCTTCCTCGGCGGCGGTGAGGGTGCGCGGGGTGTCCAGCACGTTGGTGCGGAAGAAGTCATTGACGGTGCCGCCCAGGCCCTTGCCGGTCTGCAGGATGCGCAGCAGGTTGAACGCCTTCTCATCCTCGACGCCGAGTGCCGAGCGGTAGCGTTCGGCGAACATCTTGTGTGAATCGAACACGGCGGCGCCGGGCAGCAGCGCCTCGAGGCTGCCCTTGGTGAAGCGGCCGCGGATGCCGGTCTGCAGGGCGGTGATGTCCAGGGGCTTGTTGTGCACCAGGTAGAAGCGGCCCAGGTTGTGCTCGGTGCCGGTGGCCGGCAGGTCCATCACCACGGAGAGGCTGGTGATCTGTCCCAGTCCGTTGTCGAAGGTCAGGCAGACCGCGGACCAGGTGGCGCCGGGGCGCTGGTAGGCGGTGCCCGCGCCGTCGTCCGCTCCCTGCGTGCCGAGCCGGCCGCGCATGTAGGAGAAGGCGGTGCGCTTTTCCTCGGCATTGGTGCCGTTGTTGTTCTGCGCGGCCTCGTTCATGCGGGGGCGGGCGTCCATCACCAGCAGCATGGCGTCGAAGACGGTGGATTTGCCCACGCCGGAATCGCCGGTGAGCAGGGTGCCGGCGCGGTCCACCTTGATGGTGTGCGCGCCGTCGAAGGTTCCCCAGTTCACGATCTGCACGGAGGAGAGCCGGTTCTGGCCGGGGTTGATCAGGTCTCCCATGGGGAGGGTGGTTTCGATGCTCATGCCGGCTCCTCGCCGTCGTTCGTGGCGGGTTCAGTGTCGGCGTCAGCGGCAGTGTCGGCGGGCCCGACGTCGAGCGGCGGGGCGTCGTCGTCCGCTGTGTCGTCCCCCGCGTCCCCGGAGAGGGTCTGCATAAAGGTGACGATGTCGCCGATCTGGTGATAGGGCAGGGCCAGCGGCAGGGCGGGGGAGATGACCCAGACGTTGTCCAGCTCGGTGGGGATCAGCAGGCGGCGGTCCTGGACGAGCTTGCGGATGGCGGCGTCGGCGGTGTCCTCCACCGACTTCGCGTCGCGCTGGCCCGGGTCCACGTAGGCCTCCAGGACCTCGAGGATGTCCTGCCGGGCGATGGTGGCCTCGTTCCCGGTGCCGGTGTGCCGGTCCAGGATCAGCCGCAGGCGCAGCAGCAGCAGGGTTTCCTCGCGGGTCATTTCGCGCTGGCGCTGCAGGGCGGAGGTGTGCGGGTCGGGCATTTCCACCGGGCGCAGCAGGGCGACCTTGCGGTCCTCGTCAATGACCAGGGACAGGAAGAGCTCGCTCAGGCGCACACGCAGCTGTTCCTGGTTGTCCACCACGGTCTCGTACACATTGTCGGACGAGGTGGCATCCAGATACGGGCCGCGCAGCAGCCGGATCAGGGCCTGGCGCAGCTTCAGCGGCAGCGTGCCGGTGTCGCCGGGAAATAGTTCGGGGCCGTCGACCAGGACGTCGCGCGGGGCGTCGTTTTCCTCAGTCTCGTCCGCCTCGACGTCGGGCTCGAAGTCCTCCGGCGCTGCGGTCAGGTTTGCGGTGGTCTCGCTCATTTTTCGGGGGCTTTCGCGACGGCGACGGCGGGCAGCAGCGCGGTGCGCTCGCTGCCGTCGATCTGGGTAAAGGTGACGGATTCAAGGGTGTCTCCAGCAGCGGAACCGCCAGCGAGCAGGGCACGGATGCTGTTCAGGTGCCGGTGTTCGGGCGGCAGCTGCTCGAACACCTGGGCCACCGTGGCACTGGGGCGTTGCGCGGTCGCCCGGGAGACGGCGTCGGCCAGCACCCGCCGGTCCGCGCGCGGAGTGCGGGCCGAGCGGTGGATGTCCGCCTCGGTGAACTGCGGCGGTTCGGGCAGGGTGCGCGGGGCGGCGTGGTCTTCGGGGTTGTAGACCCGGACCATGCTCAGCGACTCGAAGCCCGAGCCGTACAGCTGCGGTGCGGGTACGACGGCGGCGCGGCGCCGTCCGCGCGGGGCCTTGTGGATGGCGGCCTCGGCGGCGCGGATGAGCTGGCGCAGCTGCACGGATTCGCGGTACTCGTCGCTCTGCACGTAGGTGTGCATGGATTCGGAGAGCCGGCCGTAGATGCGGTGGATTTCGGTGGCCTGGTCCCGCATATCGGAAATCAGCCGGTACAGGCTCTGCCGGTCCTCGGGGGTGAGGTTGTCGGCGAAGTCCCGTTCGAGGACCTCGGCGATGGCGGCGCGGAAGCGGGCCTGCTGGTCGGCGTCGTTCAGGAAGGCGGTGAAGCCCTCGTAGGTGCGGCCTTCGGCGGTGCTGCGCAGCTTTTTGTCCGCTTCGAGGATTTCGCCCATGGTCAGGCCCTTGGCGGCGTTGGATTCCACCATTTCCTGGCGCAGATTGTGCAGCATCTTTTCCAGGCCGTCGCGCATGCGTTTGAAGTCGGCCGGCAGGGCGGCGGCCAGATCCAGGATGTCGCGGGCGGCTTCCACTGCGGTGTCTTCCGGCAGCGGCGGGGGAGCCTCTCCGGTTTCCAGGGCGCGGATCATTTCCTCGCGCCGGGTGACCTCTTCTTTAAGGACAGCGATGCGTGCAGCGGGATCAGGGTTCGATTCCTGTGCGAGGTTTTCCACCCGATCCAGCAGGGTGGCCAGGCGGGAGGAGTTCAACGACGTTTTGTCGCTGCTGAAGCCGTCCAGATAGGAGAGGAAGCGGGCGGAGGATTCGGTGAGTTCGTAGACGAACTTTCCATCCGCGCGTGGGCGGGCCAGGAAGCGGCGGGCCACCCAGTCATCGGCGTAGTTCCGGCCGGTCCAATCTTCGCGCAGCTGCACGCCGTCCATGCGGAGCCGGTTCAGGAAGGAGTCCGTCATGGCGTGGAAGTCGTCCAGCGGGACCCGCGGCCGGGTGCGGGTGAAGGCTTCGCGGAAGAGGGCCAGCACCCAGGCGTTGGCGTTGGTCAGTTTCCAGCCGGGGGCCGCCTGGAGTCGCTGCAGTTCGGCCCAGCGGGCAACGGCGTTTTCGATGAAGGACATGCTGCGCTTTCCGCCCGTGCGGTGGGGGTAAAACGGGCCTCCTCGATTTTAGCCGGGTGGAGGAGCGGGGTGAGTCAGCGGCGTGCGGTGGGGCGGTGGAAGAGATGGGGGAGGCCCACCCAATAGCGAGTGGGTCTCTAACGCGGAATCTAGCACCGCGCAATCTGCAATCGGTTCAAAGCCCTCGTCACTATCTACCTTGTGTTGGAATACCGGGTTTCCGTGTGGTTCACGACGCTCTAAGCGAATAGGTGCAACTCGGCGGTGAAGCTTTTCCCTTTTCGGGCTCAGCGCTCTCCGTGCTCACCTGAATGTCTCGATCGGCGGGGTAGGGGTCGAAGCCTCCCGTGGCACCAGCCCAGAGCTAGCTGGCAACGCGCCATCCTGCTGGCTGTGGTGGATTAGGGTAATCGGCTCCAAGTGGAGGCACGTGTGAATCTCATCGTCAAGCTGCAGCAGGTGCCTCTTCGCCCTATCGATCTTCGCTCGGACGCAGATGAGTCATAAATCCACGATAATCAGTCCCGCCCAGAGCGGGCGGCGGATCAGGGGGGCGACCCCGAAACTCGTAGTGGGGCCGTGCTGTTCTCAAGCGGAGATTTGTCAACTGGCAATATAGCTGAACGTTGAGGACTGTTGACAGGAGTTCGGCGCCGCGCCGTCCAATTCCAGGTACCCAAACTCGGCGCTGTTGAGCAGGTTGACGGGGGCGTAGCGGGATCAGGCCCACCCATTTCTCCACGCAGTGACACCTGCTCAGCATCCGCGAACCGTAATCTGGTGAGCGTGAATGATGCATGGAAGTCTTATCAGCTAAGTCTGCAGGCCCTTGAATTAGCCTCGGAGCGAGTTCGGTCCGCGTGTCAAGGAAGCGACATTGAGACGGCCGCCATTGAAGCCCACTTCGGTCTTCACTCCGTGTACGACCTGCATGAGGCCTACTTCCGGCCGCGCAGGATTAACGCGTTGGCTGAGAAAGACAAGATTCTTGGCGCCACACGCGGGTACGCCGTCGGTGCCCTGGCGCTTGCTCGTGGAGAGCGAACCCATCAGTTGGTCACCTTTGCCAGCAGAGGCGGATTCGGAGACCTCCCATATGGCATGGGACCCTACGGACCTGGCTGGGTCTGGAAGAGACACTCATGGAGGGTCGGCAAACTCCAAAATCGCGCAGCTTGGTACAACTCGCGTGTGAGTCAGCGCTTTCTATGGGTACCTTTAGACGAAGCCTTGGAGTGGTTCAACGAGCACGCTAACGATGATATGGACCGCACGATGCTCTTCCAGAGGTTCGATATAGAACAGCCCCTCGTATGGCCCTAGATCAGCTCATATGCTTGGCTCTGGGTTTTTCGCTGGCCAAGAGTATCCAGTAGGAATTCTGCGATCGTTACAGTGCTGTTTAGTGCCAGACGTGCGTGTGTCTCCGTGGCTATGCTTGCTGTCGTGCGCCCGTGGCCAGTTCCGATCTCGTTCCGGAGTTCGGCAATGGCTTGCACCGTCGTGGTCAATGTCCGGAAAATCTTCTGAATCGTCTGGCTTGCTTTGCTGCTACCCTCGACGCTCGCTGCGTTAATTCTTAGCGTTTCTCCTACCTTTTTGTACAGATCCGGTACATCGTCTTTGTGGGGATATTCAACTCCTTCTTGGTCAAGGATCAGCTTAAACAGGCTCTCTAGAAGTTCTTTGGATGACGAGATCGCACTGGCCGGATCTCGGGCAATGCTCTTGTTAATGCGGTCCAGATGTTCGTGCAGTACACCTGAATCTGTCAGGAGCGGTTGATGGGCGATCGCTGTGGGTATGTCACCGTGGAAGCTACTAAGGGACTTGACCTTATATACTGGCTGCCCCTTGGACTCACCGTCTGCCACCAGATGGAACCCATTGTCGTGCAGAATGTTGTTGTAGATGCCGACTATATGTGAGCTTTGCTCAGCATCCCGAACCAGTGGGTGGACTGTCATCTCCAGAAATTGGATGAAGATGTCATCGGTTCCCCAGCGGACGTTGAATCTCGGGTCAGTGAAAACATAATCGTCTTCCCAGTCGTAAGGGTTGCGCACGCGGTGCTGCTGGATGTCCTGATAGGCATTCTTGAATCGCGGGTCGTCGCTCCGCATCTCGTTTAGATCGAAAATACGACCTATGAAGTCCGGTTCACTGAGCCTGCCCGACCAAGCTATGGACTCAAGATGGTAAGAATCAATGATCTTGCGTCTTGTGGTGTCGGTGATCTTGTTTCTCAACGCAGCGGCTACCTTCTCTTCAATTGGGGCGCCTACCCGGAACCCTCACAAGTCAAATCTAGTCGGCCACCATGAATCTAGAGAGACGTTATTGGAACGATCTCAGACCGGCTTCATAGCTGGACCCGCACGTGACATATAGCTCATCGAGCTCAAGTGCTGGAACTTCAAGCTAAGCCCTCACCCGAATTGGCGGAACATTCTGGGCGGATCCTTGCTTCCACTGGTGTGGACCAACTGAACCTGCGCACAGGGATTGACCGGATGAAGCGTGAGGATCTGCCCGTGCCGTTATCCGCTACACGCTACTCCCAGCTCTCTTCGGCATCCCACAGCGCCTGGTAATCGGCAGCCTTATACATAAGCGATAGCTTCTGCACAGACGACCACGGGAAGAACACAGGTTCTTCTGCCTGATTTCCGCCCACACGATCGTAGTCCTTACCTTTTCTGGGCACGACTAACCCGTCGACTTCGCTTCCGCGACCCGAAATGCCGATCTCGGAAATGGTATCGACTTCCAGGCGAATCATCCCGCGCAGTTCGTTATTCGCGTAACGAAGAGGCCAGTTGAGGTCAATGGCCACTATGTCGCCAGTCTGGAGGTTTAACGGTGTTTTTTCCATAAGGCCAGAGTAGTGGCACGAGCGTACTGGGTGCGAAATAGGGCGAAAGTCGAAGCTAGTCGGAAGGAGCGTCTGTCCTCGTAGTGCTCGATATCTTCCGAGACAATGCCGGACGGTTGGCCGTACCTGAGACCCGTGTATCGAGATCGGTGATCCGATCGTGCTATCGGCCGCGGCGTGTATGTCGATACTCTGGGGAATCCACGAACGGCTTGATTCCCACTTTGATGTGGCTAAACGCCGAGAACGCTCCACCGAGAGGGCAGCCTAATCGCCGGAATCTGTATGCGGGCGTGGAATGTCTTACGATAAGCGGAATAGGGGTAGCGGGGGAGAAATGCAGGGTGCAGTCGATTCACATCCTGGAACGGGGCGGGTAGGCTGTCCTGCTCCCGCCGACCAGCGCCGAGAAACCATGAGGATGCAGTGACAACACCTTCGCTGATCGACTTTCGAATCCATGCATTGCGTACCGGTAGTGACGACGCGGGCAGGGTCGATTTTCACCGAATGCTCTCAGCGCTGATCGGAATCACGCACCCGACAGCGACTGACATCAGAGCCGACCCTGGAGACTGGGGCATCGATGTTTTCGTGGGCAGCCTAGTGGGGACGGTCTCCGTCTGGCAGTCGAAATACTTCTACACCAGAATCGGAGACTCGCAGAAGAAACAGATCCGCGAGTCCTTCGCGTCAGCGATGAAAAATGCGAAGAATGAAGGCTACACGGTCGAAACGTGGACGCTTTGCGTGGCGTGCGAGTTCAGCGCACCGGAACGTAAATGGTGGGATACGAAGATTAAAGAGTGGAAGCAACTTCACCCCGGAGTGCAATTCGATCTGTGGGATGCACCTCGTCTGCGAAGGAAATTGATGTCACCCGACGCGGAAGACGTCTGGGCCGAGTTTTATGGGCCGAATCGAGACATAAGTGAGATGCGGACGGCGGCCACGGCTGAAGGTGCCCGGCATCTTGCGCCACCCATATCGCTGGCGGAGACACCTAGCTACGAGAGTGCCCTCTTCGTCAAGCAAATGACCGTGGCGGGGGTGAGTGCTGTCGATGCTCAACGCAAGGCGTTCTTTAACGCCGACATATTGGTCCGGGATGTCAGCGCGCGTGCCTTACCCGAGGAACTAGCCGCGATTAGCGAAATTGATGCGACGCTGCTCGGGAATTGGGAAGACGCCGTTGCGGACCCTGATACGGCCCCGAATGCTAACAACTACCAAGTTTCTGCGCGGAAACTGTTCTCGACCGTCATGAGGCAAACAGGGGCTGTTCAGCCCCCAGTGGAGCTACCGCTCCGTCCGGTTCACACCCGTGGGCTTATGCACAGAATCGTCGAAAATGGCCGGGCAGGCTGGGTGCATGACTGGCCGGATATAGCGCAAGACCACGTCATTGACCGATCCGACTATGTGACTGCGGACGAAGGCGGCGATCCACGTTTGGTGCCGGATATGGTATTGCCGGAAATTCAGGAAACGGTATGAGTCCGGACCATGTGCAGGACCATTCAGAGGCGGCCGAACACGGCAGATTCTCCGTGACGTCACCGGAGGATCACACCATGTTCCGGCTCGCTCAGCTGGTCATACTCATAGACGAAATTGCGCCGCCCGGGGCGAAGGGGCTCGACCTTGAACGACTAGGATATTACGACTTTTTCTCGGCCAATCCGTTCGCGATCTTCGGCGCTGAAGACCTGGTTGAGCATGCACAGCTGCACCGGGCGGCCTTCGATGAGCGTCAGCTGTCCTATGCGTCAACAGGATCTAGATTTGCCAACCGTCGAAAGCGACTACAACACGACGTCGCGCTGCTCGTCTCATACCGGCTCGTGGCCCAACGTGGAGCCGGATACGGCATCAGTGACAAGGGCAACGACTTCGCCATCTCTCTGACCGCCCTGTACGCCGACCAATACCGAGATTCCGTCAGAGTGGTACACAAGCGCTTTAGCGGGCTATCAGACACCCAGCTAGCCGCTGCGGTCCGCGGATGGCTAAGAACGCCATCGCTGTTACTCGATTTATATGGAGCAGGCGAAGCCCCGGGGGAGGACCTTATAGCAGCACAGCCGCCGCGCGGCAGGGATCGAAGTGACCTACCTTGAATACCAACAGCTCAGGAAGTGAAAGCATGCGCCTCGACCCCCTAGCCAACGAGAACGGGGATGACTCTGGCCATGCGACTTCGTCGACGGAAGAGACACCACTCTTGGATATTGAACGCGGAATTCGCATTCGGCGTCTCCGGTTGCTTGGCGCCACACGTTCGTTTGATGTCGATTTTCGTGAGTCCAACGGACTGGCCCGCTCTCTTAGCATTATTGCTGGGAGGACTAACACGGGCAAGACAAGTGTCCTCCGATTCATCGAATATGCACTCGGCGCAAAGACGTTCCCCAATCACAGTGAAGTCCTTCGCCAAGTTAGGTCCGTTGCTCTGGAGTTGCAAACTCCGGACGGTCTCTTCACCCTGGAACGGGCCCTGGGCGCAAACACTGCCACTCTCTTCCCATCCGATATCGACAGCTTCGATGCTGTCACGGCGTCCACCTTAGTCATCGATCCGACCGGCCACCCGAACAGTGTCTCGCACTTACTGCTGGCCACCGTCGGACTGCAAGACGTCAAACTCAAGGAATCCCCTACACAAGATGAGTCCGGCACCGACCGGCTCGGTTTCCGCGATGTGATGGGGGTTTGCCTCTACCTCAATGAGCGCATTGGAAGCCAGCAACTTCTTCACTCCGGCAACTTTATGAAGGAACTGAAGCTTCGCCAGGTCGTCGACGCTATTTATGGCGTACATGACAGTAACCAGGCCGAGCTTGCGCGAAGAATCAAAGAAGCGCAGGCCGCTTTGGACCACCAGCATCGAGCCGTTGAACTACTGCAGGAATTCGTTGGACAACAGCAGCCCAAGTCACTCACCGCATTAGAGGTTGAAGCAGACGATCTAGACAAAGAACTCCGTGAGATCGACGGCGAGCTGCGCAAACTCGGCAAGCGCGAAGCTGCCGCTTCAGCCTTCGCCTCGGAATTGCGCAGCCGGCACTCCGAGTTGGCCGCTCGAGCCGCGAAGAAAGACGCGCTTGTCCGGGACAGGCTCTCGTTAATTAGCAGATTCGGCAGCCTGCGAGCTCAGTATGCGGACGACGTACGTAAACTCACTTTGTTCGTGGAGGCCGAGAGCGCCTTCGACCTATTGTCAGTGGAGGTATGCCCTGCCTGCTTCAATCCATTGCTCGAAGCCCCGAATCAAGACAACGGGACTTGCAGCCTCTGCCATCAGAGCACTCTCCCACCGCAACTCGACGGTCACGAGCCCGAGAGAACTGCTTCGAATCGTTCGGACGGCTCGAAGCAACATGCCCGCAGAGAACTACGAACCGCGAAACGCCGCTACAAAGAACTGGATGACTATTGGCATCGCCTCAATGAGGAACTTCCTGCGCTTCGCCAGGCGGCAGAAGCTGCGGCCTTCGCGGAGGCCGAAGCCGGTTCCAGTCTTGACGAGGCAACCCATGAAGCACTGACGCCGTTCCTTGGAGAACGCAACGAACTGCAGCGCAGGCGCCAAGCAGCTCTCGTCTCGCGGAGCGAAGTAACGAACGGGATAAAGCTCCGAGCAGGGCTTGCAGCGAGGCTAACCAACTTGGATCGAGCCCGGCGGAGCCTCGATAGCCTGAGACAGGAGCAACGGGATAAGAAGGAACGCCCGGACCGAGAAGCAGTCCTCCGGCAGATATCGGAACGATACGCACAAATCCTGATAGAGATCCAATACCCCAAAGTCATGCAGGACGGCGTGTTGTCCCCTTATCTGGACGAGAAACTGGTCCCATTCGTCAGGAATCAACACTTCAAAGAAGCGAGCAGCGGTGGACAGGTGCTCGTGTCACTCGCGTGGATGCTTTCTGTCTTCGAGATTGCCTACGAACTGAACGCGGGACATCCAGGGGTACTTCTGATCGACACGCCCCAAAAGAATCTCGGGGGCGCGGCCGACGACGCCGAGTTTGCAGACATTCACCTCATTGAAAGGGTCTATGCGCACCTAGTTGAGTGGCTCAGCAGTGCGGGTGCAGGTGCTCAAGTGATCGTCGTCGATAACACCCCTCCGAATAATGTTGAGGAGCACGTTGTCGTCCGATATACGCGAAATCCTGAGGTCGAGCCTTTTGGGCTCATCGACAACGAAACTGGGTCCCCAGCCACCACCTAAATTTCACGCTCGGGCTCCGGCGTAAATATTCCGGGGTCAGGAATGTCGAGCTTTGATCGTTATTTTTGGGATCCATGTCATTCCGACATCGAAGCCCGCCTCCGTTGTTCGTAGAACAACGGCCAGGGTACCGCAGGCATGTCGCCGCTCGGATCCGGGAACCACCCGGCCGAAATCAGTCGGACGCAGCGGCAAGCGAAGCAATCTCCTCGGCATCCAACTTATCGCCGATCCAACCCGAGAATCCTGAGCTCCATCTTGCCTTCACCGAACCGGCCATCCCGCAGCCACTTGCTCACCAAAATATTCCCGGCCAGCACCTCCGACACCAGATAGGCAGTCACCTCCCGATGCGCCAAGCAGCCGTCGGGAAGTCCCACAGAGGCTTCTCACCGGCCATCGATTTGTACACGCCGGACGTGGGTATCAGCCCTCGGGGAACGTTAAGGTGGGCCCGTCGGCGTCGATCTGTTGACCGCAGAAACACGCAGATCGAACGCCCGGCGCCCACCACTTCTCGCGCGCGCTTCTCAAAGGCCCGGGTGGCGTCTACCCGCGCAGCACCGCGGTGGCGTCGTCTGTTTCTTCGTCATCATCCTCACCCACCTCCTCGAGGGTAGGCCTCGATGAGGAGCTGCGACGTCGTCCGATCCCAGCCCCGACTCATCACGCCTGCGTGGCATTCAGGCGGGCGCACCCGCCACACCTCTGGCACCGCCCGATCCCCGGTGCATAGACTGACAGGGCCGTCTGAACGCACCAACAGAGGAGCAGCATGCCCACGATCGCCGAAACCGTCGTCCACAACCTCGCCGCCAATGGGATCCAGCGGATCTGGGGTGTTCCCGGCGACTCCCTTAATGCGGTAACCGAGGCCATCCGCCGGGAGAAGGGCATCGAGTGGATGCTGACCCGGCACGAGGAGGAAGCCGCATTCGCCGCCGCAGGCGAGGCGGCACTGACGGGCGACCTTGCGGTGTGCGCAGGCAGCTGCGGACCGGGCAACATGCACCTGATCAACGGGCTCTACGATGCGCACCGCAGCCGGGTTCCCGTGCTCGCGATCGCCTCGCACATCCCGAGCGACGAGATCGGCAGCCAGTACTTCCAGGAAACCCGGCCCACCGAACTGTTCCGCGACTGCACGGTCTTCTGCGAAATGGTCCTCAGCGCCGACCAGATGCCGCGGCTGCTGGAAATCGCCATGCGGACGGCCATCGAAAAGCGGGGCGTCGCCGTGCTCGTGATGGCCGGCGACACCGCGCTCGAAGACGCCAAGGATGAGCGCGTCTTCACCATCCGCCGCACCGACCCGGTCACCGTGCCCTCCCCGGCGGAGCTGCAGGAAGCCGCCGCCACGCTGAACTCCTGCGAAAAGGTCACCATCCTGGCGGGCGCCGGCGTCGAGGGGGCGCGCGAGGAGGTCCTCGCCCTCGCCGACGCCCTGGGCGCGCCGATTGTGCATGCCCTCCGCGGTAAGGAATTCATCGAGCACGACAACCCGTTCGACGTCGGCATGACCGGGCTCTTGGGCTTCGCGTCCGGCTACCGGGCGATGGAGGACTGCTACGCGCTGCTGATGCTCGGCACCGACTTCCCCTACCAGCAGTTCTACCCGAAGCACGCGAAGATCCTGCAGGTCGACATCCGCGGCGAACAGCTCGGCCGCCGCGTGCCGCTCACCCAGGGCATGGTCGGCGGAGTGCGGGAGACGGCCGAGGCGCTGCTGCCGCTGCTCGAGCGCAAGTCCAGCCGCACCCACCTGGAGAAGTCGCTGGATCACTACCGCCGCACCCGGCGGCAGCTTGACGACCTGGAGAAGCAGGGCCCGGGCGCCATCCACCCGCAGCACCTGGCGCACCTGATCGACGAACTCGCCGACGACGACGCGGTCTTCCTGCCCGACGTCGGCACCCCGGTCATCTGGGCGTGTCGGCACCTGCACATCGGCGCACGACGGCGGCTGATCGGCTCCTTCTGGCACGGCACCATGGCCGCGGCAACCCCGCTCGGTCTTGGCGCGCAGGCGGTGGACCGGAACCGGCAAGTGGTGGTCCTCGCCGGCGACGGCGGCCTGGCGATGATGCTCGGTGAGCTGCTGACGGCGGTGCAGCATCGTCTGCCGATCAAGATCGTGGTGTTCGACAACGCCGCGCTCAGCTTCGTCGAGGTGGAGATGAAGGCGGCCGGCATCGTCAACTTCGGCACCGGGCTGCAGAACCCGGACTTCGGTAAGGTCGCACAGGCAGTGGGGATGCACGGGGAGAGCGTGACGCGCCCGGAGGATCTCGAGGGCGCCCTGCGCCGGGCATTCGAGTACGACGGCCCCGCGCTTGTCTCCGTGGCGGTGGAGCGGCAGGAGCTCTCCATGCCGCCGAAGATCGACGCGAAGCAGGCCACCGGCTTTGCGGTCTACGCGCTGCGCACGGTGATCGCCGGCAACGGGCGCGAACTCATCGACCTGGCAAAGGCCAACGCGCGGCAGCTGCTCTGACGTGAACGCTTCGGCTTGGGTCTCATTGCGGGCATGTAACGAGCGTAAGAATCCCAGCCGCCGTGTGCCCACGCTACTGGGCTAGCAGGAGCCGGTTAGAAGGAGCTGAAGCACCCGACGATCAGCACGGTGCGGCCGGTCAAATGGTCAGAGTTCGGCCCGTAGTCCGCCCGCAGCTAGCGTGGCAGGGGGAATGCATGAGCCCCGTGGCGCTGTCGCGTTATCAATGAAGGGCCGGGTGCACCTTGAGCGCACCCCGGCCCTTCGTCGGTAGTTCTAGTGGAGAAGCATCACCAGCTCACCGTCGCTAGAAGGAGGGCTGCTCCTATGAGCGTGCAAACCAAGGAAGCCGCATAATATTTACGTCGTTGCGATGGTGTACCTCCCCTGTGGGAGAGGGGTGGCACTTGCGGACTGGCCCCTCCAGCGATGCAGCGCAAGGGCACCAACTTAGACGCTGTGCGTATCCACCGCGGTGAGTTCGACGCCGAGCTGGCGCATCATCTCGAGGTTGTCGTACTGCGCCCATTCCTCGGCGAGCTTGCCGTCCTCGTCGTAGCGGAACATGTTAATCAGCGTTAATGTGAACTTCCCGCCATCCGGGTGGATAGTGCCGAACGGCGTCGGTTCGTACGGGCCGTCGAATGTACCGCCCATTTCGGTGCGGCATCCGACGAGGGAACCTGACGATACGATCTCGTAGCGCTCGCAGTAGAATCCGCTGAATGCCGCACGCATCCGCGCGAAGTTGGCCTCAAGTCCTGCGAAGTCGAGTTCGGCACCCGGACCATGGAACGTGAAGTCCTCGCTGAAGTACTCCCGCAAGAGGGCAGGGTTTTCCTGAGCGATGGCATCGCGGCCGACCCGCACCAGTGCGCGGGAGCGATCGTCATAACGGGTGTCATTGGGGTCGATAAAGGCAGACATATTCTTCCTTACGGTCACTTGTCGATGGCTTCCCTCGAGCAACGCTTGGGCCGCTCGATGGCCAGTGCCGTAACCCTAAAAGCTGGAGTCCACTTCAGGTCAAACACAACCGCCAGGCAGCTCAGGAACCAAGAGTCTGTTGACGCATCGAGGCCTCATTCTTTGCAGCGAAGTAGGCGTCGTCGGCGTCGTCGTTAACGAACAATCCGTTCGCCGTTCCCAACGACACAGCCTCGGTATACGCCGCCACCTTCGTGGAGATGAGATCGAGAGCGTCTTGTAAGGCGGCCATCTGCTCCTGCACCCGTGCTTTGTGGCGCTGTAACAACTCCAGGCGCTCGTCCTCATTGCCCGATCCCGCTCGGACCATCTCGGCGTATCGGGCAATCTCCGGCAGCGGCATTCCCGAGGCGCGCAGACGTTGACAGATGCCAATCCAGCCGAGGTCGTCGGCCGAGAAAACCCGACGACCGCCAGCATCCCGCTGGAGAGGCGGAAATAGACCCTCGCGTTCATAGAACCGGAGGGTGTCGACGCTCAGGCCGGTGCGTGCGCTGACTTCCCCGATGGAAAGAAGATCGTGAGTCGAAGGCATGGGATTAGGATACGGTCGGTCAGCGTCCGCATAGAGGACTTTGAGAGTCTATGCGTGCTTCCTTTCGATCATGCGTCCGACGCAGTCCGAAGTATCAGCTCCAGTCGCCTGCAGGCCCTTCCAAGGCGTCCCGCCCCCGGTCGGTGAGCGGGATTGCCGCAAGCGAGGTTAACCCGACAGTTGTCAGCTTCGTCCTTGAAACGCCCGAGCCGCCAAGCATCGCCATCCCTTCGATAAGCGTCAGGAAGAATGCACCCAGGGCGTCAGCGTCAGTGCCGGCTTCAACCTCGCCCGCTTCCTGCGCGTCGATAATGCACCCCCGGTAGTGGGACTGCATGTTGTTGAAGGTCCTGCAGACAGAGGCGGCAACGACTGTGTCCTGGCTTGAGAGTTCCATCGCAGCCTTGGCGAACAAAGAAGGTTGCTCCCGAGCCGAACCGTACCTGACCGCGACCTTTAGCAACTGTGCACGGATCCGGACGATAGGGCTGTCAACACCGTGGCGCAGCGCCTCAATTGCTGCGACTGCGTCCTCGGTATCGCTGAGGAAGGCGCGCATGAAAAGTTCCTTCTTGCCCCCGAATGCGTTGTAAAGGCTCTGTCTGCCGAGCCCGGTTGCAGAGACGAGGTCATCCATGGACGTGCCGGCGTACCCGGTCTTGGCAAACGCCCGGCTCGCCGAGGCTATGACTTCCGCTTCGTCGAACATCCGTGGTCGCGGCATGGCTGCGCTTCCCTCCGGCGGCACTCGGTGACCGCATCGTTATTGACTGATGGATCAATTATAACTTACAGTTCTTGACTATTCGGTCAGAAACCCGGGTAAGCCGGCTTATTGCCGGCGGCCAGCCCGCCTAGGAGTAGGAGCAGATCATGGGAAGACTGGAGAATAAGGTTGCCTTGGTGACCGGAGGTACACAGGGGATCGGTCTCGCTACGGCGGTGCGGTTCGCAGCTGAGGGGGCGCAAGTCTACGTAACCGGCCGGCGCCAGCACCTGCTGGATGACGCCGTCCGGCAGATAGGCCACGGTGCAACCGGCGTACTTGGGGATATCAGCAGCGACTCAGACCTGGACGATCTGTTTGCCACGGTCGAAGCAGGCGGCCGCGGCTTGGATGTGCTTTTTGCCAATGCCGGCGGTGGCGAATTTGCCCGGCTCGCGGACCTTACCCGTGGTCATCTTGAGGACACATTCCGGCGCAACGTCTTCGGAACCGTGTTCACCGTCCAAAAGGCATTGCCTTTGCTCAATCGCGGTGCATCCGTGATCTTGTCCGGCTCTACCTCCGCCACCAATGGCACACCAGCGTTCAGTGCCTACGCTGCGTCAAAAGCGGCTATCCGCTCCTTTGGCCGCACCTGGGCCGCGGAACTCGCTGATGCCGGCATCCGGGTCAACACCCTCATCCCGGGTTCAACGGAGACGCCAGGGCTCAGGGGTCTGGCGTCAGGACCCGTCGACGTCGGCGTCATGTTGAAGGAGATGACTGCAGCTGCGCCGATGGGCAGGGTAGGCCGTCCCGAAGAGATCGCCGCCGTCGCGTTGTTCCTCGCCTCTGAGGACAGCTCTTTCATGACTGGCGGAGAAGTCTTCGTCGACGGCGGCAGTGAGCAGATCTGACCCGAGTGAAACTGCCAATGCGAGGAGATGGGTTCAGCCGGTCGGCCTGTGGGTTGCATCGGCGTCGAGCTCAGGCCCGCCGACAACGCCCGCTTGTCTTCAACTGCGCCACGGATTTGCCCTATCGATCAGAAAGCCCCGTAATGCCTTCACGCACAACCCACCTCACAGGTACTGACCAGCCAGTGCTCTCACTTAAGCCGGTCACGCTGCCCAGTCCGGGACGCGCCGTCCCCCTGCAGTTGCGGCTCAGCGCACCGGCCGCCGGAACCGGACTGCCGGTCCTGCTCTTCTCGCATGGTTTCGGCGAGTCAATGGACGGCTACGGTCCGCTCGCTGACTGGTGGGCGGCAGCCGGCTTCGTCGTCGTCCAGCCCACCTATCTCGATTCCCGCAGCGTCGGTCTGCCCGACGACGACCCCCGCCGCCAATCGATATGGCGGCAGCGGGCCGACGACGCCGTCCGGGTCCTGGATAATCTTCACGAGATCCTGGAAGCCATCCCGGGCCTCCGGCAGCGCACCGATACGAGCCGCATTGTCGCCGCCGGGCACTCCTTCGGGGGGCAAACGACTGCCCTCCTCCTCGGTGCCGGCGTCATCGACCCCGACACCGGCAACGCCGTCTACTACCGGGACGACCGTGTGAGCGGCGGTGTACTAATGGCAACCGCAGGACGCGGCGCCGATTTGTCGCCCTACGCTGCGGAGCACTTTCCGTTCATGAACCCCGTCTTTGAGCAGATGGCCGCACCAGCCCTGGTTGTGCTGGGTGACCAGGATGACTCACCCCTGACCACGCGTGGCCCGGACTGGTCAGCCGACCCGTACACGGACAGTCCCGGACCAAAACACTTGCTTATCCTTCACAATGCCGAACACTCCCTCGGCGGCATCCCGGGCTATGACGTCAAAGAAACTACGGACGAGAACCCGGCGGTCGTGAGACTCCTGCGTGAGACGACGGCCGCATACCTGAAAGCGGTAGTAGGTCTGGATCGCGATGACTGGGATGCCGTGCGGGTTCGGCTGGGTGGTGCGGGAACGGCTCATGCCCGTGTGGAGGGCAAAGGCTAGCAGTGGTGCTCATCGGGAAGTTCCACTCAGGCAGTGCAAAGAAACGTTTGCAAATAAATCTTTGCACTGCCATGATGAGGGTATGACCCCGCAGTCAGACCCCCAGCCAACCCGCGACGGCGACCGCGTCCTCGACGGTTCCGTGCTCAAGGCCCTCGCCCACCCGCTTCGGCGAAATTGATCTGGGTGGACGGATACTCGCAGTTCTTCCCACACGATGAGGCGGTCAATGCTCTGGGAGAAGGCCGGCCAGTCATAAAGCTTGCCGTCGCGGCATCGTCAACTTCGGCACCGGGCTGCAGAACCCGGACTTCGGTAAGGTCGCGCAGGCAGTGGGGATGCACGGGGAGAGCGTGACGCGCCCGGAGGATCTCGAGGGCGCCCTGCGCCGGGCATTCGAGTACGACGGCCCCGCGCTTGTCTCCGTGGCGGTGGAGCGGCAGGAGCTCTCCATGCCGCCGAAGATCGACGCGAAGCAGGCCACCGGCTTTGCGGTCTACGCGCTGCGCACGGTGATCGCCGGCAACGGGCGCGAACTCATCGACCTGGCAAAGGCCAACGCGCGCCAGTTGCTCTAGCGGGAACGCTTCGGCTTGGGTCTCATCGAGGGCAGGTACCGCCGAGCCGGTCGTACGCGTAGGTGGTAGTGCCGGAGCCGTCGACGCGTTTGATGGTCCGGCCGCCGGCGTTAATAGGTGTAGGTGATCTTGCCGGTGCCTTCGGAGAAGGATCGGGTGAAGACATGTGCTACGCGTGGTCCGGGGTCCGAGATGTGCATCGCGGACTGTGCTGACCAGCGTCAGATGGTACCGAGTCATGGAAAGTTCCGCCGCTATCGGGGAACGGGTGCAGGTCAAGACCTCTTAGGACCGGCTTGATCGTTGATATCGGCCTAAGAGGTCTTCATCCTTTGGTCTCCAGGTTGTCTCCACGCGCAGCCATCCCGAGCTGTCCCGGACAATCCCGTTTTGAAGATTTCTGGAGTTAGCGCTTTGCCTGCCTATCTAAATAGAAGCCAATCATCACAACAATTGATGTGCCGACTATCGTCACGATGAGTATTAGTGGCTGATACCCAACGGTCAAAGAAACCAAAGTCATCGCTATCACGAACACCGCTCCAACTAAAGCGATTATGAGTTTCACGTTACGGCCTTTCGGCCCGCCGTTTTTGTGTGAGTGTCGTTCTCGGACCAGCAAGGTAATCATTCCTGCGCCTAGAACGATTGGCATAGCGATCGTCGCAGGGCGGAAGACTGCCGGGTAGAGAAGAGCCATACAGCCCAATGCCAAAATAGCTAAAATAGTGGGAAGGATAATGATCGCCCGCTGTTTGGTCTCCATAACGCCAATCAGTCCTCACCTGTATCAATAGTTGTATATATGGTGACGCCCGTACAGATGGCTATGCCAGCTATACCCACGGGTGGGGAAAGTAGGCCTAGAATACCGAACCCAACTCCACACGTGATGTTTGCGCCCAAATCATTTTTTTGATCATCTGTAAGCATGCCTAGGGGGTCGGAGTTGTTGATGGGATCGTTGGCCGCATAGGCATAACGGTTGGCGTTAGCCAGGTCAAGGGGTGCATCCAAGGTGTCCATTTGGGTCCAGCGGCCAACACCAGGGTTGTACCAGCGTTGGCCGTATTTCACCCAGCCGGTGGCCCGGTCTTGGAGCCCGATCTTGAAGGTGTACGGGTTCTGCGGCACGCCCAGGCCGCCGGAGTCTTCGGTGAGGGTGGGCTTGCCGTAGGGATCGTAGGCGTAGGCGAAGGCCACATACTTGCCGCTGGTGATCAGGGCGGCAGGATTCCCGGTGCCGTCGTAAACATACAGTGACTGCATGCCGGAGCTGGTGCGCAGCATCAGCGGCTCACCGGTGACGGGGTCATGTTCCACATAGGCGGTGAGGCTGTCCTTCTTCAACTGCTCGATCACCGGCTGGCCCTGGGCGTCCGTGCGGCCGTAGGTGAGCTGATAGGTGCCCTGAGGCGTGGTCTGGGACAGCAGCTCGTTCTGGGCCGCGCCGGCGTACTTGTAGGTGTAGGCCTTCCCGCCAACAGTGGCCGTCGTCATCTGTTCGGCCCCGTTGATGACCCCCGAGAAATCCGAGACTGACGCGGAGGCTGATTGCTCCGGTGAGTGCACGGTAGGCCCGGGGCGTACGGTATGTCTCCAGCGTAGGGATACCTGTCTTTGGGAGGTAACTACGCGTCCCAACGGGCATTCGATGTCCAGGCGTGACCTCTATGTGTGGACCAAGCCTCCAGCGTGCTGGCCGCGGGAAGCAGGGCCCGGGTGCCATCCATCCGCAGCACCTGGCCCACCTGATCGACGAACTCGCGGACGACGACGCGGTCTTCCTGCCCGACGTCGGCACCCCGGTCATCTGGGCGTCCCGGCACCTGCACATCAGTGAGCGACGGCGGCTGATCGGCTCCTTCTGGCACGGCACCATGGCGGCGGCCACCCCGCTCGGTCTTGGCGCGCAGGCGGTGGACCGGAACCGCCAGGTGGTCATCCTGGCCGGCGACGGCGGCCTGGCGATGATGCTCGGCGAGCTGCTCACGGCGGTGCAGCACAATCTGCCGATCAAGATCGTGGTGTTCGACTACGCTGCGCTGAGCTTCGTGGAGGTGGAGATGAAGGCGGCGGGCATCGTCAACTTCGGCACCGGACTGCAGAACCCGGACTTCGGCAAGGTGGCGCAGGCGGTGGGCATGCACGGCGAGAGCGTGACCCGCCCGGAGGACCTTGAGGGCGCCCTGCGCCGGGCGTTCGAGTACGACGGACCCGCGCTCGTCTCCGTCGCGGTGGAGCGGCAGGAACTCTCCATGCCGCCGAAGATCGACGCGAAGCAGGCCACCGGTTTCGCGGTCTACGCGCTGCGCACGGTGATCGCCGGGAACGGCCGCGAACTCATTGACCTGGCAAAGGCCAACGCGCGGCAGCTGCTGTAATAGAGCCGCAGCATCCCCAACCGAGCAGAAGACGCTCGGCGCTACCCTCGCGGCCTTTTCAACGCCGTCTCGTCACCGGGGGTTTGCTTCCCGTTCGCACACGACGGTTACTGTCGCGTCGTGATTGCTATTTCCCCCCGCCTCTCCCGGCCGATACTTGTCTGCCTTACCGCTGTGTTCGCTTTGCTTCTCATCGTGCTGCCCGCTCAAACCGCATCCGCCCACCCCGCGGGAACCACCGGCGTGCAGGTGACCGTGCGGGCAGACTCAGTCGACCTCGAGATGCAGATCCACAACGCCGGTTTCACTGCCGCAACCGGCTTCGACATCGGGTCCGACCAAGCCGCGCTCGATGACATCGCTGACAACCTCCTGTCATTCATCCTCAATCGCGTGGCCGTCGCCGACAGCGTGTCGGCTCTCGAGCCGGCAGTCGTAAGTGAACCCGAGTTCAAGAGCATCAACGGCGAGGACGCCATTGTCACGACAGTCCGGTTTGCGAACGGTAACCGTGCGATCGAGGGAAACATCGTGCTGGATTACCGCTTCATCCTGGATGTGGTCCCCTCGCACCAGGTGTATGTGTCCCTGGTTAGCGATTGGAACAACGGCGTTCTTACAGAGGGCGAGCCGAGCGTGGTGGGCGTCCTCGGCGGCGGGGTGACTGAGATGGTCCTCGACCGGAATGCGTCCACGCCCACGAACGGATTCGTCGCCGTGATCCGGCTGGGGATGCTCCACATTGCCGAGGGCACCGATCACCTGCTGTTTCTCACGACGCTGCTGGTGGTGGCTCCATCGGTTGCCGGACGCGGCGGGCGGGGGCTTCGGTGGAACCAGCCAATCGCAACAAAGCGGGCGATCGGGCGGGCAACACTCATCATCACCGCGTTTACCGCCGGACACCTGGTCACTCTCGCGTTGGTGTCGCTCGGACTGATTTCCTTCCCGACCAAGCCCGTTGAGGTCCTGGTGGCGGTCTCCATCATCGTGGCCGCCATCCATGCCGCCCGGCCGGTTCTGTCCCGCGGTGAGCTCCTCATAGCGGGAGGCTTCGGCCTCGTCCACGGCACCGCTTTCGCCACGACTATCCTCGAGCTGAACCTCGGGTTCAGCGAAAAACTCGTCGCCATCATCGGGTTCAACATAGGCATTGAGCTGGCACAAATCATCGCAGCAGCTTTGGTTCTGCCACTGCTGATCTGGTTGTCACACTCCCATGCGTACGCCGGGTTCCGCCTCGTGACCGCTTCCCTGGCAGTGGTCGCCGCGATCGCTTGGATCGTTGGCATCAGCACCGGTCAGGATTCTGTCCTCCAGCCCCTGTTCGATGCCATGGCGCACTTCCCCGTACCCTTCTACCTCGGACTCGTGGCAGTGGTTGCCGCACTGTGGCTCAGAACCCGCGAGGCCACCCCAAACAAACGCTCAATCGATCCAGAGTACGACGCCGGTCATGCGGGTGAGCACGGCGGCGACGCCGGCCCGGATCGCCTCCGCGCTACGCTCCGGGGTGAACGAGGCCGCATCAAACTGCGTGGTTGACCCGAGGCCGGTGCCGCGGAACCCCGCTCCCGACCATTCGACAGCCGTGACGTTGGCGGTCGGCTCGGCCAGCTCAGCACCGAGCACGAGGAACGGTATATCCAGATGGTTGGGTGTCACGATGGCGAGCGGATCGATCAGGTCGTCACCGGCGGCGACAATCAGCTCGGGCTTCATATCCATCGCCTCGGTGATGCTGCGGATCGCGTCCTCGCCGGCATCCACTCGACGCAGATCCGCCGACACGGCGTCGGCCCACTCGACTACGGCTGCGGAAAGTGTTGCCGTGCGCTCCTCCTCGCCACTGGTGAGGAGGACTACGCGGTAACCGGGCGCAGGGTCGACACCCGCCCAAGAGCCGGACGCCGGCGTTACGGTCCCCTCCGGGGACGGTAGCGGTGTTGGGATGAAGCCCGCGGCGGGCAGACCCGTCGCAGTGGTCGTGGGGCGGGCGTCGTCCCAGTCGCTGGCAGCGCAGCCGGACAGGAGCAGGACAGCGACGCTCAGGGTGGTCGCGATCGCGGGGCGGTGATGCACGGAAATATCCTCATCGGTTGGACAGCGGCGAGCGATTCCAGAGTGCATCTGCAAATGCGCTGGAGCCGACTCGCCACGGACAAGTTACCGGGCTGTTCATCGGATGGGCTCCTCATGTTCGCCTGGGCTGGTGACGCCATGCATGGAATCCGCTGGCCGCCAGATGTTTCCGTTTGCGATGCGGCGGGACCGCCGATTGTTCACCTTCCGTCAATGTGCCGCCTAAATCCTTGGGGCGGACGCGGCCGCGAGAGCGCGTCCGGTTCCCCCATCACCGCACTTCCATGAGAGAAACGGAATACACATGTTCCTGGTAGCACCCCCTCGGCCCGCGGGCCGCGCGGCACGGTGGCTGTCGACTGTGGCCCTCACGGCGGCACTGGCCGCCGGTAGCGTTATCGCCGTCGCACCGTCTGCAGCCCACGCCGCTGACCCTGTGTCCTACACCGGCGTTGTGCTCGGCGTCGGTTCCGATGAAACCCAGCGCACGCTCGCCTGGTACACCAGCTCCGACAGCGCGCAGGTTGTGCAGGTTGCCCCGACAGCCTCGCTGGTGAACGGAGAATTCGGCCCGTCCGTGACCACGTTCTCAGCAACCGGCGCCGCCAACATCGCCACCAGCGGCGGGTATAACCGCCATGCGGTCGTCTCGGGCCTGCAGGAGAACACGCAGTACTCGTACCGTGTCGGTTCTACCGGAAACTGGTCGACCACCTACTCCTTCAAGACCCAGTCATTTGAAGGGGACTTCGATTTCCTGTTCTTCGGGGATCCGCAGATCGGCGCCTCCGGGAACACCGCACAGGACGGGGCGGGCTGGGCTGACACCCTCAACGTCGCCCTCAATGCCAACCCGAACGCCGAGCTCCTCGTCTCAGGCGGTGACCAGGTCGAAACGGCGAACACCGAGTCGCAGTGGGACGCTTTCCTTGCCCCCGACCAGCTGCGGCAGTACCCGTGGGCGGCAACTATCGGTAACCACGACGTGGGCGGCAAGGCATACGAGCAGCACTTCCACACCCCCAACACCGATTACTCGGATGCGTACTACGCCAAGGCTGCGCAGAAGTCGACCACCTCGGGCGGTGACTACTGGTACATCTACAAGGATGTGCTGTTTATCGATCTGAACAGCAACAGCTACGACTCCGCTACCGGTGGCGGCGACCAGGCTCACGTGCAGTACGTCACGGATGTGGTGAACGCGCACGGTGCGGACGCCAAGTACAAGGTGCTCACCTACCACCATTCGATCTACTCGGCAGCGGCGCACGCCAAGGACAAGGACGCCAAGGTGCGCCGTGTCGATTTCCCCACCGTATTCTCGGACCTGGGCGTCGATCTCGTGCTGCAGGGCCACGATCACGTGTACACGCGCAGCTATGAAATCAACGATGGTGCGAAGGCGAACGCGGACGAGGTGCCCGGCCAGAACGAGGTTTTCGTTGGCGAGGGCGGCGTGATCTATATGACCGCGAACTCGGCATCGGGGTCGAAGTACTACGACATCTCGGCTCCTGACGCAACCGGCACCAGCGGTGCCGGCAACGGAGGGGACCCGCTGAACCCGGCTAACTACTGGTACAACTCGGTGCAGAACCAGGAGCATGTGCGCGGCTATGTGAAGGTCCAGGTGAAGGCGGACGAACTCGTCGTCGAAGGCATCCGCAGCGGAACCTGCGACTCGACGGTTGAAGGCGGGCAGTCGTCCTGGTGCGGTACCGCCGGATCCTCGACGGCCGTGGATGGTGTCGGAAGTGTCATCGACAGCGTCACCATCCACCCCTTCCACGGCAATTCCGAGGAGATTCAGGTGACTGTTCCTACGGCCGCGCCGGGTGAATTCGGGTGGACGATCGACGGACAGAACGGTCTTGTGGACCTCGGCACCGCACAGGAATCCAAAGGCTCCCTCGTGGCCAACGGGGAGATCAACCCGATCAACGTCGCCGACAGCCGTTCTTCGCATGCACCCTGGTCGCTGACGGCCGTGGTGAGTGACTTCTCCGACGGTGGCAAGACCTTCTCCGGCAGCTACCTGGGCTGGACCCCGAAGGTGCTCATCCCCGGTGCCGGTGCCGTCGCGGGCGCCCCCGTCGCTTCCGGATACTTCGGCGGTAGCGGCCTGTCGGTTAGCCGGGCGCTCGGTTCCGCCGCGAACGGCCACGAGAAGGGTTCGGCGCTCCTCGGTGCCGATCTCGACCTGAAGCTGCCAGCCGGCACGGAAAAGGGAAGCTACCGCGCAACCCTGACGGTCACCGCGCTCGCGGGCTGACAACAACACGTCCTCAGATCCGTGGGGGAGGGCTGCCCCACTCCCACGGATCGCCCCCGTTTCCGCCCTCCCGAAAGATCTCACGTGAACGCTTCCCCCGTATACCGGCGCCCGCGCCGCCGGGCGCTCCGGGTCGCCGCCCTCGCGGCCCTTGCTCTCCTCCTCCCCGCTTTCCCCGCCCATGCCGAGGGCCCCGACGACGTGACATGGACCGTCCGCACCGCGTCCAACGACCTCGGCGCCGACCGCACAACTTTCACCTACACAGTCGATCCGGGCGGTTCGCTGACGGACGCTATGGTCATCACCAATCGCGGCGACGAACCGGTGGCTCTCTCCGTGTACGCGGCCGACGGTTTCACCTCCGACGACGGGGAGCTCTCGCTACTCGTCGCGGGCGAGACTTCGCAGGCGGTCGGAACCTGGATCACTGCCGAAACGAAGACTGTCACCATCGGCCCTGACACAGCCACCACTATCCCGTTCACCGTGGACATCCCTGCCAACGCCACCCCCGGGGACTACGTCGGAGGGCTGGTGACCTCGCTCACTGTCCCGGACGCGCCTTCCGGTGTCAGCGTCGACCGACGGCTGGGCATACGCGTCAACCTGCGCGTCGGCGGCGATTTGGCGCCCTCACTCGCCGTCGAGGACCTGTCCGTGTCCTGGAACGGCGGCTGGAACCCCTTCGCGGGCGGCGACGCCGCTATGACGTACACGCTGCATAACACCGGTAATGCGGCGCTGTCCGTACAGCCTGCCGACGTGGTGAGTGGGCCGTTCGGCTGGTTCCCGGTGGACGCCGCCGAGGGCGAGGCGGTGCCCGAGCTACTACCCGGGGAGAGCTGGACACGGACGGTGACCGTGGACGGCGTATTGCCGTTGTTCGTCCTGCTGGCGAGCACGACCGTGACCCCGGTGATGACCGATGCATCCGGTTCCACCACGCCGCTCGCGGCGGTATCGGGAACCGCTGTCGGCGCGGCGATCCCGTGGACCGCGATGGCGATCATCCTGCTGCTGGCG
This sequence comes from Arthrobacter sp. zg-Y1143, assembly GCF_030125565.1. Taxonomy (NCBI): domain Bacteria; kingdom Bacillati; phylum Actinomycetota; class Actinomycetes; order Micrococcales; family Micrococcaceae; genus Arthrobacter; species Arthrobacter sp. zg-Y1143. The sequence goes on along the minus strand of NZ_JASKLW010000015.1, from coordinate 31,524 downwards.
GCCGCGACGTATCTGTACATCCGCCGTCGTAGGCACCGTATCGCCGCTGAGAAGGAACGCGAGGATGAACGGGTCAACGCGGCGGTCGCGCAAGCCCTCGAGGGCGACCCCGTCCATGCTGCGGCATCGAAGGCCCTCGAGGACGCACCCGTCAAGGCGACCCGTCTGCCCGGCTGAGGCATCAGGGCCGGGCTGCCGACTTATACGCCTACGCCGCCATCGATCCCGTCAATAACAGTGACTCCTTGGCCTTCTCGCAGCGTCATCCTCTTAGGAAACCAGGCCGTGCCGGTAGGCATACACCACGGCTTGGACCCGGTCGCGGAGGCCGAGCTTGGCGAGGATCCGAGAGACAAAGGTCTTCACTGTTTCCGAGCTGATCACCAGTGCTGCGGCGACCTCGGCATTGGACAGTCCGGCGGCGATGAGTTGCAGCACTTCGCGCTCGCGCGGCGTGAGGCCGGAATCGGCGGTTGCGCTGCCCGCCGGCCGGATGCGTTCGGCATAGCGGCCCACGAGCTGCCGTGTCACCTCCGGTGCCAGCAGGGCGGCCCCCGAAGCTACGGTGCGGATACCGCTGAGCAGCTGTGCCGGCGGCGCGTCTTTGAGCAGGAAGCCGCTGGCCCCGGCGCGCAGCGCCTCATAGACATACTCATCCAGGTTGAAGGTGGTCACCACCAGCACCTTGACGGGGATGGAAACGCCGGCGCCGGCGAGTGCGCGGGTGGCCTCGATGCCGTCCAGCTGCGGCATCCGGATGTCCATCACCACGACGTCGGGCAGCAGCTGCCTGGCCAGGTCGACGGCGGCCCGTCCGTCACCGCACTCGCCCACCACTTCCATATCCGGCTGCGCGCCGATGATCGTGGCGAATCCGGTCCGGATCAGCGGCTGGTCGTCGCACACCAGGACCCTGGTCGGCAGGCTCATGCCGGGCCTTCCGTCGGCACGCGGGCAGACACCGTAAAGCTGCCGTCCTCCTGCCGTCCGGCGCTGAAATCGCCACTCACTGCCGCCAGCCGTTCGCGAAGTCCGGTCAGACCGCGGCCGCTGCCGGCAGGCAATTGGGCGGTGTCAGGAAACGGTGGCGCCGCGGCGTCCGAATGAATCAAAACTGTGGTCTCCGTTGGTTTGTAGCAGATGCTGACAGCGGTACGGCTGCCGGCTGCATGCTTCCACGCGTTGGTCAGCGCTTCCTGCACCACCCGGTACAGGGCCAGTTGGGCTCCGTCATCCATGTCCCCGGGCGGCCTGCCCTCCTCGGCAAAGTCGACCTGCAGGCCGGTGCGGCGCGCGTGCTCCACAAGGCTGCGCAGTTCGGCGGTGCCCGGGGTGCGGCCGGGCTCCTTATGGCCCGGGTTGAGCACGTCCAGCACCTGCCGCAAATCCGAGACCGCCCGCCGTCCGGTGCCTGCGATGGTTTCCAAAGCGACGTCGAGCCGGTCGGGAGCCCCGCTGAGGTAGCGTGCCGCTTCCGCCTGCACCACCATGGCGGTGACGTGGTGGGTGACGACGTCGTGCAGTTCCCGCGCCATCCTGGTGCGTTCCCCAGAGCGCGTCTCCTCGGCGATGCGGTCAAGGCGGTCCCGCTCAGCGATCCGTCCGGCCCGCTGCCATGCCCCGACGCCGACGGCGAAGGCCATGGCCACGTAAAACGTCACGAACTCGCTGACGGGCTCGGGGGTTCCCAGCCGGTACATGCCGGCAACCAGGACGGTGTACCCGACGGTGAAAACCGCTACGGCAAGCCTGCGGTGCCGCTCAAGATAGGAGCCGGCACTCAGCAAGGCCACCACCAGGCCGGTGCCGGCGAAGGTGTGAAAGCCGTTGAGCTGGTCCAGGGCGAACCCTGCTGAAACCAGAGCCAGGCAGAGAGCCGGCCACCGACGGCGGACGGCAAGAGGAAGGGATTGCAGAGCCACTGCGGCTAGGGCCGGGCCGGAAAAGGGGCGGTCAGGCAGCCCGCCGAGCACTGTTCCGTATCCGTGGGTCACCGGCAGAAGGGCCAGGACAAACAGTGCCGCCGCAAGCGGTAGATCCCGCACGACGACGTCGAGCCGGCGCCATCTATCGGTGATCGTAGTCACTGCGCCACTTTAGCCCGTGCGGTGCCGCGGGCCGCACGGAATGACACAATGTTGCCGCGCCGTGCCGCCAGGCGCAGGAAGGCCAGGGTGGCCAGCCCGCAGAACAGGACTGCGAAGATGCTGCCTTCCGGTCCGAAATCTCCCCCGGTGAGCAGCATCGGGCCGGACGTGGCGGCGTCCAGAAGCCCCTGCGGAGTGTTGTTGCCTGACACTTCGGTGCTGAAGAGGGCGGAGGCGGCGGCATTCCAGCCAAAGTGCAGTCCGATCGGGAGCCAGAGGCTGCGGGTGGCGATGTACGCCGCGGTGAGCATCCCGCCGGCTTCTACTGCAATCGCGACGGCGCCCCAGAGGGATGCATGGGGATTCAGCAGGTGCACCAAGCCAAACAATGATCCCGTCAGGACCAGCGCGCACCAGGTACCGGTTGCGACCTCCACCCATCTGAACAGCACACCGCGGAAGATCAGTTCTTCGGTGACGGCTGCAGCGCACATAAGACCGATCAGCCCGACTGCTCCGGCTGCGGAGCCGAGCCCCGTGATCTGGTAGCCGCCGAAGGCTGCGATGATTCCAATGGCGGCGGCAAAGAGTGCGACGCCGGCCACGGCGCCGCGGCCGGCCGCCCGTGCGGCGCCGGGCCACGCCAGCTCCGCGACAGAGCGCCGCTCTGTTGCCCGCACTACCTGGCGGTACGCCACTACAGCGAGTCCGGCGACTGCCACGCCAACGGCCAGGGCGGGCCAAGGGCTTCCGTCCACCGCCTGGAGGGCAAGGTTGCCAAGGACAGCGACCGCTGTCACGGCAAGCAGCTGCAGCACAAATTTCATGAGGTCCTCCGAAAGTGAGGCCGTCGGCAACCTGCCGCGACACCACTTCACGCTACGGAGCTGCGGCCTCGGAGTCGTCACCCTGGAGTGGACACTTGCGAGTAGCTCGCACGGGGGACGGAGCAGTTGCCCCACAAACTAAAGCCCTCAGAGGTTCATGGGGGAAAGCTATCTCACCGATTCCGAGATGGAGCCGGATCCGCGAAAATGGCGCACTCTGATTTGCTGGCCGATCGAATGACCCCCACCTCTGGAGTGTTATCTCGGCCCCTAGAATGTTTCGATGACCCAAGTATCCTGGCGGGACCGCACGGAATGGCCTTTGGCTGCGGCGGCAATTCTCTTCCTGTTGGTCTATTCCATTCAGGTCATAAGCCAGCCCGAGCAGGATCTACGCCAGATACTGGAAGTCCTCACATGGGTAATCTGGGCAGTGTTCCTCATTGACTACCTGGTGAACTTCTGGCTGGCACCTAACCGCAGGCAGTGGTTCGTGCATAATCTCCACGAACTCCTGATTGTTGTACTTCCAATGCTCCGTCCGTTGCGCCTGCTTCGGCTCATCACGTTGCTAAGGGCACTCAACCGTGCGGGTGGGCGTGCTCTACGGGGTCGGATCCTCATGTACGTTCTCGCGTCAGCGGGGATTCTTTCCTATGCGGCAGCGCTGGCCGTTCTTGATATTGAACGCACTGATCCGGAAGCGAATATAACGACGCTCGGAGATGCGTTGTGGTGGGCCATGACGACGATCACGACGGTCGGATACGGGGACCACTACCCCGTCACGGATACCGGCCGCCTCATCGCGGCAGCCTTGATGATCGGAGGCATTGCTGTGCTCGGCGTCGTGACCGCGTCCCTGGCGTCATGGCTGGTCGAAAGTGTCGCAGCGGAAACAGCAGCCGATGTCGAAGTAGCTGACGAATCCGTCCGCCGGGAGCTTGCCGAAGTGCGCGCACAGCTGCAAGTCCTCACCCAGGCACTCCAGCACCAAAAAGGATAGGGCCTGCATCTCAGCGACGGCACTTAGTCGAGAAAGTAGGCGCTGGTCTTGTTCTTGCTGTCCAGTATCTCCTCGGTGGGAACACCTAGCTTTCGCGCAAGTTCAACCGATCCAAGGAGCGCAATCTGTAGGTCAGGCGAGAAAGCCCGTTCCAGTACTGCCAGATAGGTGGACAGGCCCTCGTTGAGCTCTTCGACGAGGCGACCGTACTCTGCCGCCAGCTTTTCATCCAGGACGCTCTGGTCCGCGAGATAGCCATTGATCAGGTCAGCTTCGATCTTGGAAAGTGAGTGTGAAGCCGACTGGTACATGATGGGGCCGATGGTATTGCCGATCAGGGCGCCGATGACAGGAACCGGGATCAAGGCTTGTCCAATAAAGGATGACAGGGCAGCTACGGCAGCTTCCAGACAAACGAGTTCGGCATTTTCAAGAAATTCGAACTCGCTAAGTTCGCCGTTGCGTAGCTTGTGCGCCTGCTCTGCAATGCCAAAAGTGGCGGTGACAATCGAGCTGGCAACTGCTGCCGACGTAGCTGTGAAGTTGGACAGCGAGTAGACGCTCACTCCTCGGACGGCGCCTCTGGCAACTCCGAGTCCTGATCCGGCGAGGATCTCGGTCCAATCCTGGGCGTTGAACTCTTTGAATTTTTTACCTGCTTTGCGTTTGGCTGAGAGGGCCAGGATAAAGCTGGTTCCGCCTTCTAGTGTTGCGGCAACCAGAGAAGCCTTCGCTCCCTCCTCTAGTTTTGGACGGCTACGCTGGTAGGCGCTGTCGCGCAAGGCGCGGTCGGTGGATCTCAGGGAGCTCTTCTCGGACTCCAGGGTTGACGCGTAAGCTCCTCTCTGTACGTCGCGATAGTCAAGCTTCGAGGGTTCCAGTGATTCAATTCCGACCGGTGCCTCACGGAAAAACCTGTTGATTCGCTGCCAATCCTTGAAGGATTCTCCCTCGCCAGTGTGAGATGCCAGCCTTCCGGCTTCCTCTGGGGACATGAAGTGCAGTCGCTGAACCGTCGCGAAATGATCACGCGGGATCTGGTACCGGCCGCCGTTCTTGACATAGTCGGGGTACTTTTTGAGGTGATCTTCTACAGCCGACAGAGAGAAACGGCCTCCTGACATGGAGAACTTCTGCTGGATATCAATTCCAGCACGCACCAAGTCCACGGGCCCGTTGTCGTTAACCCATGTGTAGGCTGCTTCCCTGCCGTGTATCAGTTCTCTGGCGTTGCCTATTCCTACTTCGGCGATCTCAGCGATGAACCCATGCATACCCTTTTGTCCGCCTCGATCGGTCGAGACGACCTCGAGATCGATCTTGACGAGGGCTTTATTGACGCTAGTAATTGCGTTACCGAGATTTTCTTTTTGAGCAGTTAGCGACCTTAATAAGGCATCTACTCGAAGCTGGTTGAGGTAATTTATCCAGGCGGCAGCCGCTTGTTCCTGAGTGGTCTGTGCAAACTTCTTCATGTCATTCGTCCGCGATGTCCGGGGCAATGCGCTGACTCAGCAGCGCGGCACAGGCTTTCGTGTTGTTCACCAACGTTGCAAGGCGCACGTGATCCGCATCGCTTAGGGTGGCAAAATCAGCACGGTAAAACGCCAGGCAGTCTGCATACAGCGAGGCCAAACGGATGCGAAGCGAAGAAGTCTCCTCTAAGAGGGCGGCGATCCGAATATCGGTTCGTTTAGCTAGGGCGGTGTTCTGCTTTATAGCCGTTAGTGCTGCGTCTTTTGCGGCTCTATTCTCGAACTTTTTCTTAGAGAAGAGTACGACGGTCGTCAGCAGTGTGGCGCCAGTGATCGCCCAGCCCACCGGGCCTGCCAAGGCGAGAAGCGCAGTCCCAGCCGCGGAACCACCACCGCCCGCGGCGACAGGGCCTCCTCCGAGCCAGGCCAGCGCGGCATTGGTGGCGGCAGCGCCGGAAAGGGTGGAAATGGCGGTGCCGGTAGACGCGGTCCCAAAGGCTGTCGCTGCCCACATTGCGGCGGTGGGTGCCACACTGGCAATGGCAGCACCCGCCGTGAAGCCCACTCCGGCCCCGACTGCCGATCGCCGTGCCGCCTCCAAATCATTTCGGGCAAATTCCTCGGCTTGCAGAAACTCCATCTTGCGGAGCAGGATCTCGTCGAAATCGGTCCGGAACGACTTTGGCGTGTTGGCGATACTGTTCACCAGCATTTCGACAAACGTCATCAGATCCGTCGACCGCTCCCGTTGCCGTAGGAGGGACAAGCCTTTGTCGCTCATCGCGGTGAATACGCCGTTGTATTCCGCCACAGCTTCGTCATACGAATCAGGGGCCTTGGTGTTGAGCTCCTCGATTCTCTTTTTCGTCTGGCTGGTCTGGTCAGCTATGTGTGTCGACACTACTCGACTGGCTTGGCGGACGCCCTCGGTGATCCTGTCAAGTCCGTCAAAGGCCTTCCGCTTGTCGTGCTTATTTTCAGCAGCATTGAAAGGTCCATCCATCGTGGTCTCCAACCCTCGGGTTCCTCGCACAGTCACATCAAGAACAGCTTTGTCCTGAACTGTAGCTGAGCCCACTGACGTTCTATTGATGGCCGCCGGTCCCGGATCTCCGCGGGCCGCCGAAGGATTCTACCGAGGTCCTGCGCCGTCTGGAAGGACGGGTCCCCGAGCCAACTGCCTATGCGCCGGAACGCACCGCTGCAACCGCGCGGTCGTAGAGCGCGCCCAGATCTTCCGTGCCTCCTCCGTGAACCCACAGTTCGCCGGCCACGTCAAGGCAGGTAATCGCACTCGCGACAATGGCAGCGGGCGCCGGGTCCGCTGCGTCGTCGTCGGCGTGCCCGAGGCGTCTGCGGATGTTGGGCACCAGCAGCGACTGCCAGTGCAGGTGCTTCTCGATGCTGCGCGCCCGGAGCGACGGCGTGCCGTACATCATCTTCGCGATCTTCAACGTAACGCCCGGCTCGACGGCGAGGGCATCCACCGCGTGCAGCGCCTGCCGCAGCGCGTCCCACGGCTCGACCGTCAGGGGAACATTTTCCAGCGCGTCCCGCATGAGCTCGCCCTGCTGCGCCAGGCCGCCCAGCACCACGTCTTCCTTGGTGCCGAAATACCGGAAGAACGAGCGCCGCGAGATGCCCGCCGTCGTCGCGATCTGATCGATGGTGGTCTGCTCGAAGCCCTGCTCCAGGAACAACCGCATGGCCGTGCCCGTAATTTCGGCGTATGCCGCCTGGCGCGATCGCTGCCACAGAGTCGATTGTTCGGTCACCGGTTCAGCGTACCCCAGATGCCTCATTGACACTGAGTGCCAGCAAGGCATACGGTCGCACAAATGCGCTATCCACCCCCGGAACATTGGAGCTCCTCATGCCGGTACTGGACTTTCCCAACCAAACCATCCTCATCACCGGGGCGTCGTCCGGCATCGGTGCGGCTTTTGCCCGCGCATTAGCCGCCCGCGGGGCCGGCCTCGTACTGGTCGCCCGACGCCGGGACCGCCTCGACGCCCTCGCCGCCGAGCTTCGGGCGGCGCACGGGGTGACCGTCACCGCGATTACCCAGGACCTGGGCTCACCGTCGGCGCGCGCCGAGCTCTCAGCAGCCGTCGCGGCGGCAGGGCTGCAGGTCACAGGGGTCATTAACAATGCAGGCTTCGGCACGTTCGGGGACTTCGTCGAAGAGGATCCCGACCGGTTGGCCCAGGAAATCGCCGTCGACATCAGCGCGCCGGTCCAGATCAGTGCGGCGTTCCTGCCCGGCATGGTGAAGACGGGCACCGGTTTTCTGATCAACGTCGCCAGCATGGCCGCGTACACGCCCACCCCGCGGATGGCCGTCTACGGTGCGGCCAAAGCCTTCGTCCTGAGCTTCACCGAGTCACTGTGGGCCGAGACCCGCGGCACGGGCGTCACCGTGTTCGCCCTGTCACCCGGCGCCACCAGCACGGAGTTCAACACCGTCGTTGGCACCGACGATGCCACCGCGGGTGCCCGGATGCGCACGCCGGACGACGTCGTCGCCACCGCCCTCACTCATCTGGCCCGGCGCAACCCGGGCCCGAGCGTGATCGACGGCCGGCTAAACCGGGTCGGTGCGGCGGCCGCCCGGATGATGAGCCGGCGCGGAACCGTTGCGATGATGCATCGCGTGACCGACCCCGCCCGCCGTAAAGACACGGACGTGGCGAGATAGCGCCGCTGCGGGCGGATTGTGGACGGCTTGTCCGTCAGGCAGCGCTTCGCTGGCCGAGGGGCCGGCGTCGGTACTCGATGTTCTGGATGGATGCCGGGATGTAGGCCTGGTCCAGCGTGCCGACGTCGGTCCCCGGCGGGACGATCTTGTCGATCCTGTCGAGGATGTCGTCGGAGAGTTCGGTGTCGATGCCGGCGAGGAGGTTATCGAGCTGTTCCTCCGTCCGTGCGCCGAGAAGTGCGCTGGTAATTCCGGGGTGCGAGATGGCGAATGCCATGGCCAGATGCGGCATGCTGATGCCGGTTTCCTTTGCCAGGACCGCGAGTTCCTCGACGGCGTCGATGCGGCGTTCGTCGGTGAAAACATTGAAATACTTGGCGCGGTTGAGATCATTCGTCTGCCCGCGGCGGAGGCGCCCGGTCAGCATGCCCTGTCCGAGCGCGCCCCAGACGAGGATCCCCATGCCGAACTCCTGGGCGGCGGGAAGTATCTCGCGTTCAACGCCGCGGTTCAGGATGGAGTACGCCAGCTGCTCGACGCGAAGCCGCCCCAGGCCTCGGCGCTCCGAGACCCACTGCGCTCTCACGATGTCCGCGGCGGGCAGCATTGACGTTCCGAACGCGCGGATCTTCCCGGCGTGGACGAGGTCGGTCAGTGCGGACAGGGTCTCCTCGATGTCGGTTTCGGGATCCGGGCGCTGGAGGATGTACAGGTCGATGTGGTCGGTTTGGAGGCGGCGCAGCGAATTGTCGATGGCCATGGCGATCCACCGGCGCGACCCGCCCCGGCGATGCTCGTCGGGGCCCAGGCCGAACTTCGTGCTGAGGACGACGTCGTCACGGCGGCCTTTCAGGGCCCTGCCGACGACCTCCTCGGAGTCTCCGTAGGAGTCGGCCGTGTCGAGGAGGTTGATTCCGGCGTCGAGGGCCTTATGGATGATGCGGGCAGAGTCGGCTTCGCGGTTGCCCATCTGGGCGGCAAAGTTGAGGGCGCCGAGAGCGTATGGACTCACTTTGATGCCGGTACGTCCGAGGGTGCGGTATTGCATGGTTTTCTCCGATCAGGACGGCTCCGGATGCTCTAAGGTGGTAACCGGAGGCTCCCTCCGGAACTATACGGAGGGCTGCTCCGGTTAAGCAAGGAGTATTTGTGACATTCATCGATGACCCCTCGAACAACGGATCCTCGCCCCGGCGTCTCCGTGCGGATGCACGGCGCAACCTCGACGCTCTGCTCGAGGCAGCGAGAGAGGTCTTCGCCGAGTCCGGCATCGCAGCGCCCGGCCAGGAGATTGCCGACCGGGCGGGAGTGGGGATCGGCACGATGTACCGCCATTTCCCCCGGAGGTCCGACCTTGTGGCCGCCGTCCTTACCAGTGAGATCGATGCCTGCGCCGCGGCGGCGGCGACGCTCGCGGAAGAGAATCCGCCGGCCCGGGCGCTCACGAAATGGATGCAGCGCTATACCGAGCTCGTGGCGACGAAAAGGGGGCTCGCTGCCGCCCTGCATTCGGATGACGACGCCTTCCAGGGTCTTGCCCCGTACGTGCGGGAGCGGCTTGAACCGGCGCTCCAACTCCTACTTGACGCGGCAGTGGAGGGAGGGTTGAGCCGCCCGCGGCTTGACGCCGGCGACGTCATCATCGCGGTGGCCCTGCTGTGCCAGCCCGTCCCCGACAAGGGCATCACCTTTAATGAGCATCTGGTGGCGGTGTTCCTGGAGGGGCTGTTCCCGGTTCCGGCTGAGGGCGGCGAAAGGCGATCGACTTCCTAGTGCGGTGATCGAGCCGGGCCGGTTTCCTCTGTTCAGTCCGCCTGCTGCCGCAGAAGTACCTGCCGGTTCGAAGCGATGACCTCATCGGACAGTTCGGGATTGGCTGCCGCCACCGCGCGCGAGATGACGAGGGCGCCCACCATCTGGCTGAACAGTGCGAGGGCCGCTTCGCGTGCGTGTGCGGGGTCCAGCATGTCCCCGGACTGTTCTGCGGCGGACAGGAGCAGATCAGTGATGGCGGTGAGGTAGCCGTCCAAGCCGCGGCCATATTCCATTTGCGCCTTTGTGCCGTGCCGGGCGGCATCGAAGGCCAGGGCGGCGGATGCGCATCCGGTTTCGGGATGGTCGCGGTGGAAGGTGTTGAGGTAACTGCCGATGATGGCGTTCAGGGCGGGACTGACCGGATCACCACTGACCGGATCAACACGGTGGAATCAACAGCAGCAACCAGCCAGAAGAGTCGAAATGGGCGGCGACCTATGATGACCTCACTGAAGCCCAGGCGGTTCTCCTCACCGAGCCAGGGCACGAGAATCGAAGCTATTCACTTCACGGCGCCCCCGCGGTCTCTTTCGCCGACATGGCCGGGATCCTGTCAGACCTGCGCGGGACTGAGGTCGCCTATTCGACCGTCACGGAAGAGCAGTACCTCGAGCAGAAGCTCGCCGCCGGCCTGCCGGAATCCGTGGCGGACTTCCTTCTCGCTTGGGTGCGCGGGATCAACACGGGTGAATGGGACAACCCGAGCGGCGACCTGGAGAAACTCCTTGGCCGCAAGCCGACGACGGTGCGCGAGTACCTCCGCGAGCACTACCCCGTCCGGCAGCAGCGCTGAGCCCGGGTGGTTCTACCTGGTTCGATTTCGTCTTTAGCGGTTTTGGTCGGCGGAGGAGACCTCAGGCGCCGCATGCGAAGTTCGGCTAGGAGTCAGCACCACGGAGGATGCGAACAAGCTGGCGGGTGCCTTCGTCCTGCGCGCTAACCATCCCGAAGCAGACAGAATCCGGGAGACGCTCGCTGAGGCAAAAGCAGCTGAAAGTGGCGGCTAGTGGCCCTGCCGTCTCTCTGGCTCAGCCCAATCCGCGGAGCTTGGGCTGACGAGGCCTCCGAAGCACTGAATCCAGGACACCTTTTTCATATGCCGTGGGATAGGCTGTGCCGGTTGTCATTTTCAGGGGGAAATCAATGAATCGTCCGTACCCGGTCGCCGGAATGTTTGCCGCCACGCTCGTGCTGTGGCTTGCATCTGTAGGCTGCACACTATTTGCCGCTTTCACAGTTGGGATCGACCCGGCCGCCGGACTCGCGGGACAGCAGTCGCTGCTGGCAGTCTTTGCCGCTGTTGCCGCCGTAGGAGCAGGCGTCTTTGCCATATGGACTGGATGGCGGGCCTGCCGGGCTCTGGATTATCTGGTGCGCACTGTTCGGTGACGTGTGTGGCGGGCCAGTGACTCGGACCTCTTAAAACAGCGGCCAGGGCACCGCCGGCATGTCACCGGCCGGAGCCGGAAACTGCCCGGCCGATCGCAACCGGACGCAGCGCGCAGCGAACGCCGCAACTTCCTCAGCGGTGAGGAGCTTCGCCAGCTGCGAGCCCAGCTCGCCCTGCAGGCCGTCGAGAACCCGGTCGATGCCTTCGAGTTCCTCGGCACTCAGCGCATCGCCGATCCAGCCCCACAGCACGGTCCGCAGCTTGTGCTCCTGGTGGAAGGTCAGACCGTGGTCCACCCCGTACCGGTGCCCGCCGGCCATGGCCAGGACGTGGTCGCCCTTGCGGTCGGCGTTGTTGGTGAGGACGTCGAACACTGCCATCCGCCGCAGTACCGGAGTGTCCTCGTGGATGAGGGAGACGATCCGCCCGACGTCGTCCTGGCCCTGCAGGACCTCTTTCCAGCCGGTCTCCGGAACGTCCTCTTCCGGCACCAGGTCCACCGGAGCCTGCTCCGGGTCGGTCTCCTGCCAGAGCTGGACCATGCCTTCACCGAGCGGGCCGTCCCGCAGCCAGGTGCGCGGCACGATGTTCCACCCCAGCACCTCGGAGACCACAAAGGCGGCCACCTCGCGGTGCGCGAGGCAGCCGTCGGGGAAATCCCAGAGCGGTTTCTCGCCGGCAATCGGTTTGTAGACCACTACGGCGTCGCCGATGCTGCCCAGGAAGGTGGCGTTGGACGCCGTCGTGAGGCGGCCGGTGAGCGTCAGCTCGTCGGTGACCAGGTCGGGCGCGGGCATCAGGACTCGGGGAAGGTGCAGGTGTGCCCGTCGGGGTCGATCGGCTGCCCGCAGATTACGCAGATCGGCCGCCCGGCGCCCACCACTTCGCGGGTGCGCTTGGCGAAGGCCCGGGCGGTGCCCACGGGCATCCGCACGCGCAGCACCTCTTCGGCGTCGGAGGCGTCAGTCTCGTCGTCGTCTTCGTCGAGGAAGCCGCCGTCGTCGTCCTCATCCACCTCATCCAGGGGGTAGGCCTCGATGACGAGCTGCGCCGTCGTCGGATCCCAGCCCAGGCTCATGACGCCTGCGCGGAACTGTTCCTCCACAGCGTCGAGATCGTCATTGTCGACAAGCTCGATGGGGGTACTGGCGGGCACGTGGAAGGGGTTGCCGTCGACGGTCATAAGCTGGTCGAGGATCTCGTCGATCTTCTCGGCAAGCTGGGCGGACTGGAGCTTCTCCAGGGCGATACTGACAATCTGCTTCCCGGCGCGCACCTGCAGGTAGAACGTGCGCTGGCCCGGGACGCCGACGGTGCCGATGACGACGCGGTCGGGCCAGTCGAAATCGTGAACGGTTGTAGGCATGGAACTACTCTAGGCTCATCTGGCCGGCGGCGCCTCGTGACCGGCACCACCGCCCACCGGGGCGTCGTCCGGCGTCGGGCTGGCCGCCAGCCAGGACAGGTCCCCGGCGTCGGTGTTGGTGGCCAGGACGGTGGGGCGCCCGGTGCCGTAGTGCACAATCGACACGGAGGCCGGGCCCACGTGGAGGCGCTGGAACATGTCCAGGTGCATGCCGAGCGCGTCGGCGAGGACGGACTTGATGATGTCGCCGTGGCTCACCGCCACCCACACTGCCCCCGGTCCGTGTTCAGCCTCGAACGCGGCGTCGTGGCGCCGGACCGCGGCCACCGAGCGGGCCTGCATCGCGGCCATGGACTCGCCGCCGGGGAAGACGACGGCGGAGGGCTGGGACTGCACCGTCTTCCACAGGTCCTCCTTCGCCAGCTCCTCGAGCGTGCGGCCCTGCCAGGAGCCGTAGTCGCACTCGGTCAGTCCGTCCTCGACCGGGGTGTGCGGCGTGCCGGTCTGGCGGTCGAGGATGAACTGCGCGGTCTGGCGGCAGCGCTCCAGCGGGCTGGAGACCACGCCGACGACGGGGACTTTCGCCAGCCGGTCGGCGGTGGCGGCGGCCTGGTCGCGGCCCACCTGGTCGAGTTCGACGCCGGGGGTCCGGCCGGCCAGCAGCCCGGAGGCATTCGCGGTGGTGCGGCCGTGCCGCACGAGGATGAGTGTTGCCATGTCCTTAGCGTAGTCATGCGTGAGAGGGCGGTGCGGAGGCACGCGCGTGAATGCGCAGGGCATCAGTTGCTGCTTGAAGGCGTGCGCTTCCTGCAATCTGGAGAGTTTAGGTTGCCGCGAAGCCTGCCCTTGGCTTTGGCAACCTGCATGCCTTCTCGTGTGCGGTGCCGACATCTTAGAACGACCCCATCCCGCCTTGGTGCAAGGTGAGAGCATTTCGCGTTGCCTCAAGCAGTACGCCTGGGTCTGCGATATCGATGAATTGCTCGTGATCACTGCGGAGTAGAAGAGACCCGGCTTTGCTGACGGGCCAACGTGCATCGCCGCAGCAGCTCACAGATCAGCCGGCATGCTTTCACTTTGATCGTGCTGACCAGATGGTTGGTCTAGGCGAGTTATTGCTCCGGCAGGTTGGGCCGATGGTGGTCTTGAAGATCTGCGTGTCCCCCGTTGCTGTCCCTTCCTTCGTCCATGTCGATGAGCGCCTGGATTGCAGGAGCGTACTGGTCGTAGACCAAGCTCAATGGCGTGACGTCAGGGTCTGGGCGGCGTATGACCCAGAGGGCGATGATGAGCCCGGAAATCTGGGCTGCCACGAGCCGGGCGCGCAGCTCACGGCCGCTACCCGTAAGTCGGGCAACGAGGGGCTGAATGAGGTGTTCTTCAGTGGACGCGATGAGATAGTCGCGGACGTCGGTGCGGTCTAGTGCTTTGTACAGGGCAGCATAATGATCTGGCTCTGCCTCAATCAGTCGGCGCAGAATGTTGCGGCCGAGCTGGTCTCTTGGTCCCTCTGTGATGCCGCGTATGCGTTCGTCTATACCCATAGTCTCAATAAACAGGGCGTCCTTGGATCCGAAGTGTCGGGCGATCAGTCCTGGATCTACACCGGCTCGAGTTCCAATATCGCGCACGGAGGTGTTGGCATAACCCTTCTCGGCGAAGAGAACGGTGGCAGCGGCCCGGATGGCATCTTGCGCGCGGGTCGAAGGCGGTCGGCCGCGCCGTTGAAAGGGTGTGCCTAGGGGTTCCATAACTCTATTCTTCCTCACAAACAATTTCGTCTACAGTGATGACACAACGAAGATTTGTGAGACGACAACTGTCAGCGTGTCAGCTGTGACGCCGCTGTCCGTAGCCCTCCACCGACAGCGGACCCCACGCGTCTCTGTCGGAATCTATGGCACTGGTTATGAACGCATGACCAGAATCAACAGAACGCTCGCCATGAGGCGCGTGAGATTGAAAGGACGATTTTCAATGAACAAGGAATTACGCTTCGACGGACGTGTCGCCATCGTGACAGGTGCCGGAATCGGCATCGGGGCTGCCCATGCACGGTATCTGGCCGCCCGTGGTGCGGCCATCGTGGTTAACGAGCTTCCGTCCAATCTGCACCGGGCAGAGGCAGTGCGCGACGATATTCGTTCGGCCGGCGGCACGGCGATAGCAGTGGGGGCCAGGATCGGCGACGACGACGCTGCAGCGTCCCTCGTGGCAGCGGCCATCGCGGAGTTTGGCCGCATCGACATCCTGATCCATAACGCCGGCGTCCCCGCCGGCCGCATCATGGACGGATCCGAGCAAGTCGCGAATGCACCGGCAGCTGGGATGGATCTCTACTTCGACATCAACGTCCGCGGGTCTTTGCAACTGAACAGGGCTGCCTGGCCCCACATGGTCGAGCAGGGATACGGACGCATCCTGTTCACGTCGTCCGCTGTCGGAACGGGCTTCTGGTACGGACCGACGGGTTACGAACTGGATTACGCCGTGTCAAAGCTTGCAGTCTTCGCTGCGGCCCGGCAGGTCGCAGCCGCCGGCAAGGAGCACGGAATTATCGCGAACACTCTGATGCCGTGGGCTTTCACCGAGACTGTGGGTGCAAGCGGCGGTGGCGAGGAGACCGAACTCATCACTTTCATGAGAAACACTCTGCAGCCGGAGAAGGTCGCCATGGCGATCGCTCCCCTCCTTCATGAGGATGCCCCGACGACCGGTGAAGCGTTTACTGCCGGCGGCGGACGCATGGCTCGGGTGTTCCTTGCCGGTACCCGCGGGTATTTCAACCCGGACCTCACCTCAGAGGACGTGCTGGATAACTGGGAACAGATCATGGGAACGACGGATGAATCAGGGGCGCTGGTGGATGTCTTCGAGCAGAGCCAGCCCCGCGAAGAGCGGCTCTTCTTCAAGGCCCTCGAACTTGGCCAAACTCCTGACCTGAAATGGATCTCCGAGCAGTCCGTGAAGGAATCTACGCGGTCAGCTGCGAAGTAACGGACCGCCGGACCTCCCGAGTCCGTCGAACACCTTTCCGTAGGGCGCATCTGCACGCAATTCGATCCGCCTAGGAACTGGCGGAAGCTGCCAACGTTCCGGTACGAGACGTGTGTCTCAAACGTTGCCAGCACGGCTGCCCTTGCCCCTTGATCACGATCGCTTTCCTCACCCATCATCTGAAAATTTCTCCAGGAACGGAAAAAGTCAATTGAGCTATACGAACTCCTCATCGCTTGCAGGGAAAACCATCATCATCACCGGCGCCGGCAGGGGCATTGGTAGAGGTGTCGCCCGTGCTTTGGCAAAGAACGGTGCGCAGCTCTTCCTGACGGACATCATCGCCGACAATCTCAACAGCGCGGCAGAGGAGATGCGCGGGCTCGGAGCCGAAGTAGCGTCTGTGCAGGCCGACCTCGCGGACCGCGAGGCTGCTGGCATCATCATCGATGCCGCCGTGGAACGGTTCGGTCGCCTCGATGGTCTGGTGAATAACGCGGTCTGGATTAACAAGCCGATGCCGTTCGCTGAGCAGACTGACGATATCTTCAGTCGCATTTCCGATACCGGCCCACGGGCTACCTTCGCCATGATGAAGGCAGCCTACCCGCATCTGGTCGCTGCCGGTGGCGGCTCGATCGTCAACTTCGGATCGGGTGCCGGCGCAGGCGGAGAAGTGGGCTTCGCCGCTTACGGAGCAGCCAAGGAATCGATTCGTGGCATGTCGAAGGTGGCCGCTCTTGAATGGGGAGCCGCCAATATTCGCGTCAACGTCGTGATACCGTTCGCGAACTCGGAGGGCGCCCTGGCCTGGGAGCAGGTCGATCCCGCGGCGTTCAACCAAGCAATGGCCTCCATTCCGCTGCGTCGGATTGGAGATACCGAGAAGGATGTCGGAGCCGTTGTGTCCTTCTTACTGGGTGACGATTCCACCTACCTGAGCGCGCAATCCATTCATATCTCAGGCGGCGCCGGCGTATTCCGGTAGGACATCCCGCTCAACCGAGACAGGGGGCGGCTCGTCTAGGAACTAGGCGAGCCTCCCGCACGGAAATATTCGTAGGGTCGACTGTTCCCAGCGAGCTGAGAAGGAACGAAAACCCAGGGGAGTCGAAACTGAGCTAGTCCCATAAGACGGCTCACGGGACTAGGTGTACCCGGCCATTAGGTTGGTAACAGTCGGCTGACGGGTGGTTTGCCTCCGAGTGCGCTGTGTGGACGTTCATTGTTGTAGTGCTCGAGCCACGGTGCAAGTGCGGCTGTGCGCTCATCGTTGCTGGTGAAGACCTGTCTGTAGGCCCATTCAGTGGCCAGGGTGCGGTTCAGGCGTTCCAGCTTGCCGTTCTGCCAGGGGCAGTGTGGCTTGATGAACTTCTGCGTGACGCCATGCAATGCGCACAGTTCACGCAGCGAGTAGCGGTACGCCCAGGCGTTATCGGTCATCAATCGCTCGATCCGGGTGATGCCGTCCGCTGCGAAAAAGTTGATGGCGCGTTCCAGGAACGCCGCGCAGGTGGTTCCCTTTTCGTCGGGCAGGATCTCGCTGTAGGCCAGCCGGGAGTGGTCGTCGATGAGGGAGTGAACGTAGTCGTAGCCGACTTTGAGCTGTTTGCGGGCCCTGCTGGAGCCCATCTGCCGCCCGTGGGCTTTCCATCCGCCGCCGTCGGGGATCTTTCCGAGCTTCTCGACATCCATGTGGACCAGTTCGCCGGGGTGTTCGCGCTCGTAGCGCACTGCGGTGGCCTTCGAGGAACGGATCACTTCTCCGGTGATCGGGTCGCAATCACGCAGGTAGGCAACGCCGTGGCGGCGCAGGATCCGTGAGACCGTGCGGGCCGGAACGCCCAGCACCGCTCCGAGCACTTCGGGCCCGGCCCGATGCTCGCCGCGTGCGGCGAGCCGACGCCGGAACGGCCGCTGATGAAAAGGACGTGGGAGCGCATTCGCCTAACTGTTCTATCCGATGCCTCGCAAATGCAAGGACCGTCCGATCTAGGATCGCCTACTGGCACGCTGAGTGTCGCTATCAGGACCGGCTTCGAGTTATTTCCCTGCACCGCTTCTAGTACCGCCAGCAGCCCTTTTCGCGCTTAAGAGCATGTCTCTTACCATCAGGTACCGGGCTGTTGGTCCAGATCTGCAGCGAGCTGCAGGAGCTCCCTCGTCTCCGCTTCATAGCCGGGCCTGCCTACGTTAGCGAAAGGATTCGTGTTTTCCGCGGGGAGCTGGAGCCGATAGGCATCGTTTGCCAACTTATCGCCTTGGCGTCCATCTCTCATGCTGCTGAGGATTGCTTCCCGTATGTCTGGGTCGATGCTCCTAAACACGTCGCGCATTTCCTCGATCTCGGCCTCGTCAGAGGCCGGCACATCGCGCGCCGCCTCCTCTTGGGCCTTTGCTTCTATGTGTTCTCCGAGTCTTAGCTGCCATCCGATCTGATGAACTTGGGAAATCACCACTCGGACAGTTTCCAGGTCACCCACTCCAGTGGGTTCGAGAGGATTG
Source organism: Arthrobacter sp. zg-Y1143 (assembly GCF_030125565.1). NCBI lineage: Bacteria > Bacillati > Actinomycetota > Actinomycetes > Micrococcales > Micrococcaceae > Arthrobacter > Arthrobacter sp. zg-Y1143. The sequence continues at coordinate 13,358 of NZ_JASKLW010000015.1, read as the reverse complement.
CCGATCCGATCAATGTCGACGTAGAACCCACGTTGTTTGAGCTTGTCGTGGCGCTTCGTCCACTGCTTAATTGCCCCAAGAGCTGTGGCGTTGGCTTCCTGGTCAGCTGGTGCCGTACCGAACCAGTACTTTTCGTCTACTAGGAACCGGTGAACTCTTTTCAGCTTCTCAGGGTGACTTGACCAGAGTGTTTCGAGGGCTTCGTCAACAAAAGGGGTTCCTTCCGGATCGTAGGCAATAGAGATCCGCCGTTCGTGCAGGGCGATAGCTTTGCCAGACTCTTCTATCGCAAGGATTGCCAGCGATCGTGCCAGCGCCACCTGGTCGCGTTCAAGAATCGTCAGTGCAGACACGAGGAGACGGTCGGCGTTCGCCAGCAACGCATCTTGAAGCTGAACTACCTGATCTGGAGATAACGACGGCAGGCCACGGATTGTCATGGCGCTATTCTTTCGCTTATACAAGCCGTTGCGACCGAGCGACGCGCGTGGCCCCAGTGCTGCCAGTTATCGATGACTCGGTCAGGGATCCCCTTTCGAAAAGGACAAAGCCACCGCCAGGCCGAAGGGACCTGAAGGGTAGTAGTTTCGCGCCTTGAATATGCTTGCGTATATGCCAAGTACATGCGATGCTTGCAAATACCCCGTCCACTGTAGCAAGGAGTACGCTCGTGAGCCCCTATGAGGTAAGCCCCCAAGACGCCGCTATCACGATCGCGGAAACCGACCGGCTGGCCGCAAAAATGCACAAAGATGTGTATGCAATGTGTGTCGCGATGGTGAGCCTGGCCGCCGCTACTGCCTTCGGGCTGCTCATCATTGGGTTGGTCCCGTCGATCGGTGCTGTCGTCGCTGGAACCACCGCGGTAGTCGCCGCAACCATTCCGGTATCACTCGTCGGCGCAACCGCACGAGCACGCGACCGGGCGTTCTCTCGCCGCTACCTTTTTACTATTGGCTTCTGGGCTCTGTTCTTCGTCGGGACGATCATCACAGGCATGTACCTCTACCCGCAAGTACCGGGCTTCTGGATTCCCGCGGCAATCCTGTGTGCAACCCCGCCTGTAGCCTTCATCGTCACAGGAAACCGAGCGGCCCACTAATGGCACACCCACGATCCGAGCTCGATAAAGAACTACTCTCTCCTCTCCGGCTTTCCATCCTCGCCGCTCTCTCCCGAGTGGGCGAAGCTGAGTTCGCCGCCATTCGCGACGCAATTGAAACGAACGACGCTGAGCTTTCACGACAGCTCACCAGACTCTCTGATGTTGGCTACGTTCGTATCGATAAGCAGCGATCGGGCCGTTACATGAAGACGTGGCTATCCCTCACAAAAGAAGGACACGCAGCCCTCACCGCACACATCGCGGCACTCAAGCGGATCACAGACAACTAAGATTTCAATCCTGTTCAACGTTGCCCGGCTAGGGTTCCTCTTACGGCCACTCAGGGAGTCAAGCGGTAGGTGGCAAACTGGGTGACGTGATAAACACCATCCGCGATTTAGGGCCTGCCAATGTCGAGGCGCTGCAGAATTTACTCGAATCGGTCCCGGACTGTGCCGAGCCGATTGCCGGCTATCCGCCGGGGCCGGCGGACGCCCCCAGCGCCTTGATCTCCGTACCACTCAACTTTCCGCGGGCAAGCGTGGAACCGGCTTGTGGAATGGTGCCGACCTCGTCGCCTTTGCCGACATCCTTTTCGGTTACCCTGATCCCGCCGCGGCCTATATCGGACTTTTCATCGTGCACGGCGACCACCCTGGGAAGGGCTTGGGACGAGAGCTCCACGACGCGGTTCTTGCGCGCGTTCACCGGCAATCGTCCGCCGAACGCCTGCGGCTCGGGATCGTCGAGAAGAACGCGGCTGCAGCGGAACCATTCTGGCGAGCACTCGGATACCTGCCGACCGGCGAACGGAAAACCGTACCACTACGACAAACTCAGCAGTACCGTCACCCTCTGGGAACGGCCCATCGCACGGGCACACTGAAGAGCACCGAGTCCCGCCCTGTGGAGGATCGACTAACCGGCGAACTTTCCTCTGAAACACTCTGAGGATGACTGAACTACTTCAAATATCGTGGCTGCTTACGGACGCATCACCATAGGGGTGGTGGCAAGATCGCTTCTCTAAACAGAGAAACGGATTCCAGGACCTGTCGCAACAGCCTCAGGCCCGCCTCTTGATCTACTTCAAGAAATAGGCTCGATCCTGCCTCACCAGGTAGGTCCCTGCGTCCCCGGATCCTCCCTGCGCCACGATAGACAGAACAGTGACCTGCACACTGTAGGTCCCGTCCCCATTATCGGTAACGTCATACCTAAGGTCGGGACTGTACTGGAGGTGTTCCGCAATGATGTCTACTGCTTCCTCCGCCGAAACAAACTCCACAGTAGCCGGCTGGGGGTTAATCGCCGGGTTTGGAGGTGGAACAGGAGCGGGAGCCTCAGCGGCCGGCGCTTCTGCCGCCGGTGTTTCAGACACCGGCTCAGAGGCCGTCGGCGTGGCAGAAGGCCTCTGCGTTGGGCTCGGACTTGCTGTCGAACTTTGACTCGCCGTCGGACTGGGCGTCGCTGTCGGCGCTTCCGAGTTACTACTGCCACAACCGCTTAATAGGAAAACTGACAATGTCAGAGCTGATACGAAGCCCCCTGCACTGATGTGCTTCAAAGTCCTGGTCAACCGCATCGAATCCCCTCCATTCGTTAGTGATCATAAGCTCGCCTCGCGAACTTACCCCACGGTGATTTATGACCGACTGTACAACAGGATCTAATACGCCATTGGGCTCCAGCGCGCTTCAGTGCTGCTTCATCCATGACATGTCCAGGTTATTCAGCCCGATGACTCCCGGTGTGACGAGCGTTCGCGTGCCCTTATTTTGGTGGGCCATAATGCCAGCGCAGGAGGATCACCAAACACCTTATGGGTAACATTCTCGCGGGCGAAATGGGGTAATGCGTGCAATTCAGGGCAAGGATCACTGCGAGCTGCTACTAATTAGCGGCGTCCAACGCCTGGGGACTAAGGAGACTGCATTTCATCGTCACCCTTGTTTGTTTCAGACGATACAGCCCGGATGCTGCGCAGTATCGCGATGACATCATCCAGTGATACTCCAGCGGTGTCACTGGAGTAGACGAGTGTACGCATGGTTTCTCTGACCGTTTGCCCGGAACGGATCGCGCCCCTGAAGAGTTCAGCTATGTCGTCGGCCGAGCTCGGTGTGGGAGCATTCACCGCGATGCACTCGAAGTCCCGGTGCTGCCCTCATCCGTCCAATCAGGAACTTACCACGCATGTCACGAGTCTCTTCGCGTGGCACGTTCAGCTTTCATTTATTTGATAGATCCAATTGGAGAAGCGGAAGCTGAACACCAATCGCAGACATAGAGCACTGACGACGGATACCGGCCAATCGAAGAAGGGTCCTACACACTGGACTGGAATGCAACTGGCGCAGAACTCACCGTTTCAGAAACTGACAGTATGGGGGCGCGTCGAACAACAGCCAATCAGCTACCGCCGATGCCAGAGTTTCTTCTGATCATCAACTGGAACCCGGAGGCGTCCGATCGACGGATTGGCGTCCGAGCTCCTGTATGTTCTGGTACGTGTCCAATGAAAAAGAGACGGGAGCCCACATAGAACGAGGAGTGTCAGGATCCAGCTGGCGTCTTTATTTTCGTGGTGCATGGCTCAATGCTGTCTCTGTTGGCGGGCTTGTCTGGGTGTTGGTGGTGACGAGTCCACCCGGTGCCACGGATGATTTCGGTCCTGCTGGCATGGGCTTTATCTTCGCTGCATGGGTTGCAATTCCCTGGTTTATTTTTTCACTCCTCGTGGGGGGACCGGTTGTTCTTCTGATGCATGCGGCATCTAGTCGGCCGCCGTGGATTGCTCTTTGCACCTGTTTTCTCGCGGCTACGCTAGCGGCGTTAGCCGTCCCTGTCCTGTGGCAGGCGGTTGTGGGTTCCATGACACTCGGGCAGGCTTTTGTCTTTTGGGTGCTCTTACCGTTGCTGAGCGGCGGGTGTTGGGCTTTCGTCATAGCTCGCCGTGTGCTGCCAAGGGGTGGGCTGAGATCGGCTTTGGGGCAGGCAACCAAACTGTGAATGCAGTGATGACTGGTGTTCAAAAAACTGCTGGTTCCATTAGTGGTCAGGTGAAATCCGACATCCTGAGTGAGAGCCGTGCGGGTCTTGGGTCCGTGAACCCTAAAGCGATGTTCGGGCAATACATAGTGTGAGCACAGACACTGACGGCGAAATCATTCGCCTTGCCCGGGACAACCCGGCAGTCTTCGGGGAACTGTATGACAGGCACGCTGCCGGCCTTTACCGGTATGCAGCGCGCCGGGCAGGGGAGTTCGCTGCCGACGACATTATTGCCGACACCTTCCTGGTCGCATGGGAACGGCTCGAGAGCTACGACCACGACCACGACGACGCGCGGCCCTGGCTGTTCGGCATCGCTACCAACCTGCTGCGTCGACACCACCGGACCGAAGCCAGGATGCTGAAAGCCGCCGCGAAGGCAGGTCTGCGGGACTCCGTGGCCGATGAATCCGACAGGGTCGCTGCCCAGACGGATGCCCTGGTGGCCACAGGCCTGATCGCCGTGGCGTTGAAGTCGATGCCCGTCATCGACAGGGACACGCTGCTTCTCTATGCCTGGGGAGACCTGACCTACGAGGGTATTGCCGCCGCTATGAACGTTCCGATCGGTACCGTCCGGTCCCGTCTGAACCGGGCACGGCGGACCCTGCGCAGCGCGCTTGACGCCGTGCAGCTTGCAGACAAAGGAGAACAAGCATGGACGAAATAACACTGCTCCGCGGAATGCGCAGCGGCATTGCCTCCCCTCCGCCGGCAACACTGGCCCGCCACCGCCGCAAAGTTCTGGCAGGCATAGGGGTTGTTTCCTCCGTGGACACCGCAGTCGTGGCACCGCCTCGGGCAGCCAGCCGCGGCAAGGCGCGCCGCCGCATCACTCTGTTGGCGGCAGCGGCGGCCTTCCTCGTCGGCGTCCTGGTGACGGCCGACGTCGTTCTGCCCGATCGCGGCCGGGCAACAGCGGAGGCAACCCAACTGCTTGATGACGTGGAAGCGGCCGCGATGAGTACCGCGGATCCGGTGCTCCTTCCGGGGCAGTATCTGAAAATCGAAAGGGAGGAGTTGCTCTCCAACACTTTCGCGGCGGACGGCGTAGTGCTTTCCTGGGATGCGCTTTCCCGCGATCAGCTTTATGTTCCCTCCGATCTGGAGGGTGAGTGGGTGTGGAACCGGGAAGCTCAGGTTCCGGCAGACTCGGCACCCGAGGTGGTCAAGGAACTCGCCCGCAACCGGGCGGTTAATGATCCGCGAACAGAAGCCGCCATGGTGGGGGTTTTCCGGGCGCCGGGCGGTGACTTCGACGGTGCCGGCTACATGATACTTGGCGTGCCGCCGGCCGATACCAGCGGGCTGCCCCGGGATCCGGCCAAGCTCCTCGACCGGATATACGAGTACACGAAGGACCGTGGGACCCCGGACGACAAGGCATTTGAGATGGTTAAGGAAATCCTTCGCACGGGCGTGATCCCGTCGGATCTCCGTGTAGCCCTGTACCGGGCCGCCGCGCTGATTCCCGGCGTCGACGCTGTGGGCAGCGTGGTCATGGCCGACGGCAGGGAGGGCGTCGCCCTCGGCATGGTCAGCCTCGATGGCATATGGCGCAGTGATCTCGTCATCGATCCTGCCACGGGACTGGTGATCGGTGAGCAGGTTGTTTCGCTGCAGGATTACGACGGCGCCCCCGCCGGTACCGTTTCGTCCTGGCGATCGGTGCGGACTTCCGTGGTGGACTCCGCTCCATGAGGGGATCCGTGAGCGGGACAGCTTTTCTGTTGCTGTCCTCGCTGGAATGGCACGGGGCTGTTGCGGTGGGGATCGGGTCTCCGCCGAATAGCGCTGAATGCTCTCGGCTAGGGTGAATGTATGGATGCAGCGACCACGGTGATGCAAGCTCTGATAGCCAATGAGAACGCTGGGTTGGTCATGGATTTTGACGGCGTTCTTTCTCGAATAACCGAGGATCCCGATGCCAGCGAGTTGTTGCCAGGCACGAAGGAGATACTCTCAACCTTGGCGACCAGACTCTCGGTTGTAGCGCTCCTCTCCGGGCGACCTGCCGGCTTTCTGGCGGCGCGGGCATCCATTCCAGGAGTAGAACTTTATGGTTCATACGGTCTTGAACACCTCACTGAAAATGGCATCGAGGTTGTCCCCGAAGCTCAACAGTGGATGACAGCGGTGAGAACAGCCACTCAGGTGTTGCACCGGGAACTAGACAACCTTGAGGGTATCTACGTCGAAGAAAAGTCCCTCGCAGTCGCTGTCCACTGGCGGCGCGCACCAGATCGTGACAGCGCCACGAAACGAATCACCCCGCTCGTCCAAGAAGTGATCGACACTCATGGGCTGCGCCATGAACCCGGCAAGTTCGTCGAGGAACTCCGAATGCCCCTCAAACAGGACAAAGGCACTGCCCTTCAGAGGATCATCAATGCTGGGAATATCCAGACTGTCGCGTACGCAGGTGATGATAGAGGAGACATGCCAGCGTTCGAAGCGGCAACCGCAGCAGGGGGGCACGCGCTAGTTATTGACGGCGCTGACATGGCTCCGGAAGTAAGCAATATAGCCGGTGCCCACTTCGACAGCCCCGAACAGTTCCAGTCCTGGCTGCAGCAACTCAGTGCCGCAGTGCGATAGTAAGGGGTGTCCGCTCCTGGATCGCCTTAGCGGGACGGAGGTTCGAGCCCTTTGAGGTGTTGGTCGATGAGGCGCTGAGCCCGCTCGGACGTCATTCGGTCGGTCTCGGTTACCCTGGCGATGGCTAGGCCATCGAGCAGCGCCATGAGCATGGCGGCGTCATCCTCCGCGAGGTCCGGGTTCCATTGCCGGAGCAGAGTTGTCAGGCCTTCTTCCATAAGCCGCCAGGATGCCTGATGGGCGCTGGCAACTGCGCTGCTGGTTGCCGCCTTCGCGGCGTAGGACAACCAAATGACCGAAGCGGTGCGGGATTCGTCGTCCACCCCTCCGAGAATCCTGCACACCGCGCCCAGATTCTGCCGCGCTGATGCCTCCGGGTGCACGGCGGAGGCCACCCGCTCGATGAAGTTCCTGGAGACCTCGTTCATGGCCGCCACGATCAAATCGTCTTTCGTCTTATGGTGATGCTGGACGGCACCTATGGAGAGGCCGGCGGCTGCGGCGACGTTGCGGATCGTCACATCCTCAAGGCCCCGCTCAACAAGAATGTCCTGCACAGCCGTAAGAATGCGCTGCGCGCCCGCCGAGGTCATGATTCGAGATTACTCCGAACCAAACCATACGTTCGTATTGTATGCTCGGGGCATGACACGACTTCGTTTGGGCGCCGCGCTATGGACTCTGTGCCTGCTGACCTTTCCGGCTCAGGTAATTGCGGCCGCGCAGTGGCCAAACCCGTACTCCTGGTCCGCAAATTTCATCAGCGATCTGGGCGTGACTGCGTGCAGGACGTTCGACGCCGGCACCCGCGTTGAGCGATACATTTGCTCCCCCGGCCATCTGCTGGCCAACGGTTCCACGATCGCCAACGGAGCCCTCATGGCCGTCGGAGCCATCCTGCTGTGGTCGGCCTGGCCTCGGCAGCGGACAGGGAAAACCGCGATGTCATTCCTCGCCGCGGGCGGTGTACTTGTGATGCTGGTCGGCTTCCTGGCCTGGGATGTTCACCCGGAGGCTCATGACGCCGTGGCCCTTGCCCAGGCCCTGATGCAGTGGATCGGGATGGCCTTCCTTGCCTTCGCACTCAGAGGCAGCGCGGCCGCACGATGGGCGTCAGCCCTGACCCTGGCGAGTCTCACACTCTCGATTGCCGGTTTTGTTCTTTTCATTGACGCGATCAGCGGTGGGCCATCGATTTCACTGGGCCTCGGCATTACCGAGCGCCTCGCCTTCGATACCCTCACCATGTGGGGCGCCGTGCTGGGCGCGATCCTCCTGATGACGACACTCGGCCACCGGAGCACCACCTCAAACCAGGAAGCGATTCTCGGTTCCGCGCCGACGGGAAGTCTTGCTCTCTGATTCCTCCCGACTCGTAGAACGCCGTGACGAACCCTAGTCCTCAAAAAGGACAAAGTGGACCACCACCACCACTTCGGCCCGTAGGGGGTCACCTCGTCGCTCCTCCGCCCGTAGCTTGGCAGCCGAGTAAGCGCGGCGCGCCGTGTCTATGTGTAAACGGAGTTGCCGTCTTCCGTATATACTAAGCACCCTTAGTTTAGGCCGGCCATCAGCCGGAAATGCACACAGCAGCGGATCTGCGCCCCAGCCAAAGGAGCGGATTCGGTGCTGTTCCTTAATATGACACGGACTTTGTCCGCCGATATGAGAGTGAATTATGGAAGACGCCCTTATGACGGGTACCAGTGTGGATTCGAGTGGAGAAGGCAAACACCGACCATCTGGCCCGGCCCGCCAGCGGCACATCAGTGACTTTACGGCTTTGACCCGGCAGGTCCAGGAAGCCGGCTACATGCGCCGGAACTACGGCTACTACTGGAGCAAGTTGATCGGGTTGACGCTGATTGGCCTGGTGCTGGCCTTGGCCTTCGTCCTGCTGGGGAACACCTGGTGGCAGATGGTGACCGCGGTGGTGCTGGCGCTGTTGATGACACAGATCGCGTTTCTGGGGCACGACGCCGCGCACCGGCAGATCTTCGTGTCGCCGAAGTGGAATGAATGGGTCTCACTGATCGTGGTTAACCTTTTTGCCGGTATGGGCCTGGGCTGGTGGAATTCAAAACACAGCAAGCATCATGCTGCACCGAACAAGATCGGCACGGATCCGGATATCGCGCCCGGCGTCCTGGCCTTCACCCCCGAGGCGGCCGACGCGCGCAAAAACCGTTTCACACGCTGGCTTGCCATGAAACAGGGTTACTTTTTCTTCCCGCTGCTCCTGCTTGAGGGCGTCAACCTGCATGTCCAGGGCCTCAAGCGAGTACTGGGACCCGGCCGGGTCAAGCGGCGGTGGGTGGAACTCGGTTTCATCAGTGTCCGCCTGGCCAGTTATGCGGTGCTGGTTTTCGTAGTGCTGTCACCGGGCAAGGGGGCAGCGTTCATCGGCGTCGAGCTCGCCGTTTTCGGCCTGTACATGGGTATTTCCTTCGCGCCGAACCACATCGGCATGCCGATTGCGCCCCGGGACGCGGGCATCGATTTCCTGCGCCGCCAGGTGTTGATGAGCCGAAACATCACCGGCGGCCGGTGGGTGGATACCTTTATGGGAGGCCTGAACTTCCAGGTGGAGCACCACCTGTTTCCCTCCATGTCCCGCCCGAATTTGCGAAAAGTTGCCCCGCTGGTCCGCCAGCACTGTGAGCAGCTGGGCGTGCGGTATACCGAAACCGCGTTGGGCCAATCCCTGCGGGATGTTACCGCCTACATCAACAAGGTGGGCCGCGGAGGCGTGGATACGTGGGCCTGCCCGATGGCCAGCACGCACCGCGTGTAAGCCGGGACGATCTGCCGCACTATTTGAGGGGCTGGTTCTGCGCCGGGGTGGCCGCGTCGGGGCAGAGGTTCTCGCTGATCTCCCACAAGCGGGCGGGTGTGGCCGGCGCTCTTCCGAGCCCGTCCGTGGCGCGTGTGAGGACAATTGTGGTTCTGGCAGGCCCGAACCGTCGTCGCCGCCCGCCCCTTCCGGAAGGCTCACCGTTTCTCCCGCAGAGGAGCGACGTCGTCCCGGGGGTTGCTGCGATCCTGGCGGAGTCGTACCCCGGATCGGCAATGCAATGAAACGTTTGCAAATAAACCTTTGCACTGTCATGATGAGGGCATGACCCCGCAGACTGATCCCCAGCCAACCCGTGACGGAGACCGCGTCCTCGACGGCCCCGTCCTCAAGGCGCTCGCCCACCCCCTCCGGGTGCAGCTGCTCGACATCCTGTCCCAGTACGGGCCGCAGACAGCCAGCAGCATGGGTAAACGGGTGGGGGAATCGAGCGGAGCGACGAGCTACCACTTGCGGCAACTGGCTCGGCACGGCCTGGTCCGCGAAGTCGCGGATCGAGGGTCCGCGCGTGAGCGGTGGTGGGAACGTCCGCGCGGCTCCCTGATCCTCAGTACCACCACAGCGGAGCAAGACCCTGCCCTCCGGGAGGCGTCCCGGCAGGTCAACCGGCACTTCGTCCAGGGACGCGCAGAGGCATTGGCTGCATTCACGGCAAGCGACCCGTCAGCACTGCCGGAGGAGTGGGCCGACGCCGCCATGCTGAGCACGCTCAACGCCTACCTGACATCGGACCAGCTCAAGGCACTCAACCGTGACATGGAAGCGATCCTGCACGAGAAGCTCGAGACCTACCGGAGTGAACCCGGGGCAGCCGGGGCCCGCCCAGTGCAGCTGCACTTCAACGCCTTTCCCCTTACCGATTTTCAGGAGCAGCCATGAGTTCTGCCAGTATCGGGTGCTACCCGCCCGCCACCCTCACCGTGCATGCGGGGTTCACCTCCCGTGCCCTGATCCGCCTCGGGGCGGCATTCATTGCAGCCGGTTCCAGGCTGGCCCGCCCCGAGGGGCCGGAGGCGGCGCTCTTCAGGCAGCACCTTGAACGCCGCACGGACGCCAGCGCCGTCGCGCACAGCGGGCTTCACCTGCTGTTGTGGCGAGAGCAATGAAGTTTCGATCTGCAGGGGGACCCGTTGCGCGTCCTTTACCGACGCGATGGATCCATGGGTCGGAGTCTTCGAAACACAATGCGGACCCCGATGTGCAGGTCTACTGGTACGACGACGACACGGTTGTCCTGCGGCAGAATAAGGCGGTTCATTACGAGGCTCCCTTCATGTTCCTCCTTTTTGGAGAGGAGCGCGTGGTGCTGCTCGACACTGGAGCAACGGCCGACCACCAACACTTCCCGCTGCGCGCCGTCGTCGACGAACTCATCGAGTTCTGGCTTCACCGTCAATCCGGCGCAGACCCTTCCTACGAACTCCTGATCCTGCATACACATGCACATGGAGACCACGTCGCCGGTGACGCCCAGTTCTCCGGCCGCCCCCGCACAACGCTCGTGCCGGCACACCAGATGGCCGCCTGGCAATACTTTGGGTTCGCTGACGCCCCGGATCAGTCCGGCGAAATTGACCTGGGTGGACGGATACTCACAGTTCTCCCCACGCCGGGTCACGATAGTAGTGCCGTCACGTTCTACGACCCGCGGACCGGGATCCTCTTTACCGGTGACTCGGTGTACCGGGGCCGGCTGTACATCAATGACTGGCCGGCCTTCTCCCAGAGCATTGACCGCCTCATCAAGTTCTGCAATTCGCACCCCGTGACCTACGTCGTGGGGTGTCACATCGAAATGACAAGCACGGCGGGCGTCGACTATCCGGAACGCACGACCTACCAGCCTGACGAGCCGCCCCTTGAGATGACAATCAAGCATCTGCACATGCTGCGATCTGCCCTGGACGCTGCAGGGCCGGAGCCGGTACGGCTAATCTGCGACGATTTCATTCTCTGGCCGGCCGGCGCCTGAGATGGGAGGCGTCAGGGTAGCGCTTGATCGGAATCATGCGACGAGCCGGATCCGCAGGCCGCTCAGTTCCCCGACGCCCCGGGACCCACCACCAGGCAGGTGCTTGACGCCGTCGCGAGGACACGGCCGGCGGCGTCGCGCAGGTCCGCTTCGACAAAGGCTGCGTTGCGCCCGGTCTTGGTCACCCATCCGTGGGCTGTGACGGTGCCCGTGTCCGCGGTCGCGGCACGCAGGAAGGACACCTTGAGTTCGAGGCTGGTGTAGCCGGCGCCGGCCGGCAGCGTGGAGTGCACGGCGCAGCCGCAGGCGGAGTCCAGGACGGTGGCGAAAAAACCTCCGTGGACGGAGCCAATCGGATTGTAGTGCGATTCGTCCGGCTCCGCCGTCATCACGACGTCGCCCTCACTCACGCTGACCAGACGGAGTCCGACATGGCTGCTGATCGGCGGGCCGGGAATTTCGCCGGCGGCCAGCGCCTGCAGGTGCTCGAGCCCGGTTCGCGAGAATATGCGCGCGACGTCCCGTTCCGCAGGGGAGTATTCGAGCGTTTTTGACCGCATTTCGGAATCGACCATGGTGTCTCCTTCGGGTGTGGCATTCACGGACACGGCCAGTGAGAGGTGTGCCTGGGAATGCAGTATCTACGGGCGGGAAATGTGACTCGCTACGCCCGCAAAAACACCCCGCATTCCCGGGAATCACCATTAGCTGCATCGAGTATTGTGGTGCCCAAATTACCCGAAAATAAAAGGACACAAAAATTGCCGCACTATGTCGTCTTGCAAGAGACCCTGAAGGAAAAACTGTTGGGAACCGGCTCCGGGAACCTAACCTCTTTGGAGAAGGCCATCAATGACCAGGCCGCGAAGGGCTACCGCCTCCATACCATCACCACTGCGAGCAGCGGCAGCAAGGGATTCGGCGGTGGTGACCGCATCCAGGCGACCATGGTCTTCGAGAGCCTCCGGTAGGCGTCCCCAGTGCTAAAGGTTCAGCGCGCTGCTCCCCTGGCAGTGGCCTCGATTGTCCTGGCGGCCGGCCTAGTTTCCTGCGCATACGCCGGATATGACGAACCGGTCCGCCCGTCGGCCCAGTCCCTGGCGGACACAGAACCGTTTATCGAGGAGATGCTCGCGGAGGATCTGGGGTACCACTCACCTATCAGGGTGGACCAGGCGAGGGAAAGCAGCTGCCTCGACCCGATCCATGACCACGACATGAACCGTGTGACGGAAGTGCGGACCTTCGCCAGCGGGCGTTTCCCCGATAGCGCCGCCGCCGGGGAAGCCATGAACACGATGGAGAACTATGTGAAGTCGAAGGGGTGGACGTTGGTCATGGAGGATAGCTCCGCTGACTACCAGTCCTTTGTGTATGAGATGGGTGACCTGAGTTTCTCCGCCCAATACGAATACGCAGAACCCTCAACCGGATCCCCCTACCACGACGTGGGTTTTGACGTACGGACCGGTTGCCGCAAGCAGGCAAAAGACCACGAAATGGTGCGGTCCAAGTACGACCCCGACTACGGCGTCACCAGCGAGTATTACGACTACGAGGCCGAGGAGGAAGACCCGGCGAACGCTACGCAGCGACGGCTGGCAACCCCCTACGGCGAGGAAGTGAAGTTCCGCCACTAGGACTCCGGTGCCCGGGAGCCGATTGACGCTACGCTGGCTCCCCGGTGGCCTCCGGCCTCCGGGGGGGGGGGGGGGGGGGGAAAAACCCGGGCGATTCGGGGGGCCAAGTAACGGAGGGGGGCACCCCATGGCCCG
>NZ_JASKLW010000014.1:0-85790 GCF_030125565.1 Arthrobacter sp. zg-Y1143 | reverse complement strand
TTCCATACACCTTGTGTGTGAGAGGCCCCCAGCCAGACCACTGGGTTGATAGGCCGGATGTGGAAGCGGGGACTAAAGACCCGTGAAGCTGACCGGTACTAATAGGCCGATAACTTACACCACATCAACACCTGGGGAAACACGACTTCAAACGGTTTCCCAATGTAGAGGGTGTTGTGATCATGCTGCTTGCGTCCACTATGTGGTTCCCGGACAACAACCCGTGAGGGTTGTTCCCCTGGGAACGAATGAACACTATATTTGAATATTTGCTTACGTCTGTTTGATGTTCGTGACCATTGTTTTCCCCACGCACACTGTTTTTGGGTGTGTGGTGCGGGTGGAAGGGTTACGGCGGTCATAGCGTGGGGGAAACGCCCGGTCCCATTCCGAACCCGGAAGCTAAGACCCACAGCGCCGATGGTACTGCATCCGGGAGGGTGTGGGAGAGTAGGTCACCGCCGGACAATTTGTGGGGTGAGGCCCGTACCAGTGTTGGTACGGGCCTCACCTGTTTAACCCCTGAACCCTGGTTGCGGCCTACAGGGGCACCGCTCCAGGGTTGCCCATGCCGGCAGGGGCGGTTTCTCCACTAGGCTTGTATCCATGCGTATTGCTCGATTTGTACAGGACAGCGACCCGGCGTTCGGCGTGGTCGGCGGAGAAGAAGGCAGCGAAGAAATTGCCGTTATCAAGGGAGACCCGTTCTTTTCGGGGATCCAGCTCACGGGGGAGCGGCACAAGCTCGAAGACGTTCGGCTGCTGGCGCCGATTATCCCGCGCAGCAAGGTAGTGGGCATCGGCCGCAATTACGCGGACCACGCCAGCGAGATGGGCAACGAGGTGCCGGCTGCACCGCTGATGTTCCTCAAGCCCAACACCTCGGTCATCGGCCCCAATGATCCCGTGGTGCTGCCCTCCTTCTCGGACGAGGTCTCATACGAGGCGGAGCTCGCCGTCGTTATCGGCCGCATCTGCAAGGACGTCCCCATCGAACGGGTGGACGAAGTGATCTTCGGGTACACCTGCGCCAACGACCTCACTGCCCGCGACGTGCAGCGTACCGATGACCAGTGGGCGCGGGCCAAGGGCTTTGACACCTCCTGCCCTCTGGGCCCGTGGATTGAAACCGAACTGGACCCGGAAAGCACCGACGTGCGCGGTTTCCTGAACGGCGAGCTCGTTCAGGACGGCAACACGAGCTCCATGATCTGGGGTGTCAAGGAACTGGTGTCCTACGTGTCCCAGGCCTTTACCCTCTTGCCGGGCGACGTCATCCTCACCGGAACCCCTGCAGGAGTAGGCATCATTACCGACGGCCAGCGCTTCGAGGTCGACATCGAGGGCATTGGCCGCCTGGTTAACACCGTCCGCAGCTGATGTCCTTCGGGGCGGTCAGGCAGGAAGGCCAGGGCACGTTCGCCGTGCCGGCGGCACTATGGTCCGCCATCCTCCTGGCTGCCCCGTTCCTCAGCTTCGCACCGGCTGCCGCATGGCCGTGGGGCGTAGGGGCGGCACTGCTGCTGGGTGTGTTCCCCACCGTACTCATTGCCACTCTCCGGCGCCGCTGCGACCTGCGTCTGCTGCCGCCGTCGTCCCTGCCGCCCGCTGTGCTGGGCGCGGCCGCACTGGCGGGCATGACGCAGTGGGCAATTCTGTGGCTGGACGGTCCGTTGGCGCTGTCCGCCGCCGCTTTCGGGCTGATCACTTCCGCCGTTGTCTTGATGATCGCGAACTGCTTTGCATCCTGGGACTGGCTGGACGTGTCCCTGGGCGCCGGCGTCGTCATCACCGCGGCGGAGGCCTACCTGTTGCTGCCGGGGGGTTACGGCCCGGCGGCCGCAGTGGTCCCGGCAGCAGGGTTGGGGACCGCAGTGGCCCTGCGTTTCCGCGAAGCGGCGCCGCACCACAATTACCGGTTCCGGCGCCTCGCTGCTGCTGCTGCCGGCGCACTTGCCGGGGGAGGAGTGTTCCTCTGGCTGCTCTCACATGCCCGGTGAGGGCCCTGCGGGGCAGAAGCGACTAAACTGGGAAGCATCATGACTAATGCGCCCACTCCCTTAGCTGACCTGCCCACCGTTACCGATGACACGCCCGTGCGCGTGCGGTTCTGCCCGTCTCCCACCGGCACCCCGCACGTGGGCCTGATTCGGACAGCCCTGTTCAACTGGGCCTATGCCAAGCACACCAAGGGCACCATGGTGTTCCGCATCGAGGACACCGATACGGCCCGCGACAGCGAGGAAAGCTTCCTGCAGCTGCTCGACGCGCTGGACTGGCTGGGCATCACCTGGGACGAAGGCGTCAACGTGGGGGGTCCGCATGAGCCGTACCGGCAGTCCCAGCGCGGAGAGATCTACCAGGACGTCATCGCCAAGCTGCGCGACGCCGGCTACCTCTATGAGTCCTACTCCACTCCCGAAGAGATCGAAGCCCGCCACCGCGCTGCAGGCCGCGACATCAAGCTCGGCTATGACAACTATGACCGGGACCTGACCCCGGAGCAGATCGAAGCCTTCAAGGCCGAAGGACGCTCGCCTGTGCTCCGCGTCCGGATGCCCGATGAAGACATCACGTTCACCGACCTGGTCCGCGGTGAGATCACGTTCAAGGCCGGCACCGTTCCCGACTTCGTGGTGGTCCGCGCCAACGGCGCCCCGCTGTACACATTGGTGAACCCCGTGGACGACGCCCTGATGGGCATCACCCACGTGCTGCGCGGCGAGGACCTGCTCTCCTCCACCCCGCGCCAGGTTGCGCTGTACCGTGCATTGATCGACGTCGGAGTGGCGAAGTACATGCCGCTGTTCGGCCACCTGCCGTACGTCATGGGCGCCGGCAACAAGAAGCTCTCCAAGCGCGATCCCGAATCCAGCCTCTTCCTGCACCGGGAGCGCGGCTTCATTCCGGAAGGCCTGCTGAACTACCTGTCCCTGCTGGGCTGGTCGCTCTCGGCGGACGAGGATATTTTCACCGTTGAGCAGCTGGTGGAGAACTTCGACATCCACAACGTGCTCGCCAACCCGGCGCGGTTCGACCTGAAGAAGGCCGAAGCCATCAACGGTACCCACGTGCGGATGCTCGAACCCACTGACTTCCGCAACCGCCTGGTCCCGTACCTGCAGCACGCCGGCTTGGTGGGGGAGACCCTCACCGGCCGTGAAGAGCAGATCCTCACCGAAGCAGCCCCGCTGGTGCAGGAACGCATCACCCTGCTCGGCGAGGCCCCGGATATGCTCGGCTTCCTGTTCAAGGCCGACGACGCCGTGGACGTTGCCGATGACGCACGCAAGGGACTGCCGGCGAACCTGGCCGAAGTGCTCGATGCAGCGCTGGGTGCACTGGAACCGGTCACGGACTGGACTGCCGAGAACATCCAGGCGGCGCTGCGCCAGGCCCTCGTGGAGGACATGGGCATCAAGCCGCGCCTGGCCTTCGGCCCCGTGCGTACCGCTGTTTCCGGCCGACGGATCTCGCCGCCGCTGTTCGAGTCGATGGTCATCCTTGGCCGCGATTCCTCGCTCGCGCGCATCCGCGCCTTCCGCGACGCCGCGTAGGAGCACCTGATGGGCAGGTCCATTGATGCGGTGCTGTTCGACATCGATGAAACATTGGTGGACCTGCAGGCTGCCATGGGTAGTACTCTGCAGGCAGTAGGGGCCGCGGATCTGACCCATTTCACGGCGGCGGACTGGGACGCGTATACCGCCCTGTTCGCCGCCGACCCGCAGGGCCACTATGAGTCCTATCTTGCGGGGCGGCTGGACTTTGCCGATCAGCGGGTGCTGCGCCTGCAGCACGCGCGCGAGCAGGCGGGCCTGGCGCCGCTGGACAGTGACGCCGCCCGCGCCTGGAACGACGCCTACGAGCAGGCCCTGCCGCGCTACTTCCGGGCGTTCGACGACGTCGTGCCCCTCCTGGATGCGCTGGACGCCCGCGGGATTTCCTACGGTGCGGTGAGCAACAATGTCCACGACTACCAGCGGGCCAAGCTCGACGCCGCCGGACTGGAGCGCATCAAGGTCCTGGTGGGCATAGACACAGTGGGCGTCTCCAAGCCGGACCCGATCATTTTCCATGAGGGTGTCCGTCTCCTGGGCGCCGCGCCTGAGCGCACCGCCTATGTGGGGGACAACCTCCGGGTGGACGCGGCAGGAGCTGTCGCCGCCGGGCTGCTGGGGGTATGGCTGGACCGCACGGACAACCCGTCACCGGTCCGTGAAGACAGCATGCCCGTGCCGGCAGACGTGCACACCATCGGTTCGCTGGCAGAGCTGCTGGGCCTGCTCTGACAGCAGCCGGAGAGGGGTGAATGATCCCTATCCTCCCGTTTTGCACTAGCCGCAGAAGGCGTGTATAGTTATATCTCGTGCTGAGGGGTTGAGCGGCCAAGGGAAACCTGAAAACAGCTCAACGGAAAGCATATTGGGATATGGTGTAATTGGCAACACATCGGTTTCTGGTACCGACATTCTAGGTTCGAGTCCTGGTATCCCAGCGGTTACCGATTGTAACGGCTTCACGTCGAATTGGTATCTAACTGAAGAGTATGGAAATGCTCTTTAGATCGGTTTCTTGAAACCGGTAAGGAAGTGCCCGAGCGATCAGCTTGGCGCACTGTACACGGCCCCATCGTATAGCGGCCTAGTACGTCGCCCTCTCACGGCGATAACGCGGGTTCGAATCCCGCTGGGGTCACATATTGAGAGCCGGTCCGGACATTGTCCGGGCCGGTTTTTTGTGTGCTTCGAAACTGAAGCGTCCAGTGAAATTGGGATTTATAGCCTGTCCATGCGCGGTCCTTTGTAAGGATGTTGTGAGCTTCCTGTAGAATCTCAGGATCACTGTACGAATAGTTGGGGAAGCTTCAATGGGGCCAAATTGGGACAAGCGGCATGAAGTACCGGTTTATCATTTTTCTTCAATCGAAGGTTCATGGATAGATCCTGGGCATCCAAGTCGTATTGTTATTACGGCTAGCGGTCTCCCCTCCGACGTTCTGGATATAGATTCGCTGTTCATTCCGAATGATTCGGACACGCTCATTGTGGCTTTCCATGGTGCGCTGGTGCGCAACGATGTGGAACTGCCCCGGTTCGAATGGCTCGGAACCCTCCGAGAGCGCCCCGAGAACTTGCTTTTTGTTGCTGACACAACGCTCTCCCTCTCGGATAAACTGACGCTTGGTTGGTACATAGGCACCGCCGAAGACGACCTAACACAAAAGATCGCGCGATACATACGGCATGTACAAGCTGTCCGCGGAATAAAGAGGACTATTCTCTTAGGATCGTCCGGCGGAGGCTATGCCGCCCTGGCGCTGGCAACGCTTCTCGAGGATAGTTGTGCGGTGGCCTTTTCGCCCCAAACGAACGTTTTCGACTTTACGCAAGGCCACACGGACAATCTCATCAAGTACGTATTCCCGCAGTACAGCAACGCTGACGAATTAATGAAGCGTTGGCCAGAGCGCTTTTCGCTTATCGAACGATATAAGGTCTCACCATCCCCTTCCCGGTTCATATATTTCCAGAACCTCGGCGACATTGAGCACAATCTGAAACACAAGAGACCATTTGCTGAGTCTCTGGGGGTTCGCCTTCCCAATGGTCGGACTTTCGATCAAGCAGCCCGCTTTGTCGCCGTGAACCACGGGGCAGGCCATGTTCGCCCTCCAACAGCTGAGGTGCCGAAGCTTATCGTTGAAGCGAGCGAGATGATCTCTCGTCCGATAAAACCGCGGTTGGGCAGCGCCGGACATGCGGGTAACCTGCTCGATTTTGACTTTATTGAGGGGCCTAGCCAGTCCTTCGTGCGTGTGAAACCTGAAAGCAATTCATATTACTCGCTCCAGCCCTATCCTGTGCCCCCAGAGGGGCCTGGTCTTGCCTATACCGACCGTGGTGTACCTCTCCGTGTAATAGGCGGTGAGGCCTATGATCATCCGGTACTTCAAGCTCAGTTTTTGTTGAAGTTGGTTAATAACTACCGTCTGGAACCGACAGGTGAATTGCGGCAACTTATGAATAGCGTGTTTGAGCGGCTGGTCGGTCAGTCTGTTCTTTCGCGGGGGGCGCGATACCTGCCCTATCGGTTTTCTTGGCATCAGGGAAAGTTGCAACCGCCTTGGTATTCCGCCATGGCTCAGGGGCAGGCGCTAGGAGCAATAGCCCGTCTTTACGAAGCGGATCCGCGTCCGGAGTACCTTGAATTCGCACACTCCTTGTTTAGCAGCTTCTTGAAGTTAAGGGATGGGACAAGCCCTTGGATCGTAGACGTGGATACAGAGGGATATCTGTGGTTTGAAGAGTACCCTTATGGCGACCACGGGATGGGCGTCATGAACGGACACCTGTTTGCTGTATGGGGAGTGTATGACTACTGGCGGGTTACCGACGATAATCTTGCCCTTCGCCTAGCTAGCGCCGCGCTAATGACGACCAAGAAGTATTTGCGACATCATAGGAACAGAGGCTGGTCATCCCACTACGATCTGACCGAATTTCTACTAATACGAAACTATCACGCGACGCACATTTCTCAGCTCGAGACGACATACAACTTAACGGCTGATCCTTTCTTCGTGGCTACGGCCGACGAGTACGAGTCAGACTTTCCGAGCTATCAGCGAGGCGGTTCCGTGTATTGCTCACCGGGGGAGCACACGCTCGTCAAGGCTGATCACCACGTCGTGCCCACGATGGTCGTCGAGAGCCAACGAGTGGTAATTGACAAGGCAATGGCCTTTCAGTTTTCACTTCGTACCAAAATGGAGTCCGAGGGGGGCATTTGGCTTCTCATATCCAGTGGCGAATATGCCGGGCTTTGGATCAGAGAAGAACCAGATCGGGTTTTCCCAAAGGGCCGATTCGATCAGCATGTGTATACCAGGCCCCGAAAGGCTTTGTTCCGGACGGGCGAATACATAGCCCATAAATTTAACGAATTTGGTTCCGCGGTGGAACCCCTATCGCTGCAAATCTCAGAACCTAGTATTGAGATCGTTACCGTAAAGGCACTGTGGCGGGGCCGGTGGTACTGGAAGATCGGTTCGGGGACTTTCCGCGAGCGGTGGATGAGATGTGATACGGAAGGCATGTATGTCCACTGACATTTTCCCTGGATCCAATATTCATGAATCCGAAGTAACCTTAGATTTTTCCTCTATACAGGAGAAGCTTGGCAAAAGTCAGCGGTTCCTCAGATACAGTGAGTCATTGCGAACATACTTTGACAAGCACCTTGACCCCAGCCTTGATGCTCAAGCGTACGCATTGACTGATCCTGCCTTAGGTTCTTTCGCGAGTTGCTGCACTCAGGTGCAGGCCGCCGGCCTGTACGCCCTAGATGGTCTACTCCGCAATACGGATGGTCTCACCATTGCGGCAGGACTAATTAGCGATGTTGCGTCCAGACAACAGGAGGATGGAGGTTTTTCGCTGCCCTATAACCAGGCAGCAGGTGAGGGACCTTTTGCAGACGTAGCTGAGCTGGGCGCGGCTGCAGACAGCCTTTATCTGGTAGCCCTGTGTGCCCCCAATAGCGCTGCGAAACAAGTATTGGAGGCTGGAGCCACATATGTATTTATGAACCAGTCTTCCGAGACGGTTGGTGCCATTTACAAGAACCGGCGGACCACCAACGGCGATATCCTGAACGGAGACGTTTACGGCGCGTTAGTGTGTGCCAGAGCATATAGCGTCACCGGAAACGGCCGTTACTTGGGGCTGGTGTCCTCGGTGGTGGAACATATTGCGGAGCGCTTCGTCTTGACGGACCAGGGGGGGTGGTGGCCTTATATGGAGGCATGGGACGGTAACTCGTTAGTCGGCAAGAGCATGGCTTATCAGGCGACTATCGTGGCATATGGCCATTCGCTCTTCCCATACCTGCCCCGGGGCCAGCGAGCGTCATGGTCCAGAACCCTGGACTTAGCCCGTCGTACTTTAGTCCAGGAGTTAGGGTTCGGTCCGCACGCGGACAACGAAGCCGCGACATGGGCCAGGGACTGGGAGCACACATGGGAAATCTATATGGCTCTGGCGTTAGACGTTGGAGGTCCGCGTGCGCGCAGTTATCTGGATAATCGGTTAGAGAGGTTGGATGAAACCGTTGGGAGGATAGGTGCGGATGCCTGGTCGCCAACTGCGAATACCAGGGACGGGAAAAGCGCCGTCACAAGTCAGTTTCGCAAGTGCTCCAGTTTTGCCGGCGCGGTTGTTTCTAGGTGCCTGCAAGAGCTGATTCCTTCGGTGGTGACAGAAGAGGTCTTTCCCTGACACCTGCAATGGTGTTCCGCCGTACTGAAACGGGAGTCCCCGGCGTCGCGATGGACGTCGCTCGCGAGGCCCCTGTACATACCTATGAAAAGTGGTTGTGAACATGAAATCTGTTCGAAAGTTGGGCACCGCGTCCTCTATTTTGTTCGCAGGAGCGGCAATGCTGGGTCTGCTGGGTTTGGTAGGTCCCGCCGTTGCAGCTCTATCTGCTGCGTCATTGTGTTTACTGGCAGTAATGTACGTTTTGGAACAGCGCCGGGGGCTCGCGCATCGGGAACAGATGCGCGAACTTCGTCGCCTAAACCAAGTCGTCGCCAAGGACACGGCGGCCCAACAGAAAAGTACAGGTCTTTTGTTTCGCGAGGTCCGACTCCTTACTTCAGAGTTGTGCAGCGATAACTCGCTAATCATCCGCGAGAGCGAGAAAGCGGTGTCTATCCATCTCCATGCCCTCCGCCTCGCGAAAGCGGAAATCATGGAGTCGGTCGAAGTGCGTGGAGCAGATCTTGCACTCGGTAGCAAGTGACTAAGTCGGCACAGTGGGGGGAGAGTTAGTGCAAACAGCGCACGTCGAGGTATCTGTGGTCATACCGGTTTACATGGGCGCCACCTGGTTGGAAACATGCCTTAATTCGCTCAACAAAC
This sequence comes from Arthrobacter sp. zg-Y1143, assembly GCF_030125565.1. Taxonomy (NCBI): domain Bacteria; kingdom Bacillati; phylum Actinomycetota; class Actinomycetes; order Micrococcales; family Micrococcaceae; genus Arthrobacter; species Arthrobacter sp. zg-Y1143. The sequence continues at coordinate 76,866 of NZ_JASKLW010000014.1, read as the reverse complement.
AAACGCTAGACCACGCGCGCTTTGAAGCGATTCTTATTTTCAACGGACCTGACGATGGAAGTGCAGCTCTCGCAGAAGCATTCGGGCAGCGCCATCCCTCACTTAACATCCAGCAACTTATGAGTTCAACGGCCTCAGCTTCGCACGCTCGCAACTTGGGAACGGGGGCTGCTGCGGGAAAATATTTGACTTGGCTCGATTGCGACGACTGGATTTCGGCAGAATATCTTGAGTTGATGTTATTGTCTTCCCGGCGAGGCATTGTACCGCTGGCCCAAATAGTGAACGTCTCAGAAGACGGTTCACACGATGAACTCTCACTAATTAATCGTTCGATTCTTGGGCATGATGGCCACCTCATTAGTCCGGCCGATTTTCATCGGGGTCTTTCGTTTATGACTTGCAAACTTATTCCGACCTGGATGGCTCGGAAGGTCCCCTTTAATGAGTCCCTCCGCAGCGGTGAGGATGTCGCACTGTATGGCGAAATGTTTGCTCGCTATTCTTTCCAATTTTCGCTTTTACCTGCCCTCGCAGGAGCAAAGTACTTCCGTCTTATGCGCGATTCATCCGTTTCGCGACAAGAGCCGTCTTTCGATTTTCTTGTTACGCAGCGCGTCGATGTCATATCGTCCCTGAATCAGACGCTAAACGAGTGTCGAGCTGAGGCGCTTCCCTTAGTGAAGGGCTTTATAAATTCGCAAGCTTCATTCATCAAGAGATACTATCACGCACATCCCGAGGACCAATCCGTTATTGCCGATATACTGGCCCAAGCAGGGTTTCGATACTTTCCTTGGACCAATTGGTTTGATGTGGTAAGCCGCTTGGTAATTGCCTACAACTTCGTTCCATATTCTGATACCGGCGCTATGGTCATGGCTAAGCGAATACGCGAAGAAGGTCAGGCTGTAGATGTTATAACGCATAATATGGATAATGTCCGCAGCAAGGACGCTACGCACAACGCTATAGCTCGTCCTTACGTTCAGTATGTTGGTTCGGTCCCGGGTCCAGCAAATTTCGCCCATTCTGGATCGATTGCTGACTTTTGTAAGAGGGGGTCACATATAGTTGAATCCTGGACGCGGTCAAAAAACCGACACTATACTGAGGTGTACAGCCGAGCAATGTGGCCGGCGTCCCATTTTCTTGCTGCCCTGTACAAGGCGCGCCATCCGCATGTCCGGTGGGTCGCGGAGTTTTCGGATCCCGTTCAATTGAATACTGATGGTGAATTCCGCTCGTCTCCGATCACGATGGATACCGTCTTTGAGGAGATACTGCAAGCGGTTCCGGACGAACAGCGGGCTGTCCTTCTCGACAACATGAATGTGTTCTTCTGGACGGAACATATAGCGTACCTGTTGGCTGACGAAGTGGTTTTTACCAACACGAATCAGCGCGACGTTATGCTTGCTTACGCAGACGTCCGAGCTCTAGATAAGTTGGGGCAGGAATCTGCGGTGGCATTGGCCGGCCAGCCCACATTAGCCCCGTCGTTTTACCGGATCAAGGATGTCGAGCTGGCTTTGTCGCCTGCTTACGTCAACATTGGTTATTTCGGAGAATTTTATGCCACCCGCGGCCTTGACGAGGTGGTTGCTGCTCTAAGTGGACTCCCGGCTGCCGATCGGGAGCGGGTTCGCCTACATGTGTTTACCTCCAACGCGGACGCGGCACAGAGCAGGTTGTTGGCTGAGGAGAGTGAACTGGCTCGAAACGTAGCCTTCAGGGCTGCGTTACCCTATTTTGAGTTCCTGAATGCGCTCCGGAAGTTTGATTGCCTGCTTGTGAATGACGCTGTTACCGGGGCAACCCATTCAGTGAATCCCTATCTTCCTTCGAAGCTAAGCGATTATCGTGGTTCGGGTACTCGTATTTGGGCTCTTGTTGAAGGAGGGAGCGTATTGAGCCAACTTGAACACGACTATGTCAGCTCCGTTGGGGATGCAGAGGGAGCTGCCGCTATTCTTCTTCGACTAGTGCAGGGACTTGAATAGCTATGGCTAACCTATAGACGTGACGTCAGGATTTGAGGTTGCAGGACTGGTTGGCGCTTATCCCCAGCAGGGCAGCGCATTCTATGGGGGCAGAGATCCCTCGGAGTGTACAGGAATAATGTAGCCGTGGGAGCGGGCGTTGGCCCACATATCTCGCGCTGTTACGGGGACTGAGTGATGTAGGTGGTAGTTTCGAAGCCGTACCCCACTGGATTACAGAGGAACAGCGCGTGCCACCCAATGCCCTGACCGTAGGCCAGCTCGACGAAAAGACGCTCCTTGAACGGATCTTCCCCCGCCTAGGTCCGGACACCGCGCTTCTGGGCCCCGGAGATGATGCCGCCGTTATTGCTGCTCCGGACGCACGGACCGTGATCTCCATCGACACCCTCGTCCAGGATGCAGACTTCCGCCTGCTTTGGCCATCGGGGTACCGCACCAGCGGCTTCGACGTCGGCTGGAAGTGCGTGGCACAGAATGTTTCGGATATCCGCGCCATGGGCGCTGTGCCGACGTCGCTGGTGGTCAGTCTCACCCTCCCGGCCAGCACGGAAGTGTCCTGGGTGGAGGATCTTGCCGCTGGGCTGGCTGCGGGCATTGGCTCCCTGGCGTTCGAACGGTGTTCCGTAGTGGGCGGCGACCTTGGCCGTGGCAGCCAGATAGTGGTTACCGCTGCCGTAACGGGTGATCTGGAGGGCAGGGACCCGGTCCTGCGCTCCGGGGCCCGGCCAGGTGACGTCCTGGCCCACATCGGCTCGCTGGGACTGGCAGCAGGCGGCCTGGCGGTGTTGGAGAGCGGCGTCGATATGAATGACCCCGGGAACGCTGCCGACCAGGAGCTTGCAGGCCTGGCAATGGCACAGTGCCGGCCCCGCCTGCCACGCGTGGGAGCCGGCCCTGCGGCAGCAAAGACCGGTGCCACAGCTATGCTGGACGTCTCCGACGGATTGGTACGCGACGCCGGCCGCATCGCGCGGGCCTCCGGGGTGGGCATAGACCTGGACGCCGGCTACCTGACCGCACGCGCGGATTCGTTGGCAGCGGCAGCTGCCCGCCTCGGCGTCGATCCGCTGGCCTGGGTGCTTGGCGGGGGAGAGGACCACGGACTGCTGGCCGCCTTCCCGCCGGGCGCCGTCTTGCCGGAGGGGTTTGTCCGGATCGGAGAAGTGACCGACGGCGAGGGAGTGCTTTTCGGTGGTGAGGTTCCCCCGGTGACCGGCTGGGACCACTTCGCGGGCTGAGGGGCTGACGGGTTTGTGTTTGGCGCCGAGGTCGGCCAGCACGGACTCGGAATCGTCCGAGTGGCGGTGGGGGACAAGTTGTCTGTCTTCATCCGTTTCATCCATGCCCGTGGTCGGCGACGAACGCTGGCGCATGGTCCAGGAAGCCGATGCAGGTGGAACCTTTCTCCTCGGCGTGGACGTAGTCGAACCCGACCCGGGTATGGCCTTTTCATGGTCGCTCGCGGACGGACGGACTGGTACGGTGACACCAAAAAGGGATTGACATTTTATTTGTACCTCAAGTGGTACTCGGCAAACCTAGTCTTCCAAGAATCGGAGCACTTTCGCAGGAACCCCTCCAACCACCGCGTTAGGAGGGACGTCCTTCGTAACCACCGCGCCGGCACCGATTATCGCCCCGTCCCCGACAGTGACCCCACCGATTATGGTCACGTTGGCACCGACAAAAACGCCGTCGCCAATAACGATCGATCTTGAATAGAGCTTGCCCGCACGCTGGGATGGCCCGCCCAGTTCGTGATTATCCGTCACCAGCTTGCAATAAGCTCCTATAGCAACTCGGGAGCCGATGGTCACGTTGGCACGGATGTAACCGTCACGGTTGATGAAGGACCTGTCACCGATAGCGACAGGCCCCAACAATTCGTTACCCCGATAGAGCTTGACGTACTTACCCAGAGAGACCGCCTGTTCGGGCCCAGGAGCCATGATCCGGACGCCGGGCGCCACAGTCGCCCCCTCGTCGAGGGAGACGTACGGATGTTTCTCGGGTGCGAATGCCGGCAGTTTCACGGCGTGCGAACCGCCATGCTGGGTGTCCCTGAGCAATGCTATCTCTGACGCCAGGTCAGCGATCGAAGATTCGGAGCGAGCCACTTCGGCACGAAGGAAGGCGACTTCTTCGTTCAGCTGCGCGAAACTCTTAGTACGTCGTCGGAACATTCTGGAACCTTATCAAGAGCGGGATGGATACCCCGCCGGTGCACCTCAAGGGCGGAAACCGCCCTTCCCCCGGAGTGGGGGGTGCTTGTTAGGCACTCCGCCCTCATCCGTGTCGCGCGGCTCGCAGTCAGCGGTTGGAATCCTATGATGCTTCATGAAGCCATGGCCAAATCACCAATGGCAAATCGTAAGTGGCGTGAATTGCGGGCTTAACGTGGCAACACCCTCCGTTCGGTCAAGAAACTCGGACGGACCCAACGGCTAGCGGACACCGGGTTGTGGGCAACGTACGCGGAAACCGGAACAAGACCGGAACTGCAGCCCACCGGGTGCCGGGTTTATTCCTGGCTTTTTGCAGAACGTGATCGATGATCGTTGACGGCTGGCGGATACCGATTGTCCGATGAGTGCAAGGACACCGCTACGGGCTATTGGAGAATTGCCTAGGACTCCTTCGTCCGCCACGGCATCACCGTTTAGCAGGTGACCATTGATAACGGCTCCCGCTATCCGCTCCCTGATCTTTACGGAGCCCCGCTGACCAGCATCAAACACGGCTTCACCCGCCGGTAGCGTTGCCAGACCAACGGGAAGGTCGAGCGGTATAACCGACTCGAGGCCTTACCCGCACCGCGCTCAGGGCCCAACCAGCAGCCAGCTGCGTACCTGACCGCGCAGGCCAAACACAGTTAGCTGCCTCGGGCTGGGAAGACGCGCTGGATCAGGATCATCTTCCGGCAGAGCCGGACGGGACAGCGGGACATGAAAACCTTTTAGAAATCGGAGTATTTTCACGGACACCTACTTACGAGATCTTCACTCATTTTGTGTGTAACTAATGTGTTGTCTCTGTATAGCTAGCGCAGGATATGGCGCTCCCGTATGCGCTGCGACAGTGACTGCAGCTCCTCCCGGGACAGGTCGGGCAGGTGTTCGAGCTCATCGAGCAGTCCGTTCAAGGAGTCCCGGGAACGGACCCGCAGGAGTTCGTTGTAGAACCCCACAATGATTCCGGTCAACAGCGCGACCACCAGGATGCCGTACAGGGCCACCACCACGGTAATCAGCCGTCCCATGGGCGTGACGGCAACAAAGTCACCGAATCCGATGGTCGTAAAGGATCCGAAGAGATACCAGAGACTGTCTCCCAATCCGGGAATGGCCGATTCGAACAACGGGATCAGCAGGGTGGCCACACCCAGGACGATGAGGAAGCCGTAAATGATGTAATCCGCGTTGGTGACCCGGACGATGTTCCAGAGCACGCGCATCCGCTTCATCATGCCTCCCGTGCATCGGAGACTCCCAATATAGGCTTAGTCGGCGTTCTTGCGCAGGGCTTCCGTCAGCTGGGCGGCTGCCTTGGCAACGACTTCGGCGTGGATGCGGCCGGGCTGGCGGGTCAGCCGTTCAATGGGCCCGGAAATAGACACGGCGGCAATCACCCGGCCGGACGGACCGCGCACCGGAGCGGACACCGAGGCGACCCCGGGTTCACGTTCGCCAAGGCTCTGGGCCCAGCCCCGGCGTCGGACGCCGGCCAGGACGGTGGGAGTGAACCGTGCGTTGTGCAGCCCCTCGAGCAGCCGGTCATGGTCCTCCCATGCAAGGAGGCACTGGGCTGCGGAGCCGGCCTTCATGGACAGCTGGGTGCCTACCGGGATGGTGTCCCGCAGCCCGATGGGCCGTTCGGCGGAGGCGACGCAGACCCGCCATTCGCCCTGTCGGCGGAACACTTGGGAGCTTTCTCCGGTGATGTCGCGCAGCTGCAGCAGCACGGGTCCGGCCGAGGCGATCAGCCGGTCCTCGCCGGCTGCGGATGCGAGCTCCACCAAGCGGCCGCCGAGGACGAAACGGCCCTGGATATCCCGTCCCACGAGCCGGTGGTGCACCAGTGCCAGGGCCAGCCGGTGAACGGTGGGCCGGGCCAGTCCCGTGGCCGAAACCAGCTGCGCGAGCGTGGTGGGGCCGGCCTCCAGTGCATCCAGCACCATGGCCGCTTTATCGATGACTCCTACGCCGCTTGCTGTGTCCATGCACTGATACTGCCGTCTCACTATCTGAGATGCAAATCCAAAAGCTGGCGCGCCGGTGCAGCGTGCTGGTTCCCTTAAGGCATCAGCAGTGAATCGTTAAGGGGTATCGGTATGGGTGAGCATGTGGCAGGCAGGACGCTTGCACAAAAAGTCTGGGACGAGCATGTCGTCCGCAAAGGCGAAGACGGCGCTCCGGACCTTCTCTACATCGATCTGCACCTCGTCCACGAAGTGACCTCCCCGCAGGCCTTCGAGGGCCTCCGTCTGGCGGGCCGCGGCCTGCGCCGCCCCGACCTGACCATTGCCACGGAGGACCACAACACGCCCACGCTGGCCATCGACCGGCCGATTGCGGACCCGGTCAGCCGGACCCAGATCGAAACCCTGCGCGCCAACTGTGCTGAGTTCGGTGTGCGGCTGCATTCGCTGGGGGATGCCGAGCAGGGCATTGTCCACGTGGTAGGACCGCAGCTGGGACTGACCCAGCCCGGCCTGACCGTTGTGTGCGGCGACTCGCACACCTCTACCCACGGTGCCTTCGGCGCCCTGGCCATGGGCATCGGGACCTCCGAGGTGGAACACGTGATGGCCACCCAGACACTGTCCCTCAAGCCTTTCAAGACCATGGCCATCAATGTCGAGGGCACGCTGCGGCCGGGAGTCACCTCCAAGGACATCATCCTGGCCGTGATCGCCAAGATCGGCACCGGAGGGGGACAGGGCTACGTGCTGGAATACCGGGGTTCCGCCATCCGCTCCCTGTCCATGGAAGCGCGGATGACCATCTGCAACATGTCCATCGAGGCGGGTGCGCGGGCCGGGATGGTTGCCCCTGACGAGACCACCTTCGCCTACCTCCAGGGACGCCCGCACGCGCCGCAGGGGCGGGATTGGGATGCCGCCGTCGAGCAGTGGAAGTCCCTGGCCACGGACGAGGACGCACAGTTCGATGCCGAAGTGTTCCTGGACGCCGACACCCTGGAGCCCTTCGTCACCTGGGGCACCAACCCGGGGCAGGGTGTGTCACTTTCGGATGCCGTGCCGGCGCCCGCAGACTTCACCGACGGGAACGCCCGGGCGGCAGCAGAGCGCGCGCTGGCCTACATGGACCTGGCCCCCGGAACACCCATGAAGGAGATCCGGGTGGACACGGTGTTCCTGGGCTCCTGTACGAACAGCCGCATCGAGGACCTGCGCATTGCGGCCGACATTATCCGCGGCCGGCAGAAGGACCCGGCGGTCCGGATGATGGTGGTCCCGGGTTCTGCCCGCGTGCGGCTGGAAGCCGAAGCCGAGGGGCTGGACCGGGTCTTCAAGGACTTCGGCGCCGAATGGCGGTTCGCCGGCTGCTCCATGTGCCTGGGCATGAATCCGGACCAGCTGGAACCCGGTGAACGCTGCGCCTCCACGTCCAACCGCAACTTCGAAGGGCGGCAGGGCAAGGGCGGACGCACCCACCTGGTCTCGCCGGTGGTGGCCGCCGCTACCGCCGTGCGCGGAACCCTCAGTTCACCCTCGGACCTGGACCCGCTGCCGGGTGCCGTCGACGCCGCTGCTGCTGCCTAGGAGAGACCCCATGGAAAAAATCACCACCCACACCGGCATCGGTGTTCCGCTCCGCCAAAGCGATGTGGACACAGACCAGATCATCCCGGCCGTTTATCTCAAACGGATCACCCGGACCGGCTTCGAGGACGCACTGTTCGCCGGCTGGCGCAAGAACGAAGACTTCATCCTCAACCGGGAACCGTACGGTCGCGGCTCCGTCCTGGTGGCCGGACCGGACTTCGGCACCGGTTCCTCGCGGGAACACGCCGTCTGGGCGTTGAAGGATTACGGATTTCGGGCCGTGCTTTCCTCCCGCTTCGCGGACATCTTCCGCGGGAACTCCGGCAAGCAGGGCCTCGTCGCGGCCCAAGTGGCGCAGGACGACATCGAGCTCATCTGGAAGGTGCTGGAAGACTCTCCCGGCACGGAAGTCACGGTGGACCTGCAGGCCTGCACGGTCCTGTGCGGCAGCGTCAGCGCCGGTTTCGAGATTGACGAGTACACACGCTGGCGGCTGCTCGAGGGCCTGGACGACATTGGGCTGACCCTGCGCCACGAGTCGGAAATCACCGGTTTCGAAGCGCAGCGGCCTTCCTACAAACCCGTCACCCTCCCGGCCCTGCCTTAGGAGGCAGGCAGCCGCCGGTTTGCCCCCGGCAGCGTTTCGTGCACCTAACCAAATCCCTATATCATTGACAGGCCCCGTCCAGGCGGGGCCTGTCCGTTTGTCCGGGCGGTGCAACGTGTCGGGAATCACCCCGACGAGGGGCCATGGCAAGGCGGCGTTATTTCAGTAAGCAGACGCTTCCTCCTATGCTTGGTTGCAGTCTCTTATTGCTTTTGGGGCCCAACTAGTTAAGAAATCAGGTGTTCATGGGTAGCGTTCTCACCATCCGAGGCGGTGTTCCTCTATCGGGGAAGGTACCGGTCCGCGGGGCGAAGAATCTGGTCCCCAAAGCCATGGTTGCGGCCCTGCTTGGCAACGGCCCGTCCCTGCTGCGCAACGTTCCGGAAATCAAGGACGTCGAGGTTGTCACCTCCCTGCTGAAGCTGCACGGCGTAGAGGTCACCAAGGACCCGGTAACCGGCGACCTCACGATGGATCCGAAGAACGCGAAAACGGCGGCGTCCAAGGACATTGACGCCCATGCCGGGGACTCGCGCATCCCGATCCTGCTGTGCGGGCCCCTGATGCACAGCCTCGGCGAGGCTTTCATTCCCGACCTTGGCGGCTGCAAGATCGGTGACCGCCCGATCGACTACCACCTGCAGATGCTGCGCAACTTCGGTGCCGTGGTGGAAAAGCGCCCCGGCGGCATTTCCATCTCCGCACCGCGCGGCCTCACCGGTGCCAAGCTTGAACTGCCGTACCCGAGCGTCGGCGCCACCGAGCAGGTGCTGCTGACCGCGGTTAAGGCCGAGGGCATCACCGAACTGCGCGGCGCTGCCGTGGAACCGGAAATCCTGGACCTGATCGCGATCCTGCAGAAAATGGGCGCCATCATTTCCGTGCAGACGGACCGCGTCATCCGCATTGAAGGCGTTTCCGAGCTGACCGGGTACAACCACCGGGCGCTGCCGGACCGTAACGAAGCGGCGTCCTGGGCTTCCGCTGCCCTGGTCACCAAGGGCGACATCTATGTTGAAGGCGCGGACCAGAAGGACCTTACCGCCTTCCTGAACACCTACCGCAAGATCGGCGGCGCGTTCGACGTCGACGACGGCGGCATCCGCTTCTATCACCCCGGCGGTGCCCTGAACCCGCTGGTGCTGGAAACAGATGTACACCCCGGCTTTATGACGGACTGGCAGCAGCCCCTCGTAGTTGCGCTGACCCAGGCTGAGGGCGTCTCGATTGTGCACGAAACCGTGTATGAGAACCGCTTCGGTTTCACCGATGCACTGGTTCGTATGGGCGCCAACATCCAGGTCCACCGCGAATGCCTGGGCAGCGTCCCGTGCCGGTTCGGCCAGCGCAACTTCCTGCACTCGGCGGTTATCGCCGGCTCGGTGCAGCTGCGCGGCGCAGAAATCGACATTCCGGACCTGCGCGGCGGTTTCAGCCACCTGATCGCCGCGCTGGCAGCAGAAGGCACCTCCCGGGTGACCGGCATCGAGCTGATCAACCGCGGCTACGAGCACTTCCAGGGCAAGCTCGAGGGCCTCGGGGCGGACTTTGACGTCACATCCGGTGTATCTGCCGGACTCCGGTAGCCTGACGCCATGAAGGAATCGACTAGGTCACGGGTAGTTTTCGCATTGCTGGCCGGGACGCTGCGGCCCGTGTTCAATGTCTTCCTGAAGAAGCACTGGCAGGGGGCGGAGAACCTGCCGCAGGATTCGGGCTTTATTGTGTGCCCGAACCACGTGACCGAAGTCGATCCCGTTGTGGTGGGGCATTTCCTGTACAACCAGGGCCACCCGCCGCACTTCATGGCCAAGGCCTCGCTGTTCAAGGCTCCCGTCCTGGGCCCAGCCTTGAAGTACAGCAACCAGGTCCCGGTGGAACGCGTAACCACCGGCGCAGCCGGGTCCCTGAATGCTGCGGGGAAGGCCCTGGCGGCCGGGCGTGCGCTGGTGATTTATCCCGAGGGGACACTGACCCGTGACCCGGACCTGTGGCCGATGAAGGGCCGGACCGGTGCGGCGCGGCTGGCCCTGCAGACCGGGGTCCCGGTTATCCCGGTTGCCCACTGGGGTTCGCAGGACCTGCTGCCCCGCTATGCCAAGCGTCCGTCGCTGTTTCCCCGCAAGGAGGTGCAACTGGTAGTGGGCAAACCGGTGGACCTCTCGGAGTTTGCGGGCCGTCCCATCACGAAGGCGGTGCTCGACGCCGCCACTGACCGGATCATGTCCGATCTCACCGACATGGTGGCCAAGCTGCGCGGGGCCCAGCCGCCCGCCGAACGCTGGGATCCCGTGTCCAAGGGCCAGAAACAGATTGGCCGTTCCTTTGAAGCAGATAAACCGAAAGAGGCTGGACAGTGACCGCCAGAAGTGAGCACCCCGCCGTCGTCGCCGTGCTGGGCGCCGGAAGCTGGGGCACTGCCTTCGCCAAGATCGCCGCGGATTCCGGCGCCGGACGCGGCACCGAGGTCCGCCTCTGGGCCCGCCGGGCCGAGGTGGCCCAGGATATCAACGGCAGGCACCGCAATACGCAGTACCTCAAAGACACCGTCCTGCCCGATAACCTGCGTGCTTCAACAGATCTCGCCGAGGTCCTTGCCGGAGCGGAACTGGTCGTCCTGGCCGTGCCCGCGCAGTCGCTGCGCGCCCAGCTGCAGGACGTTTTGCCCCTCATGCCCGCCGACGCGGTGGTGGTGTCCCTGATGAAGGGCCTGGAACGCGGTACCGACGCCCGGATGAGCCAGGTCATTGCCGAGGAACTGGGCGTTCCCGCCGAGCGCATCGCGGTGGTTTCCGGGCCGAACCTGGCCATGGAAATCGCCCGTCAGGAACCCACCGCCTCCGTGGTGGCCTGCACCGACCTGGATACGGCCGCATGGATTGCAGAGGCCTGCACCGCGCCGTACTTCCGGCCTTACACCAACGCCGATGTGGTGGGCACCGAGATAGGCGGCATCGTCAAGAACGTGATTGCCCTCGCCGTGGGCATCTGCGACGGCAAGGGCATGGGAGACAATACCAAGGCCTCGGTGATGACCCGCGGGCTGGCCGAGACCACGCGCCTGGCCCTGGCCCTGGGCGGCAACGCGGAGACCATGGCCGGCCTGGCAGGCATGGGCGACCTCATTGCCACCTGCTCGTCCCCCCTTTCGCGCAACCACACCGCGGGAACGCTGCTGGCGCAGGGCCTGAGCCTGGCCGAGGTCAACGCTTCCATGACCCAGACTGCCGAAGGCATCAAGTCCGCCCAGGCCGTCCTGGACCGGGCCACCCAGCTGGGCGTCTACATGCCCATCACCGAAAACGTCGTCGCCGTACTGCAGGGCGTAATTACTGTGGAAGAACTGGGCCCGCGGCTGCTGGCCCGTGAATTGAAATCCGAAGGTGTGTCCGCCCCGTGACTGTTGAACCCCTGCCCACCACTGCCGAAGAGCCCGGCCGTGCCGCCCGCCCCCGGGTGGCCGTCCTCTTCGGCGGACGATCCAGCGAGCACGCCGTCAGCTGCGTAACGGCTGCCGGAGTGCTGCAGGCCATTGATACGGCCAAGTACGACGTCGTTCCTATCGGCATCGCCAAGAACGGCCAATGGAGCCTGGTTGACGCAGATCCCGCCTCCTGGTCGCTGCGCTCCAGCACGCTGCCGGAGGTGGCCGTCTCCGACGACTCCGTGGTCCTTTCATCGCAGGACGGCAGCAGCGAACTCGTGGCGCACGGGCCCGGCAGCCTGCCGCGCAGCTTGGGCCGCATCGACGTCGTGCTGCCGCTGCTTCACGGACCATTTGGTGAGGACGGAACCCTGCAGGGCCTGCTGGAAATGGCCGATGTCCGCTACGTGGGCGCGGGCGTCCTGGCTTCGGCCGTGGGTATGGACAAGCACTACATGAAGGTGGTTTTCGCGGCCGCCGGGCTCGAGGTCGGCCCCTACGAAGTCATCACCGACAGGCAGTGGCGGCGCGACCCGCAGGCCTGCCTGGCCCGCGCCGGTGCGCTCGACTTCCCGTTGTTCGTCAAACCGGCCCGCGCCGGTTCCTCCATGGGCATCACCCGGGTGACCGATCCGGCGCAGCTGCCGGCAGCCATCGAAGCGGCCCGGCTGCACGACCCCAAAGTGGTTGTCGAAGCCGGGATCACCGGCCGGGAAATTGAAGTGGCCGTGCTGCAGGGCCGCGGGACCCAGGACCCGCGGACCAGCCAGCCGGGCGAGATCGCGGTGCGCGACGGCGGCCACGAATGGTACGACTTCGAGGCGAAGTACGTTGACGGTGCCGCCGTCGACCTCAGCTGCCCGGCGGACCTTCCGGCGGACATTTCCGCCCGGGTGCGTGACCTGGCCGGGGCCGCATTCGAAGCTGTCGGCGGCGAGGGCCTGTCCCGGGTGGACTTCTTCTACACGCAGGACGGCAAGTTGATCATCAACGAGATCAACACCATGCCCGGCTTCACACCGGTCAGCATGTACCCGCAGATGTGGGCCAAATCCGGTTTGCCGTACACCGAGCTGATCGACGAGCTGATCACCCTGGCCCTGCAGCGGCCCACCGGCCTGCGGTAGGCGGCCGCCCTCGCCGGGCCGGGACCTGTCTCCGGGTAGGGTCCGCAAGTTTTCGGGTATGCCTTCCGTGGTTATTCTCAGGACCCGCGTGCCCCGTGCTGGCTACACTCGCATGTCTAGGACCGACCACGGACCCTGATGCGAGGACCGGCTATGCGTACGCACCCCTCTCCAGTTGCCCCATCCAAGGAACCCCCATCCAAGGAACACGGCCGCCGGAGGGTGGCCGTTAGGCGCGTACGGAACGGGCTGTGGCTTGTGGCCAGCGTTGTCCTGGCCGCGGCACTGGTCCTGGGCGGCTACCTCTGGTCCTTGGCAACTGCCTTCGACGGCGGCAGGAACACCATTGTGGGGGCGCTCCCCTTGGACAAACCGCCGCGGCCTGCTGCCGCGGAAAAGTCACTGAACATCCTGCTGATGGGCAGCGAAGCAGGCAATTCCGGCAGCGCCGAGGCGGCACCGGACATGATGATGCTCCTGCACCTTCCCGGCGACCGAAGCGGGGTCTATGCACTGTCCATCCTGCCCGGTACTTCCGTGGACGTGCCCGGCTACGGCGCCCGCCGGCTCGATTCGGCCATGTCGCTTGGCGGGGTCCCCCTGACCGTGGCAAGTGTGCAGAATATGTTCAACACCCCGGTCGACCATGTAGCCGTCATCGATTTCGAAGGCTTTCGGGGGCTCACGAGCGCACTCGGCGGAGTCACCGTGAACAACGGGGAGGCATTCTCCTCCGGGGGAGCCAACGGCGACTATTTCCCCTCCGGGCCGATCACCTTGGAAGGGGATGCTGCGCTCAACTACGTCCGGACCGGTCAGGGTTTCACGGATGGCGACATACAGCAGGTGAAGAACCAGCAGGCATTTGTTGCAGGTATCGTCGACGGGATGCTGACCCGTGGTCCGCTCAACAACGCCGTGACCGCGCGGGGCGCCATCAGCGACTTTGCTCCTTTCCTCAGCGTCGATGCAGGCCTGGACTCCCGCACGCTGGGAAGCATGGCAGTGAGCCTGCGGAGCATGCGGTCCCAGGACGTGCACATGTTCGCCCTGCGGACCAGCAACGGTGCCGGGGCGGACGGCGGGCCGGTACAGATCGCGGATCCCGGCCAGCTCGCCGGTATTTCCGGCGCCTTGGCTTCGGATACGGTTGCGGACTATGTCCAGGCGGGAACCGGCGCCGACTAAGCCGGAGGCTATCCGTCCAGTTCCAGGGTGTCCTCCGGGCTGAGGCACTGCGAGGTGGGCTCGATCTTCGATACCGCGTTCTGCAGTTGGACCAGGATGGTGGAAGAAGCCACTTCGTTGGGGTTAAAGACCACCTCCACGGCCGGTTCGCGGCCGTATGTAGTGGCGGTCCAGGTGTCTTCGTTTTCGCGCAGCACCCAGTCCACGCCGTTGACCTCGGCACACGGGTCCGTGGTGGGCCCGGGCACGGGCACGCCGCACCGGAGGATCGCCTTGGACGGATCGCCCCAGGCCGCCGTTGACTGGCTGGCGGTGTCCCGCAGCCGGTAGCCGGCCATTTCATCAGGCAGGGCCACCATTACGGCGGCGCAGTCTGGATTGGCGGCATCCGGGGCGGCATCAACATTGGCTGTCGCAGTGCAGGCCGTGGCGGAGACGGCCACCAGCAGCAGTACCGCGGGCAAAGCGTAGGACTTCATGGATCAAGGGTATCCGGCACGCCGGGGGAGACCGGAATCGGTGTGGCTGCCCCCACCTGTATAGACTTCAAGCGCCCTACTACTTGAGGACTCCGCTTTGACCGATGACAGCAGCATGCCCGAGTTCGAGACTGGCACGCGCCGTGATGCCAGAACGCGCCGCGAAACCAAGACGCACCATCCCGTGCGGACCACCATCCTGGTAATGCTCAGCCTGGTGGTTGTGGCAGCCCTGGCCGCAGGCGGCTACGTATGGCATCTGGCCCGGACCTTTGACATGGGTAAACAAACCCTCAGCAACGCGCTCCCCGCCACGCAGCCGGAAAGGTCTGAGGAGGCCAAGGGCGCCCAGAACTTCCTGCTCATCGGCAGCGACACCCGCAACCCGGACTCCGGCGATGCACGCTCCGACACGATGATGCTGGTGAATATTCCGGCGGACCACAGCGGTGTCTACGTGATGTCGATTATGCGCGACACATGGGTTGAAGTGCCTGGCCACGGGGAGCAGAAGATTAACGCTGCCATGGCGGAGGGTGGAGTTTCCTTGACAGTGGAAACGGTGCAGAACCTGCTCGAGGTGCCGATTGACCACGTGGCCATTATCGATTTCGAGGGTTTCAAGGGCCTCACCGAGGCACTGGGGGGTGTGACCCTCAAAAATGATGCTGCCTTCACCTCCAGTGGGGTGGATGGAGAGTATTTCGAGGCTGGCTCCATCCAAGTGGAGGGGGACTCCGCGCTCAAGTACGTCCGTGAGCGGTACGCGTTCGCGGACGGAGATTACCAGCGTGTCCGCAACCAGCAGGCCTTCGTCCGCGGGGTGCTGGGCGGGATCCTCAGCAAGGGCACATTGACCAACCCCGTAAAGATCAATGATCTTGTCACCGAAATTTCCCCCTTCCTGAGCGTGGACGAAGGACTCGACGCCTCCGCCGTCGGCAGCTTGGGATTCAGCCTCAGGAACGTGCGAACGTCCGACATCCACATGTTCACTATGCCTAATGCCGGGGTGGGCACTTCCATGGACGGGCAATCCATTATTCTGCCGGATGCCGGAGCAGTGGCGCAGATAAGTGCCGCGCTCAAGGCTGATGATCTTGCCGAATACCTGCAAGCGGCGGAAGGGCAGAACTAAGACCATGAGCAGGATCCCTCGTAGAGCAACCGCAGGCGGTGCCGCGGCGGTTGGGGCGGCACTGCTCTTTGCCTTTCCTGCCATGGCCCAGGAGCAGGAGCCCCCGGCGGATCCGCCGGTAGTGGTGAATCCTCCAGCTGATCCCGTTCCGGAGGTACCGGCACCAGAACCCCAAAAGCCTCCTGAGACCGGTAATGAGCCGCCTGCCGAACAGGTTCCGGCTGGGCCGACCTCCCAGGTCCCCATTCAGGCCCCGGCTCCCGCTCCCGTTCCCGGCCCCGCGCCCGGGGGACTCCGGACTGACCCGGCGACCGGGTATGCGGTGGATTCGGCCACTGGATACCTGATCTATCCGAACACCAGTTTCCTCATTGAGCCGGGAAGCCTGCGCCTGATCGACCGCGTCACCGGACTCTACACCGGCGGCATGTGGGATCCGGCGACCATGCAGCTTGTTGATCCGGACGCCGTCCCTTCTCCGTCGCCTTCTACGTCCCCTTCACCCACTGCAACGCCGTCGATCACGCCTTCACCCACAACTTCCGCAACACCGAGCGGGAAAGGTACACCTACTGCCAGCGCACTTGATGTCGATCAAACTGGCGCTTCCGGGGCCACCGGATGGCCTGTGCGGATAGGCGTTGTTGTTTTGCTGCTCGGTGCCGCTGCTTTCTACTACATGAAGTTGCGTTCGGCCGCTGGCCCCCGCCCGTTTAAGAAGGGCAACAATACGGCGTAGAGTAAGGAAGTCTCTGCTCAATAAGCAGCGCAGGGATTGATTGAGAAATTGGTTATATGCAATGGGGGAATGGCTGTGCGAATACAAATACTGACGCACTCTTATTCCCCGGAGCATAGTCCGCCCCAGCGCCGCTGGATGCAGTTTAATCGGCATTTCCGCAGCTTGGGCTGGGACGTAGACGTAATTGCTCCCGTGGCCCACGCGCCCTACGGCCGGCGGACGTTACCCAAACGGGAGGCCGGCCGTCCTTTTCGGTGGGATACCGGATTGTTCGGCGAACGGATCCTGCGCGTTCCGTACCTTTGGCACCGCACCACCAGGTTGGGCCGTTTACTTGACCACTGTTTCAGCGCGGTGGCGTCCGTAGTAGCGGGCGGGTTGCTGGCCCGGCGGCCCGACGTCGTCGTTGTCACGGTTCCCAGCCTTCCCGTGCTCGGCGCCGGCTATGCTGTCTCCCGCCTCCGCCGGGTTCCGCTCGTGGTGGACATGCGTGACGCTTGGCCGGACATCGCCCGTGACGCCCGCATTGTCCGGGGGAGCGCCAAGAGCATGACCGAACGTGCTGTGTCGACGTTCCAGAGAAAGGCCGACCTCGTGGTGACGGTGACCGAGGGGTTCGCCAAGACTCTCCGCACACGTGGTCTGCAAAACGTCGCCACCGTAGTTAATGGCGTCGACACGTCCGTTCGGGAGCTCCTTCCCCCGCCGCCGGAGCGCCGGGACAAACTCAACGTGCTGTATTTGGGGAACCACGGCGAAAGCCAGCACCTGGACCGGGTGATCCGAGCGGCAGCACTTGCCCGCGACCATGTACGGCTTACGATGGTGGGCCACGGCGTGCGTCGACGGGAACTGATGGCGCTTGCCTTAGAGCTGGACGCTCCGGTCAGCTTTCACGGGCCCGCACGACGGCGAGAGGTAATGGAGTTCTATCGGAACGCGGATACCTGCGTGGTATCCCTGCGTGACGACTGGAAATCCTTCGAGACCACCATTCCTTCCAAGACCTATGAGGTCCTCGCCGTCGGACGCCACGTCACGGGCATCGTCCGCGGCGAAGCGCGCCTGATCATCGAGGAGTCAGGTGGCGGGGACGTAGTGGCGTCCGATGCCGAATCGATCGCGCAGCTATGGCAGGAACTGCATGCTGACCGCAGCAGGTTGCTCGCCGGGACTTCGGGCCGCGACTGGGTTCATCAGCACGCCAACCTGGATGCCCTCTCCACGGCGTATGCCGCCCTGCTGCAGAACGTTGTGCTGAGGCGGCGGGAGCAGTGAGCGGGCTGCGGGTTGCCCGGAATACTGTCCGAAACGTCACCCTGGCAGCCGGTACCGTGCTTGAACATCTGGGGGATGACCCGGTGGTTCTGGCGCTGCAGGTAACCCGGCGGCTGCCGGAGCGCGTGTCCCGTGTGCTGACTTCGGCCGCGGCGCTATTTGCCGGGAGCGGGAGCGCCGCGCCGCTGGTTTCCGTTCTCCGGGGTGACACAGCCGGTGCTGAACGAAGCCTTAGGGCTGCTGCCGACGCCGGTGTTTCAGGCCGAGAGGCGACGCGCTTGGCGGATGTAGCCACAGCGGCGGGTTTGCCGGACCTGGCCGACGAGCTGCTTTCCCGGGTCCTGCCGGGCACGCCCGGTCGAGCCGGAGCAACGGCCCGCCGCCGCTGGTATTCGGGCGACATGACCGGGGCGGTGCGGGCCTTATCTGCTGGAAACCGGGTCGAACGTCGGCAGCAGCAGCGTCTGGCCTCCGAATTGGCTGTCTTCGAGGGATGGCAGCTGCGGCTGCCGCCGCAGCACGCATACCGTCCCGTCCCTCGAACAGTCCTGCACATCTTGACCAATTCGCTGCCCCACACAGGCAGCGGCTACGCACAGCGGACCCACTCCATTCTGAGGGCGCAGCAAGAACAGGGCTGGTCGGTACATGCAGTGACACGCCCTGGCTATCCGGTCCAGGTGGGCAAGCTGACGGCCCGGGACGAGGACCGGATCGACGGCGTTGCGTACCACCGGCTATTGCCGGCCCGGTTGCCGTTGGGTCTCCAGGAACGTCTGCACCAGCAGGCCGAACTAACGCTGGCTCTTGCACTGGAAGTCCGGCCCGAGGTCCTGCATACCACCACCCACTTTGTGAACGGGCTGGTGGCCGCGGCCGTGGCGGAAGCGCTTGGTATTCCCTGGGTTTATGAGGTGCGGGGACAACTCGCCGACACATGGGCTTCCACACGTTCCCCGGAAGCACTACAGAGTGAACGCTACCGGCTCTTCAAAACGCGGGAAGCCGAGGTCATGGCACGGGCCTGCGCCGTCCCGACGCTGGGCAGCGTTATGGCAGCGGAGATGGCCGCCGTCGGTGTTCCCGCGGACCGGGTCCGGCTCCTGCCCAATGCGGTCGGAGAGGACTATCTGGAGGAGCCCCTGCCTGCCGGTGAGGCAAGGCTCCGGCTCGGCCTGGACCCCGACACGCAACTTATCGGCACCGTCAGCAGCTTGGTCGACTATGAAGGGCTGGATGACCTGATCCGAGCCTTCGCCCTAATGGCAGGGGAATCCCCCAATCTCAAGTGCATGATTGTGGGTGACGGCGCGGCCGCGCCCCGATTGCGGGCGCAAGCAGCCGATCTGGGTGTGGCCGACCGCGTGGTCTTTACCGGCCGTGTGCCCCGGGACCAGGCGCGTTTGTATCATCTGGCACTTGATGTGTTCGTGGTGCCCCGGAAGGACCTGACCGTGACACGAGCAGTGACCCCGCTAAAACCCGTAGAGGCACTGGCCTGTGCCCGGCCAGTGATCGCCAGCGCCCTGCCGGCCCTGGCGGAACTGGTCCAGGACAAGGAAAGCGGGCTGCTGGTGCGTCCGGCAGATCCGGCCGGTCTGGCACGGGCCATCAACGCATTGCTGGAGAATCCCCGGCTTCGCAACAAGCTCGGGAATGAGGGACGCCGCCAGGTGCTCGCGAACCGCACCTGGACCGCAGTAGCCGCCGCCACAGTGGCTATGTACAACGACATAAGGCAGGAAGCATGATTCAACCGACAACAGCAGGCGGAGTCAGCGAGAAAAACGTGACGGTTGCGGTGGACCTGCGAAAGGTCTCCCGGGTGGGAGCGAAGCTACCCTTGCTCGACTACCTTGTATCGCTGTGGAACTATCGGCACTTTATGGCGTACGACGCACGCGCGCGGGTGCAATCCAGCAATAGAGGCGACCGCCTGGGCAGTGCATGGCTGCTACTGGACCCCCTGCTTAACGGCTTGGGCTACTTTGCGATCTTCGGGCTCCTGCTGAAAGCTGGCCGGGGGGTAGAGAACTTCATCGGGTACTTTATCATCGGAATCTTCCTGTTCCAAATGAGTTCGCGTGCAGTGGTAAACGGTGCACGCGTTATCCGCAATAACCAAAACGTCATTCAAGCCTTCAACTTTCCGCGGGCAACCTTGGCCGTAGCGGTCAATATCCGTGAATTGCTGGCTAACATCCCGGTCATCATCATGATGTTTATATTGGTCATTGTTCTGGCTCCGACAGAGGAAATTACCTGGCGGTGGGTGCTGGTAATTCCGGCGGTTCTGCTGCAGGTGCTCTTCAATCTGGGCGCAGGCCTGATCCTGGCGCCCATGGTGGCCAAGGTCAACGACTTGGTGCACGTTATTTCCTTCGGCATGAGGTTTTGGATGTTCGCTTCCTGCGTCATGTTCAGCATTGAGAGGTACAACTCGGTGCCCTGGCTGAAATCCGTCGTAGAAGCAAATCCTCTGTATCTGCTGCTGACAATAGTGCGCGACTCCGTCCTATACAGCCGGACGCCAGCATGGCAGAGCTGGGCAGGGCTGTCCGCCTGGGCGCTCAGTGCACTGATTATCGGAGTTGTTTTCTTCTGGAAGAGGGAAGAGTCCTATGTCGGCAACGACTGAGTTCGAGAGATTTGTTAGTGCCCCCGCCGTTGTTGCCGACGGCGTGGGTATGACGTACCGCGTAGCGTCGTCCCGATCCGGCTTCGCCCAGGGCTCCGGGAAGGAGAGCGCTGACGCCGCAGTGGCCGTTCGTAGGGGATGGTCTCACCGCCTGGCACCATCGGTTGAAGTGCATGCGCTGGCACCCATCTCCTTCGTGGCCGAACGGGGCGAGGCAATCGGTGTGATCGGCCTTAACGGCTCAGGCAAAAGCACACTGATGAACCTCATTTGCGGAAAACTCCAGCCCACCGCCGGGGCTGTGTATGCGTCATCTACGCCAACCATGCTGGGTGTATCGGCTGCCCTGGTGCCTGATCTCTCCGGCGCACAAAACATCATGCTCGGTTGTCTGGCGCTCGGCATGACGCCTGCGCAGATTGCTGCCAAGTACGACGCGATATTGGAGCTTTCCGGCCTCGAAGCCTCGATCGACCTTCCTATGCGGTCCTACTCCTCGGGCATGGCCTCGCGTTTGCGGTTCGCCATTGCCACGGCCATAGACCCTGAAATCCTGATTATCGACGAGGCCCTGAACACCGGTGATGACGAGTTCCGGGACCGGACCAAACGGCGGATGGATGATCTTCGGAAGCAAGCAGGCTGCGTCTTTCTGGTTAGCCATAGCCTGAACACCATCCAGGACCTGTGCACCCGCGTTCTATGGCTGGATAAGGGCGAACTGCTTTTCGACGGCGAACCATCGGTAGCGCTGAACTGGTACCGGCGCTACACCAGGGAACTGGCAAAGAAGGACCGTTTCGCAGCTGCCAAGGTGCGCCGGCGGATGCTCAATGACCTGCGGCCCGTGGTCATCCAGCCGCTGGCTGCAGGACGACGGAAGTCGGGGGTATGAGCATCTTGCTTAAGGAGGCACGCACTGCCGCGTGGCATCTGCGAAGGAACGGGATTACCGGGCTCCTTGAACAGCAGCGCAGGCTGAGGACGGCAAAGAACGGACGTCCCGAAACCGGTGCAAGTGCCCGCCCGCATAGGGCACTGTTTCGACGTAACCGGCGCCGGTTCGAGGCCTTTCAGGCCGAGGAACGTCCGCCCAGGCGTCAGGACCTAACCGTGGCGGTTATTCTCGATGACTTCTCCTCTGAGGCCTTCCGCTATGAGTGGAACCAGGTTTCCCTCACGCGGAACAACTGGCGCAAGCAACTGGAGTCTGAGCTTCCGGATCTCTTATTCGTCGAGTCTGCGTGGGCCGGAAACGACGGCGAGTGGCGCTACCAGCTCACTGGGGAAACAGGACCGAAGACGGACTTCCGGGAGCTTATTGCCTATTGCCGGTCCAAAGGCGTGCCAACGGTGTTCTGGAATAAGGAGGATCCGCCGCACTATGAGGACTTCCTCGATGCTGCAAGGCTCTTTGACATAGTTTTCACCAGCGATTCCAACCGCATCGAGTCCTATGTCCGAGATCTGGGGCACAGCCGCGTTGCCGTTCTGCAGTTCGCCGCCCAGCCCGTGCTCCATAACCCGGTCCGGCCAGTCAACGGCTGGCACCAGCTCGACGTTGCCTTTGCAGGAATGTATTTCGCCCATAAATTTCCCGAGCGCCGGGCGCAGCTGGAACTGCTTTTGGGCGCTGCGCACGACGCCCATGAGGAGCGGGGAATAGGACTCGATATCTTTTCCCGCCATGCCGGCGCAGATCCCAACTATAAGGTTCCTGCTCCCTACGACAAATATGTGGCCGGCACGCTTCCCTATGCGGAAATGCTGACGGCCTATAAGGCCTACAGGGTCTTCCTCAACGTAAATTCAGTAGTGGATTCGCCCAGTATGTGTGCACGGCGGATCTACGAGCTGACGGCTGCCGGGACTTCTGTAGTGAGCACGCCGAGTCTTGCCCTGACCCAGTGGGCCCCGGAGGAACAGTTCACGGCCACGTCGCGGACTGAAGCCTCGGAACTGATCCAGGCGCTCGTACGGAACCCGCAGCTTTCCGATCGCCAACTGCACCGGGCCCAGCGCAGGGTGTGGTCCGAGCACACCTACGCCCACCGGGTTGAATCCATTGTGGCCGCCGCTCTTCCAGCTGAATCGGCCAGGCCGGTTGTAGAGCCGTCGGCTTCCCTGCTGGTGTCTACGTTCCGACCGGGCCAGCTTGAACACGTGTTCAACACGGTGGGGTCACTGTTGGGTCGGAAGCCCGAACTGGTCCTGTGCACGCACGGATTTGAAGTGGACAAAAATACCCTTCAACGGCTGAAGGACCGGAGCTCTGTTGAGGACCTGGTTCTTTTGGACCGACCATCGTCGGCAACTTTGGGGGAATGCCTCAACGCATGCGTGGACGCGGCGGGCGGCGAGGTGCTGAGCAAGATGGACGACGACGACTTGTACGCGCCCAACTATTTGCGTGACCTTGTCCATGCGCTCACCTACTCCGGAGCGGACATCGTGGGAAAGCAGGCACACTACATGTATTTGGCTCGGCACCATGCGACTTTGCTCCGGTTTGCCGAGCGGGAACACCGCTTTACACCATCAGTTATGGGTCCAACTATCACCGGCGGGCGAGAAGTGTTTCTCAAAAACCCGTTCCAGGCCGTCAATCGAGGGGAAGATACCGCCTTCCTGAACGCCGTATTGTTGAACGGTGGCCGAATCTACTCTGGTGACCGTTTCAATTACGCCCAGTTTCGGGGCCCGGGAAACCATACCTGGAAAATTTCCGACGCCGCCCTGCTGGCGTCGGGGGAGATTCAATTTTTCGGAACTCCCAATAACCACATTGCACTATAGGGGGAATTACTATGAATGAGATCAAAAACGTGGCTGTCATTGGACTCGGCTACATCGGCCTGCCTACGGCCGCCGTGCTTGCGGCGAACGGTCTCAACGTTATCGGTGTAGACGTCAAGCAAGCCAACGTCGAAGCCATTAACCGCGGCGAGGTGCCCTTTGTAGAACCCGACCTCGGTGTGCAGGTGGCCGGCGCCGTGAGCCAGGGAGCGCTCACGGCCACCATGGAGACCCCCTCTGCAGACGCCTATATAGTCGCCGTGCCCACACCGTTCAACGCGGACCGGACGGCTGACCTGTCCTATATTGAAGCCGCCGCCAGGGGTATCGCCCCGCAACTGACCGGAGGCGAACTGGTCATCCTTGAATCCACTTCGCCTCCAGGTGCCACCCGGCACCTTGGGGATTACCTGGTGCAGCTGCGCCCCGATCTTTCCCTTGATGCAGACTCCGGGCTTCCTGTCATACATATGGCTCATTGCCCCGAACGTGTGCTCCCCGGGCGGGTCATGATTGAACTCGTCACTAATGACAGGATTGTGGGCGGGCTTACACGGGAGGCCGCCGAGCGGGCACGCGACCTCTACAGCGTGTTCTGCAAGGGAAATATCCACATCACCGATGCAGCAACGGCGGAGATGGCAAAACTGGTAGAAAACGCTTACCGGGACGTTAATATTGCTTTCGCCAACGAGCTCTCCGTGATCAGCGACAAGCTGGGGATAGACGTGTGGGAGCTGATCGAACTGGCGAACCATCACCCGCGCGTGAATATTCTCCAGCCCGGCCCCGGCGTCGGCGGACACTGCATTGCTGTTGACCCGTGGTTCATCGTTTCGAGTGCTCCCGACGAGGCGAAACTGATTCGACAGGCCCGCGAGACAAACGACGCTAAGCCGGAATGGGTCCTCGACCGGGTAGAGCAGTTGGCAGCTGGCAAGCCGATACCAAAAATTGCCGCCCTGGGGCTCGCGTTCAAGGCCAACATTGACGACTTGCGGGAATCTCCTGCGGTCACCATTGTCTCCGACCTCAGTTCCCGGCTCCCGGCTGCTGTCATCGCGGTGGCAGAGCCGCATGTCACGGCACTTCCGTCTGCCCTGGCCCACCTGGGAAATGTGGAACTGACGTCCACAGAGGCGGCCTTAGAGGATGCCGATATCGTTGTCCTCCTGGTGGACCACGATATGTTCAGAACCATCGACCGCAGTCTGCTCGAAGGCAAGGGCCTCATCGATACACGGGGTATCTGGCGTTAGCCCGACCCTGGGCGGAAATTAGCAACAGTTAGAAGGACATGACGCACGCAGATGAACAGCCGGCTTTTTCCGTTCAAAAAGCGCTCCGGCGCCAGCGGTACGCGGCAGACCTCGACGCCCTTATTGCTGATTATGAGGAGCTCCTCGAAGGCAGCAGGCAGGACGTGCAGGAGCTGCGGCTTCTGCGGACCGAGGTCCGGAAGCTCCGGAGCGAATCTGCCAGGCTTCGGGCGGACCTGCAGGCATCCAAGCAGGAGATTGTCCGGCTGCGTCAAACGCTGACGACGTTGCGTCATTCGCTGAGCATGCGGGCGGGGAAGGTCCTGGCCCTCCCCGCCCGGGCGGTTCGGAAGACCGTGCGCGACCTGAGGCGTCCTGTGGCAGCTGGTCCATCAGTCACCTCGCCCGGGTCCGCGACGGCTATCGCAAAGGGTGCTGGCCAGGATGCCCCGGACCCGGAGGAGCTCAAAAGAAGCTACTTTGGGCAGGCTGAGCAGGATCCGTCTCCGGAAAATGTGATGCGTGCCGTGGCGCATGCGCACTTCGTTACAGGCGACGTCCGGGAGCCTGCTGCCCTTCTGCGACGGCATAAAACGCATGAGTCACCGCTGGGAGCCGGCGAGAAAAGGACCGCGGAAATGGTTCTGGGACTTGACCGTCTCCTGGACCGGCTGCCGCTTATTCCGCCGCGGCAGCCTAACGCCGGTTACTTGGCCGAGCGGGGCCGGATCATGTACTGTGCCCACAGCACCGGCCGCTTTAACAGCAACGGCTATTCGACCCGGACTGCTGAACTGACCCGCGGGCTTATGGACAGCGGTTTGGACGTCCTTGTGGCAGCCCGGCCCGGCTACCCCTGGGACGCGAAGGTGGACCAGCCGGCCCCGCCGGCCAAGCGGTTCACTGAACACATCCTGGGTGTCAGGCACGTTTTTAATCCCGGCCCCAGCTGGAGCGAGCAGCCGCTGGACCAGTACTGGCTGGAGGCTACGGACATCTACGTGCGGGAGGCCCAGCGGGAACGCGTTGAAGCCATTCATGCAGCGTCCAATCACGTCACGGCACTTCCCGCGCTGGTCGCTGCACGGCGGCTGGGCATCCCGTTTTCCTACGAGGTGCGGGGGCTGTGGGAAGTCACAGAGGCGTCGGGTAAGCCGGGGTGGAAGCACTCTGAGCGGTACCTCTTGGCTGAGCGGCTCGAAACGTTCGTCGCCGTCAACGCAGACATTGTCTTCGCGATCACGGAGGAAGTGAAAGACGAACTGGTACGGCGCGGGGTGGATCCCGCTAATATCCGAATCCTTCCCAATGGGGTCGACACTGACCGGTTTAGTCCACTGCCGCCGTCGCCCCGGCTTCGGAACAAACTAAAGGTTCCGGCGGGCATCCCGGTGATCGGATACGCGGGCAGCCTGGTCCGGTACGAAGGCATCGCTCATCTGCTGGAGTCACTAAACCTTTTGAAGCAGGCCGGAACACCCTTCCGTGCTGTGATAGTCGGCGACGGACCCGAACTCGGGAACCTGCGCGCACAGGCATCAGCCCTTAACCTTTCGGAACTAGTGCATTTCACCGGGCGGGTTGCCGCCACGGAGATTCCCGAGTACGTCAGTGTTTTCGACATCGTGCCGTGCCCGCGAATCCGGATGCCCGTCACAGAACTCGTTTCACCGTTGAAACCGCTGGAAGCCATGGCTGCAGGAAAGGCGGTGGTCCTGACCGATCTGCCGCCCCTGAGAACGTTCGCTGGAGAAGACCAGGGCAGGGCATTGCTGGCCCGCCCTTCAGATCCGGCATCGCTGGCTAAAACTTTGCAGATCCTGCTGGACGATCCCGAGCTGCGCCGTGAAATGGGTCAGCGGGCGAGACTATGGACCGTGGATTCCCGCCAATGGAGCATGCTAGGGAACAGTGCCGGCGACACGCTGAAATCTGCTATCTCTGCGGCTGCCCACGCGGCGCCGGACGGCCTGCTTTTGCGGAACATGACTATTGGCATCATCGCCGACGCATTCACCACTGAGGGCCTGCGTCCGGAGCTGGGTCTCCTTGAAGTCCAACCGGAGAGCTGGCGCACCCAGTTGGAGAACAGCAGGATTGACGCGCTTTTGGTGGAGTCAGCCTGGGAAGGCTCCGGCGGACAGTGGCGGCAAAAGGTGGGGTATTACGACGCCGAGCGGTTCGCAGATCTGCGCGAGCTGTTGGACCACTGCAATCGGAACGGTATTCCGACCATCTTCTGGAACAAGGAAGATCCGGTGCACTTCAACCGTTTCAGCACGACTGCCGGGTTCTTTGACCACGTCTTTACCACCGACGCCGACTGCATCCGGAGGTATGGCCGTTCAGCGGGAGTTCACACGCGAACCATCGCGTCCCTGCCCTTCTACGCACAACCCGCTCTGCATAATCCGTTGCCCGGTACCCGCGGATATTCGCACACAGTGGCCTACGCCGGGTCCTACTACGGGAACCGATACCCGCAGCGCTCAGCGGAGCTGACCTCTTTGCTGGATGCCGCGCGCCCCCACGGCCTGGCGATATACGACCGGCAACACCTGAACCCGGATAGTCCTTACACCTTCCCCGGCAGCCTCGGCCGCTACGTTGTAGGCGGCCTGCCCTACCTGGAAATGGTCGAGGCCTACAAAGCCCACCCGGTCCACATCAACGTCAACTCGGTTGATGGCTCGCCCACAATGTTCTCCCGCCGCGTTGTCGAACTTGCCGCCTCCGGTACGGCCGTGCTTAGCGGCAAGGGAGAAGGAGTGGACCAGGTGCTGGCCGGACTGGTGCCCACTGTTTCCAGTCAAGAGGAGGCCGAGGTACTGCTGTCCCGCTGGATGAACGATGAGAAAGCGCGGCTGGACGATGCATGGCTCGCGTACCGGCTTATCCACCGCGGACACACGGCCGCTCACCGCCTGGCCTACGTCCTTCGGTGCGCCGGACTGGTGGTTTGCGCGCCGGAGCTGCCGCGCTATGCGGTCTCCGTTGGCCGGGTGACACCGCAGGTCCTGGCAGATTTGGAAGCGCAGACCGTCCGTCCCGCAGCTGTAATCTGCACGGAACTGCCAGCGAACAGCAGCCTCAACTGCCTGCTGGAATCCGAGGCAACACCGGACGTTCTGGAGCAGCTGGGTGTGTCATGGGCGGGAAGCCTGTACCCCTATGAAGGTGACCGGACCTTGGCAGAAGACCTCCTGACAGGCACCGTCTACGGTAACTGGTCAGAACTGGTCGCCGCGCCGGCACGTCCCGGGGACGCACCCGGGCTGGCGGCGGAGGCGGCGGCCCCGGACGGCAGTCCGCACTTGGTCTCTGTCAGGACCGGGAACAACGACGGCGGTTCAAAAGGGCTCCTCTTCCGGCGGAGGTTTCCGCACGTGGCCGGCCCCAGCGATGCCGCTTCGTCACAGAACATAGAGCGACGTCAGGCGAAGCCGCGGAATATTCTCATAGCGGGGCATGACCTGAAGTTCGCGAGGGACATCATCAGCGCATTGAGATCTGCCGGGCACTCCGTGGACATTGACCGCTGGGCCGGGCACCAGCAACATGATGAAGAACGCAGCCGTGTGCTTCTGGCCCGCGCCGACGTGGTCTTCTGCGAATGGACATTGGGCAACGCAGCTTGGTACGCCGCCCACATCCTGCCCCACCAGCGCCTGGTGACCCGGTTCCATTCGCAGGAGCTGTTCACGCCCTATCTGGAGCGCCTGAAAACCTCAGCCGTAGACCGGATAATTTTTGTGGGCAGGCACATTGCCGAACTCGCAGTACGCGATCACGGGATTCCCGCCGACAAGGCGCTTGTTATCCCGAATGTTGTACACCGGCAGGACCCCGCTCTGCCTAAAGCGCCGGATGCAAGGTTCCGGTTGGGCATGGTGGGCATCGTGCCTGCGCAGAAGCATCTGGACAGGGCACTGGACCTGTTGGCCATACTCCGGGACGAGGACCCGCGCTACGAGTTGCGCATTAAAGGAAAGCGGCCCGAAGACTACCCCTGGATGGCGGACAGGCCGGAAGAAATGGACTATTACCAGGAGCAGTACCGCCGCATGGAGACGGAGCCGCAGCTGCAGGGTGCAGTGCATTTCGACGGGCACGACGACCAGATGGCCTCTTGGTATCAGAACATCGGCGTTGCCCTCTCTCTTAGCGACTTTGAATCCTTCCACCTGACCCTGGCCGACGGCGCCGTGAGCGGGGCTGTGCCGGCCAGTATCGCTTGGCCGGGCGCTGACCGGATTTACCCCGCCTCCTGGCTCCGGCCGAACATGTCGGAATTGGCGGACTACATACTCGAGGCAACTTCTTCAGAGCAGCGATGGCGTGGCCTAGGCGCTGCGGCATCCGCCTGGGCGGCCAGCAACCTCAATGAGGACGTCACCCTTGAGCGCATTGTTTCCACCATCCTGGGCGACGACGAGTGAGCGCGCGCCGGGGGATACGGGCTGTAGCCAGCGCCCTCGCCCGCCGAATGGCCGAGAACGTCCTTACCGCCCCGCTGAAGCGACAAGGGAATGAAGCAGACCCGTCCAGTGCAGGCGGCGGGGTTTTCCGCTTGAAGGGCGGGGCCGGGTTGAGCGCGGCAGTCGTCTGGAAGATTCCTTTCCCTTTCCGAGTAGAAGGTCACGGACATTCATTTGTACTGACTACGCCCGGCGGACACCGGCCGGCAGAACTGCGTCTCAAAGGAGACGCTCCGGCGGTTCTCCGTTACCGGAGGGGAACACGTCCATGGTTCCGCAACAGGACCCGTTCAGTTGAGCTCTGCAGCACCGGGAACGTCGAACTGACGGTCTCCTCCGGCCAGGGACTGGTGGTGGACCGCGGCGTAACGCGGTCCGGGAGCGGCTGGAAAACCCGGCACGGCGACCGGGAAGTGACGTACTACTTGGAGGAACCGCTCAGCGAGCGTGGGAGAAACCGGCTCACGGTGGTGTTCTCCGCCATTTCCGGACCCTATGACTTCACCTATAACTACCGTTCGTCGCTGGCCGCCGTGGACGCATACCGCCTGTACGTCCTGGACGACTTCGGCGCACAAGGCTCGTACTACTATGCGGACCACCGGGATACAGGAATATTTTCTGCCGTGCAGAGCCTTCTTCGTGATGTTTCCGCAGAGCTTGGTATCCGGGCTTCGGACACCTCTTTTGCCGGATCCTCAAAAGGCGGCACAGCGGCTCTGGCCCACGGGCTGGTCTTCGGCGCCGGGAGAATCATCGCGGGAGCGCCGCAGTGTTTCCCTGGAAGTTATCTGCGGGGTGCGTCTTCGGACATTCTGGGTTTCATCGCCGGAGACGAGTCCGACGAATCGGTCGCATGGCTGGATCGCCTCATCCCCGAGTCCATTGACCAGCGTCAGGGGAACCCGCAGGTCACGGTTCTCGTGGGACAGAACGACAGCCATTTGCATGTCCATGTGCAGCCGTTCATGGAGTTGGCCCGACAGGCCGGAATTGATGCGCAAACCCTCATAGTTACTGACGTGGACCACCAAAATATCGGCTCGGCCTTCGGTCCTTACCTGGCGGCGGCACTGCAAGGGGAAAGGACTTCGGACCGCACGGTACTTCCCTATCAGTTGGGTCGGCGTGATGGCCCGGACGAAGAAGTGCAGTTGAAACTGTGGCTGCCTCCGGGTGAAGTCGCAGCGGTCAGGATCATTAGCCAAGGCAAGGAGTTACTGTCCTCGGACTATTCCGCGTCGACCTTCTTCAAGGTGCCCGCTCCGGCAAACAGGGCGGTGCAGGCACAGGTGAGCCGCATGGACGCCGAAAGCGGGACGATTGTGGGATCCTTCGAGACGGTGCCGCTGGCCGCTGCTGTCACCCGAAAACCCGCCGACCTTTGCGGGCAATGATTTCACCGTCGTACTGGACAAACGCCCGCACCGTGCAGCCAGGCGGAGTGTGCGTGAACTGGGCCGATCCATCGCCGGAATACCAACGGACATCTAAACGCTCTGCTCCGTGCATCAGGTAGAAAGCTATCCGGTGCCCGGGGCCGAACATGGTGTCGAAGTTCGTTGAAACATTGACGGTACCGTCGTGAGCCCGGCTGCAGGTTAGCCGGAATTCGCGCGGCAGCGGGGCCATCACCGGCACCCGTGCAGGCTCGGCAGGGGAGGAGCGGAGATGGTCCAGTAGGTCCTCTTCGTTACTGAACTCCTGTTCAGCATGGGTGTTATCTATGCAGGCGTCTTTGGACTGGAGGGACAAATTAGCGGCACGCCGCATGTATACAAAGGTCGGGGCATTGTTGCGGACCAGCACAAGGTTGACCCCTGTCCCCGCGAAACGTTCTACGGCATCTTCGTCAATGAGCTCTGGAATTGCCCAGGGGCTGTAGCGGGCCGCGTTGGGAACATGGGACGCCGGGATAACAAAGAACTTGTTCCCGGGGATGACCCGGTTGAAATCCACGTCCCGCATGGAAATCCCGGCAGGAGTCACCGTGGCCAAGTTCTGGCGGTACAAGCCTGCGGCACTGACTGACTCCGGATGCGAAACGAGCAGGGCATCAGCGAAGGCAGAGATCTGGCTCAGATGCCCGGGGAAGTACAGGTCATCATCATCCATGGAAATCCGGACTAATGACTCGTAACGACCGAAGTTTTCGCCTGCAGCTGCAGCAGCAAAGAGGGCCTCGCGGCGTCCAGGCTGTTTGTTGGGGTTTTTGATGCTGTCGATATGGGAGCTTGCCGGCACACCGTATCCACCCGGCGGGTGATCGTAGAGGTGCACGCGCGTTCCGTGGCGGTGGGCAGCGCCCAAACGGCAGATCGCTTGTTCGATCCGCGGGAGGTACGCCAGCTTGTCACGGGAGAGATTCACTGTGAAGCGGAAATCCGCTCCGTCGGGGATGGTCTGCGCGCCAATGCTTTCCATGGTGAGCAGGAACCGCTGCAGGTAGCGTTCAATGATGTCCGGGTCATCCTCCGCGTCACAGAGGACTGTGTCGATCCAGAGGAGTTTTAGCCCGGAGTGGGAGCTGGATTGGAGCGTCATGAGGCTTCCGGACCCGTAAGCAGATGGGCATAATAGTCCCGGTCCCAGCCAGCCAACGGAGATCCCCAGTTACTCAGGGCCCGGTCAACAAACGGATTGAGCACTCTTCGGTACGGCATGTTGTGCCCTTCGGCAAACCTGTCCACAATCAGTTGCACGTTGCCGCTGGACGAAACGGCAGATTCTGCCGGCATCCCTACCGCTGATGCAAAGGGCCCAAGGTGATTCTGCATATGGAAAGCGTCATCGTCATTCTGGACATAGATTACTTGGTAGTCCCGCGGAGAGGTCTGGGCTACGCGGGCTACCGCGCTGACGCGGGTTCCTAATCCGTCGAGCGGGCGAACTGAATCCCATTCAGGGAAAAGTGCCTGTTGATACGCGGTGACCGCTTTGTTCCAGTATTTGCGGATAGCGGTTTGCGGGTTGAAGGCCAGCGCCCGTGAACCGGGTACGAGGGACGCTAAAGCGAGTGACGCGAAGCCGCCGCCCGATCCGCCGACAAAGAGGATCCGTTTGGCACCTATTTGCCTGGACACGGTTTGGACTATGTGGGCGAAACGCTTGGTGAGGTCGTCCTCGGCATCACCCGTAAACCAGGCCAATTCCAGCTCCGGGTGGTTTTCCAACGCTCCATCCGCCAGGAACAGGAGGTTTTCCGGGCGGTCCTGAAGAGTTGCCAGCCACTCGAACCGCGGTGTTTGGTATTTTGCCCTCGGCAAGGCCCCATGGCTGATGACCAGCAGGGTGTCCGAGCCGGTGTTCTGCAGGAGGAAACGGGCCGGAAACTTCTCGCCCTCAGACCGGCGTGGAGCGATGACGTGGGCGGTTCGGCCTGGCGCTGTGGCATCGAGTTCTTCGAGGGCTTTCCAGCGAAGCACCGGTGCTTGGTGTCGGCTGTCCCAATTCCAATGGCTTGTAGTGTCTCCTCGTTCCGGGGCAGCTCCCGGGCCCTGGAGAACCTTCGACAACTGCCCCAGCGCACTGTGGTAGGAATCGTCGCGGAGGTGCAGGGGCGAACGTCCGCCTGGATGGTGGGAAGACCCCAGGGTATGAACTTCCTCGATGACAGAGATTCCCAACCGATCCAGATGCTCAAAATAGGGCCGGAACAATGCGTTCATTTGAAAGGATGCCGGGCCGAACGCCAGCTCGACGCTGCCCCCGGCTGCATCGTTTGCAGCCCAGTGAAGGCGGAAGGCATGGGTTCGGGAGGAAATTCCCAGATCCTTCAACCACCGCACGAAGACGTCGGCAGCGGAGGTCCACAAGGTGAGGTGCTCCGTGGAGCCAAATTCTATGTGGCGGCGGATTGACGGCCCGGCAATGGTTGCCCTGGCGAGCAGCGGCGAACGGGTGAGGTAGCTGCCGTCCTCCATCTCATAAACACCAAAGCGCTCATCGTCCAAGTCCCAAAAAACCAGGTCCGTATCCGGCGCGGATTTCCCCAGTTCATCTGTCAGCGAGGAAGCGGCATCCTGTCGCACCAGGCGCTCGGCGGATGCCGTGACCCCTGGGGGAAGGCCAAACTCGACCCGGCCGGGCGGATTCATTGCGCTGATCAGCGACTGCCGCGCAACAAATCCGACGCGTGCTGCGTTTTCGCTGTACGCATTGACCAGGGCGGAGGCCGCGTTGCCGCCGTAGACAAAAATGCGTTTACGCAAAGTCCGATGTCCGTGTTCCCAGCCCCAGCAATTCTTCGATCGCTGCGACGGTCCGCATTGCTGCTTTCCCATCTCCATAGGGGTTGACCGCGTTGGCCATGGAATCGAAATAATCCTGATCGTTGAGAAGCCGGGTTACCTCGGTGAAAATGAGGTCCTCATTGGTGCCGATCAACTTGACGGTGCCCGCATCCACTGCCTCGGGCCGTTCGGTGTTTTCGCGCATCACGAGGACGGGCTTGCCGAGGCTTGGTGCCTCTTCCTGGACTCCGCCGGAATCGGTGAGCACCAAGTGGGAGAGGGAGAGCATGCGGGTGAATTCGCCGTACGCCAACGGTTCGGTGACCACAATGTTGGCGTGGCCTTCGACGTAGGGCATCACCGCTGCGCGCACCA
Source organism: Arthrobacter sp. zg-Y1143 (assembly GCF_030125565.1). Classification (NCBI taxonomy): domain Bacteria; kingdom Bacillati; phylum Actinomycetota; class Actinomycetes; order Micrococcales; family Micrococcaceae; genus Arthrobacter; species Arthrobacter sp. zg-Y1143. The sequence goes on along the minus strand of NZ_JASKLW010000014.1, from coordinate 43,311 downwards.
CGGGGTTTTTGTGCAGCGGAAGAACAATGGTTACGTCCGGTTCGGCCTCCGCAATGCGGGCAAGCGCCCGGCCAATGCCCCGCATCGCCTCACCCTGGTTCTCACGGCGGTGGGTCGTGGAAAGAAGGATGCGGTTACCGGCTACCGCAAGTTCTTCGAGCTTTGGGTCGGTAAACGGAACCTCCTTGTCAACAGTCATCAAGAGCGCATCAATGACGCTGTTGCCTGTGACGGCTACATCGCGGGGATTGATGTTTTCAGCCATGAGGTTGGCCCGGCTGGTATTTGTGGGGGCAAGATGCAGGCTGGCTATCTGGGACGTGATCTTCCGGTTGGCTTCCTCCGGGAAGGGTGAAAAGAGGTCCCCGCTGCGCAAGCCTGCCTCAACATGGACCACGGGGATCCCGTGGTAAAAAGCGGCGATGGCCGCGGCCGTGGACGTTGTGGTGTCCCCCTGGACTACAACAACATCCGGTTTGTTGACGCTGAAAAGCTTGTCCAGGCCGTCGATTGTCCTGGTGAGAATTCCGCTGAGGGTCTGCCCCGGGGAGAAGATGTTCAAATCGTGGTCGGGGACGATATCGAACAGACCGTTAACCTGGTCCAGCATTGAACGGTGCTGGCCGGTAACGGTGACAAAGCAATCGAGTGTTTCAGATTGCTGGATAGCGGCAATAATCGGAGCCATCTTGATGGCTTCCGGCCTGGTTCCATAGATAGGCATAACAACAGGCACGAGTTCCCCCAAATACACTTGACAAAGACTAAAGCCATTCTAGCTGTGTCCGACGTGGTGTTGGACGTTCCCCCGTGGACGAAATAAAGCAGTTTTTCGCGTTCGTCCTAGCCGAAAAGCACAAGCAGCAGAATCAGGGCCGGAACTGACAGGCAGGCAAACAGGCTGACCACCAGGGCAACAAGCCGCTTGCGCCGGTAGGCTTTGTCCCTTCGCGGCTTGGGCGCACGGGCAGTCATCTGGTTGTCTTCTCCGGCGGTGACAGCGGATACATGCCCTTTGGATGCGCGGGGGCGCGGTTCCTGCGACCAGTCGCGCATGTGGCGGGCGGCGGCGACGTCCGCGTAGTGCTTGTTGGGCATAGGTACAGCTTTCCATATCGGAGCGTGATCAACGGGCAAATCGTTATCGGCTTCTGTCAGTGCCCTGCGGTAGGCTTCCTAATGACATAAACGGTTAGCGGCAAAGACGGCGAAGACCGGACGGGACGGGCCCCAGATGAGTGGCACAAGCAGGAAACGGGACTACTTTGCAGACTAAGATCACCGCCAACGCGCAAGCGCTGAAGCGATGGTTGAGCAACGCAGAGGTGTCCCTTGGCAACCACAGCGACCGCCTCAATGCCATCAACATTTTTCCGGTGGCCGACGGCGACACCGGCACCAACCTGTACCTGACACTTTGCGCCGCCGCCAAGGCAGCTGCCGAAACCGATACAGCCGACATCGGCGAACTGCTGGGAACCGCAGGCCGCGCCGCCATGGAAGATGCCCGCGGCAACTCCGGCACCCTGTTTTCGGTCTTCCTCACGTCCATGGCCGAACCCCTGGCCGGCGCCGTCCGGTTGTCCGCGCCGCTGCTCGCCTCTGCTTTGCAGCGCGCCCAGCTCCGGTCCTGGTCGGTGCTCAGCGATCCCGTCCCGGGCACCATGCTCTCGGTCCTGGAAGCGGCAGCCCATGCAGCCTCGGACAGTGAAGCCGCCGTCACCGGCGATGACAGCAACGTAGGCCTGGCAGTGACTCTGCGGGCCATGCTGGACGCTGCCCTTGCCGCCGTCGTCCACACCGAAAACCAGCTGGACGCGTTGACGGAAGCCCGGGTGGTGGATGCCGGCGGCGTCGGCTTCCTGCTGGTGCTTGACGCGCTCCGCGCCGCAGCCCTGGGCGAGGAGCTGCAGGAGGAACTGCTGGACGGCCTGCACGGCTACGATGTCCAGGATCCGCACATCCACGCGCATATGCCCCGGATGGAGGGCGTCGAAGTTATGTGCACCATCAATCTCAGTCCGCTGGACGCCGCCACCCTGCGGCTGCAGCTGGATGAGCTGGGCGACTCGGTGATCATGAGCGCCGTCAGCCCCGTTGCGGACGGTTACCGCTGGCGGGTGCACGTGCACACCCCGGAGGCCGGCGCCGCCATAGAGCTGCTGCGCGGGCTGGGCGAGCCGATGAACCTGACCATTACGGAGCTCTCCGCGGACGGACACGAAACCAAGGAGATCCCCGAGAACCAGGAAATCCCCGGGGCGCATGGACTCTAGGCTTCCCGCAGAACTGGATTTCCCGCTCGACCGCCGCATCGGCAAGCCGTCCGCCACGAAGCTGGACAAGCAGCTGGGCCTCAAGACGGTCGGCGACCTGCTGCACCACTTCCCCCGGCGCTACCTCGAACGCGGGGAGCTCACCCCCATTGCCGAAATACCCTTCGACGAAGATGTCACCCTGATAGCCCGGGTACAGAGCAACAACCGGCGGCAGATGCGCGCCCGCAAGGGAATGATCGTGGAGGTGGTGGTCACCGATGACACCGACGGCAGCCTCGGCCAGCTGCATCTGACGTTCTTCAACGGATTCAACGCATCCAAGGAGCTGGCCGTAGGCACCCGGGCGATGTTCTCCGGCAAGGTGGGCGCCTACAAGGGCCAGCTGCAGCTCACCAACCCCAGCTATGTCCTGCTGGATGAAGACACCGTGGACGAGGAAGAGCTCAAACGCCCCATTCCCGTGTACCCGGCCACAGCCAAACTCGCCAGCCCGCAGATTGCCAAGTCCGTGGCCATGCTCCTGGACACCATGGAGACGGACCGGCTGCGCGACCCGCTCCCCGCCGCAATCCGGAGCCGGGAACGTTTTCCCGGCCTGGCAGAGGCGTATAACCGGATCCACCGCCCCGCCACCATGGAAGAGGCCTACGCCGCACGGCACCGGTTCCGCTATCAGGAAGCCCTGGTGCTGCAGACCGCGCTGGCCCGCCGTCGGGCGCTGACCGCTGAGGAAGAAGCCACGGCCCGCCCTGCCGTGCCCGGCGGCCTGCTGGACCGGTTTGATGCCTCCCTGCCCTTCACGCTCACCAACGGGCAGGCCGAAATCGGCCGGGACCTTTCCCGGGAACTGGCCGGAGACCACCCGATGAACCGGCTGCTGCAGGGCGAAGTGGGGTCGGGCAAGACCCTGGTGGCGCTGCGGGCCATGCTGCAGGTGATCGACGCCGGAGGACAGGCCGCCCTGCTCGCCCCCACGGAGGTACTGGCAGCCCAGCACTACGAATCTATTACCGCCATGCTTGGCCCGCTGGGCCGTGGCGGACAGTTGGACGGTGATCCGGACGGCACCCGGGTGACCCTGCTGACCGGTTCCATGAACACTGCGGCACGCCGGGCGGCACTGCTGGATGCGGCCAGCGGAGCCGCGGGAATCATCATCGGCACCCACGCGCTGCTCTCGGAGCACGTCTCCTTCGCCGACCTCGGCCTGGTGGTGGTGGATGAACAGCACCGGTTCGGCGTGGAGCAGCGGGACGTGCTGCGCACCAAGGGGCACAGCACCCCGCACCTGCTGGTGATGACGGCAACCCCTATTCCGCGCACCGTCGCCATGACCGTGTTCGGCGACCTTGAGGTGTCCACGCTGACCGAACTGCCGGCCGGGCGGGCACCGATTTCCACGTTCGTCTCTCCGCTGGCCGAAAAGCCGCAGTGGGAGCAGCGGATCTGGGCCCGCGCACGGGAAGAAATCGACGCCGGGCGCCAGGTCTACGTTGTGTGCCCCAAGATCGGAGACAAGGAAGAAGAGCCGGGCAGCGAGCTGGCGCTCTTTGACCCTGCCGAACCGCCGGCCGGCGGCGAACGGGCGCCGAAGCAGCAGTTGGCCTCCGTCACGGAAATGACGGAGTACCTGGCCACGGTCCCCGCCCTCGCCGGAAAAACAGTGGCGGCGCTGCACGGCCGGCTGGACCCGGCGGAGAAACACGAAGCGATGGCGGCCTTCAACGACGGTGACGTGGACGTGCTGGTCTCCACCACCGTCATCGAGGTGGGCGTGGACGTTCCCAACGCCTCCCTCATGGTGATCATGGATGCGGACCGGTTCGGCATCTCCCAGCTGCACCAGCTGCGCGGCCGGGTGGGCCGCGGCGGGTTACCCGGCACCTGCCTGCTGGTCACCAGCCTGGAACCGGGCCATCCCAGCCGGGAACGGCTGGAAGCGGTTGCCGCGACCACCGACGGCTTCGAGCTCTCCCGCAAGGACCTGGAACTGCGCCGCGAGGGCGACATCCTGGGTGCCAGCCAGTCCGGCGGGCGCTCCACACTGAAGCTGCTGCGGGCGGTGCAGGACGAAAAGGTCATCGAAAAGGCACGGGCTGATGCCGTCGCCCTGGTTGCGGAGGACCCGGACCTGCGGGAGTATCCGGCCCTGGACGAGGCGATCGAGGCGTACCTGAACCCCGAGGCCGAAGCCTTCCTGGAACGCGGATAAAGTGAAGGCATGAGCCGCATTATTGCCGGGACCGCCGGCGGATCCACCTTGTTCAGCGTTCCGGGCGACGGAACCCGTCCCACCACGGACCGGGTCAAGGAAGCACTGTTCTCCCGCCTGGAATCCTACGAGGTGCTGCAGGGCGCCCGGGTACTGGACCTGTTCGCCGGTTCGGGAGCACTGGGTGTGGAAAGCGCCAGCCGCGGAGCCGAGGCCGTGGACCTGGTGGAGCTTGCAGACAAGGCCGCGGCCACCTGCCGGCGCAACGCGGAACTGGTCAACAAGCTGCTGGGCTCCAACCGGGTGAACGTGCACCGGGCCAAGGCGGAAACATTCCTGCTGCGTGTGCCCGAAGAAGTCCGGTGGGACCTGGTCTTCATCGATCCCCCCTACGCCCTGACGGAGGCCGAACTGGAAACGGTCCTGGCGCCGCTGGCGAAACACCTGTCCGAGGGCGCCGTCGTGGTGCTGGAACGATCCACCCGCTCCGATGAGCCGGTCTGGCCGGCGGGGCTGGAACGCTTCAGCGAGCGTAAGTACGGCGAGACCACCCTGTGGTTCGCCGAGCCCGCGCAGCAGGCCGGTTAGCCGCGCCCGCTAGGATCCCGAGGCAAACACGTCCAGGTCCTCGCCCGTGAGCACCGCAGCAGGATGCGGGCCGGCGGCCAGCAGCTGCCGGGTCCATTCCTCCGGCCACGGGAACGGGGTTGCCGCCAGCACGATGTTGCCGGGGTAACGGCCGGTAAACATGTCGGCCGGACCCAGCGCGGCCACCGCTCCGCGGCCGGCACGTTCCAGGCCTGCCGCCAGTTCGCGGATCTGCCTGCGGGCGAACGCCAGCGGCGGATCGTCTCCCACATTGACCAGCAGCACGCCGTTGGGGCAGAGCAAGGCGGCCAGCTCCGCGTAGAAGTCCGACGTCGTCAGGTGCCCGGGTGCATCGGCGCCGGCAAAGATGTCCAGGACAACGGCGTCGAACTCCTGCCCGGTAAAGCGGTCCAGCGATTCACGGGCATCACCGATCACCGTCTGCAGATCCGTTCCCTCCGGCAGCGGAAGGTGGGCCAGGACAAAGTCCAGCAGTTCCCGTTCCAGCTCCACTGCGGCCTGCCGGGAACCGGGACGGGTGGCCTGCAGGTATCGGGCAAGGGTCAGGGCGCCGGCACCCAGATGCAGGGCGCGCACCGGCTCCCCGGCGGGCCGAACCAGGTCCAGGACGTTGCCCATACGGCGCAGGTATTCATAGAAGATCTCCCCGGGCCGGGCCAGGTCTACGTGGGACTGTTCCGCCCCGCCGATGCTCAGCACATAGGCGCCCGGCGTGAAGCCGTCTTCCGTGATGGTGGCGTGGGCTCCGATGCCGCGCAGCAGCCGTGAGGCGTTCACAGGGCACCGCCCAGCCCGGCCAGGCGTTCTGATGCCTGCTCCAGGACCTCGAACTTTTTGCAGAACGCGAAGCGCAGCAGTGAGCGTGTGCGCTGCGCGCCGTCCGCGTGGCAGAACACTGCCACCGGGATGGCCGCCACGCCGATCAGCTCCGGGAGCCGGCGGGCAAGCGCGGTGGCGTCCGTGATGCCCAGGGCGGAGGTATCCGCGGTGAGGAAGTAGGTTCCGGAGGAAGGCAGGACGGTCATGCCCGCTGCGCGCAGCCCCTCGCCGAGGAGGTCGCGTTTGGCTTTCAGGGTAGCCGCGGCCTCCGTGAAGTAGGCATCAGGCAGGCCCAGGCCAACCGCAACGGCGTACTGGAACGGGGTGCCGGAGGTGTAGCTCAGGAAGGTCTTGACCGTCCGGACCGCGGACACCAGCGGTGCCGGGCCGGTGAGCCAGCCGACCTTCCAGCCCGTCACGGAGAACGTCTTGCCGGCGGAGGAAACGGTCAGTGTCCGCTCGGCCGCCCCCGGCAGGGTGGCGACGGGGATGTGCTGCGGCCCGAAGGTGAGGTGTTCATACACTTCATCGGTGACGATCACGGCGTTGTACCGCGCCGCCAGGTCCACGACCTGCTGGAGCACTTCACGCGGCAGGACGGTCCCGGTGGGGTTGTGCGGGTTGTTCACCAGCACCACCCTGGTGCGCTCGCTGAACGCGGCCTCCAGCGCGCCGTCGTCGGGCAGGAAATGCGGGGCCTGCAGGGCAACGGTGGTGTGCGTGGCGCCGCTGAGGCCGATCACGGCACCGTAGGAATCGTAGAACGGCTCGAAGGTCAGCACTTCGTCTCCCGGGCCAGCCAGCGCCAGCAGCGCCGATGCGATGGCCTCGGTGGCTCCGGTGCTGACAATCACCTCGGTTCCGGGATCCACGGCCAGGGAGTAGAAGCGGTCCTGGTGGGCGGCGATGGCCTCGCGCAGCACCGGCAGTCCCTGGCCCGGCGCGTACTGGTTGGCGCCGGAAGCAATGGCGGCGCGGGCGGCGTCGAGCATTTCCGCCGGGCCGTCCTCGTCCGGGAACCCCTGGCCGAGGTTGATGGCGTTGTGCCGGCCGGCCGTGGCGGTGATTTCTTCGAAGATGGTCACGCCCAGGTTGCCGTCTGCTGCGAGCAGGTTGGCGCCGGCTGCGGTGCGCTGCCAGGGCGCGGGGCCGGCTGCCTGCCGGGAGCGGAGCAGGGACGCGGGGGTGGAGAAACTCATTCTTCCAGTATTACCCTGCCGGACCCGGTAGATTCGACTTATGCGACGCGCTGTATGCCCAGGTTCCTTTGACCCTATCCACAACGGCCATATTGAGGTCATTGCCCGCGCGGCAAGCCTCTTTGACGAGGTCATTGTGGCGGTGTCCACCAACTATGCGAAGAAGTACCGTTTCCCGGCCGGGCAGCGCCTGGAACTGGCGGCCGAGGCACTGGGCTCGCTGCGCGGGGTATCCGTGGTTCCCATGGGGGAGGGGCTGCTGGCGGAGTTCTGCCGCGAGCACGGTGCCGGCGCCATAGTAAAGGGCCTGCGGTCCGTCCAGGACTACCAGTACGAACTGCCGATGGCCGTGATGAACCGGCACCTCACCGGCGTCGAAACCGTCTTCCTGCCCGCCGAGGGAAGCTACACCCACCTCTCCTCCTCCCTGATCAAGGAGGTCGCCGCCCTGGGCGGAGACATCAGCGGATTTGTCCCGGCAGCCGTGCTCAAGCGCCTGCTTGCCGCCGATTAGCTCTTGGCCCGCAGGCGGGTAAACTGGACCTCGGAGTTCCGTGCATGCGCGGGCTCCGTGGCTGCAGCGCAGCCGCAGTTTGAGAGATTCCGGCAAGTCAGGCTAAGATGATATGTCGGTCTATGTTCTACAGGAGTTCTCATTAGCGAATTTTCGCGGTCCAATCCGAATACACCCCTGGCAATCAACGTCAGGGACCTCGGGCGCAGCCCGGGAACGATGCGGACCTTGCATGAACATGTACCGGCACCGAAAGACTTCGGTGTTGCGCTTATCGGCGTTCCGGAAGGATCCGAGCTCGAGGTTGACTTGAGGTTGGAGGCCGTGCACGAAGGGATTCTGGTATCCGGCGTAGTCATCGCTCCCGTAAGGGGCGAATGCGGCAGGTGCCTGAAGCCACTCGCGTACGACCAAGAAGTCGATGTGCAGGAACTCTTCTACTACGAGGACGCTGAGTCCTTCGAAGAAGACGAGGAAGAAGAGCAACGCCGGATCGAGCGAGATGTCATCGATCTTGAGCCGGTATTGCGGGACGCCGTGGTTCTTACCATGCCGTTCCAGCCGGTGTGCCGGGAAGACTGCCCAGGCCTTTGCTCCGAATGCGGAGCGCGCCTAGAGGAGGATCCGGGTCACCACCATGAAGCAGTGGATCCTCGCTGGGCAGCCCTCGCAGGGTTGACCGGCACGGCCGCAGAAGATACTGCGGCACCAAGTACAGAGTCAGACGAGAGAGAAGAGAGTTAGCCGTGGCTGTTCCGAAGCGGAAAATGTCCCGCGCGAATACACGTGCACGCCGGTCCCAGTGGAAGGCGACCGCGCCCAACCTGGTGAAGACCGTGGAGAACGGCCGCGTCACCTATAGCCTGCCGCACCAGGCCAAGGTCGTCACCGATTCCGCCGGCACCGCGCTGTTCCTTGAATACAAGGGCCGCAAGGTCGCGGACGTCTAAGACCAGTGTTCGGCCCTGCCATGCACACCTTTAGGGGAACCGCTGCCAGGGCCGTGAATACTGCTTTTCGGGTTGTATCCAAAAAGTGAAGAATACTGAAGAGCTTATGAAGCGTCTCGGTGTCGATATCGACGCCGGGACGCTTCGTCTTGCGCTCACGCACCGCTCCTACGCTTACGAGCAGGGCGGCATCCCCACGAACGAACGCCTCGAATTCCTTGGCGATTCCATTCTGGGGTTCTCGGTGACCGATGCGCTCTACCGGGATAATCCTGACCTTTCCGAGGGGGAGCTGGCCAAGCGCCGCTCCGCCGTCGTGAGTACCCGCGCCCTGGCCGGCATTGCCCGCGACCTGGGGCTGGGCGAATACATCCTGCTCGGCCAGGGTGAAAAGCTCACCAACGGACGCGACAAGTCCTCCATCCTCGCGGACACCACGGAAGCCGTTATCGGCGCCGTGTATCTGGACCACGGGATTGAAACCGCACGCCAGATGGTGATGCGGCTGGTGGGACCGCTCCTCTCCGACGCCGATGCCCTGGGCGCCGGTACGGACTGGAAAACGAGCATCCAGGAGATCGCCGCGAGCCGGAAAATGGGCGACATCGAATACCGTGTCACCGGTTCCGGCCCGGACCACTCGCGCAGCTTCGTTGCCGTGCTCCATATTGGGGATACGGCCTTCGGCACGGGTACCGGCCACTCCAAGAAGGAAGCGGAGCAGGAAGCTGCCGCCGCGTCCTGGAAGATGATCAATTCCAGGGAAGCCGACGCCGCGGCTGCCGGTTCCTAGGCGGTTCCGCCGTGCCTGAGCTTCCCGAAGTCGAGGTTGTCCGGCGCGGACTCGCCTCCTGGGTCCGCGGCCGGACCATCACCGGCGTCCAGATCCTGGACGCCCGCTCCGTGCGGCGCCACGCTGCCGGTCCCGAGGACTTGGCAGGCAACCTTGAGGGCGCTGTGGTCACCGACGTCGTGCGCCGCGGCAAGTTCCTGTGGCTTCCGCTGGTCGAGGAGGATCACGACGGCGTGCCGTCTCTGGCGCTCATGGCGCATCTGGGGATGAGCGGCCAGCTGCTGATGGAAGACTCCGCGCTGCCGGACGAGAAGCACCTCAAGGTGCGCCTTTCGCTCAGTCCGGCGGTCGACGACGCCGGTGCGGCCATGCCCTCCGAGCTGCGGTTCGTGGACCAGCGGATTTTCGGCGGCGTGTTCCTCACCGACCTGGTGCCGACGCCCGACGGCGCTCCCGGCGGCCTTTCCGAAACCGGACTGCCGCTGGTGGCGCAAGAGGCCGCGCACATTGCCCGAGATCCGCTGGATCCGGCCTTTTCCTTCGATGACTTTTACCGCCGGCTGCGTGCCCGGCGGACCGGGATCAAGCGTGCCCTGCTGGACCAGGGGCTGGTGTCCGGGGTGGGGAACATCTATGCGGATGAATCGCTGTGGGCTGCGCGGATGCACTTCGCCCGGCCCACGGACACCATGCGCCGTGCGGATGCGCTGCGGCTGATTGAGGCGGCGCAGGACGTGATGACCCGGGCGCTGGACGCCGGCGGGACGAGCTTCGATTCCCTGTATGTGAATGTCAACGGGGCGTCCGGCTACTTCTCCCGGTCCCTGAACGCCTACGGCCGGGAGGGGGAACCGTGCCTGCGGTGCGCTTCCCTGGGGCGAAATACGCTGATCCGCAGGGATTCCTTTATGAACCGGTCCTCTTACAGTTGTCCGGTGTGCCAGCCGCGGCCGCGGAACGGGCGCTGGTAGCCAACACTACCGACGTTCCACGAACTGGAGCGGATGTCCGTCCGGGTCCTCCACGAACGCCACCCGGAGCCTTCCGTCCAGGAACGGGTGGGGACCCTCAAGGTCCTTTGCGCCGGCGTTGAGGGCCGTGGCATAGGCTGCAGCGACGTCGTCGGTCCACAGGGTGAGGCACGCCCCGGTGGCCCTCGGTCACCGGGGTGAAGCTGCTGCCCCTTCCGTGTCGGCCACGAACAGGATGATCTGCGGGTCGAAGATCCTCACGAGTGTCCTTTTGTTGTGTGCGCATGGAATACATCCGTGCGGAAGGTGGCCAGCGCGTCGGCCAGCATCCGATGTCCCTGCCGCTCGAACGCATGGTCGCCGGTTTGGTAGGCCCACACCGCGGTGGAGACTGCTTCGCGCAGCAGCGTCATATGCCAGAGTTCCATGTCGCTGTCATCTTCCCGCACGCCGTCCCCGAGGCCTGCACCGTAGCCTGCCAAGAAGACGTCCTTCAGCTGCGGGTGGGTGCGCCATTGCTGCGCTGCCAGGCGGCAGAAGTCCGTGAGAGCGGGGCGGAACGCGAACCGGCCGAAGTCGATGATTCTCAGTTCCGTGCCATGGAGAAGCCAGTTGCGCGGCTGCCAGTCGCCGTGGGTCGGAACCACCGTTACCGGCTTTGGCGAATAGGCGGCAAGGATGGTCCTGGCGTCTTCCACTTGGGACTTCTCGATGCGGTGCGGCCGTTCCAGCCAAGACAGCGCCCTGGCCGTTGCTGCGCTCTCGTAGCCCTTGTTGGTATGCGAGGTCTGATCATGGAACTGACGCAGCAGCGAACCCGCCTGGTGATGAACTTCCGGGTCATGCTCGGCCGTGGTCCCCTCCGCCAGCGATCCATCGAGATATTCCGTGACGAGGACCGTCTGGGCGAGGTCCGAGCGGGCGAGCCGCGGTGCACGGTGCTGCCGGCTCCATACCCGCGTCCATGATTCATGCGCCGCGATCTCGCGTCCTATGTGGTGGTTGGAAAGACCGGCGGCTTTGACGACGTACCGGCGCTCCCCGGATTCGACTTCCAGTACCGCTGTGTCCGAGAGGGCCCAGGAGAGATCCCGGATGAGGCGAACCCCCGGCAGCCACTGTTGCACAAGCTCACCCTGGCTCATGCTCAGTTGGTTCCGGTGCCAGGTTTCCATTCCAGCAGGCTAGCGGGTCGGCTGTCCGGTTCTGCGTATATCCGTATGTGCGGCTTAGCATCGGAGCATCGGCCTCCCGGGCTGAGTGGCCGCGAACAGAGCAAAAACAGGTAGCGGAACAGGTACTTCTGCCCTGTTTTACCTCTGTCCCGCCGCCTAAAATCGAATACATGTTCGAATATTCGTCGCCTCAGGAGCACCGGCCGGCCGGCACTGCCGCAGCTGGCAGCGCCATGGTGCATGGGTGGGTGGAGGTGCTGGTTGACCAAGCTGGCCTGGTGTCGGGAGCGGAACCGGAGGACAGCGAACTCATCGACCGGATACGGGCACTCGAGGAACTGAAAGCCGCCGCCTCAGCCGCCCAGGCCCGGGCCGCCGCAGCGTTTGATGCTTCCCAGCGCCGGAAACAGGCCGCAGCAGGAATGCGCCGTGAGGATGTGGGCCGCGGGATCTCTTCACAGATTGCGTTGGCACGCAGGGAGTCTCCGAACCGAGGCGGGCGGCTGCTGGGCTTCGCAAAAGCCCTGACGTCCGAGATGCCGTGCACCTTGCAGGCCTTGACCACCGGCGCTATCAGCGAATGGCGGGCAACGTTGCTCGTTCGGGAGACGGCGTGCCTCAGCGTGGAGGACCGGCAGCGGGTAGATGCAGAAGTTGCCGGAGACCCCCGCGTGCTGGAAACACTGGGTGACCGCCAGATCATTGCCCGGGCCAGAGGCGCCGCCTACCGGCTGGATCCGAAGGCCGCCGTAAACCGGGCAGCCAAAGCCGCCACCGAGCGGTTCGTCTCCTGCCGCCCCGCTCCGGATACCATGACCTACCTGACCGGGCTGCTGCCCGTGGCCCAGGGAGTCGGCGTTTATGCGGCCTTGTCCCGTGAAGCGGATCGCCTCCGTGCGGCGGGGGATGCCCGGGGGCGGGGCCAGATCATGGCCGATACCCTCGTGGAGCGGATTACCGGCCAGACCGATGCGGGCCAGATGAAGGTGGAAGTGCAGCTGGTCATGTCGGACCGGACCCTGCTGGGTGGAGAATCGGAGCCCGCGTTTGTCCCGGGGTATGGTCCCGTGCCTGCGCAGTGGGCGAGGGACCTGCTGCGGGGGAGCGGGAGAGACGGGGATAACGGCCGGACGCGCCGCGCAGACGGGGACAGCGGAGGGGGACGCAGCAGGAACACCGGCGCCGGCCAGTCAGGGCGGGGGCAGTCGAAGCGGGACAAAAGCGCAGAACGCTGGATCCGGCGGCTCTATGCGGATCCGACCAGCGGGCAGCTGGTCGCAATGGACACCCGTGCCCGGCTGTTCCCTGAATCGATGGCCCGCTTCATCGCTGCGCGGGACCAAACCTGCCGCATGCCGTGGTGCGGGGCACCGATCCGGCACATCGACCATGTACATCCGCACAAGGACGGCGGGGTCACCAGTATCGTGAACGGCCAGGGACTGTGCGAGGCATGCAACCAGGCCAAGGAAGCACCTGATTGGCGAGTCCGGCCGGTCGACCAGCCGGGGCCGCACACGGTCGAGACCATGACTCCAACCGGGCACACCTACCAGTCCACGGCTCCGCCGCTGCCCGGGTCGCCTCAAGACCGGATGCGGAACGGGCCCGCCGTGGATCCAGGGCCTCCGCGCTTCGCAGACGGAACCTTGGAAGCCTGCGTTGTGGACTACCTGAGGGCGGCTTAGCCGGCGCTAGTGGTCTGCGAGCTCCGCCAGGACCGCATCAGTCAACGCTGGCCAGACCTCGGCAGCCCACGGACCGAAGTCCCGGTCAGTGAGGCAAACGGCTGCTGCGCGGGCTGCGGGGTCTACCCAAAGGAAGGTACCGGACTGACCGAAATGGCCGAATGTCCTCGGGGAGCTGTTGGCACCGGTCCAGTGCGGAGACTTGCGGGCGCGGATTTCAAAGCCGAGACCCCAGTCGTTCTCCTTCTGCCGGCCGAACCCGGGCAGTACCCCCGCCAAGCCCGGGAAGACCACACGGGTCGCTTCCGCGAGCCGGCCCGGATCAGTCAGCGTGGGGGACTGAAGCTCCGCGGCAAAGCGGGTCAGGTCCGCAGCAGTAGACACCGCCCCGGCTGCGGGGGATCCCTCCAAGCGGGTGGACGCCATGCCCAGCGGGCTCAGCACACCTTCACGCATGTAGTCGGCAAACCCGATGCCTGTTTCCGCCTCGAGGGTTTCCCCGAGCACTTCGAAGCCGGCATTCGAATACAGCCGGCGGGTGCCCGGGGCATACCGGACGGTGCGCTCGCCGAAATCGTAACCGCCCGAATGCGCCAGCAAATGACGCACGGTGGAACCCTCCGGTCCCGCCGGCTGGTCCAGTTCCAGCGCGCCCTCATCCAGGGCAATCAGGACCGTGTAGGCGCTGAGCAGTTTGGTGACGGACGCCAAGCGGTACGGACGGTCCTGGTCGCCGGCAGTGCCCAGCACTTCGCCGTCCGCTCCGAGGACAGCTACGGAAACATTGTCCACCGGCCACGATCCAACCGCAGCGAGACTCTTCACCGGGCCACCCCGCCGCCGTAATGGAGCGCAAGCCGCGCCATGCCGTCCTCGATCGACACCTCAGGCGTCCAGTCCAGCACCTCCCGGGTTTCGCGCTGGTCAAACCAGTGCGACGTCGAAAGCTGCTCGGCCAGGAAACGCGTCATGGGGGGCTCGTCGTGAACCAGCCCGCGGCGCCCTGCGGCCAGCCATACACGTTCGATGACGCTGCCGGCTTTACGGGCGGCCACGCCGGGCACGCTCCAGCGGGGAGCGCTTACTCCGGCGGCGGCGCAAATGCCGGCGATCAGCTCACCGACAGGACGCGGCTGGCCGTTGGTCACCACCAGCGCCTTGCCCTGGGCGGCGTCCATCCGTTCCAGTCCCCGGACGATCGCGGAGGCGGCGTTGTCGATGTACGTGGTGTCGATCAGGGCTGCACCGGCGTCCAGCAGCGGCAGTCGGCCGGACCGTGCACGGTCAATGACCCGTTCCACCAGCTGGGTGTCACCAGGGCCCCAGACGATGTGCGGCCGGATGGCTGCCACCCGGAATTCGGCCGAATTCGCGGCCAAGGCCAGCAGTTCGGCCTCGGCTTTGGACGAGGCGTAAAAACCGCGGGCCCTTTCGGGGTCGGCCTTGCCTGCGCCGGCGCCGGCAATTGGTTCACCAAAATGGGCCACGGACGGAGAGGAAACGAAGACGACGTCGCGTACCCCGGCTTCCCGGGCTGCCTTGAGCAGTATCTGGGTTCCGAGGATGTTGGTTTCTTCGAACTCCTGCCATTCGCCCGTAAAGGACACCTTGGCGGCAAGGTGGATGACGGCGTCCATGCCCTCCACGGCACGGGCAGCAGCCTTGGGATCCGCCACGGACCCGTCCACGAAATCCGTTCCGGGCAGCCCGGGACGGCGCTGCAGGGTGCGTACCTTGTGTCCCTTGGCAGCAAGCAGCTCAGCGACGGCGCCGCCAAGCAGACCGCTGGCACCGGTCACCAGGACGTTGCGGGGCGCCAGGTTGCCGGAGGTGCTCATTGGGAAGCCTCCTGAAAGACAGGCAGCGATCCGGAGCCGCCGGCGGTACCGGCTGAGGAACCGTCAGCGTCCGCAGAAGCAGGAACCGCGGGGCCGCCCTTGCCGTGCTTGCTCTGCTTTCCAAGCTTTGGCACCGGCCCCCCGGCCAGCAGCTGCGAGGCCCAGCCGGCCAGCGCGGTTCGGTCGATCTTGGAGTTGTGCCGGATGTCGGTGGGCATCGCCGGCAGCACCAGCACCGCGGCGAGGTCAATGCCGCACAACTCCAGTACCTGTGACCGGACCTTGGCGGACAGATCCGCAGCGGCCGTTCCGGCCCGCCGGACCGGCGGCGAGGTTTCCAGTACGGCAACAGGGACCTGGGCCCCGGCCGGTCCGACGCCGACCACGGCCACCCGGCCCACGCCGTCGACCGACTCGGCAGCCTGCTCAGCGGCTACCGGCGTGCGGACGCCCTCTGCGGTGGTGAGGATGTGCCCCAGGCGGCCCTCCACCCACAGCCGTCCGTCCCCGTCGAGGTGGCCGACGTCGCCGGTGCGGTGCCAGCCGGTAATCGAAGAACTGTGGCGCTCGGTAATCCAGAGCCTGTCATACCGGTCCTTCACATGCGGGGCACGGACAAGGATTTCTCCGGTACTGTTCGCCGTGGTCAGCGGGTCGCTGCCCACCGAACCATCGGGGAACACCTCGGCAATGGCCACCTCGGCACGGGACACCGGGGTGCCAACACAGACGCCGTTGCCGGAGCCCGCAGCACGGATGCCCGCCAGGCTGATGTCCGTCACCGGCAGCGCCTCGGTCATACCGTAAGGCGTGTGCAGCGACGCGTTGGGCACCAGGTCCTGGACCATGGCCAGCAGTTGCTCGCCAATGGGGGCGCCGGCCGAAAGCAGCAGGTCCACCTGTCCCAGCGCTGTCCGCTGCGCGGCGTCCAGCTCTCCGGAAGTTGCTGTCACATTGGTCAGCGCGGCGGGGGAGGCGAAAACGGTGGTGGCATTCACGGCCACCGCGGCGTCGGCCAGGGCCGAAGCGGTCAGCGTACGCGGGGAGGTTACATCCATGTCCGGAGTCACCGACGTGGCGCCCAGGGCCGGACCCAGCAGGGCAAACGGCGCGAAGCCTGCCACCAGTGAGGTGCCGGCGCACAGGTTGTAGGTGTCCTTGATCGCATCGCGCATGGCGGCAAGCTGGCGGTGGGTGTACACCACACCCTTGGCCGGACCGGTGGACCCGGATGTGAAGAGGACAGCGGCATCGGCGTCCGGTTCCGCGGGGAACCACGGCACCTCGGCTGTGCTGCCACCGGCAATGAGCTCGGCCACCGAATGCTTGACGCCCAGCAGCCGTTTACGGGCCGGGGCCAGTTCGGTGACGCTGATCCGCGTGCCGGGCCAGCCCAGCGCCCGCGCTCCGATGAGCGCACGGTCGATTCCGATAAGGAACGCGGGACCGGCGCCCTTGATGGCACGCCCCAGCCCCTTGGTGCCCAGACCGGCGTCGGCCACCACAATCACGGCGTTCAGCCGCAGGCAGGCGTAGATCAGCGAGGTCAGTTCAATGCCCGGCGGTACCAGCAGGTTCACCCGGGTGCCGGGGCGCACCCCGGCGGCGGCCAGTCCGGCGGCCAGGGCGTTGACCCGCTCGGCCAGCTCGGCCCAGGACAGTGTGCGCGGCTGTGCATCCGTGCCTGCTGCCCCCAGCGGGGCCATATCGACGACGGCGGCGCTCGTGTCGTCGGCGCGCTCGTCGAGTTCGGCGAGCATGGGCCGGAACGGCTCGCTGCGCCGCAGCGAGGTGTCGGCCGGGGCCTCCACGGCAGTATGCAGCCAGGAGAACACCGGTGAGGCAATGTCCACGTCTTCGTGCAGCAGATGACCGGCGCCCTCGAAGCGGTGCACCGAAGAAGCCGGCAGCCGCTCCAGCAGGTCGCGCAGGTACCGGTCGGAGAACACCGGGTCCTTGGGTCCCCAGAGCACCAGGGAGGGAACGTTGAGACGGCGGATGCCGTCGGCCACAGTGTTCAGGGTGCGCCAGCTCGGATGCGTTTCGTCGGCCGGAATGTCTGCCACGAAGTTCGCCACGCCTTCCCGGCGGGCCGCGCTGCGGTACGGCAGGGCGAAAGCGTTCTTCACGTCGGCGGACAGCGCCGGCTGGGCCAGGGCATGGGTGACGCGGATGAACGCGTCGGTGCTCCGGGTTCCCCACGGGTGGACGGCCGGGTGCAGGGCCAGTTTCAAGGCCGGCGGCAGGGAGAAACCTGCCGGGTGCACGGCGGTGTTGGTCAGCACTACGCCGGCAAGCTCGCGGCGGTGCCGCAGTGCCCAGCCCAGGGAAATGACGCCGCCCCAGTCGTGTCCGGCGGTGACCACCTGGCCGCTGATGCCCAGCGCGTCTGTCAGGTTGCCAAGGTCGGTAATCCGGTCCTCAAGGCGGCGGAAGGTGCCCGTCCGCTGGGAAAAGCCCATGTCCAACTGGTCGACGGCCACTACCCGCCACGGCTTCTGCGCCGTTGCGCCGGCGGCCAGCATGCTGCGCCAGAGGTAGGACCAGGTGGGGTTGCCGTGGACGCACAGCAGCGTACCTTCCGGTTCGACGCCGGCGGCGGCCAGATCAGGACCGTTGTCCAGCACATGCCACTTGTGTACGGTGCCGGGCCGGTCGACGGCGGCGGTTGAGGGTACGCGGACAAACGAGGACCAGGCGGGGGAAACGCCGGGCCAAAGCTCCTCTACCACGCAATCTCCATCATGGTGGTGTTCAGGCCGGACCCCACTCCCATGCACAGCACACGGTCCCCGGGGTTGAGGGTCTTGGACTCCTGCGCCAGGGTCATCGGCAGCGACGCCGGGCCCACGTTGCCCCAGGTCGGGAACGTGATCGGCACCTTGGAACGGTCCAGGTCCACGGCCTTGATGATGGCGTTGGTGTAGGAGTTGGACACCTGATGGGTGACATAGCGGTCCATGCCGCTCCAGTTCCAGCCGTTTCCCTGCGCTTCATTCCAGCCGTCGACCACCAGTTCCAGGCCGCCGTCCAGCAGGCCCTTAGTGTCGGTGTACATGCCGTCCACGCCGCCCACGCACAGCTCATGGTGCTGGGTGCCTGCACGGGAGACACCGCCGAGGATGCGGTGCGAACCGGGGTGCTTGTCGGCGCGGCCGATCACGGCAGCTGCGGCACCGGAGCCCAACGTCAGGGTGGCGAATTCCCGCAGGTAGTCCTGGCGGGTGGAGTCCGGGGCGTTCAGCCGGTCGAACGTGGCCTCCTGCACGCCCTGGGAATCTTCGCCGGCAACAATCAGGGCGTAGTTGATCTGCCCCGAGTCGATCATGTTGGACGCCAGCGTGATGCCGTTCACGAAGCCGAGGCAGGCATTGGCCAGGTCGAAGTTCATGGCGGAAGAAGGCAGGCCCAGCCCGTTGTGGATCTTCACCGCAACGGAAGGCTCAAGGTTGCGGCGGGTCACCGAGGTGTTGATCAGCAGGCCGATCTCGGAGGCCTCGATCCCCGCCTCGGCGAGGGCCTTGGCGCCCGCCTCGATGGCGCCGTCGTCGAACCCTGTTCCAGGGGCCCACCAGCGCCGCTCGCTGACGCCGGCAACCCGTTCCAGCAGGCGTTTGGAGAGACGCAGCCGCTTGAGCGATGGCTCAAGCCGCTGGTCGAATTCACTTGAACTCATAACCATCGGAGCTTCGACGCTGTTCACGCTGAGGATGGCCGAATTGGAGTGCTGGAAGTTGAAGTTCCCGGTCAAAATGCCTGCCTTGTCTGCTGCTGAAACTATCGCGCTGGCGGCCGCCGTGAAGCCTGCATCCACGCCCTAAAATCATATGACTCTTTTAGAAGCCTACTTTCCGGCGCGGCGAATCAGCAGGGAAATGCCGGATTACGCTCTCCGAGTAGAGCGGAATTTTGACGCTAACCGCGTAGATTTAGGGAATCAACCCCGGCAGGAAAGATTAACCCCCGTGCACCTGAAAACCCTGACCATGCGAGGATTCAAGTCCTTCGCATCGGCCACCACCTTCGAGTTCGAACCCGGCGTCACCGCCGTGGTGGGCCCCAACGGGTCCGGGAAGTCCAACGTGGTGGACGCCCTGGCCTGGGTGATGGGCGAACAGGGAGCCAAGACACTGCGCGGCGGGAAGATGGAGGACGTCATCTTCGCCGGCACCTCCGGCCGGGCGCCGCTGGGCCGGGCCCAGGTGTCCCTGACCATCGACAACGCCGACGGCGCCCTGCCGATCGAATACTCCGAAGTCACCATTTCCCGCACGCTCTTCCGGGCCGGCGGCTCCGAGTACGCCATCAACGGCAGCCCCTGCCGGCTCCTGGACATCCAGGAACTGCTCTCGGACTCGGGGCTGGGCCGTGAGATGCATGTCATAGTGGGCCAGGGCCAGCTCGACAAGGTGCTGCATGCCACTCCAGAGGAGCGCCGCGGTTTCATTGAGGAAGCCGCCGGCATCCTCAAGCACCGCCGGCGCAAGGAGAAAACCCTCCGCAAGCTGGATGCCATGGCCGCGAACCTGGCCCGCGTCACCGACCTCACGGCCGAACTGCGCCGCCAGTTGGGGCCGCTGGGCAAGCAGGCCGCCGTCGCCCGCCGCGCCAAGACGGTGCAGCAGGACGTCCGGGACGCCCGCTCCCGGCTGCTCGCCGATGACCTGGCCACCCTCACTGCTGCCTACGAGAAGGAAGCCGCAGACGAATCCGCCCTCAAGGCCCGCCGCGTGGCGGTGGAAGCCGCCGTCGCCGCAAGCCGGGAACGCCAGGCCGAGCTGGAGGCGCTGGCAGCCCGGGCAGCTCCGGAACTGAATGCGGCACGGGACACCTGGTACGAGCTGTCCTCCCTGCAGGAGAGGTTCCGTTCCCTTGCCGCCCTCGCTGCCGAACGTGCCCGGCTGCTGGGGACGGCTGAACCCGTTGCCGGCACCGGCCGGGACCCTGAACAGCTGCAGGCCTCGGCGGACCGGGTGCGCGCCGAAGCCGCCGCCCTGGAAGCGGACATCGAGGACCTGCGGGTCCGGCTGGAAGACGCCGTGGAGATCCGCGAAGCGGCTGAAGAGGACGCAACCGCCGAAGAGCGGCGCTACGCAGCCCTGCTCCGGGCCGCAGCGGACCGGCGTGAAGGGCAGGCGCGGCTGGCCGGCCAGGTGGAAGCAGCCCGCTCCCGCCTGGCCTCCGCCCGCGCCGAGGCCGGACGCCTGCGGACTTCCATCGCGGCAGCCGAAGAGCGGCGCGCCAAAGCGCAGGAAGCCTTTGGCCGGCTGGAAGGAACCGCTGCCGGTGGCGAGGCCGGGGAAGCGGACCTCGATGCAGAGTTCGAAGCGGCGCAGGCAGACCTCGACGACGCAGCGGCGGCCCTGCAGCAGGTGCAGGTTGCCGAGCGTGAAGCCGTCCGCGAGACGGAAACCCTGACAGCGCGCCGCGAAGCGCTCGCCGTCGGACTGGACCGCCGTGACGGCAGCACAGCGCTGCGGGACGCCGGGCTGCCCGGGGTGCTGGCACCTTTGTCGATCAGTGTTAAGCCCGGCTTTGAACGCACCGTTGCCGCTGCCCTCGGCACAGCTGCCGAGGCCGTGGCCGTAGCGGACCTCGACGCCGCCGTCCGGGCGCTGCAGTACCTCAAGGACACGGGGGAGGGGCAGACGGATCTGCTTCTTGCCGGGTCCGGTCCCGCCGGGGAAAACGCTCCGGGCGCCGTGGTCCCGGCAAGGCAGGCCGTGCTGCCTCCCGGCGCCGTGCCGGTGCTGTCCCTGATCAGTGCCGAGGACCAGGTGCAGGCGGCCCTGAATGTCCTGCTGGCTGACGCCGTAGCGGTGGATAGCCTGTCGGCTGCCGCCGTCCTGCTCTCTGCGGATCCCGCTGCCCGGGTCATTACCGCCGACGGCGACGTGCTGAGTGCCTACAGTGCCCGGGGCGGCTCGGCCACGGCCCCCGGCCTGCTCGAAATCCAGGCTGCGGTGGATGAAACTGACGCCCGGCTGCAGGCTGCACGCATCAGGGCGGAGGAAGCAGGGGCAGGGATCGGGTCCGCCGCCGCCCGGGTGGCTGCAGCGCGAACCCGTGCAGAGGCCGCGCTGGCCGCCCTGCATGAATCCGACGCACGGCTGGCAGCCACCGCCGAACAGTTGGGCACCTTGGGCTCAGCCGTGCGTGCTGCAGCCGGAGAAGCCGAGCGACTGGCCGGACTGGTGGCTGCAGCGGACGCCAACGCCGCCGCGGAAGAAGAAAAGCTCGCGGCAGTGACCGAACGTTTGGCGGCGGCAGGAGAGGACAACGCCACCGAGGAAGAACCCTCCCACGGACAGCGGGATGCGCTGGCGCTCGCAGCCTCCGCCGCACGTCAGGCGGAAATGGACGCCCGCCTGGGCCTGCGCTCGGCCGAAGAGCAGCTCAAGGCAGTTGCCGGGCGTGCCGAGGCGCTGGAACGCTCCGCCGTCGCCGAGCGGCGGGCACGGGAAGCCGCAGCGGAGCGGGCCCGCCGCCGCGCAGTGCAGCGGGAACGCGCCGTTGCCGTGGCGGCTGGCGCGGATGCGGTGCTGGCGCACCTGCAGGTGTCCCTGGTGCTGGCCGCCGCGGAACGGGACCGGGCCGAAGAATCCCGGGCGGCCCGCGAAACCGAACTGGCAGCAGTCCGCAGCGCCAACAACGACGCCGCCGCAGAGCTGGCACGGCTCACCGACTCCGTACACCGGGACGAGCTGGCCAGGGCCCAGCAGAGGCTGCGGATCGAGACGCTCGAGGCCCGGGCGCTGGAGGAGCTGGGCATGACGGCCGAGCACCTGGTGGCCAACTTCGGACCGGACCAGCCGGTTCCGGTGCCGGCCGATGCTGCGGAGGGGAAGGGTGCGGACAAGTGGGCCGCCCTGCACACCCCCGTGGACGAGGACGGCAACCCCCTGATGGAGGGCATCCCGTACGTCCGGGCCGAGCAGGAAAAACGCCTGAAGCGCGCTGAACGCGATCTGGCCGCACTGGGCAAGGTGAACCCGCTGGCACTGGAGGAGTTCGCGGCGCTGGAGGAACGCCACCAGTTCCTTTCCACCCAGCTGGAAGACCTCAAAGCCACCCGCAAGGACCTGCTGGACATCATTGCCGACGTTGACCGCCGGGTGGAGGAAGTGTTTACGGCCGCCTACCGGGACACCGCCGAGCAGTTCACGCATGTGTTCGCGCGGCTGTTTCCCGGCGGCGAAGGCCGGCTGGTGCTCACCGACCCGGACAACATGCTCACCACCGGCATTGAGGTCCATGCCCGTCCTGCGGGGAAGAAAATCAAGCGGCTGTCCCTGCTCTCCGGCGGGGAACGGTCCCTGACCGCCGTCGCGCTCCTGGTGGCAATCTTCAAGGCCCGGCCCTCGCCGTTCTACGTGATGGACGAGGTGGAGGCAGCCTTGGATGACACGAACCTGGGCCGGCTGATCACCATCTTCGAGGAACTGCGCGAGTCCAGCCAGCTCATTGTGATCACGCACCAGAAACGCACCATGGAGGTGGCGGACGCACTGTACGGGGTGACTATGCGCGGCGACGGCGTGTCCACCGTGATCAGCCAGCGCATCGAGCGCGGGACGCCCGGGCAGGACGGGGATAACCCCTAGCGGGCGTACCGTGCGGTGAAGTTCGCCAGGATGCGCGGCGGCACGTGTACTGCCGAGTCCCGCACGGCATCCATCACGGTCTCTGCTTCCTCCGGCGGGAAATATCCTGCGTTCCGGTACACCGAGATCCGCGTCAGCAGCCCGGCCACGTCCAGCTCGGGATGGAACTGGGTGGCGTACAGGTTGGTCCGGACCCGGAACATCTGCACCGGGCACGTGGCCGAGCCGGCAAGGTTAACCGCGTTCGGAGGCAGCTGCGCCACCGCCTCCTTGTGGCCGACATAGGCCGCGAAGGTCTCCGGGATGCCCTCCAGCAAGGGATCCGCCCGGCCGGCCGGCGTCAGCGCAATCTCCACCGGCCCCACGGGCTCGCCGTACGTGCGGTCCACCACGGCGCCCTGGTGCCGGCCCAAGGTGCCCACGCCGTAGCAGGCGCCGAAGAACGGGAAGTCCCGCCCCGCAACCTCGTCCAGCAGCGCGGCCATCTCGGCCTCGACCCGCAGCTGCACGGCGGACTTGGACTCTTCCGGATCACTGGAATTGAACGGGCCGCCGCCCACAATCACACCGCTGTAGTCAGCCAGGTCCACCGGCGGCAGAGGGCCGGACTCCAGGCGTACCCGGTGCAGCTGCTCCTCGCCCAGCCCGCCGAAGCGCAGGAAGGAGGCATATTCCTCATCGGCGGCGTCGTCTTCGGCCCGGGTGGCCAGGAGCAGGAAAGGCTTCATTCCTCGATGGTAGTGCTGGCCGGGGCCGCTTTCCGGGCGGGCAGGGTTTCCCGCGCGGCCAGCCACGCCACGAAGCCCAGCGCCATAATGCCCCCGGTCACTCCGAACGCCCAGGAGTAGCCCAGGCGGTCCGCCAGCATACCGGCCAGCACGGGGCCGGCAATGGCACCGGTGTCGCTGGCCATCTGGAAGGTGGCCAGCACCTTGCCGCCGCTGCGCCCGTTGCCGATGATGTCGCCCACGGCGGCCTGCTGGGCGGGGTTCAGCAGGCCGGTGCCCATGCCGGCTATGGCGGAAATGATCAGGAATTCCGGAACGCTGGAGCTGAAGCCGATCAGTGCGGTGGCCACCGCGTTAATGGCCAGTCCGAGCAGGATCATCGGCCGGCGCCCCCAGCTGTCGGCCAGCCGGCCGGAGAAGGTCAGTACGACGGCGGTGCCCGCAGCGAAGGCGGTCAGCGATATGCCGGCCACTTCCGGGCCCGCGGACAGGGCCGCGGCCGCGAACAGCGGCACCAGCGCGTTGCGGACGCCGAAGGAAGACCACCCGTTGGCGAAGGATGAGGCAAGGGCGCCCCGGTAGGCGGAGTCCTTCAGCGCTTCCCGGACCGTGAGCACCGGCAGCTTCGGGGCGGCACTCTCCTCGGCACCGGCCACCGGACGGGTGTCTTTGAGCCGCAGGAACACCACGCCGGCGGCCAGGACCAGGGCGGCGGCATAGACCAGGAACGGGATCCGCAGCCCGAAACCGGCCAGCAGCCCGCCGAGCAGCGGCCCGCCGATGTTGCCCAGCAGGAAGGACGAGGCGTAGGCGCTGGAGACCCGGCCGCGGACCTCCGGGGGAGCGAGCCTGATGATCAGGGCCATCGCGGAGATAGTGAACATGGTGGACCCGATACCGCCCAGGCCACGGAAGACCAGCAGCTGCCAATAGGACTGCGCGAAGGCACACGCGGCGGTGGACAGGGCCACGATCAGCAGCCCGGCGATATAGACCGGGCGTTCGCCGAGTTTTTCCAGCAGCACCCCGCCGGCCGGCGCGAACACCAGCCGGGTGAACGCGAACGCGCTGACGATCACCGAGGACGCGGTCACGCCGACGTCGAAACTCAGGGCAAACTGCGGAAGGACCGGGGCCACCAGGCCAAAGCCGAGGGCAATGACGAAGGCAGCGGCGATCAGGACTTGGATTTCCTGCGGGATTTGGATTCGGGGAGTGCGCACCATGATAAGGCGATTCTCTCAGATTCCCGGGGAGTCAAAGAGCCGTCTGTGAGAAGCTTGGAAGCGTGAATGAGACCCTATCGATAGTGATCTACGTCCTTGTCGCCTTGGCTGTGGTCGGCTCTGTCGCTGCGCTGCTGGTACGGACCCGGCGCACGCCCAAGAGCATGTACCCCACCCGCCGCGACGCCAACGACCCGGTCACCGGATCCGGTGCCGGCACCGACACGCTTGAGGCACCGCCGGGGGAGACCGGCGTCGTTGTTCCCGATGACCTGCGCGGCCTGGAGGAAGCTCCCGCCCCGGAAGCTCCGGGCCTCGAGACGCCCGAACCCGTCCAGGGCCGCCTGGCCCGCCTCCGCGCCCGCCTGGCCAAATCCAACAACGCGCTGGGCAAGGCGCTGCTGGCGCTGCTTTCCAGCGACCGTATTGACGAAGACGTATGGGATGAAATCGAAGAAACCCTGCTCCTCGCGGACCTCGGCACCGAACCCACCATGGAACTGGTGGACGCCCTGCGCGCACGCGTCAAGGTTTCCGGCAGCCAGGACCCGCAGGAAGTCCACGCAATGCTGCGCGAGGAACTGATCAAACTGGTGGATCCGTCCATGGACCGCTCGCTGGCTGTTACCCGGCACGCCGAGACCCCCGCCGTCGTGATGGTGGTGGGCGTCAACGGCGTCGGCAAGACCACCACGGTGGGCAAGCTGGCCCGCGTCCTGGTGGCCGAAGACAAGGACGTGGTGCTGGGCGCCGCGGATACCTTCCGTGCAGCCGCCGCCGAGCAGCTGGCCACCTGGGGCCAGCGCGTGGGCGTGCCCACCGTGCGTTCCGAGATTGACGGCGCCGACCCGGCGTCGGTGGCGTTTGAAGCGGTCAAGGCCGGCATCGACGGCGAAGCGGACGTGGTCCTGATCGACACGGCCGGGCGCCTGCAGAACAAGGTCGGCCTGATGGATGAGCTCGGCAAGGTCAAGCGGGTCATCGAAAAGCAGGCCGCCGTGGACGAGGTCCTGCTGGTGCTGGACGCCACCACGGGCCAGAACGGCCTGACCCAGGCGAAGGTCTTCGCCGACGTGGTCAACATTTCCGGCATTGTGCTGACCAAGCTGGACGGCACCGCCAAGGGCGGAATCGTCGTCGCCATCCAGCGCACCCTGGGTGTGCCGGTGAAGCTCGTGGGACTGGGTGAAGGCGCGGACGACCTCGCCCCGTTCGAAGCCGAAAGCTTCGTGGACGCCCTGCTGGGCTAGTACCCGCCGCAGCTCAAAGCCCCGTCTCCCGGCAAGGGAGGCGGGGCTTTTGCGTACCCGGAAACGCAATGGAAACCTCCCCGTCACCGCCCTTTTACCGGACCTGCGTGTTTGTAACCTCCCGGCAACACCCCCACGCCCGGCCGGAAATCTGGCCCCGGCAAAGTTCATGGTGCGGGAGATGCCCGCCAAACGCGAAGGGACGTGAAGATGGATCTGTCAGCAGGTCACGTCTGGGTAATGGTTTCGGCAGCTCTGGTGCTGCTTATGACACCGGGGGTGGCGTTCTTCTACGGCGGCATGACCCGCGCCAAGGCCGCTCTGAACATGATGATGATGAGCTTTGTATCCATCGGACTCATCGGTGTGGTCTGGGTGCTCTGGGGCTTCTCCATGACCGGCGGGGACGGCATCGCCGGACTGTTCGGCAACCCCTTCACCTCCTTCGGCCTGGAAGACATCCTGGGCAGCGAAGACCTCATCACCGCCGGATACGGGGCAACGTTTGCCATCATCACCGTGGCCCTGATCAGCGGGGCCGTTGCGGACCGCACCAAGTTCGGTGCATGGGCGGTCTTCGTCCCGATCTGGGTGACCCTGGTCTACTGCCCGCTGGCCTTTATGGTCTGGGGCGGCGGACTGCTCGGCGCCGACGGCGCGGTGGGTTCCGTGGTGGGCGAGGCCATCGACTTCGCCGGCGGCACCGTGGTCCACATCAACGCCGGCGCGGCCGGACTGGTCCTGGCCCTGATCATCGGCAAGCGCAAGGGCTTCGGCAAGGACCCCAGCCAGCGTCCGCACAACATCCCCTTCGTGATGCTGGGCGCCACCCTGCTCTGGTTCGGCTGGTTCGGATTCAACGGCGGCGCCGCCGGTACTGCTGAAGAGGCGGGCCTCATCTGGATCAACACGCTCGCCGCCCCCGCCGCCGCCATGCTCGGCTGGCTGCTGACCGAACGGATCCGCGACGGCCGGGCCACCTCGCTGGGAGCCGCTTCCGGCGTCGTCGCCGGCCTGGTGGCCATCACCCCGGCCTGCGCCAACGTCAGCCCGCTGGCCGCGGTGGGACTGGGTGTGGTTGCCGGTGTCCTTTCCGCCCTGGCGATCGGCCTGAAGTACCGGTTCGGCTATGACGACTCCCTCGACGTCGTAGGCGTCCATCTGGTAGCCGGGCTCGTGGGCACCCTCGCCTTGGGCTTCATCGCCCTGCCGGCCGACGGCGCCGGCGGCGGCCTGTTCTACGGCGGCGGTCTCGGGCAGCTCGGCGCGCAGTTGGCCGCAGCCCTGATCACCATCGTCTTCTCGGCCGTGGTGACCCTGGTCATTGGCCTGGCGATCCACAAGACCATGGGCTTCCGGATCTCCGAAGAAGACGAGATCAACGGCGTGGACCTGAGCGAACACGCCGAAACGGCCTACGAATTCGACGGGCTCGGCACGGGCGGCGCCTTCACGCCCTTCCCGGATACGGCACGCACCACCACCAAGGAGACGGTCAACTCATGAAACTCGTAACCGCTATTGTCCGGCCCGAGAAGCTCGACGCCGTCCGGGGCAGCCTGGAAAGCTACGGGGTGCAGGGACTAACCGTCAGTTCCGCGAACGGCTACGGCCGCCAGCGCGGGCACACCGAGGTCTACCGGGGCGCGGAGTACACCGTGGACCTGCTGCCCAAGGTGCGGGTGGAGGTGCTGGTGGCCAATGAATGGGTCAATGACATTGTGGATGTGCTGGTCTCCACCGCCAACACCGGCCGGGCCGGCGACGGCAAGGTGTGGGTGGTCAACGTGGAAGAGGCGCTGCGGGTGCGTACCGGCGAACGCGGGGACAGTGCACTCTAGCTGCTCCCTACAGGTCCGCCCGGCTGGTATTCCAGCCGGGCGGTCCCTGTGTTCCGGCAGGGTAGGACTCCATCGGAACCTCGTTGGAGGCCCATGCCTGCAGCACCGGATCCACGATCCGCCAGCACTCAGCGGCTATGTCGGCACGGACCGAAAGCAACGGATCGCCGTTGAGCACCGATTCGATCACCTCGCCGTACGGGGTCAGGTGCGACACGTGGGTGGGTCCCTTCAAGCCCGTGCGTTCAAGCCGGAACACGCTCTGCGGTCCGTTGATGTTCAGTTCCAGCTCAATTTCCGCCGGGCCGAAGGAAATCCGCAGCCGCGAGGGCAGGTCGGTGATCCCCGTGAACCCCTCCGGCAGGTGGCTGACCGGCCGGAACGTCACCAGCACCTCCTTGCGGGCACGGCTCATGGCCTTGCCGGAGCGGAGGATAAACGGAACCCCGGCCCAGCGGTCATTGTTGATCCGGATGTCCACCTCGGCCAGGGTCTCGGTGCCGCGGGAGGGATCAACACCGGGGGAGTCCGCATAAGACTCGATCTCCCGTCCGTCCACGCTGCCGGCGGTGTACCGGGCACGGCGGCTGGCGGCCGGGTCGGCGACGGAGGCGCGCAGGGTAGCCGCCACCAGATCGCGCAGGTCGCGCTCGCCGAGGGTGGCCGGTGCCTCGATGGCCATAAACGCCATGATGTGAAGCAGGTGGCTCTGGATCATGTCCTTCAGGGCTCCGGCGGAGTCGTAGTACTTCGCCCGCCCTTCCAAGCCCAGCTGCTCGTCGAAAACGATCTCCATCTTCTCGATGTGCAGGTTGCTCCACGCCGGTTCCAGCAGCCGGTTGGTGAACCGCAGGCCCAGGATGTCCATGACCGTGGTCATGCCCAGGAAGTGGTCCACCCGAAATATATCCTCTTCGGGAACCAGCCGGGCGAGGGCCTCGTTCAAAGCAACGGCGGACGCCTGATCGCTGCCGAAAGGCTTTTCCAGCACCAGCCGGGTGTCCGGCGGCAGGTCGCCGGCCTGCAATTTCCCCACGGCCTGCACCGCCAGGGCAGGAGGCAGCGCGAAATAGACGGCCAGGGGAGGCTCCAGGTCCCGGATCCGATCTGCCAGCTCGGCGCCCTTGGACAGGTCCAGCTGCAGGTACCGGCCGCGTTCCACCGTGTCGGCCAGATACTCGGCGGCGGATTCATCGGCAGCTTCGGAGGCTTGGGCGAAGCATGCCCGCATGCGGTCCTGCCACTGCTCCCGGGTCCATTCCCGGGACCCGGACCCGATAACGGTCAGCCCGGGCGCGCGTCCGCGGCTGACTACCCGGGCAAGGCCGGGCAGCAGCAGGCGCTCGGCAAGGTCTCCGGTGCCGCCAAGGATGAGAAGGGTCCGCACACGCTGGGGATCGGCCATGACTCCAGCGTCCCACCGCCGCCGCCGCGGAGGTAGGGCAGGGGAGGCAAATAGGCGGAGCGGCTTGGTACCCTTAACAGCTGGGCCTGGCAAACAAGGCGAAGAAACTGACGAAAGAAGTGCGCGGCACGTGTTTAATTCACTGTCTGACCGGTTGACTTCAACCTTCAAAAACCTGCGCGGCAAGGGCCGGCTCACCGAGGCCGACGTCGACGCCACCGTGCGCGAGATCCGCCGCGCCCTCCTGGACGCCGACGTCGCCGTTCCCGTGGTGCGTGCGTTCACCGCCACTGTCAAGGAACGTGCCCTCGGGTCCGAAGTTTCCCAGGCCCTGAATCCGGGCCAGCAGGTCGTAAAGATCGTCAACGAAGAGCTCAAAGCTATCCTCGGCGGCGAAACGCGGCGCCTGCGCCTGGCGAAGAACCCGCCCACGGTCATTATGCTCGCAGGCCTCCAGGGTGCCGGTAAGACCACCCTCGCCGGCAAGCTTTCCAAGCACCTGAAGTCCCAGGGCCACAGCCCGCTGCTGGTCGCAGCGGACCTGCAGCGGCCCAACGCCGTCCGCCAGCTCCAGGTCAACGGCGAACGCGCCGGCGTGCCGGTCTACGCACCGCACCCCGGTGTATCCTCCGAGTTCGAGGCCGCCACCGGTGATCCCGTAGCCGTGGCCCGGCAGGGCATCCAGGAAGCCCGCACCAAGCTGCACGACGTCGTTATCGTAGACACCGCCGGCCGCCTGGGCGTGGACGCCGAACTGATGCAGCAGGCCGCGGACATCCGCGCCGCCATCAACCCGGACGAAGTCCTCTTCGTGATTGACGCCATGATCGGCCAGGACGCCGTGAACACGGCCCAGGCCTTCAACGAGGGCGTGAACTTCACCGGCGTCGTCCTGACCAAGCTCGACGGCGATGCCCGCGGCGGTGCCGCGCTGTCCGTGGCCTCGGTGACCGGCAAGCCGATCATGTTCGCCTCCACCGGCGAGGCCCTGACGGACTTCGAGATCTTCCACCCGGACCGCATGGCCAGCCGCATCCTGGACCTCGGCGACGTCCTGACGCTCATCGAGCAGGCGGAGCAGAGCTGGGACAAGGATGAAGCCAACCGGATGGCGAAGAAGTTCGCCGACCAGGAAGACTTCACCCTGGACGACTTCCTCGCCCAGATGCAGCAGATCCGCAAAATGGGTTCCATGAAGAAGATGCTCATGATGATGCCCGGTGCCGCCGGCATGCGTGAGCAGCTGGAGAACTTCGACGAACGCGAGATCGACCGGGTCGAAGCCATTGTCCGCTCCATGACTCCGCACGAGCGCGTGGCCCCGAAGATCATCAACGGCTCCCGCCGCGCCCGCATTGCCCGCGGCTCCGGCGTGCACGTCTCCGAGGTCAATGGCCTGCTGGAACGTTTTGTCCAGGCACAGAAGATGATGAAGAAGATGGCTGCCGGCGGGGGCATCCCCGGCATGCCGGGGATGGCAGGCCCCGGCGGCTTCGGCGGTGCCCGCAAGAAGCAGCAGGCAGCCAAGGGGAAAAAGAAGGCCAAGTCCGGCAACCCGGCCAAGGCCGCCCAGGAACGGGCGGAAGCAGAGGCCCGGCGTGCCGGCGCCCGTACCGCCATGCCGACCGGCAGCGCCTTCGGCGGCCAGGATGCGGACTTCGACCCCTCGTCGCTGAACCTGCCCAAGGGCTTCGATAAGTTCCTGGGCAAGTAGGAATACCTGCTGCGCAGCACACAACGCCGGACCACTTGTCCGGCGTTGTGTGTTTAATGGCGTGTGCGTGCCTGAAACGGCGCAATCGCGGAAGCAGGGGCCACCACAGGAAGGGGGGCGGCATGGCGGCACAGGGGCTGAGCGGCTTTTACGGGTCGGTCTTCCGGCGCAGCATCACGGTCCAGGTCCTGATCCGCACCCGTGACCACCGCGTGCTGTTGCTGCGCAACGGCAACGCCTGGGAGCTGCCCGGCGGTGTGGTCAAGGGCGGGGAAGATCCGCGCTCCGCTGCCCGCCGCGTTGCCCGCGCAACGCTGGACCCCGGGTCCGACGTCGGCCGTGTCCTGGTCCTCGACTACGTGCAGGGCTCCCAGAGACAGGGACAGGCGCAGGGGCAGGGACAGGGCGACTCCATCGCCTTCCTGTTCGACGGAGGTGTGCTGTCCACCTCTGTCTCGGCGTTCACCGGAGCCGGCGGGGAGCGGGAAGCACGCTTTGTTCCCCTGATGGATTGGAGCGGGGGGACGGACGAGGGGCACGGCCGGCGGTGGGGGGCCGCGGTGGAGGCCCTGGAGCTGGGCACCGTGGTGGAGCTGGTCAACGGGGAGCCGGCATCCGCCGGTCCGGTGCCTGCACCCCTGCCCCGCAGGATGATGCCGCCGCTGGAGGGTTTCTCCGGAATTCTTGGACATTAGGAGTGGATTTGCCTCGGGAACGAGTGGTGTTTGTGCACGGCGCCGGCAGTTTCGGTGCTGCCGCCTGGCCGCGGCAGCACGGGCTTGCCCTGGACTATGACTGCCTGTTCCTTCGACGCCACGGCTACGACGCCGTCGCCGAACCGCTGCCGCCCGATCTGGAGACCGATATTGCCATCATCCGGGAAGCGCTCGGCGGACGCGGACATCTGGTGGCGCATTCGGCCGGTGCGGTTCCGGCCATGCTGGCGGCTCTGCGCGACCCGGCGGGGGTGTCCTCCCTGGTCCTGTGCGAACCGGCCGTCTTCTCCCTCACCCGTGACCTGCCCGCCACGACGGCGCACCGCGAGCTGCTGCAGCCCCTTTTCGACGCGGCGCCCGGCCTGTCGGACGCGCAATACCAGCGTGAATTTGTCCGCCGGGTCTTCGCGGCCGAAGCAGCGGCAGCCCCGGACGAGGCCGGCCTCCGCTCGGCCGCCCGCCTGCGCCTGCAACAGCCGCCCTGGGATGCTCCGCTGGACATTGTTCCGGGCGTTCCCACACTCGTCCTTACGGGCGGGTGGGAACCTTTGTACGAGGAAGTGGCGGATTTCCTGGTATCCACCGGCGCCGAACACCGGCAGGTTGGCGGGAACCACCGCCCGCAGGACACGGACTCCGGAGCACAGGCCATCCGGGAGTTCCTCGCCCGCCGGCACGGGGAGAGCTGATGGTGAGAGCGTTAATCCGTAGCGCGGAGCCGGAGGACCTTCCCTTCCTGCCTGCGCTGGAATCGGCCTCCGATGCCCTCTTGGACGGAGCGTCTGGACTGCGGGATGCAGCCACGGCGCTGCCGCCCGCGGCGACGCTGCCGGAGTTCGCCGCTGCCCGCCGCATCCTGGTGGCAGGCCGGCCGCCCGTCGGCTTCGCCCGGCTGGAGGAAGCCGACGGCGAGGCCCATCTGGAGCAGCTGTCGGTCCATCCCGATGCCGCCGGCGCCGGACTCGGCCGCACCCTGGTGAAGGCCGCCCTCGGCTGGGCACGGGAGCAGGGGTATGCCTCCATGACGCTCTGCACGTTTGCCGACGTGCCGTTCAACGCACCGTTCTATGCCAGTTGCGGGTTCGAAGTGGTGGTTGATCCCGAGGGTGGATTGGCGGGCCTGCGGCACCACGAAAAGCTGCTCGGCCTGGACTCCCTGGGCAAACGGGTGGCGATGCGGGCGTGGCTGGGACAGCCGCTGCCGCGTGATGGCATGATGCCCTCATGAGCGAGCAGCAACCCGTGGTCCTGGTTCCGAGCAGGTATTCCGAGTGGGTAGCCATGCCGGCGGAGATGGCAGTGCGCATCCGCAGGCAGGTGCCGGATGCGCAGGTCGAACACATCGGTTCCACCTCGGTGCCGGATCTGCCGGCCAAGGACGTGGTGGACCTCCTCGTCGGCGTGCGCCGCGTTGTTTTCCGCGACCTGCTCCGCCATGACCCCCAGGCCCGTGCCCGGTATCTGGCTGCCAAGCAATCTGCGGCCGGGAGCGCCGGCGGCTGGGATGACTACACACAGTCGAAGACGCCGGTGGTCGCCGAACTGCTGGCCGGGCTGGCGGACTGAGAACCCCGGCTCGCATTAGATGAACCTTCAAGTAAGCTATTTACATGAATCTTCAAGTAAATGACCGGCTGCCCGCCAACCTATCCATGGGCACGGTGATGCTTAAGGTCGGCGATCTCGCCACGGTCTCCGCCTATTACCGCGGGGCCTTGGGCCTGGATGTGATCGCGGAAGCGGACGGAGGGCTGTATCTGGGCCGCGGCGCTGTGCCGGTGGTGCATCTGGCCCCGGCGCCGGGCCTGCAGGTCGCCTCCCGCGGGGAGGCGGGGCTGTTTCACACCGCCATTCTTTTCGAAGACCGGGCGGCACTGGCCGCGGCCGTCGCTTCGGCGGCGCAGTATGACCCCACGGCATTCGCAGGGTCGGCGGACCATCTGGTCAGCGAAGCCTTTTACTTCACCGACCCGGAAGGCAACGGCATCGAACTGTATTACGACAGGCCCCGTGAGGGGTGGGAGTGGGAAAACACCGCCGCCGGCCGGGAAGTGAAGATGGCTTCGCTGGCCCTGTCCCCGCAGGCCTACCTCCGGGAACACCTGACCGAAGCGGCACTGGACGGACTGCGGGGCTCCGCGGCCGCCGTCGGGCACGTCCACCTGCAGGTGGGGGACACGGCAACTGCCGAAGCCTTCTACGTTTCCACACTCGGCTTTGAGCGGACCGCCGGGTTCCATGGGCAGGCGCTGTTCGTTTCCGCCGGCGGCTACCACCATCACATGGCCATGAATGTGTGGAACAGCCGAGGCGCCGGGCCGCGCCGCGACACCTTGGGATTGGGGGAGGTGCTGATCAGCGTCCCGTCCGCGGACGACGTCGCAGGGCTGGCCGACCGCCTGAAGACTGCGGGCGTTGCCAGCCACCACACGGGTGCCGAACTGGTCTTCGAGGATCCGTGGCGCAACCGGCTGCGGGTCGCCGCGGGTTGACCGGGACCGCCGGGGAACCGCTTTGGGCCCGCCGGCGCCGTGAGTCGCAAAACGAGGAACCATCTGGCACAATGGTCAGGTACTCGATCTGCGCGGCCCCTCTCTCCGTGCATGCATCTTGTCCTTTTGAACCCTAACGTTATGGCCCGCCCCACGGGAGCAGAAGTACGGGTTCGCCCCATTTCAGATCAGGAGTGACCACAAAAGTGGCCGTAAAGATTCGCCTTAAGCGCCTTGGCAAGAAGTTCTCAGCACACTACCGCGTTGTTGTCATGGATTCCCGTGCCAAGCGCGATGGCCGTGCCATCGAGGAAATCGGACTGTACCGTCCGACCGAGGACCCGTCGTACATCGACATCAAGTCCGACCGCGCCCAGTACTGGCTCGGCGTCGGCGCCCAGCCGTCCGAGCAGGTCGCAGCACTGCTGAAGATCACCGGTGACTGGCAGAAGTTCAAGAACATCGATGGCCAGGAAGGTACCCTGCGTACCAAGGCCCCGAAGGAAGCCTTCGTGGCTCCCGAAAAGAAGTCCGTGATTGTCTCCGAGGCAATCACCCCCAAGGCCAAGAAGGAGGAAGCTCCCGAGGCTTCCGCCGAGGCTGAGGCTGAGTAAATTGCTCGCTGAAGCACTGGAGCACCTCGTGCGCGGAATCGTTGACAACCCTGAGGATGTCAACGTTTCCGCCAAGAGCAACCGCCGTGGGGAAACCCTCGAGGTTCGGGTTCACCAGGAAGATCTGGGCCGGGTCATCGGCCGGCAGGGACGGACGGCCCGCGCACTGCGCACGGTCATCGCCGCCCTTGCCAATGGTGAGCAGGTCCGGGTTGACGTTGTGGACACCGACCGGCGCCGCTGATAATCAACGGCGCAGCGGAAGCGGACAGTTCTTCCTTGCAGTACCAGCAGTAAAAGCAGTACACAGGATCCGGCCCCGACACCAGATAATGGTGCAGGGGCCGGATTTTTTGTGAGGCGGGTTCCCGCCCCACCATCCCAGGCGAGACAACCCCGACAGAGGAGATTCCATGCAGTTACAGGTGGCACGCATCGGCAAGCCGCACGGCATCCGCGGCGAAGTGACCGTCCAGGTGCTGACCGACGCGCCCGCGGACCGCTTTGTCCCCGGCACCGAACTCACCGTGGAGCCGGCCTCCAAGGGGCCGCTGACAGTGATCAGTGCCCGCTGGAACAAAGACATCCTGCTGCTCGGTTTTGAGGAAGTAGAGGACCGCAACGGCGCCGAGGAACTACGCGGCGTCAAGCTGTTCATCGATACCGAAACCGCCGACGAAGATGACGACGACGAAGGCTGGTATGAGCACGAACTGGTGGGCCTGAAGGCGCGGGTGGGCAACGACGTCGTTGGCACCGTCAGCGGGCTGCGGACCCTTACGGTCCAGGACCTGCTGGTGGTCGAAGACACCAACGGCGCGGAAATCCTGGTGCCGTTCGTTGAGGCCATCGTCCCTGAAGTGAACGTCGAAGGCGGCTACGTGCTGCTCACTCCGCCCGAGGGTCTCTTCGAGCTGAACAAGCCCGAAGACAAGAAGCCCGAAGACAAGAAGCCCGAAGCCGGCGCGGCCGACACGAAGGAAGCCGGACAGTAAGTGCGTATCGACGTCGTCAGTATCTTCCCGGAGTACCTCGCCGCCCTTGAGCTGTCCCTCATCGGCAAGGCCCGGCAGGACGGACTGCTGGACCTGTCCGTGCATGACCTGCGGGACTTCACCACCGACCGGCACCGCACCGTGGATGACACCCCCTACGGCGGGGGAGCGGGAATGGTAATGAAGCCCGAACCCTGGGCGGCGGCGCTGGAATCGGTTGCCGGCGACGGCGACGAACGCCCCGTCCTGATTGTTCCTTCGCCGGCGGGCGCGGTGTTCACCCAGGCCATGGCCTACGAGCTGGCTGAGGAGAAGCACCTGGTCTTCGCCTGCGGCCGCTACGAAGGAATCGACGAACGGGTCCTGGAATGGGCCGGGGAACACTTCGACGTGCGTCCCGTCAGCCTGGGCGACTATGTGCTCAACGGCGGGGAAGTGGCTGTGCTGGCCATGGTGGAAGCCGTGGGCCGGCTGGTGCCCGGCGTCGTCGGCAACCCCGAGTCGCTGGTGGAGGAATCCCATTCCGACGGGCTCCTGGAATACCCGGTTTACACCAAGCCGTCCGACTGGCGGAACCGGCCCGTCCCCGAAGTCCTGCTCAGCGGCAACCACGGGAAAATCGCCCGTTTCCGGCGGGACGAGCAGCTGCGCCGCACCGCGGCCCGCCGCCCGGACCTGATCGAAAAGTTCGACGCCGCTGCCCTGGACAAAGCGGACCTGGCCACCCTGGCCGCCCTGGGGTACGAAGTGCGCGGCGGCCGGATCCTTCCTCCGGCCTGACGCCCCGCCCGATCCGCTCCAGCTGATTGGTGGTGCCGGGTCGGATATGGCAAAATAAAGCATTGTGCCATCTGGGTCCGTACCTGCCACAGGGGGAACGCGGCCAACAGCCAGGCACGCCGGCAGCCCAACTTCGGGTTCCTGCCGGTCCTTTACCTTCGACAGCATCCGTGCGGCCCCGGTTTCGGGACGCATTCTTGCTGCCGTTACCAAAGTGGATGACCTGTGGCGTCCACCAGGAGTGATAAACAAATGCACATCCTAGATTCTGTTGACGCAGGCTCCCTGCGTACGGACATCCCCGAGTTCCGCGCCGGTGACACGGTCAAGGTTCACGTAAACATCATCGAAGGCAAGAACACCCGTGTTCAGGTCTTCCAGGGCTTCGTGCTCAAGCGCCAGGGCGACGGCCTCCGCGCGACCTTCACGGTCCGCAAGGTCAGCTTCGGCGTCGGCGTGGAGCGTACCTTCCCGGTACACTCCCCGGTCATCGACAAGATCGAGGTTGTATCCAAGGGCGACGTCCGCCGCGCCAAGCTGTACTACATGCGCGACCTGCGCGGCAAGGCAGCCAAGATCAAGGAAAAGCGCGACTTCCGTCCCGCCAAGTAATTTACTTGTCTGCAGCATCCGCCTCCGGGGACCCCTCCGCGAAGCACACAGAACGCCGGCCCCGGATTGCGGGCTGGCGTTTTGTGCTATGTGCTCTCGCTGCGGCGGTCATCCTCGCCGCCCTTGTCCGGGCCTTCCTGTTTGACGTTTTCTACATCCCCTCGGATTCCATGCAGCCGCTGCTCGAACCCGGAGACCGTGTGCTGGTGTCCCGGATCGCGTATGCGTCGGAGGACATCCGCCGCGGCGACGTCGTGGTCTTTGACGGCCGCGGCTCGCTGGCACCCCTGCACAGTGGACGTCCCGCACTTGAAGAGGCGGCCGTCACCGTGGCCCGCTGGGTGGGCCTGGCCGGCAGCGACACCGTGTACGTGAAGCGGGTGGTCGGTGTGGCGGGGGACCGGGTCAGCTGCTGCAGTGACTCAGATCCCCGAATCACCGTTAACGGAACTCCGGTGGATGAGCCGTACGTTTATGAAGGTGACGCCCCCAGCGAGCAGCCGTTCGACGTCGTCGTTCCCGAGGGCCGCCTGTGGGTCCTGGGGGACCACCGCTCCGTTTCGGCGGATTCCCGTTCGCTGTTGGGGGCACCGGGCGGCGGGCTGATCTCCACCGAAAGGGTGATTGGGCAGGCCCAGCGGATTCTTTGGCCGCTTGGACGCAGTACCAATATTGACCGGCTATCCTTAGGAGCCGAGTGGACAACGGAGAAATAAGAGGAAACGCAATGTCGCAGCAACCGGACCAGTCCCCCGACGGGACGCCCGGCTCCGGGGAGCAGCGGGACCACGCCGCCCACGCCATGGCACCCAAGCAGAAGAAGCGGGGGCTCGGGGCGTGGCTGCGGGAAGTGCTGACCATCGTGGTGATAGCCCTGGTGCTTTCCTTCCTGATCAAGACCTTCCTTTTCCGGGCGTTCTATATCCCCTCGGGGTCCATGGAAGAGACGCTGGAGATCAATGACCGGATCTTCGTCAACCTGCTGGTGCCGCAGCCGATAGACCTGAACCGCGGCGACGTGGTGGTGTTCAAGGACACCAAGGGCTGGCTGCCGCAAACAGCTGAAAAGCCGGCGAATCCGGTGCGCGAGGCGCTCACCTTTGTGGGGCTGCTCCCGGATGAATCCCAGCAGCACCTGGTCAAGCGGGTCATCGGCACCGAAGGCGACCACGTGGTGTGCTGCGATGCGGACGGCAAGATCACCGTCAACGGCGAAGCCCTGGACGAGCCGTACCTTTACCCCGGCGCCACTGCCTCTGACATTCCCTTCGATGTCGTTGTCCCTGAAGGCAAGGTCTGGGTGATGGGGGACCACCGCAACGCCTCCGCCGATTCGCGCGAGCACCAGGCCGGTGAGGGCGGCGGCTTCGTCGATGTAGGGGACATTGAGGGCAAGGCCGTAGTGACCGCTTGGCCGCTGAACCGGATCGGCGGAGTCAGCAGCTATTCCGAGGTCTTCGAAAACGTCCCGGAACCCGAAGGAAGCAGCAGCAAGTGAGCACTGCCGTAAGAGCTTCCGCGGCGTCCAAGGCACCCACCCTGCGTTTTGAGCGGACCTTCGCCGCGCAGGGGCACCAAATCCTTGCCGGCTGCGACGAGGTGGGGCGTGGTGCCCTTGCTGGCCCGGTGTCGGTGGGGCTGGTGGCCGTTGACCTGGCCACGGTGCGTTCCCTGAAAGGCGTCAGGGACAGCAAACTGCTCTCCGTGGCGGACCGGAACGCCCTGGTGCCCCAGATCAAGAAATGGGCGCTGGCCTGGGGCGTCGGACACGCTACCGCTGCGGAGATCGACCTGT
The DNA here is from genome assembly GCF_030125565.1 of Arthrobacter sp. zg-Y1143. Classification (NCBI taxonomy): domain Bacteria; kingdom Bacillati; phylum Actinomycetota; class Actinomycetes; order Micrococcales; family Micrococcaceae; genus Arthrobacter; species Arthrobacter sp. zg-Y1143. The sequence continues at coordinate 4,492 of NZ_JASKLW010000014.1, read as the reverse complement.
TTGGGCTCACGGCAGCGCTGCGGCTCGCGGGAACGCGGGCCTGGGATCAGGTGTGCCTCACCCGGCGGCCCGACGTCGTGCTTTTGGACGGCAATTACAACTGGCTTTCCCCCGAGCGGCAGGGAAGTCTCTTCGACGGTCTGGAGGCACCTGCCGGCGTCGGCGGTCCCGCGGCGCTGGCCCCAGGCGAGGGCTGCGACGCGGAAGTCCACACCAGGATCAAGGCAGATATGCAGTGCCTGAGCGTAGCGGCTGCCAGCGTCCTGGCGAAAGTGGAACGCGACGCCATGATGGTAGAGTTTGCCGCTGCTAACCCGCACTACGCGTGGGAGATCAATAAGGGCTATGCCACCGAGTCGCACCGTGCGGCCATCGATACCCATGGACCTACGCCGCTGCACCGCATGTCCTGGCATCTGGGCTCCAAGCCGAGGCCCGGGGAAACGGCGGCGGTGCCGGGGGACGACCTAAGCCCAGTTGGGGGGATGATAGGAACATGAGCGCCGAAGACCTTGAGAACTATGAAACGGACATGGAGCTCCAGCTGTACCGGGAGTACCGCGACGTTGTCGGTCTCTTCAGCTACGTGGTGGAAACCGAACGGCGGTTCTACCTGGCCAACCATGTGGACCTCCAGGCCCGCTCCGCCGACGGCGAGATCTACTTCGACCTGACGCTCCAGGACGCCTGGGTATGGGATGTCTACCGCTCCGCCAGGTTTGTGAAGAGCGTCCGCGTGATCACGTTCAAGGACGTCAATGTGGAGGAACTGACCCGCAACGATGACCTCACACTGCCCAAGGCGGACGAACTCTAGGCGTTACTCCACGCCCGCCGGCACGGACGGCAGCCGCCGTGCTGTGTCTGCCCAGCTGGCCGCCGGCTCCCTCGAATCACCGTTGGCCAGGGTGGAAATCCAGCCTTCAACCATCTTGCCGCGGTGGTTTAGCAGATAGGGAACGGCTATCGGTGCCGGAAATCCGCAGCGCCAGACCGTTTTGTAGCTGCCGGCGTTTCCGGCGTTCGCGCTCCAAGTCACCACGTCCCAGCCCAGCTCATCGAAGGCGTGGCCGAGTACCAGCCGCACGGCGCGGGACATCAGGCCGCGGCCGCGGAATTCGCGTGACGTGACGAAGCCCAGGTTGCCCGAGTTCGCACCCTGGAAGCGCAGGTCAATGGTCCCGGCGTAGCTTCCCCCGGTTTCCAACGCCCAGGACACGGCATTTTCCTGCGGCACCGAAATGCCCGCAAGATACTCCCGCGCCATCTCCGGCGTATAGTCCAGCGGGACCGTGGTCCACTTGATTGTGAGCGGGTCCAGGCACCGGGCGTAGACGGCGTCGAGGTCGGCAGGAGTATGCGGGCGCAGCGCCAGCGGGCCGTCGACCAGCCGGGGGATTTCAAAAACCATCCCCACATCCTAGGCACGGCGGACCGGTCTAGACTGCTGACATGCCCGAGCACCGCACCGGCTTTGATGCCAACCGGCGGCTGTATGCCCAGATGCAGCCCGACGCTGGCTCGCTGGCGCATCTGCTCGCCCTGCGGGATTCCCTAACCTCGGGTGCGCCGCGCGGGACCCGTCCGGTGCCGCGCGGCCAGCTGCACTTGACACTCATCCATTTCGGTAAAGTGCTTGACGTGCACCGGGTCATCAGTGCGGCCACGGGCATCAGCCTGCCTGACTACGGGCAGCTGCTGGCGGGATACATCGAGCGGACAGAGGCCCTCCTGCCCGAGGACTCCTTCCGGCTGCAGCCCGTGCACCTGACCGGATTCGGCGCGCACGGACGGACCCTCGTGGCGGAATACGCTCCCACCCCGCAGCTTGCCGCGCTGCACGCAGCCCTGCTGACAGAGCTGACCGGGTTCCTGGCCGCCTGCGGGATTGGGGACACTGCCGGGTTCATGGCGGGCGACCCGAACTTCATGTTCGCGCAGACGCTGCGCCCGCACATCACCCTTGCCCGCGGATACGCGGGGGAGCCGCCGGCGCTGCCGCTGGCGCCGGTAACGCTTACACCCATGCCGGTGGTCTACCCCGGGCACTGACCGCGTGCTGACGCGTGCTGTGCGAGGATGGCCGCGTGAATACCGATCAGCTGCTCGCCGGACCCAGGGGCCGCCGGCTGTGCCTGTCCCTCGCCGCGGAACTGGACCCGCGTATCCGCATGGCCGTCTTCAACCTGGGCTATGAGCTTGACCCGGGCAAGGGGGTTTCGGTTGTCCGGTTCGGAACGGCTACCGACGCCGGGGGAGCCACCGACCTTCCGGCCGCTTCGCCGGAGGAGCTGGGTGCGCTTCTTGCTGCCGTGGACGTGCCGGATCTGGACGAGATGCCGGTGCTAGCTGCCCTGGACGCAGCCGTGGCCACAGCCAGGTACTGGCAGGCACCGGACGGTGAGGACGTCCTGGCAGCGCTGCCGGTCATCCGGGAAGCGCTGCGTCCCGTGGCGGACCGGGTCAGGGCGTCACCGGGAGCGGGCTGGTGGGAGCAGCCCCGTGCCCGGGAACAGTGGGCCGTCGACTGGCGGGATCCGGATGCTCCCGCACCGTTGGGGCAGGACCTGCGCACGGTGCTTGCGGAGTGGGCACGGAACACACGTGCCGAGGAGCTCAGAGCGTTGGAAAGTTTCCGCTACGCCTCCGGTTCCTGGTGGTCGATCCCCGTTGGCCTCCTCGGCACGATCAGAGCGCTCCCCGTCGGATTGGACTTGGTGGAGGACGCCCCGGGGTGGCGGGAGGCCACCGCGATTCCGGTTCGAGGGGACGGCCGGACCTACGAAATCCGTACCGCGGACGACTGGGCGCAGCTGTGCCGTGCGTTCCCGCTGGAGGTCACGGCCTCCCGCCGGCGCGACTGGTTCCAGGTCACCGGCAGGGACGGCCGGTGGGTGATCCCGGACTGGGAACGCGTGGGCACGCAATGGGATGCCGTCCACCTCACGGTCCTGGGATATCTGGCCTGTGCCGGCCGGGCACTGACCGTGGACAGCGACACGGCATCGGTGATTGCCGGTTGGGACCCGGACCGGACGATCTGGCTCACCGACGTCGTACGCGAGACCGGCGGACAGCGGCAGTCGTGGCACCGTTCCCAGCCTGGTGATGCCTGGCGGGAGCAGGCCTAGTCCTCTCCTCCCCAACGCCGCCTTCAGCGGCCGCGTCCGCCCGGGACTGCACACGGCGAATGAACCGCGGCAGGGCTGTGCCCGCCGGCGCAAGGATGGCGACATGAAAGCCAAAGACATCCTGGGCAGCCGCGGCGAGGAGCTGGCGGCCCAATACCTGGCCGCCGCAGGAATGACCATCGTCGACCGGAACTGGCGCTGCCCCGAAGGAGAGATCGACCTGGTGGCCGTGGACGGCGCCACCCTGGTGGTGGTGGAGGTCAAGACCCGGTCATCCCTTGCCTACGGGCACCCGTTTGAAGCCATTACCCCGGCGAAACTCGCCCGGTTGCATGGTCTGTCCGCGGCTTGGGTGCGCGAACACGGACGGTATTTTGCGCACCGCCGGATCGATGCGGTGGCAGTGCTCGACGACGGCACGGGGCGGCCGCTTGTAGAGCACCTGCAGGCAGTGGGCTGATACCGCCCGGCGCCGTCGTATGATGAGCCCCGGCACTTAGGGGGACGGCGGGATGAAAGACATCGTAAACAGCGGACGGGAAGACCATGGGCTGGAAGCGGAAGCGGACAGGGGATTGGGCCCCGGCTTGAGACCCACTTTGTGTCCCGGTTTGGAGCCCTTGACCTTTTCGGTTTCGAAGATCCGGGTTCTCGGACTGGGCCTCATGGCGCTGTTGTTCGCCGCGGGATGCGCGGCGTTGGTAGTGCATGGCTTCACCGGCCATCACCATCACGGCAGCGGCCGCGTTGGCGGCAGCTTGGCAGAGGTGGTGGCAGGCTTGATCGGTGTGGCCTTCTTCGGCGGGGGCGCTTTTTTCTTCGTTTGGAAGAAACTGCGGGAGCCGGAACTGCTGACGCTCACCGAGCAGGGCATCATGGTGGCGTCGGGAGGCTTCATCCCCTGGGATAACTTCGCCGCCGTCGGCATCGGCCGGACCATGGGCGGCCCGGGCGGTGCCAAGATCATCGGAATTCGGGTGAAATCGCAGGAGCGCCTGGTCGCGACCATGTCCCCGGGCGATATCCGCGCGGTGCAGGGGGTAGCCAAGGCGGGCAGATTATTTGGCCGGATCATGCCTGGCAGGGGATTGCGCGGGCAAAGGGAAGCCTTGGGCGCTTTGCGCTCCATGCCCCAGCACGGCCCGGTGGCCACTTTCCAGTGGACGCGCGATGTGTCCGGCTGGGATGTGAGCTGGTCCCCGCTGGTATTCAATCGCCGCAGTGCCACCGTGGTGCGGATCATTGAGGATTACCACCGGGCAGTGTTGAAGCTCCGTCCCTAGCCCAGGGCCTTTTCCTCCACAGACCCGGGATTCCTGTTCCCGTTGCTGCGCCGTCCACATCCGTGGGGCGGGGGCGGG
>NZ_JASKLW010000013.1:0-198697 GCF_030125565.1 Arthrobacter sp. zg-Y1143 | reverse complement strand
GGATGGGTGGGGGATGGGTAGTTCTGCCCATGTGTTTTCCTTGACCGGTTTTGTTTTGGTGGGTTTGATAGGGGTTACCGGCAACGGAAAGGGATTTACCTGTTGGGGTGAATTCGTCCGGCTGACGGGGGAACAGTTTTGGACGAGGGCGCCGTGGGGTGCCAATAGGGAGTTTTTTCATGAAATTCGATATGGGTTCTTCTACGCTGGGTACGCTGACGCAGCAGACCGGGTCTTCGAATGAGGATTTGGGGCAGCTGGTGCGGAATCTGATGGAGGCTGCTGCTCCGTTGGAGGGCAAGTTCAACGGTGCCGGCCGGGTGAAGTTTGATGAGTTCAAGGCCCGCACTGATGAGGTGGCCAATGAGTTGAACAGTTCCCTGTCGGCGATTCTGACGGGCCAGTCGGAGATGGACCGGTCCTTCCAGACCGGTGACCAGGAGGCTGCGGATAACGCGGCCCAGCAGCAGGGTTCGGCGGCGTTCGACGCCGCACGGTTCGGTTCCTCGCGCTAGCGCGGGTTGAGCTTCTTCTTTTCTTCCTTTTCTTTTTCCGTTGTTGTTTCCGGCTGGTGCCGGTGTTGAAAGGATTTGTTATGTCCCAGGATCGTTTGAGCTATGACACTGATACGTCTTCTGCCGTGCAGGGGGATATCCAGTCGATTGTTGCCCGGTTGGAGTCGTTGATCGGTGAGCGTGAGAAGGCCGTGAACGCGGCGATGTCGGATTTCCAGGCTGATGGTGTGTCGGAGGAGTACCAGGCGGTGGAGAACCGTTTCCGGAATGCGGCTAATGAGACGCGGAACATTATTGCCCTGGTGAAGCAGACGCTGTCGCAGAATGATGAGACGGCTGCCGGTGCCGGTGCGCGGGCGAAGTCCGCCGTCGCCAATATCGGCTAGGACGCGCGGTGACGTACTCCATCCAGCCCGTGGAGGTGAGCGCCGTCCTGCAGGAAGTGGTGAACCACGTCGCCCAGTATGAGGGGCACGCGGTTTCCTTTCAGGGCGGGCTCAACGACCTCCTGGCCGCCGCCAAAAACAGCGGGGCAGTGGCGGACGCGTTGAACGGGTTCAACGAAAGGGTCATTACACCGGGAATGAACACCATTTCCGGGCGGACCCTTGCCGCAACCGAAGCCGTAAACAATGTCCTGAAGATCGTAGGGGCGGCGGACGGCCAGATGGCTACCGACGCCCAGACCGCCGCAGTCCAGCTGGCCCAGAGCACCTCCGGCGGTTCCTACGCGCCTGTTCCCCTGCACAGGCCCTCCCGCGGTGCTTCCATCGCTCAGGCATAGCCTCCCCTCCCGCCGCGCTGCCGGCGGCAGTGCCTGCCACCACCGAGTCAACGATTCGTTGCCCTGAACCGAAAGTGAAACGCCATGCCCGTGTTTGACGTGTCCGCGCTGGAGGCGATCATGCCTGAGCCGGAAGGGATCCGGGCGGCAGCTAAGTCCCTGCTTACAAGCGCCGCCGCCATCCAGTCCATTACGGAAAACGCAGCCCAGTCATGGGGCAAGCTCCAAGCCCAGGACGTGTACGTGATTGACGGCGCGGAGGTGGTTTTTTCTGCCTACCGGCCGATTCAGCGTGCTTCGCGGGACTTTGCGGATGATTTCGGGACGCTTGATGCGGCAGCGAACGTGTTCGCCGACGCGGTGGTGGACCTCAGAACCCGCCTTGCTGATGTGAAAGCCCGGGCGGCAGCCCTCAACCAGAAGGCTGCCGCTGATGACGAATGGACCAAGGACAAGGACCTCATCGCCGAGCAGGATTGGATCACCAATGAGCTCAATACCATCAGCGCTGAGCTCAGCGGCCACGAGCGCGCCTTCGCCCAGTCCATCAGCGACTTGTACAACGGCAACGAATATGTCGAGTACTCGGAGAACGGTCCCGCAGAAGGGCAGTTTGAGCATGGCATTCCCCGCGATGTATTGAACGCGGCAGCAGCCGAGGGCCAAGTGCCGTGGGCTCACCCCCAGGAGTTTGACAAACCCTGGTACCGGGACGCCGGAGACGCCTACTGGGCCTACACCAAAGCCTTTTTCGGAACCGGGCTGGACGCCGTTCTCGGCCTGGCGGCTCTTGCCGGTTTGGGCGGTAAGGACGCATTTGTCCAGAGCTGGAAGGGAGTGGGCACACTGGCGCACGACCTGTTCATCGTGACCGGTGCGGGCATGCCATTCATGATGGCGACGGGGCAGGAACAGAAGGTGAAAGACGCGGCCGGGAACCTGCTGGAAATTGCCAAGGACACCATTCACCTGGACGAGTGGAAGACGGATCCTGCCAGTGCGCTGGGGGCGACCGCCTTCGACGTGGTGACGACGATCGGAACGGGCGGTGCCGCCGCAGGCGTAAAAGGAGTCTCGGTAGCCGGTAAAGCGGCCGATGCAGCCGGTGACGCGGGGAAGCTGGCCAAGGCGGGCGAAGCGGCTGCCGCCGGGGGCCGAATGGCACACATTGCGGAGACCACCGGTATTGCCAAAGGTGTGCGGGCCGTAAAGGAAATCAGCGTCAAAATCGGTGAAATCAAGACCACTGCCGTCCAAACAATTTCGGAATCTCCGAAAACCGATCTCGGGCGCCTAGGCTCCGGCCACGACGCAAAGCACGCTGCGCCGGACACCCGGGCAGCCGCCCCCGATACGGTGACAAGGGCACCCGAAACGCAACCAAAAGCCCCCGGCGTGGACACTCCGGGCGGGCCCGCCCGCGGTCCGCACGTGCCAGAGGGGACCGTTCCTTCCAAAGCCGACCCCGACACGGGGAACGCCGGCAGCAAGCTGCCCGACGACGCCGCCGGTCCGAAGGCACCCGCACCCGGAGACAACGGTCCCCATGCCGGTGATGGGGGACTGGACGGCGGGACCAAGGGGCCGGGGAAGCCGGATGACCTGCCCACGGTTACCGCCGATGCCGCAGGCCAGCCGACCGAGGTAGAGTTCCCGGACGGAACGAGGATTTCGGTCGATTACCCAATAGAGACTCCCCGCAACGACATAATCCGGGAACTTAGTCCAGCATTGGAGTCCATTGGCAAGGACGAAGCCTGGTTGCGCAACGTCGTCGAGCAGGAAGTGGAGTCCCTTTCCGAAGACGAGTTGCAGGCACTGATGGAATTGCGGCATTCGATTCCCTCACTGGATGCGGATACCGTGATGCAGAAAGTGATTGACGGCAAGTCTTTTGAAGCGCTGCTGGACGGTTCGGACCTTTATGGGAACTCTGCGGGCGGCTTCATAACGAGGGCGTCAGACGCTGCGGACCTGCGCACACCGGAAGACGTCTACAACGCTTTGCGGCTTGACTACAAGAACACAAAGTATCTTCCCAACAATGACAAACCGGTGTACGCCGTCCAGTTCCGAGCAGGCAAGGGATTGGATGACATTCAGATTCCGGACGGCAGAGGCCAGGATGAGTTGCGGCGTCATGGCCTCGAGGCTGCCGACCCCACTGGACGACCTTACCCCGAGCCTCACGAAAAGCAGGATCCGTGGCCCAATACCGGCCATGGATGGACCGGGAGCACGGTCGATCACTCCAAGATCATTCCGGAGTACGCAGTCCGACAGGGAACAGGGGTGCCATATAACCATGGCGACGTAATATGGGAAATCAATGAAACCGGGGAACGCGTCCTGGTTGCCATTTTCGATAAGGACATGCCGGGCGCAAATGGAGCGAGAGGGATGTGGCGAAGAGTCGCGGGTTCCGGTGGCTAATTTAAGAATGCTGTTGGAATCCATAGCAATAAAGGCGCGAAAGGGTGCAAAGAGTGGCACAGCATCGTCCGACGGAGAGACTGCCTAATGGGATGCGTGTCCCGCAGTATTACGGGGTATGGCGGGGAGAATGGTTCTCCGCCCAGCTCACTCGTGAGGTTGCATCGCTCACGTCGTATGATCTGCAGCCGCCGAGCGCAGAGTGGTCTCCCTCACGGCACACGGATGAATCCGGCCACCCCAGGTACTGGTTCCTGGATGTGCCCGAAGACGAGCTTGACCGCTTGGTCAAAGTCACGGTGACGGCCAAGTGGAAGGGCAACGAGCTTGGCATCGTCCAGTATGCCGACGGTGTCGTTCACGCCCGGGTGGCGCCGCATCCGGCTCAGCAGGCCAGGATTGACCGGGGAGATATCCCAGAGATTGTCAAGGCTGACCGGATCGAGTATCACGGGACTTTCCGCTGGGAGGATCTGGAAGATGTCCAGATGGTTGAAAAGGACTTGAAGAAGTAGGTTTCGTCGGCACTTATCGCTGCCCGAGGGCAGCAGGAAGCAGAGTCTCGTGATTTTTCAGAAACCGCTCAGCCCGGCGCATGTGCGCACGATGGTGGAGGCCAACCGCGACTCGATCGCCGGGTTTGTCCTGAATGCCGCCGACGTCGCGCAGGTGAAGTCGCCCCGGGAACTGTATGAAGCGCACGGGCTGGGTTTCCCCGGCTCTCCGTGGGACCCGGCGGCGGACTACCTGGACGTGCTGCGTTTCGAGGCGCCGCCGTCGGTCTATGTGCATTCGGCGATGGCGCCGGGGTTCGTGGACCGGCCGCCGTTCACCGGTACCGGGTTTGCCCGCTGGGGCGGGGGAGTGGCCCCTGTGTGGTTCCTGGACGAGTGCCGGATTCCGCCGCGTGCCCAGTTGTGGCGGATCCGGGAGGGGCAGCAGGAGCAGTTGCTGGCTATGTATATAGATGTCGCCTCGGGGTGGGGCGTCTTGGAAGGCTCGGACATCCCCACGCCCCGGCACACCTCTCCGCAGACCGTGATCGGCTGGGTGGCTGTCTGGGACGGTTTCCAGTTCCCGGCGGACGTAGTGGGCGACAAGGCGGTGCTGGCTGCGGCGTCGGAACCGCCGGCCGAGATCGCCGGGTTCCGCCGGACGATGCGCGGGTGCTGGAGCCGCGAGGTGCCGCTCTCGGAACTGGATGACTTGTTCGAGGTCAACGCGGTGTGCCGGTGGCAGGGGCAGCCGTTCCGGATCACGGATGTGGCGCACGACGGCGGGGGCCGGGTTTTCCGTCTCTTCTACACCGGGCACAACGCCGATGTTGCGGAGTCGCTGGGCCTGAACAAGGCCGACGCCGGCGTGTACTGGACCGTCCAGCCGGAGTCTGCGGTGACGGACGTGGAGATGTTCCAGAACCGGCTCAAGCCGGCGGTGGGCTAGCGGCTAGGACAGGGATCGATTCGGTCTTCCTCATGGATGTGTTCGGCACTGTTGGAGGCCGACACAGACGCTGATATGGGATGCTTCGGCCTGGTCCGGGACCGCTTTTATTCACGCGACTCGCTAAAGACCGCGTCCACGGAGGGCAAGGTCCCTTGGGCCCACCTGCCGGTGCCGACCCCAAGGGCGACAACCCCAACACCCTGCCCGACGACGGCACTTCGGCGCCTGGCCAGACGGCGCCCGGACACACCGACGTGGAAACCCCGGGTCGGTCCTCGATGAATTAACTTGTAATTATGTGGAGTTCTAGCGGCCTGAAAATTACCGGCAAGTATGGCACTTGGAACGGCCAGGAAGCTGAATTACATTCGACTGCCCCTGTCGACGGGATGTTGCTGCTAGTCAAGTACGGCGGACAAGCGCCAGGGCCGGAGTGGATGACCATCGACCTTGGGAACCGGTTCCCAATCTCGGGCATAAGGCACGCGCTCGAGGTCCCGGTCGACGAGGTTTCGAATATTCATGCCGTAACAACTACCGGCGAATTGGGCTCGCGGGGCACTGTGACAATCCTTGCCGAGGCCAGGGACGGAAGGCTCGCAGCTTCTGCCAACGACCTTGGATTAAAAGAGTGGCTCATTATGGAATGCGGCTTCCACACCTATTTTGATGAGCCGGTTACCCGGTCATCGGCGTTTGGGTGGCTTCCGGCAGCCCTTGTTAGCAATATCAAATCCTCGGTTTCGTGGCGGAAGGACAATGACTCATAAGGACCTTCCAGGACCGTGCGGAGATGTCGCGGATAGACCGGAATGGCAATGAGGTGCTGGCGGCAATCTACTCTCTTGCGGGTAACCGTTGGATTAGTCTCTAAACATGTGGCTTTCCGATGGGAGAGAACTGACCGGATCTTACGGCACTTGGAAAGGGAAAATATTTGAACTGCGCCAGACAGCGCCTCTTGCGGATGGAACGTTGATTCTTGAGCGTGCGGGCGGGGACTCCCCGGGTCCTGAATGGGTGACTCAGGCCGGGGCCCACTCCTTCGGGAGGCCGCCCGTTGCGCATATACGGTTCGTTCCGGCCGATGAGGTCAAGGATATCCATGCCGTCTCCGCGGAGGGAATTTTCGGTTCCCGGTGCTGGGTATTTGTCCTCGCCGAAGATGGTAAGGGAAATCTTGCTGTTGAGGCGAGTGCGGCAAACCTGGTCTCGGATAAGAAGAGGTTGCTATCGCAATATGGATTCGAGGTCCGTCCGGGTGATCCGGTGGAGCGTACAAGTGTCCTGGGATGGCTTCCCGTCGAGCTGGTCCACGATGTTAAATCTGAAGTGGTGTGGCCCAAAGACGATGACTTACGACGAATCCCATGTTCGTAGGAGAGCAATTCGATAGGTTACACCATTCAAGAATCAGCCGTATGAGGCCAATGATGGCATTCGTGGGTTCCCGGGGGTTCTTTAGTCGTCGCTTGAGATTGGGCATAGGGCCGGTTTTCTTCTGTTCGTCGATGAACGGAGCAAGGCAAAATACCCTTCCCGGTCCTGCAAACCGTTCCAGGACCTAAGAACTCCGATAACCATGGCCAAAGCGAGAAAACGAAAAATCAAGGGACACGAGTAAATGTGCTCATGACTCCTTAAATCTCCCCGGTCACTCGGTCGGCAATTACTGTCCCACACATTGATAAGGTCCGGTCGCTGAGTGGGCCCGAATGTTGGCATCCGGCCTTAGCAAGCGCATTCTTTTGACGGCTTTGATGATTTACCCATGTTTCACCTCCGCGTTGGTGCCCCTGCAACTGGTGCAGATGGAGCTCACCCTACAAGTGGGCTCCGACAGGTCCGGAATGGTCTCCCTCGCCGCAATTTGATGAATCCGGCCAACCCAGATACTGGTTCCTTGGACGGAGCGGAATATCCCGCTCGGCAAAGGACGGACGCGGCGGGTAAAGCTCCTGGACCGTGGAAACGGCGGATGACGGCCGACACGGTGGGACCCGTGGGCCGGTCCATCGAACAATAAAGTAGCCTCGGTCCTATGTGGAGCTCCAGCGGAGAGAAGCTGTCCGGGTCGTACGGTACGTGGCAAGGGCAGGAAGTTGAACTAGATTCACCGGATCCGGATGACGGAATGCTCTTCCTCATAAAGTATGGCGGTGATGCCCCTGGTGCGGGTTGGCTGACGATCTACGACAGGGGAAGTTTCCCAACACCCGGTGTTCGACACTCGCTTGAGGTTCCCGCTGACGAGGTCACGGATATTCATTCCGTTCGGGCGATGGGGGACTTGGGTCTCGGGCGGGAGATTGAGCTTCTCGCTGAGGACCCTGACGGGAATTTTGCTGCCATCTCCGGTGAGTCGCTGCCGCCGGAGGAGCGGCGCCGGCTGGTGAGCGCTTACGGGTTTACCACTTTCTATGATGAGCCGGTTGAGAGATCCAGTGTGTTTGGATGGCTCCCCGGCGAAAAGGTCATAAACATCAAGTCCAACGTCTCGTGGCGGGAAAACGGTACCCCCGGGAAAGCCCCATAGCGGCTAGCGAGGACGGACGCCGTCGTCGGGCCACTGCGGCGCACAACTCCCGCAACCGGGCGGTATACGGCAAGATTGGTTAGGTGAGCACAGCCAAGACATCCCCGGAAACCACGGACACCCAAGCCGCTGTAGAGTCGGTCAGCACCGACACCCCGCCCGCCGGGGACCTGCGCGAGGAATACCAGGCGCTCGCAGAGCAGGTGCGCCGCTACCGGTTCGCGTATTACAACGAAGACGCGCCCCTGGTTTCAGACGCTGAGTTCGACACGCTCTACCGCCGCCTGGAGGAAATCGAGGCGCTGCACCCGGAGCTGGTCACCAACGATTCACCCACCCAGGAAGTGGGCGGCGAGGTATCCGCGGCCTTCGCCCCGGTGGAACACCTGCAGCGGATGTACAGCCTCGAGGATGTTTTCTCCCTGGACGAGCTGGACGCCTGGGTCCGCAAAACCGAGTCCTCCGTGGCCAACATCGCCCCCGGCGCGAAGATCAAATGGCTCACCGAGCTGAAGATCGACGGCCTGGCTGTGAACCTGCTCTACCGCAACGGCGAACTGGTCCGGGCCGCCACCCGCGGGGACGGCACCACGGGCGAGGACATCACCCACAACGTCCTCACCATCGCCTCCATCCCGCGCACGCTGAAGGGCGAAAACCTGCCGGCGGAAATGGAAATCCGCGGCGAGGTCTTTATCCCCTCGAAGGAATTCGCGCACCTGAACGAGACCATGGTGGAGGCGGGCAAGGCGCCCTTCGCCAACCCGCGCAACGCCGCCGCGGGCTCGCTGAGGCAGAAGGATCCCGAAGTCACCGCGCGTCGCCCGCTGAGCATGTACGTGCACGGTATCGGTGCCCGCGAAGGCCTCAACGTGGCCAGCCAGTCCGAAACCTACGAACTGCTGAAGCAGTGGGGCCTGCCGACGTCGCCCTATTACAAGGTGCTGGACACCTACGAGGAAGTGCTCAAGTACATTGCCGACAACGGCGAGCACCGGCATGACCTCTCACACGAAATTGACGGCATTGTGGTCAAGGTGGACGACTTCGGACTGCAGCGCGCGCTGGGCAACACCTCCCGGGTGCCGCGCTGGTCCGTGGCCTACAAGTACCCGCCGGAGGAAGTGAACACCAAGCTGCTGGACATCCGCGTCAACGTGGGCCGCACCGGACGCGTCACCCCGTACGGGATCATGACGCCGGTGCTCGTCTCCGGCTCCACCGTGGAGATGGCCACCCTGCACAACCAGGATGTGGTGAAGGCCAAGGGCGTGAAGATCGGCGACATTGTGGTGCTGCGCAAGGCCGGCGACGTGATCCCCGAAATCGTTGGCCCCGTCGTCGCCCTCCGCGACGCGCAGGATCCGCCGGTTCGCGACTTCGTGATGCCCACGCACTGCCCTTCCTGCGGAACCGAGCTGAAGCCGGCCAAGGAAGGGGACGTGGACATCCGCTGCCCCAACGCCAAGTCCTGCCCCTCGCAGCTGCGCGAACGGGTGTTCCACCTGGCCGGCCGCGGTGCCTTCGACATTGAGGCGCTCGGTTGGGAGGCGGCGATTGCGCTCACCTCGCCCGCCGAGCCGGAAAACCCGCCGCTGACCAGTGAGGCCGGCCTGTTCGACTTGAAAGTCGAGGACCTGGCGGACGTGCGGATCGAACGGCCAAAGCGGGTCAAGGGCGTGGTGGACGGCACCGAACTGGTCCCGTACTTCTACACCAAGGGCACCGCCAAGAAACCGTCGGTTCCTTCTGCCACTACCCGCAAGCTGTTCGAGGAGCTGGAAAAGGCCAAGACCCAGCCGCTGTGGCGGGTTCTGGTGGCGCTGTCCATCCGGCATGTGGGCCCGACGGCGGCGCGTGCGCTCGCCGGGGCCTTCGGGTCCATGGAGGCGATCCGCGCTGCCACCGAAGAGCAGCTGGCACACGTCGACGGCGTCGGCCCCACCATCGCCGCCGCGCTAACGGAGTGGTTCGCCGAGGACTGGCACCGCGAGATCGTGGACGCCTGGGCCGCAGCCGGGGTGCGGATGGCCGACGAGCGCGACGAATCGATGCCCCGCACGCTGGAGGGCCTGACCGTCGTCGTCACCGGCACCCTGCCGAACTTCAGCCGCGACGAGGCCAAGGAAGCCATCCTTACCCGCGGCGGAAAGGCCTCCGGGTCGGTGTCCAAGAAGACGGACTACCTGGTGGCCGGGGAAAACGCGGGCACCAAGCTGGAGAAGGCCGAAGCCCTGGGTGTCCGGGTGCTTGACGAAGACGGTTTCCGGACGCTGCTGGCCGAAGGTTCCGTACCGCTGGACGGCGAAGAGCCCGGTGACGGGAACGCTGCCGAAGCACTGGAGGAAGGTTCCGAATGAGCCCGCTGCCGGACGACGCTGATCCGCTGGAACTGCTGGAGGTGGCCCGTGAGGCCGCCGCTGCCGGAGCTGCGGTGCTGGCCCGGCGTTCGGCTGCGGGGCTGAACCCGGTGAACAAAAGCGCCGACGGCGACTGGGTCACGGACTTCGATACCGCCGCCGAGGTGGCCGTCCGCGAGGTTTTGGCCCGGCTGCGCCCGCAGGATGTGGTGACGGGGGAGGAGCTGGAAGCAGCGGTCCCGGTCCATTCCTCCGGCATCCGGTGGTCCATCGATCCGCTGGACGGCACCACCAACTTCATCCGGAACATCGTCTACTACGCCACCTCCGTGGCTGCGGTGAACGACGACGGCGAGTGGCTGGCCGGCGTCGTCCACGCCCCTGCGCTCGTGCGCGTCTATTATGCCGCCCGTGGGCACGGTGCCTGGCTCGCTGAGCACGGCACCGTCCGGAAACTCACCGGACCGGATCCGGAGCGGGTTGGGAAGCTGTTGGGTACCGGGTTTTCCTACAACGCCTCTGTGCGCGACGAGCAGTATGCCGCGTTGCCGGGCCTCGCCGGGCAGTTCGCGGACGTGCGCCGTCTCGGTTCCGCGGCGCTGGACCTGTGCATGGTTGCCGACGGGACGCTGGATGCCTACACCGAGCGCGGATTGAATGAGTACGACTATGCCGCCGGGGCGCTGGTCGCGGAGGAGGCCGGTGTGCCGGTGCAGCGGCCCGCGAAGCCGGGCAACGATGCCGAACGCGAGGCTGCCTTCACAACGGCCGGAGCTGCGCTGCTGGGCTAAGTGTGGCGGGGCGGCTAAGTGTGGCGGGGCGGTTCCGCCACGGCACTTCCGCCGGACCGGGATGCGCGCCATTCATCGGCCAGGAGTGCGTAGCGGAGGTCATCCAGCCAGCGCCCCGAACGGTGGAGGGACCCCTGGCGGGACCACCCCTCACGCCGCATTCCCGCTTTTTCCATGACCCGCCAGGAAGCGGTGTTGTCGGCGAAACACTCCGCCACCACCCGGCGCAGGCCCAGGTCCTCAAAGCAGACGCGCAGTAGTGCGGCCACGGCTTCGCTCCCATACCCCCGCCCGGCGAACTCCGGTGCAATGACGTAGCCGATCTCCGCCTGTGTACCGCGCGCCAACTCCTCTACTTCCTGCTGCGCCCATGCGTCCTGGCGGGCAAGATATAGGTCACCGATCAGGGTTCCGGCTTGTTCCACGGCGAAGGTGGCTGTCAAATGTTCCGGCTGCCGGAGTCGCTCCACGAAGGCGTCCACGTCCGTGGGCTGGGCTGTCATCCATTGCGCCACCTCGGGCTTCCGCCGGTAGTCAAACATGCGCGGCAGGTCTTCGGCTTCGGCGGGACGGATGGTGAGGCGGGGTGTGATGACGGGCCAGCGGGGGCCGGAGGGAGTCGCGGTCATGGCACCATGATGGCCTATCCGGTTCCCCGGACGCGCCTAGTGGCTTCGGCAGCCGTCTGGCACCGGGCGGCGATGATGATCTCCCGGCTCGTCGCTTCCACAAAGGGGCCGCCGTCCCAGTCCCCGTACCAGTCCGTGGAGCTGAAGCCGGCTTCCTGCAGCAGCCGTCCCAGGAGATCCGCGGGCGGGAATTTGAGGGTGCTTCGGCTGGCGAACGGTTCACCGTCGGATAGGAACGTGGTGCGGTCCTCGAAGATGACCACCGCGCCGTCGCTCTCTTCCTGCACCGAGATCAACTCCCACTCCACCTCGAGGGTCCCGGCGGAAGACTCCTGGCGCTCCGGTCCGGAGCGGCCGGAGTCCCACTCCAGCCACGCCTTGGCTGCCGGGTTCCTGGACTCAAAATAGAAGATGCCGCCGGGGACCAGGCGGGACCTGATGGCAACGAGCGTTGCAAGCATCTCCGCCTCGGTGAGCAGGCACTGGAAGGCGTGGCCGGTCATCACGGCTGCGTCAAAGGGTCCTGCCGGCAGGTCCTCAGCCGTCCCGGGGAGCCAGGTCACCAGGTCGGATCCCGGCCGGGACCGTGCGGCGTCCAGCATGCCGTGGGCGGGATCTATGCCCGTCACCGTGTGCCCCGCCTGCGTCAGCTCGACGGCGAAGCTGCCGGTTCCGCAGCCAACATCGGCGATCCGCAGCGGTTCCGTGCCCAGCAGCCCCGCATAAAAGTCGGTGTCCCACCGGCCGGCATTGTCCTCGTCGTAAAGCGCAACGAGGCGCGGCTCGTTGTAGTGTGCGTCAACCATGGATCCCCTTGTTCCTCCTCCGGATAGCCGGAAGCCTACCGGGATTAAGCCCTGAGGAAAGACCACTCTCCCCAGGCCGGGTTTCCCAGCCGAAGCGCGGATAATCTATGCGACGCATCCCGTGCAGCATCGACTCACAGGAGGTACCCCGTGCCCCGCAAAACAACCACCGCTCCGCGGGAAACCGTGCGGACGGAGCCCGTGTCCGCCCCGGCACTGCCTCGGGTGCAAACACCGCCGGAGCTGGACACCGCCTATTTCGCGACCCTGATCGATGAACGCATCGGCCGGACGCGGGAACAGATCGACACCTTGAACGCCGTCATCCGGGAAGTGACGTTGGCGGCAAAGGACATCCCTGCTGACGACGAACATGATCCCGAGGGCACCACGGTGTCGGTGGAACGCGCCAACGAAGTGGCCCTGCTGGCGGCAGCGGAAACGTCGCTGATCGAACTGCTCGATGCCAGGGTTCGGCTGGATGCCGGCGCCTACGGCATCTGCGAACGCTGCGGAAATCCCATACCGGCGGCCCGGCTGGAGATCCGTCCGGAAACGCGTTTCTGCGTCAGTTGCGCCGCCGCCCGCCGCCGGTGAGCAACCGGTGAGCAACCGGTAATCAACCGGCGAACAACCGGTAAACCCGCGCTAACGGATACAGGCGTTTTCCAGTGATGTGCGTACCCTCACCCCGGTCCGGAAACGGAGCGGGGTGAGGGTAGAATCTACGTGCACTTCAACTAGAGACGTAAGGATTCGTAACGCGCATGAGCATCACCATCCGGCTTGCCACCGAGGTTGATTTTGAAGATATCCGCCGGATCACCCGTGAGGCTTACCTGCACGGCAATCACATCGAGGCCGACAACCCCTACGTCAAGGAACTCGAAAACGTCGAGGACCGCGCCAAGCACACCGAACTGTGGGTGGCGGAACGGGACGGAAAGGTGGCAGCCTCCGCGGCCATCACCTACGCCGGCCAGCCCTACACCGACATCGCCATTGAGGGCGAGCTGGAATTCCGGATGCTCGCCGTCGACCCCGCCGTGCAGCGCGGAGGAGTGGGCCGCGCCCTGGTTAACGCCATCATCGACTACGCCCGGAACAAGGACGGCATCGAGGCAGTGAGCCTGACCAGCATGACCACCATGCTGAACGCCCACGCCCTCTACCTGTCCCTGGGCTTTGTCCGGGTGCCGGAGCGGGACTGGACCGTTCCCGGCGAAGACTACATTCTCTGGGTCTTCCGCAAGGCTGTCTAACCGTCCTTGCCCGCGGGGCCAGCCGCTCCAGCGCCCGACGGCGGCGGGGCGGCTTTCGCGTATCCCTGCCCGGCGACGGGCCGCGCCGGATGCGGTGCCTTGTGTACAGCTGATGCGGGCTACGGCTCCGCCAGGCAGCATCTGCTGTACGGGAGATGAGCCCGACTCAGCATCTGCTGTACGGGAGATGAGCCCGACCCAGCATCTGCTGCACGGGAGTGTGTGGCGGCGGCCTCCATGGGCGGCCGCCGAACGCCGTAGACTGGAACGGATACCGGTTTCATACCGAAACGTTCCTTTAGAAGACGCATGGGAGACTCATGTCTGAGATCAATCGTGAGGCTGTGGCGCATCTGGCGCGGCTGGCCCACATTGAGATGACCAACGACGAGCTGGACAAGATGGCCGGCGAACTCGATGTCATCGTGGATTCGATCAAATCCGTAAGCGAAGTTGCCGGCGAAGACATCCCGGCAACCTCCCACCCCATCCCGCTGACCAACGTCTTCCGCGAGGACGTTGTGGGGCAGACGCTGACCAATGACGAAGCCCTGTCCGGCGCTCCCGACAATGCCGCCGGCCGCTTCAAGGTCCCTGCCATCCTGGATGAGGAGTAAAAACTTCCATGAGTGAACTGATTACATCTTCCGCCGCGCAACTGGCCGCCAAGCTGGCCGCCCGCGAGGTCACCGCCGTCGAGGTCACCCAGGCGCACCTGGACCGCATCAGCGAGGTGGACGGCGCCGTCAACGCCTTCCTGCACGTCAACACGGACGAGGCACTGCAGGTAGCCGCCGACGTCGACAAGGCCCGCGCCGCCGGCGAGCAGCTGCACGAACTGGCCGGCGTTCCCATTGCCATCAAGGACCTGATTGTCACCAAGGGCCAGCCCACCACGGCCGGTTCCAAGATGCTCGAGGGCTGGATGAGCCCGTACGACGCCACGGTCATCTCGAAGATCCGGGCCGCACGGATGCCGATGCTCGGCAAGACCAACCTGGACGAGTTCGCGATGGGCTCCTCCACGGAGCACTCCGCCTACGGCCCCACCCGCAACCCGTGGGACCTGGACCGGATCCCCGGCGGATCCGGCGGCGGATCCGCGGCCGCTGTCGCCGCCTTCGAAGCACCGCTGGCACTGGGCACCGACACCGGCGGATCCATCCGCCAGCCGGCCGCCGTCACCGGCTCCGTGGGCGTCAAGCCCACCTACGGCGGCGTCTCCCGCTACGGGGCGATCGCCATGGCCTCCTCGCTGGACCAGATCGGCCCGGTATCCCGCACCGTGCTGGACGCCGCCCTGCTGCAGGAAGTCATCGGCGGCCACGACCCCCGCGACTCCACATCCCTGACGGACCCCGTGGGTTCCCTGGCCGACGCCGCCCGCAACGGCAACGTCGCCGGAATGCGCATCGGCGTCATCAAGGAACTGCAGGGTGAAGGCTACGAGGCAGGCATCCAGGCCCGCTTCAACGAATCGCTGGACATGCTTCGGGACGCGGGAGCGGAAATCGTCGAGGTTTCCTGCCCCAACTTCAAGTACGCGCTGGGCGCCTACTACCTGATCATGCCGTCCGAGGCTTCCTCGAACCTGGCCAAGTACGACGGCGTCCGGTACGGCATGCGTGAGCTGCCCGCCGAGCCGCCGCTGACCATTGAACGCGTTATGGGTGCCACCCGCGCCGCCGGCTTCGGCGACGAAGTCAAGCGCCGCATCATCCTGGGCACCTACGCCCTGTCCGCAGGCTACTACGACGCCTACTACGGTTCGGCCCAGAAGGTGCGCACCCTGATCCAGCGCGACTTCGACGCCGCGTTCGCGCAGGCCGACGTGCTGATTTCCCCCACCTCGCCCAACACGGCCTTCCGGCTCGGCGAAAAGCTGGACGATCCGCTGGCCATGTACCTGAACGACGTCGCCACCATCCCGGCCAACATGGCCGGCGTCCCGGGCATCTCGATTCCCGGCGGCCTGTCCGACGGACTGCCCGTCGGTATCCAGTTCCTGGCCCCCGCCCGTGAAGACATCCGCCTCTACCGCGCCGGCGCCGCCCTTGAGGGCATGCTGGAGCAGAAGTGGGGCGGTCCGCTGCTGGCCCAGGCACCCGTACTCGGAGGAGTGAAGTAAATGTCCGTCCACATCCAGGATGAAACCCTGTCCTTCGAAGAGGCCATTCAGAAGTACGATCCGGTGCTGGGGTTCGAGGTCCACGTGGAGCTGAACACCAAAACCAAAATGTTCTCCGATGCCCCGAACATCTTCGGCGACGAGCCCAACACCGCCGTCACCCCGGTGGACCTGGGCATGCCCGGCGTGCTGCCGGTCGTGAACAAAAAGGCCGTGGAGTACTCGATCCTGATCGGCCTGGCGCTGAACTGCAAGATCGCCGAATCCTGCACCTTCGCCCGGAAGCAGTACTTCTACCCGGACACGCCCAAGAACTTCCAGACCTCGCAGTACGAAGATCCCATTGCGTACGACGGCTACCTGGACATTGAGCTGGAGGACGGCACCGTCTTCCGGGTCGAGATTGAGCGTGCCCACATGGAAGAGGACGCCGGCAAGCTGACCCACATGGGCGGCGCTGCAGGCCGCATCCAGGGCGCGGACTTCTCGCTGGTGGACTACAATCGCGCCGGTGTGCCGCTGGTGGAGATTGTCACCAAGCCGATTGAAGGCGCCGGTTCCCGGGCCCCCGAGCTGGCGAAGGCCTACGTGGCCGCCATCCGGGAAATCGTGAAGAACCTGGGCGTTTCCGACGCCAAGATGGAACGCGGCAACGTGCGCTGCGATGCCAACGTCTCGCTGCGCCCGTACGGCCAGGAAAAGTTCGGCACGCGCTCCGAAACGAAGAACGTGAACTCGCTGCGCGCCGTCGAACGCGCTGTCCGCTTCGAAATCCAGCGCCACGCCGCCGTCCTGGACTCCGGCAACACGATTGTCCAGGAAACCCGGCACTGGCACGAGGACACCCGCTCCACCACCTCGGGCCGGCCGAAGTCCGACGCCGATGACTACCGCTACTTCCCGGAGCCCGATCTGGTTCCCGTGGTCACGTCCAAGGAATGGATCGAAGAGCTGCGGGCGCAGCTGCCCGAGCCGCCGGCCGAGCGCCGCAAGCGGCTCAAGGAAGAGTGGGGCTACTCCGACGCCGAGTTCCGCGACGTCGTCAATGCCGGCGTCATGGAGGCCATCGAGGAAACCATCGCCGCCGGAGCCTCCGCACAGGTGGCCCGCAAGTGGTGGATGGGTGAAGTGGCCCGCCGGGCCAAGGAAGCCGAAGTGGATCCGGTGGACGTAGGCGTCACGCCGGAACTGATCGTTGAACTGGACCGCCTGGTCCAGGCCGGCAAGATCAACGACAAGCTGGCCCGCCAGGTGCTCGACGGCGTCCTCGCCGGCGAAGGCACCCCGGAGGAAGTCATCGAAAAGCGCGGCCTCGCCGTCGTTTCCGACGACGGCCCCCTGCTCGAAGCCATCGACGCCGCCCTCGCGGCCCAGCCCGACGTCGCGGACAAGATCCGCGGCGGCAAGGTCCAGGCCGTCGGCGCCATCGTGGGCGGAGTCATGAAGGCCACCCGCGGCCAGGCCGACGCAGGCCGTGTGCGCGAACTGATCCTGGAACGCCTGGGCGTACAGGGCTAACACCCGGTATCCGTCCGTTCCGGACCCCGGCAGGCATTCCGCCTGCCGGGGTCCGTCGGGTTAACGGGAGGAATGCGGCGGCCGCGTCACCAACGTGACCGTCGACACAGCTGCCGGGTACTCTGGCGGCATGGCCAACCTTCCCGCTGCCGATATTGCAGCCGACCCCGCCCTGGTCCGGCAGCTGGTGCAGGAACAGCGTCCGGATCTCTCCGGTCTGGAACTCCGGCAGGAGGGCAGCGGCTGGGACAACCACATCTACCGGCTCGGCACCGACTACGCCATCCGGCTCCCGCGCCGGCGGTCCGCAGTCGGACTGACCGCCAACGAACAGCGCTGGCTGCCGGAACTGACGGCGGACGTTCCGGTGCCGACGTCGGCCCCCGTCTTCTGCGGCACGGCGTGCGAGCTGTACCCGTGGCCGTGGAGCATCACCCGCTGGTTCGACGGACAGGACGTCTCCCTGCAGCCGCGGGACCGCAACGTTGCCCTGGCCACCGGGCTCGCCGGCTTCCTCAACGCGTTCCACCGGCCGGCGCCGGCGGACTACCCGCGCAATCCGTACCGCGGCGGCCCGCTGTCCAGCCGGTATGAGTCGGTGCTGCAGCGGCTGGACTCCGGTATGGTCCCGCATGCGGCCCGGGTCCGGGAGCTATGGGACGAGGCACAGCAGATCCAGGCCTGGCCAGGCCCGCCGCTGTGGTTGCACGGTGACCTGCATGCCGCGAATCTCGTCTCCAAAGACGAGGCGCTGCAGGCGGTCATTGATTTCGGGGACATGACCGCCGGGGATCCGGCCACCGACCTGGCCACCGCCTGGCTGGTGTTCGACGCCGATGGCCGGTCCGCGTTCCGCAACGCCCTGGGCCGGCAGTACGCAGCCGATCCTTACATCTGGGACCGCGCCCGGGGCTGGGCGATCTGCATTGCCACCATCCTGCTGGCCAATTCCGACGACGCCCCGGGCCTGAACCTGGTGGGCTCGGAAACCCTGATGGAAATCCTCACCGGCGACCGCGAAGAGACGGACTAGATGGCGACCTGGCGGAACGCGGTCCGCATTTCGGTTGAGGGCGACGGCCATGTGCAGGAAGATATCTGCGGTTATGCCGGAGCGAGTGCCTGGGTGGTGGACGGTGCGACGCCGCTGCTGCCGCAGCTCGGACTGCCCGGACCCTCGGACCCCTCCTGGTATGCGCGCCGGCTGGATCTGCTGCTGACCGAAGCCGCCGCGGCTCCGGAGGCCGGGCACGGCGCCGGATCGGGGGAGCAGGTACTGGCCGATGCACTGGCCCGGATGGATGCCCTGGCGCAGGAGGTGGCAGGGGAGGAGCGGGCCAGGTTCCCGTCCGCAGCCATCTGTCTGGCGCAGCTGACCGAGGACGGCGTGGAGATCGTGGCCTTGGCGGACTGCCATGCGGTGGTGGAACTCGAGGACGCCTCCCTGGTCCACGTCACCCACGAGCCCGCAGACCTGCGGGTGCTGCACTTTGACGATGCCGCAGGCGAACGGGAGCAGTTGATCCGGGACAGGGAACTGCGCAACACTCCCGGACGGCTGTGGGTGGCCCGCCGGGAGCCGGAAGCGGCCCGGCATGCCCGCACAGTGCAGCTGCCCGCACCCCGGCGCGTTGTCCTGGCCTCCGACGGCGCGTGGCGGGCAGTGGACCTGGGCATAGTGGACGGTGCGGGCGGCTTCCTGCACGCCTGCCGCTCCGCCGTCGCCGCGCAGGAGATGCTGCTGGAGCTGCGCCGCCGGCAGCGTGAAACCGGCGAGAGCGCGGACGACGCAACCCTTATTACCGTGGAACGGATCGACGCAGCAGAAAGGCTCCCGTGACCGCAGCGGCAGAACACCTCACCTCCGACATCCTGGTTATTGGCGGCGGGATCGCCGGCCTCTCGTTGGCAGCAGAACTTGCTGCCGGCCACGGTGCGGCCGTGGTGCTGGCAGAGGCTGAACCCACGCTGGGCTACCACACGTCCTCCCGCTCGGCGCGGCAGCTGATCCCCAGCTACGGACCGCAGGTGGTCCAGGACCTGACCCTGCGTACGCTTGCGCTGATCCGGGCGGCCGAAGCCGGACTGCCGCAGCCCATCCTCACGCCCCGGAGCTTCCTGCTGGTGGGCGATGAAGAAGCCGTGCGGGACGGGGCCAGCTCGCACATGCATCCCGTGATGCCCGCCGAGGCACTGGCCCTGGCACCGGAATTGAAGCCCGGATCCTTCACGGCCGCAGGTCTGGACACCACCTCGGTGGCCTGCAATACAGATGCCCTGCTGGAGTACCACCGCGCCCGCCTGCTGGCAGCCGGCGGACAGGTGGTCACCGGCCGGCGGGTCGATGCCGCACGCCGGGCGGCCGACGGGGCCTGGATGGTTTCGGCCGAGGAGACGCGGTTCACCGCGCCTGTGGTGGTCAACTCAGCCGGAGCATGGGCCGACGGCGTCGCCGGTCTTTTCGGGGCCCGCCCCCAGGGGCTCACTCCCTACCGGAGGACGGCCGCCGTCGTCGACGTCGAACGGCCGCTGGAGCCGGGAGCGCCCATGGTGGCCGACGCCGCTGACCGCTTCTACTACCGGCCCGAAGGCACCCGGGTGCTGATCTCGCCGTCGGAAAGCGAGCCCAGCGTTCCGGAGGACGCCCGGCACCGTCCGGAGGACGTGCAGGCCCTGATCGACTTGGTGAACAGCGTCACCACCATGGGTATCTCGGCCGTGTTCCGGGCCTGGACCGGGCTGCGGACGGAAGCGGCCGACGGCGTGCCCGTAGTCGGCTGGGATGCTGCGGTTCCGGGGTTGTTCTGGCTGGCCGGCCAGGGCGGTTACGGCTTCCAAACATCGTCCGCTATTGCCGAATTGGCAGCCGGGATCATCAGCGGTGCGGCCGGGGAAAACAGTGCCTCCCGGGCCCTCAGCCCCGCCCGGCACAAAGTGTGACGAAGATCTCACTGCTTGGCACGTAACGAATCAGCCAAGGGCCGCCCGTATGGTCTTTAGGCGGCCGATCGATGCCTAGAGTTGTAGTACCAAGCTTCTCCGGCCGAAACTCCGGAACATCTCCAAAATCAGTGCCCGAAAGGTCAGTCTCAGTGCCAGAATTCTTGCCGCCAAAAGTCGTTGGTGTGCAGCAGCGTCCGCTCTACATCCGGGTCCGTTCCATCCTGACAATTCTTAGTACGCTGTGGCTGATTGCGGCCGTCATCGGGCTGGGGTTCTTTTCCGGCGGCACCACCTCCCTGGCCTTCTCACTGATCCTGCTCTACACCACCGGCGGTGCCCTGCTCGTAGTGGTCTCGGCAATCTACCGGTTCGTCACCCGGGCGGCACGCCAGCGCGTTGAAACCGTTCCCGAAGACAACGCCGCAGCCGTTTTCGTTGACACCACCCGGTCTGCCACCGAGGAAATCATGGCCGCGCTGCGGCCTGCAGCTCCTGCCGGCCGCCCCGCCGTGCGCATGCCGCAGAATGTAGACGCCCTGGACGTGGCCGCAGCCCTCGCGGCACGAACCGCTGCCCTGACCGCAGCCGCCGTGGCCGAGAAGTCCGCTGTAGCCGCCGCTGCCATGGTTGCGCCGGCCAAGACCGCAACCAAATCGGCGGTCAACAAGTCCGCTACCAAAAAGAAGTCCGGCCCGAAGCAGCCCGCCCAGCCGCAGAAAGCCCAGGCAGGCAAGTCCCGCCCCGCCGCTTCGCGCGCTGCCGGAAGCCCGGCAAACACTGCGCCGAAGAAGACCGCCGGAGGCAAGAAGTCCGGTTCGGCCGGCAAAGGTGCAGGATCCGGTGCCGCTGCAGGAAACGCCAAAGCGTCCGCTGCGCCTTCCCCGGTAAAAGCTTCCCCGGTAAAAGGAGGGGCAACCGGCTCCGCAGGAACCGCCGCAGGGAAGGCGCCGCTGATGAACGTTCCGGGAATCCGTACCGCCCAGCAGGATGTATTGCCGCGCCTTTCCGGCGCCCCGGCCTGCGGGCTCACGGCAGCCCCGGACCGTGCCGCTACAGTGGCCCGGCTCCGCGAATTGGTTTCGGCGGCCTAAGCGCGCAGCACAGTCCCGGACCCCTTCGGATACTCAGGTAGTTGTCAGGTTCTCTTCAGCACCTACCCAGACGGGCCGCTTATCGTAATTAGTACCTCATAAGGGTGCGAGTGATGAATGGACCGAGTAGTGACCGGTCCGGACGCCGGCAGACTAGGGTTGTTTCCCCCCAACCAACCCCAAGTCTGCCGGCGTTTTCCTTTTAACTTTTGGTTCCCCGGGGCTTACCTATGGGGGCAGGCCCGGTGCCGGGAACCTATTGTGCCCGGAACTCCCGGAATTCCGCGGTGGCCTCGGAAAACCGTTCTTCCACCCCGGTTACCGCCCCGGGCGCCTCGGGACCCTGAAGGAATGCCCGCAGCCCGTCCAGGGCCGGGCCGCTGCCCTCGGCAATCACCAGTACCGAGCCGTCCCGGTTATTGGACACCACTCCCGTGAGGCCAAGCCGCGTGGCCTGCTGCATGGTCCGGTAGCGGAATCCCACTCCCTGCACCTCACCGGTGACGACGGCGGTAAGCCGGCGGGTCTGTTCCTGTTCCTGATTCATCCGCCCAGCGTAGTCCCGGCGGAGCAGCTCACAGCAGGCCGGCTCCGATCCGTTCCTCCGCGGCGGCCAGCAAAGAGCCGTCGTCGACCAGGACCCGCACCGCTTCAATCTCGGGTGCCAGGTAACGGTCCGGGCCCGGCCCCGGAACCACGGCACGGATGGCAGAGCGCACGGCCGTAACGGCAGGAGCCGAACGAGGGGCGGCCAGGCCGCCGTCGCGCATGTCCAGGGCCCGGGCCGAGGTCAGCAGTTCGATGGCCAGCACCCGGGTCAGTCCGTCCAGGGAGCGGCGCAGCTTCAGGCCGGCCGCCCAGCCCATGGACACGTGGTCCTCCTGCATGGCGGAGGAAGGAATGGAGTCAACCGACGCGGGCACGGCCAGGCGCTTGAGTTCGGACACTATGCCGGCCTGCGTGTACTGGGCGATCATGTGGCCGGAATCCACTCCCGGATCATGGGCCAGGAAGGCGTTGAGGCCGTGGCTGCGGGACCGGTCCAGGAAACGGTCGGTGCGCCGCTCGCTCATGGACGCCACGTCCGCAACGGCGATGGCCAGGAAATCCAGCACATAGGCTACCGGGGCGCCGTGGAAGTTGCCGTTCGATTCCAGCCGTCCGTCCACGGTCACCACGGGGTTGTCGATGGCCGAGGCACGCTCCGCGCCAGCCACCGATTCGGCGTGGCCCAGGGTGGACCGGGCCGCGCCGTGCACCTGCGGGGCGCAGCGCAGCGAGTAGGCATCCTGCACCCGGGTGAAGCCGCCGGTCTTCTGTTCTTCGATCAGGGCCGACCCGGCCAGGACCGCCCGGATGTTCGCGGCGGACTCGCCCTGTCCGGACTGGGGCCGCAGCGCCTGGAGGTCCGCAGCGAACACGGCATCGCTGCCCAGCAAGCCCTCAACGCTCATTGCCGCCGCCAGGTCCGCGATGGCCAGCAGCCGGTGCAGGTCCGCAATAGCCAGCGTCAGCATCCCCAGCATGCCGTCGGTGCCGTTGATCAGCGCCAGGCCTTCCTTTTCCTGCAGCAGGACCGGTTCCAGGCCGGCCTCGGCCAAACCGGCGGCTGCGGGAACCAGGCGGCCGTCCCGGGTGCGGACCTCGCCCTCGCCCATCAGCGCCAGGGCGCAGTGGGACAGGGGCGCCAGGTCGCCGGAGCATCCCAGTGAGCCGTACTCACCCACCACGGGGGTGATCCCGGCATTCAGGAGACCGGCATAGGCGAGCGCCACCTCCGGGCGGACGCCGGTGCGGCCGGTGGCCAAGGTGGAGAGGCGGTTGAGCATCAAGGCCCGGATGACCTCGCGGTCCACTTCCGCACCGGACGACGCCGCATGGCTGCGGATCAGGGAGCGCTGCAGCTGGGTGCGCTGCTCCGGCGGGATCTGCTTGACCGCCAGGGCGCCAAAACCGGTGGATACCCCGTAATGCGGTTTCTCGTCTGCGGCGAGGCTTTCAATCACACCGCGTGAGGATGCCATCGCGGCCAGGGCCTCGGGGGAGAGGGCAACCTCTGCGCCCCCGCGGGCCACGGCCACGATGTCTCCGCCGCTCAGCGGACCGGTCCCCAGTTCAACGGCCGCCCGGGAAATGATGTCCATGTATCTCCGTCCTCGCGGAGAAAACTCTCCGTCATCCACATTGCCGGTGCATTCCTGTCCCGGCACCTCTGTTCCAGCATGCCTGTACCGGCACCTCTATCCCAGCACCAGTTCGGTGCCGAGCCTACCTCCGGGCAGGATTGTGTTTCTGGGATACCAGACGCTGCCCTAGACTCGGCGCATGTCCGCCAGCTATTCGCGCGTCCAGGTTCCCGCTGCGGCCCAGGTCCTGGCCATCCTCCGTTATCTGGGTACCCAGGCCGGGCCGGTGAGTGCCGCCGCCGTCGCCCGGGACCTGTCCCTGCCGCGGTCCACCACGTACCACCTGCTCGCCGCCCTGGCCGCGGACGGTTTCGCCGTCCACCTGCCCGAGGAACGCAAGTACGCCCTGGGCGCCACCGCCCACGAGTTGGGGACCGGCTATGCCAGGCAGGCACCGCTGCAGCGTATCGGACGGTTTCCGCTGCGGAAACTGGCCGCGCAGTGCCGCGCTACAGCGCATCTGGCGGTGCTGCAGGGCACCGATGTGATCTATGTGGTCGAAGAACGGGCGCCCCGGCAGCCACCGCTTGTGACCGACGCCGGTGTGCGGCTTCCGGCCCACCGCACCGCCAGCGGCAGGGCGCTGCTGGGGCAGATGACCGGTGCCCAGCTCAGGGCGCTGTATCCGGATCCTGCGGCGGTGCGTTCCTCCCGCGCCGGTGGAACGGGCCTGCCCGGCCTGCTGGCACAGATGCGGGAGCGCGGTTATGCCTGGGAAGAGAACGAGGTTACGGAGGGATTCTCCTCCCTTGCCGTGCCGGTGCTGGACCGGGCCGGACATGCCGTTGCCAGCGTTACCGTGACCGCAGACAACCGGGACCACGCTCCGGCTGGCCGGACGGACGGGGAAACGGCGGAGGGAACCGGTGGCAGCCTGGCCGTTCTGGCCGAACGCCACCTGCCGGGCCTAACCCGCTGCGCTGCCGAAATTTCCCGGCGGCTGGGCGGCACCGCCAGGGCCTAGCTGCCGCGACGGCACGGCGGTTCAGGCGGACTGGTCGACGGTCCAGCCTGGACGGGTCGAGGGCCAGCCGGGACAGGTCTGGTATCCCAGACATTGCCGCCGGAGCGGGACCCGGTCCGGGCCCCCTCGGTTACGGTCGGGGCTATGGCAACCACCTCCGATCCGGCCCGGCTGATCCGGGCACCGCGCGGCACCGCACTGACGGCCAAGAGCTGGCAGACCGAGGCGCCCCTGCGCATGCTGATGAACAACCTGGACCCCGAAGTGGCCGAACGGCCTGCAGACCTGGTGGTCTACGGCGGCACCGGCCGGGCAGCGCGCAGCTGGGAAGCCTATGACGCGATCATCCGCACCCTGGCCACGCTGGCGGATGACGAGACCATGCTGGTCCAGTCCGGCAAACCCGTAGGCGTGTTCCGCACGCACGAGTGGGCACCGCGGGTCCTGATCGCCAACTCCAACCTGGTGGGGGACTGGGCCACCTGGCCAGAGTTCCGCCGGCTGGAGGCAGAGGGGCTGATGATGTACGGGCAGATGACTGCCGGATCCTGGATCTACATCGGCACCCAGGGCATCCTGCAGGGCACCTACGAGACCTTCGGCGCCGTCGCCCGCAAACTGTTCAAGGATGAAAACGCCACCCTGGCCGGCACCCTGACCCTGACCGGCGGCTGCGGCGGCATGGGAGGGGCACAGCCGCTGGCAGTGACCCTGAACGGGGGAGCGGTGCTGATTGTCGACGTCGACGAAACCCGCCTCCGCCGCCGGGCCGGCAAACGGTACCTGCAGGAGGTGGAGACGGACCTGGACACCGCCGTCGCCAAGGTGATGGCAGCCAAGGCGGAGAAGCGGGCGCTGTCCGTGGGGCTGGTGGGAAACGCCGCGGAAGTCTTCGAAGAACTGCTGCGCCGGCAGCAGGCCGGAGAGATCAGCGTGGACATCGTCACGGACCAGACCTCCGCACACGATCCGCTGAGCTACCTGCCGGCCGGAATGCCAGTGGAACACTGGGCCGCGGAGGCTGCTGCGGACCCCGAGGGCTTCACCAAGAAGGCCCGCGAATCCATGGCCCGCCATGTTGCGGCCATGGTGGGTTTCCAAGACGCCGGTGCCGAGGTGTTCGACTACGGCAACTCCATCCGCGACGAGGCACGCCAGGGCGGTTATGCCCGTGCGTTTGAGTTTCCGGGCTTCGTTCCCGCCTACATCCGCCCGCTCTTCTGCGAGGGGATGGGACCGTTCCGCTGGGTGGCGCTCTCCGGTGATCCGCAGGACATTGCGGTCACGGACGCGGCCATGAAGGAGCTCTTCCCGGAGAACACCCGCCTGCACCGCTGGCTCGACGCCGCCGCGGAGCACGTCGAGTTCGAAGGACTGCCCGCCCGCATCTGCTGGCTGGGCTACGGGGACCGGGCCAAGGCCGGATTGCTGTTCAACTCCCTGGTCGCCGAAGGCAAGGTCAGCGCCCCGATCGTCATTGGCCGCGACCACCTGGATTCCGGTTCGGTCGCGTCCCCGTACCGGGAGACCGAGGCCATGGCGGACGGGTCAGACGCCGTCGCGGACTGGCCCCTGCTCAACGCCCTGCTCAACACGGCCTCCGGCGCCACCTGGGTATCACTGCACCACGGCGGCGGCGTGGGCATCGGCCGGTCCATCCACGCCGGCCAGGTGGGCGTGGCTGACGGCACCGAACTGGCCGCCCGGAAGCTGGAAACGCTGCTGACCAATGATCCGGGTACCGGGGTGATCCGCCACGCCGACGCCGGGTACGACCAGGCGAACCGGGTTGCCGAGGAGCGCGGTATCCGGATCCCCATGAACGAATAGGCCGGGCCGATGAGGGATAGGTACACGGACAAGATCATCCCCAGCGTCACTTCCCTGCTTGGGTCCATCCAGGACGTTGGCCGGGACCCCCGCCGGGGCGGCTACTCGCGCCCCGTGTTTTCCACCGCGGAGCTGGACCTGCGCGGGTGGTTTGCCACGGAGGCGGAACGGCGCGGCCTGCCGGTGGAAACCGACCGCAACGGGATCCTCTGGGCCTGGTGGGGGCAACCGCAGGAAGGCGCCCTGGTTACCGGCAGCCACCTGGATTCCGTGCCCGGCGGCGGAGCCTTCGACGGACCACTGGGAGTGGCCTCGGCGCTCGCCGCCGTCGACATCCTGCGCAGCCGCGGCGTCGAGCCCCGCCGCTCCCTGGCCATTGCCGTGTTCCCGGAAGAGGAAGGGTCCCGCTTCGGTGTGGCCTGCCTGGGTTCGCGCCTGCTCACCGGCGAGATCGACCCGGACAAGGCACGGAACCTGCGCGACGCAGACGGCACCACCTTCGCCGAAGCAGCCCGCGCCAACGGGCTGGACCCGGAGCTGCTGGGCAGGGACGGGCAGGCCCTTGCCCGCATCGGGGACTTTGTGGAACTGCATGTGGAGCAGGGCAGGGGGCTGGGCGACGGCGGTCCGGCAGTCGCCGTCGGCGGGTCCGTCCTGGGCCACGGCCGCTGGCGGATGAGCATAACCGGGCAGGGCAACCACGCCGGAACCACTGCGATGGCGGACCGCGCAGATCCCATGGTGGCCGCCGCGCAGATCATCCTCGCGGTGCAGCAGGCCGCGTCCGGCGTGGAAGGCGCCCGGGCCACGGTGGGACGGATCGAACCCGTGCCCGGCGGCACCAACGTCATCGCCTCCCGGGTGGATCTGTGGCTGGACGCCCGGCACCCGCAGGACGCCGCCGCGCTGGACCTGGTGGATACCATCCACGGCAAGGCGCAGAAGATCGCCGCGTTCGAGGGCTGCACCGTTTCCCTGTCCCGGGAATCCTGGACCGGGACCACGGACTTCGACGCCGAACTGCGGCGCAGCCTGGAGCTGTCGCTGCCGGGGGCGCCCGTGCTGCCCACCGGTGCCGGGCACGACGCCGGGATCCTTGCCGGGCACGTGCCCGCCGGCATGCTGTTTGTCCGCAATCCCACCGGGATCAGCCACTCGCCGGAGGAGTACGTGGAGGAGGCCGACGCCGACGCCGGAGCGGCGGTCCTGGCGGATGTGCTGCAGGACCTGCTGTGAGTGCGCCGGACCGGCAGGCGTCCTTCTGGTGCGAGCAGGGCTGGATCAACGGGGGCGTTGTTGGCGGTGTCCGGCTGGAGGTCGATGCCTTGGGAACAGTGACACGCTCCGAAACCGGCGTCCCGGCCCGCGCAGGTGACTGCCGGCTGGCCGGAGTGACGTTCCCGGCGGCGTCGAATGCCCACTCCCATGCCTTCCACCGGATCCTGCGCGGCCGCACGCACGACGCCGGCACGGGCAGCTTCTGGACCTGGCGCGAGCAGATGTACGAGGCGGCCGCCACACTGACCCCGGACCTGTACGGGCAGCTTGCTACGGCGGTGTTCACGGAAATGGTGGTCACCGGCTGGACCTCGGTGGCCGAGTTCCACTATGTCCACCACCGGCCGGACGGCAGCCCCTACGGGCAGGCGCATGCCATGGAGCGTGCCCTGGCACGGGCAGCCGTCGCCGCAGGCATCCGGCTGACGCTTCTGGATACCTGTTATCTGGCCGGCGGGTTCGGCGCGCCGCTCACCCGGGGCCAGCTGCGGTTCGGTGACCGCGACGGCGCTGCCTGGCTGCAGCGGCTGGCCTCCCTCCGGGAAGCGTTCGCGGAAGAATTCGATCCGGCACAGGTCAGCGTTGCCGCTGCGCTGCACTCCGTGCGCGGTGTTCCGGAGGAGGAACTGGAACTGATCTCCCGGAACCTTCCCGCGGACCTGCCGCTGCACATCCACCTCTCCGAACAGCCAGCCGAGAACGAAGCCTGTGTAGCAGCCACCGGACTCACCCCGGCACTGCTGCTGGCCAAGCACGGGCTGGTGACCCGGCGGCTATCGGCGGTTCATGCCACCCATCTGGGTGCCGAAGACATCACGGTCCTCGGCAATGCCGGCGCAACTGTGGTTCTGTGTCCCACTACGGAGGCGGACCTGGCTGACGGGATCGGCCCCGCGGCACAGCTGCGCGCTGCGGGTGCCCGGATCGCGCTGGGCACCGACCAGCACGCCGTCGTTGATCCCTGGCTGGAGATGCGGGCGCTGGAACACGGGGAACGCCTCCGCTCCGGGAAACGCGGCCGCTTTGCCCCGGCGGATTTGCACACTGCCGCTTCCCGTGCCGGAGCAGAAGCGCAGGGACGGCCGTCGCCCGGGCTGGCCGTCGGACAAACCTGTGATCTGATGTCAGTGGATCCAGGAACCATCCGTACCGCCGGTTCGGAGGCGGGCCAGCTGGCACTTACCGCTACGGCCGCGGATGTGCACACCGTCGTCGTCGGCGGCCGCATCCTGGCCCGGAACGGGCTGCACACCCGCCTGGGCGACCCGGCCGTTCTGCTGTCAGCCGCCGTCGCCGCCGTGGACTCGTCCCGGCACCGCACGCCACCCGCCGCAACCACGAAAGACTCATGAGCGCATCCACCCAGCCCACGGCAGCAACACTGATCACCAACATCGGCGAGCTCTCCACCCAGGACCAGTCCCGAGGAGCGGACGGTTCCGTGCTGCGGGATGCCGCCGTGGTGTTTGAGGGAGAACGGATCAGCTGGATCGGTGCGGCCTCGGCGGCGCCGGCCGCTGATGTGGTGGTCGACGCCGGCGGACGGGCGGGGTTGCCGGGATGGGTGGACTCCCACACGCACCTGGTTTTTGCAGGGGACCGCGGCGCGGAGTTCGAGGCGCGCATGGCGGGAGAGGCCTACGCCGCCGGCGGCATCGCCGTCACCACCGGCGCCACCCGGGACGCCTCGGATTACGAGCTGACCAGGCTGCTGCTGGCACGCGTTGCCGAGGCCGCAGCCGGCGGCACTACATATTTGGAAACCAAGACCGGCTACGGTCTGGGTGTGGAGGAAGAGCGGCGGCACGCCCGGATTGCGTCCACGGTTGCGAACCAGGTGACCTACCTGGGCGCGCATCTGGTTCCGGCCGGCGCTGATGCAGAGGAATACACGGACCTGGTCTGCACCGGCATGCTCGAAGCCGTGCTGCCGTATGTGCAGTGGGCCGATGTCTTTTGCGAGGTGGGCGCCTTTACCGAGGATCAGTCCCGCCGGGTGCTGCAGGCCTGCCGCGACGCCGGCCTGGGGCTGCGGGTGCACGGCAACCAGCTGGGCCACGGTGCCGGGGTGCGCCTGGCCGTCGAGTTCGGGGCGGCAAGCGTGGATCACGTGAATTACCTGACGAACGAGGACATCGATGCCCTTGCCGGGACGTGGGCACAATGGAACGGCGTTGGGCTTGGTGCTCCCGGTGTCCCCGGAACGGTGGCCACCTGCCTGCCCGCGTGCGACCTGTCCACCCGTGCACCACTGGCTCCGGCACGGCAGCTGCTGGATGCCGGCGTGCAGGTGGCACTCGCCTCCAACTGCAATCCGGGCACTTCCTACACCAGCTCGATGAACTTTTGCGTGGCCACGGCCGTGCTGCAGATGGGCCTTACCGTCCAGGAGGCGCTCCGGGCCGCCACCTTCGGCGGAGCCCTGGCCCTTCGGATGCACACCGGGAAAGAACGGGACGGGCAGCGGGCGGTGGGGTCGCTCGCCGTCGGGCACCGTGCGGATTTGCAGCTGCTGAACGCGCCCTCCGCGGCTCACCTGGCCTACCGGCCCGGCATGCCGCTCACGGGTGCGGTGTGGCGGGCCGGGCAGCAGGTGCGCTGAGCCACGGGGCGGAGCATGCACTTCGTCCGGCAGAATGGACACCATGCGTGCTGCCTCCCCTTCCGCCCCGGCCGGTTCACTGGATCCCCGGGCCCGGCGGATGCTGGTCTTCGAAATCCTGATTGTGCTCGGACTGTCCCTGGGCAGGTCCGGGGTTTACGCCGTCGTCGAGCTGATCGAAAAGGCGACTGAAGCGCCCCTGAGCGGGCAGACCACCACCTTGAATCCGGTGCTGGACGAGCAGCCCTGGTTCGATCTGGTGTACCAGCTGCTGGGGATCTTCTTCTCCCTGGTTCCGGTGGCGCTGGTGCTCTTCCTGCTGACCGAACCCGGTAAGTCGGCTTTCCTCCGGATCGGGTTCACCTTCGAGAAGCCGCTGCGCGATTTCCTGCTGGGGGTGGGGCTGGCGGCAGTGATCTGCGTCGGAACCCTGGGCGTGTATGCGGCCGGCCGGGCGCTGGGGATCACCACCGCGCTGGTTCCCGCTGCGCTGGACACTTACTGGTGGACGCTGCCGGTGCTCATCCTCTCCGCCGTGCGGCACGCGGTGCTCGAAGAGGTGGTTGTGGTGGGCTACCTGTTCACCCGGCTGCGGCAGCTGGGCTGGGGTGCCCCGGCGATCATCCTCACCAGCGCCCTGATCCGCGGCAGCTACCACCTGTACCAGGGCATCGGCCCCGGGATAGGCAATTTCCTGATGGGCCTGCTCTTCGGTGCGGTCTACGTCAAAACCCGGCGCGTGATGCCGCTGGTGATTGCCCACGCACTGGTGGACATCACGGGCTTTGTCGGGTTCGCGCTGTTCGGCCCGGCCATCGGCATCGGCAACTGAGAATGGCATCTGGAGATGGAGACACTGTGGCACTGCTGACCGCCTGGGGATCGGCCCTGGACCCGGACGCGGTGCTCCAGGAATACCCGCGCCCGCAGCTGGTCCGGGACAGCTACCTCAACCTCAACGGGTACTGGGAGTACGCCGTGACCCCCGCCGCGGTGCAACAGCCGCCGGACACATGGGAGGGGCAAATCCTGGTGCCCTTTTCTCCGGAGGCCCCGTTGTCCGGCGTCGGCCGCCAGTTGCAGCCCGACCAGGCGCTTTGGTACCGCCGGACGGTCCGGCTGCCCGAGGGGTTCGCCGGCGAGCGGGTGCTGCTGCACTTCGGTGCCGTGGACCAGAGCTGCACGGTAACGGTTAACGGGATACCGGTGGGCGGCCACGTGGGCGGCTACCTGCCGTTCACGCTGGACGTCACCGATGCCCTGGTCCCGGAAGGGGAGTTCGGGCAGTCCGGGCAGGAAATTGTGGTCCGCGTCCGGGACATCAGTGACACCGGATACCACAGCCGCGGCAAGCAAAAGCTGGACCGCGGCGGGATCTGGTACACCGCCCAGTCCGGCATCTGGCAGACCGTGTGGCTGGAGTCGGTGCCGCGGATCAGCGTTGGGCGGCTGGCGCTGGTCCCTGACCTCGAGTCTGTGGACGTTACGGTGCTGCTCGACGGCGGTGCCGGGCCGGGTGCAGGGGAAGGCGGATCGGTGGACGTTTCGGAAGGCCGAGGCCCGGACCTGACCGCCCTCGTTACCCTCTCCGCCGGCGGACGCACCGTGGCCGAGGCCGCCGTCGTACCCGGTGTGCCCTCGCGTATCCGCGTGCCGGACCCGCACCTGTGGACCCCCGATGACCCGTTCCTGTACGACGTTGAGGTGCGGCTGCTCGACGGCGGCCGCGAAGTGGACCGGGTGCAAAGCTACACCGGGCTGCGGACCGTCGGCATGGGACCCGATGCGAAGGGGCGGCAGCGGCTGCTGCTCAACGGCCGTCCGTACTTCCATGCCGGGCTGCTGGACCAGGGCTACTGGCCGGACGGGCTGTACACGGCGCCGTCGGACGCGGCGCTCGCCTCAGACATCCGCCGCGCCAAGGACCTGGGCTTCACCATGCTGCGCAAGCACATCAAGATTGAGCCGCTGCGCTGGTATTACCACTGCGACCGGCTGGGGATCCTCGTCTGGCAGGACCTGGTCAACGGCGGCAGCACCTACCGGAACTCGGTGATCAGGCCGCCGGCGGCCGGGGCGCCGCACCGCAGCGACGACGCGTACTTGGTTTTCGGACGGGACGACGAGCAGGGGCGCCAAGAGTTTCTGGCCGAACTGCGCGGCACCGTGGAACTGCTGCAGAACGCGGTATCCCTGGCCGTCTGGGTTCCGTTCAACGAGGGCTGGGGCCAGTTTGACGCCAATGCCGCCGCTCACCTGCTGCGCCGGCTGGACCCCACCCGCACCATCGACCACGCCAGCGGCTGGCATGACCAGGGCGGGGGAGACCTGAAGAGCGTGCACGTCTACGTGGTGCCGTTCCGGCTGCGGAAGGGCTGGCTGCGGGGCGGCCGCGCCGTCGTACTGTCCGAATACGGCGGCTACAGCCTGCGCATCCCGGGCCACACGTTCAACGCCAAGGAGCACGGTTACCGGAGCTTCCGGAGCCGCGCGGCTCTGAAACGGGCGTACCGGCGGCTGATGCTGCGGCAGATCGAACCCGCGGTGGCCCGCGGCCTGGCGGCCACGGTCTACACCCAGCTGACCGACGTCGAGGACGAGGACAACGGCCTGCTCACCTATGACCGGGCCGTGCTGAAGATCGATGCCGGCACGGTGCGGGAGCTCAACGCCCGGCTGATCCGCGCTGCGTGTTCCTAGTTAGAGAAATCGACCGGTTTGGGAAATCCCTGCCACGGCGCAGCGGAGGGATTTCCCAAACCGGCAGGAGAATCCCTAACCGGCAGCGGGAATCCGCAGCCAGCCCTCCATGATCCGGACGAAGGCTTCAGGTTGCTCGATCCAGGGGTAGTGTCCGCAGTCGGGCAGGAATGCGAGCTCGGCGCCGAGGGCATTGGCATACGCGCGGACGGGTCCGACGCCGGAGAGGATGTCCTCTTGGCCGCCCACCACCAAGGTGGGCGGCTGCGGCGAGGCAAGGATCCGGGCGGCGGCGTCGCCGGGGATCCGGTTGAACCAGGCCGATGCTGCGGCGAGGGTCATCGTCCCGACGCCGGAGTGCTGCCGCTCCGGTGCTGCCCAGCGGGCATATCCGGCGGGGGCCTCCACCTTCAGGGCATGCTGGAAGTCATCCTCCGTGCCGGGCTGCACCCCGGACATCGAGGTGAGGGCTGCGTCGACCAGCGGCTCGGACCGACGGTCGGCAAGATCAGGGCCGTCGTGCACCGTGCCGGTTAGCCAGGCTGCGGCCGGAGTGACCAGGGCCATTGAGCGGACGCGTCCGGGGAACTGCGCAGCGGCCGCCAGGGCCAGGCGTGTCCCTGCAGAGTGGGCGAGGATATCGAAGCCGGGCAGGCCCAGCGCATCGGCAACCGCGATGGCGTCCGCCGCGTCATTCCACCAACCGCGGGACAGTCCACCGGTCGCGGGGGTTCCCCGGGGATGGAGAACGGCAAGCGGACGCACGGCAGCCAGCCCGGCCAGGCCCACAAGGTAGGCCGGGTCGCGGCACGGTCCGCCCGGAAGCACCAGAACAGGCGGCTGGTCACCGGCGCCTTCGAGCTGCACGCATATCTGCACACCATCCGGTGCCGTGATTCTTTCCATTCGGACCAACTTACCGGTGCGGTATCTCCCTCCTGCGCCGGAAACGCTCCGGTTTGGGAAAATTCAACCGGTTTGGGAAATCCCTGCCACAGCGCAGCGGAGGGATTTCCCAAACCGGCAGGGATTTCCCAAACCGGCAGGGATTTCCCAAACCGGCAGGGAAATCAGTGCCTGCGGCGGGATTGGGGCAACCCGGCCCGGGCCAGTCGCCATGCCATGGACTCCGGGTGCTGCGGAGGTCTGCCCACGTCACGCCAGGACCAGCGGATAACGGCGGCGCCCGTTTCCCGAATAGCGTCTTCCCGGCGCTTTTCCCGCATCAGGGTGTCCCAGGACGGCGCGAGAGCTGAGCCGGCGGCCCCGTATTTCACCGCGCCGTCGAACTCGCCTACGAGACCGTGTTCTTTCCAATAGAAGTCGGTCCGGAAACGTCCTGCTGAAGTGTGGAATTCGTGCTGGAGTTCCGGAACGGGAAAACCCTGCCGGTGCAGTACTGCGCGCGAGTATGATTCCCCTGCCGACTCGGAGCGTGCGTCGGCAAAATCAATGACCCGCTGTGCTTTTGCCTGCTTTCCAGCGGCGGGCAGCGCCCGGGCCAATCCCCGCAGCTCATCCTTCGTGAGGGCAAACCGCGCAGGATCCGGACGCAGTACCCGGTCCATGGCCGGAACAGCCTGCTCAAAGGGGAGGTAGGCGGCCATGTCTATTACGGTCTGTGCCCTCGAAGTCAGGGGCACACCGTCCAGGGTGGTGACCGGCTCCAACAGTGCACGTTCGGCCCAGCGGAGTTCGCCACGGTTATGCCCATGCCTGGGCGGTACGGACAGCAGCAGAACTCCGCGTGAATTGCCAATCACGGGCAGCCCCCACATAACGGCGGCGGATTCCTGAATCAGAATCCGTTGCCCGTCACCCTGTTCCGCGGCTGCCCGGACGCGTAACCGTTGCTGTTCCCAAGGGGAGAGATTCCGCCATTGGTCTGCCTGCGCATAGACGCCGGGACGGAGCCGGACGAGTTGGCCTGCACGGCAGCGCAGGGCCAGGGATCGCCGGTCCGTTCCGAAAGCTTCGGCGTCGGCTGTGAAAATGAGCTCCGGGTCCATGCACCGAGGCTGCGTGGGCATAGGCAGGCCTGCGAGGCTAGACCCCGCTGTTGTGGAAAAACCGCAGGGCTGTGCTCCCGTGCAGGAGTGCTCGGGCCGAAGCCCCGCACTTTGTGGCAACGCCCGCACTTTGTGGCAACGCCCGCACTTTGTGGCAATCCCCGCACTGCGCGGCGCGGGAATCCGGACGCGGCGCGGGAATCCGGACGCGGCGCGGGAATCCGGACGCGGCACCCGAACCTAGATCTCGACGGGACCCTTGCTGGTGTCGAAGGTTACCGACATAACGCCCGGTGTGCCGGCCGGAGCGATCCAGGTGACTCCCAGGCCGTCCAGCGGCTCCTCGACACGGGTGCCCAGCCAGTCGCTGACCCGGGCGGCGGAACCGGCAATGGTCAGCGAGCTCAGCTTCACGGAGCCGGGCATGCCGGGAATGGCGTTGGACGGGTGCAGTGCCTCGGTCCCGTCATCCCAGCGCAGCAGGTAGGGCACCTGCGGATCGGCAATCAGGCCGTTGATGCCGATCTGCTGCCAGGTCAGCTCCTGGCCGTCCGGAAACTTCCGGTTGCCCGGCACGGAGGAACGGCCCAGCCGCTCTTCGAAGGGCGAGAGGTCATCCACCGCAACACACCAGCCCATCCAGCCGCCGCCGGATTCGGAGCGCTGGCGCACGGCCTGGCCGAAGGGGGCCTTGTCCGATGCCGGGTGGTTGAGCACCTCCACAACCTCGACGTACTGGTTGTTGGCCAGGGGGAGGATCATATTGCGGGTACCGAATCGGGGGTGGACGCCACCCTTAACGAAGTCGGCGCCGAGGGCAGCAGCAATCCTCTCGGTGGTGGCCAAAAGACCGTCAGATTCACAGGCGTAAGAAACATGATCCAAGCGCATGCGGCTCATTGTGGCACGTTGTGACCACCGTCTCGACTTAGGACCTCCTTACCGCCAATTTCAGTGCCGGCGGAAGCGAAACGGCGGATCGGGGCGCCACCGGGTTTCACGCAAAGTCATGAAGGTTGCGCTGGGCCCGGCTATCGGTTTTCATAGGTGCAGGTCATGAGTGCCAGCAGATAGCCCCGGCTTGCTGGCCGGCAACCCTCCAACCGCGGTGGGGTGCCCCGGGTGAAGACCTGGCCGTACGCCAAGAGGGCGTCCGGCAAGCGCGGGCCCCGCAGCCCTACCGGAATTCCGGTGTGCACGTTCGTGTACCCAAAACCGGAACGACGGCGTTGTGCGGCCCCTGGTATGAGGGAGCATCATGAGTGCAGATTGGTCTTTTGAAACCCGCCAGATCCACGTAGGCCAGGAGCCCGACGCCGTCACCGGCGCGCGTGCCCTGCCGATCTATCAGACGTCGTCCTTTGTGTTTCCCAGCGCTGAGGCCGCCGCGAACCGGTTCGCGCTGGCCGAACTGGAACCCATCTATACCCGGATCGGCAACCCGACCCAGGAAGCGGTGGAAAACCGGATCGCTTCCCTGGAGGGCGGCGTCGGCGCGCTGCTGCTGGCCTCGGGGCAGGCAGCGGAAACCTTTGCGCTGCTCAACGTAGCCCATGCCGGTGACCACATCGTGGCCAGTCCCAGCCTGTACGGCGGCACCTACAACCTGCTTCGGCACACGTTGAAGAAGTTCGGGATCGACACCACGTTTGTGCAGGACCCGGATGACCTTCAGCAGTGGCGGGCAGCGGTGCAGCCCAACACCAAGGCGTTCTTCGGCGAGGTGGTCTCGAACCCGCGGCAGGACGTGCTGGA
The DNA here is from genome assembly GCF_030125565.1 of Arthrobacter sp. zg-Y1143. Classification (NCBI taxonomy): domain Bacteria; kingdom Bacillati; phylum Actinomycetota; class Actinomycetes; order Micrococcales; family Micrococcaceae; genus Arthrobacter; species Arthrobacter sp. zg-Y1143. Next base: position 162,131 of record NZ_JASKLW010000013.1, on the reverse strand, counting down.
CCTGGAGGGCATCAGCGCCGTCGCGCACGACGCCGGCGTTCCCCTGATTGTGGACAACACCCTCGCCACGCCGTACCTGATCCGGCCGATTGAGTGGGGTGCGGACATTGTGGTGCATTCGGCCACCAAGTATCTGGGCGGGCACGGGACTTCCATTGCCGGGGTGATCGTGGATTCGGGCAACTTCGACTTCGCCGCCGACCCGGAGAAGTTCCCCGGCTTCAACACCCCCGATGAGAGCTACAACGGCCTGGTCTATGCCCGGGACCTGGGCGTGAACGGTGCGCTGGGCGCCAACCTGGCCTATATCCTCAAGGCCCGGGTGCAGCTGCTGCGTGACCTCGGTTCGGCGGTGTCCCCGTTCAACGCGTTCCTCATTGCGCAGGGACTGGAAACCCTGAGCCTGCGGGTGGAGCGGCACGTCGCCAACGCAGTCGCCGTCGCCAACTGGCTCGAGGGGCACGACGACGTCGTCTCGGTGGCGTACGCGGGTCTGGAATCCAGTCCCTGGTTTGAGCGCGGACGCAAGTATGGTCCGCGCGGCACCGGCGCGATTGTGTCCTTTGAGATCGACGGCGGGGTGGACGCCGGGAAGCGGTTTGTCGACGGACTGGAACTGCATTCCCACGTGGCCAACGTGGGGGACGTGCGCTCGCTGGTCATCCACCCGGCGTCGACCACCCACAGCCAGCTCGGTGCCGAGGCGCAGCTGGCGGCAGGGGTCAGCCCGGGGCTGGTGCGGCTGTCCGTGGGCATTGAACACATCGATGACATCCTGGCGGACCTCGATGCCGGCTTCCGGGCCGCCAAGGGAGCCTGAGCCTTCCGTGGCGATCCGGCACCCCGCTCTGCAGCACCCCGTCACCGACCGGGACGGGGTGCTGCAGTTCGCCTCCATTGGCGGACTCGACCTGGAAACGGGCGGTTACCTGCCCGACGTCGTCCTCGGTTACGAAACGTGGGGACGGCTCGACGCCGACGCCGGCAACGCAGTGTTTATTGCCCATGCGCTGACCGGCAGCACCCATGTGGCTCGGGGCGATACGGATGAACCGGGCTGGTGGGATGACCTGGTGGGGCCGGGCAAAACCGTGGACACCAACCGGTTCTATGTGGTGGCGGCGAACATGCTGGGCGGTTGCTACGGTTCCACCGGTCCCTCGTCCCCGGATCCGCAGGGACTGCCCTGGGGATCCCGGTTCCCGTTTGTCACCGTCCGCGACTCGGTGCGCGCCGAGGCACGGCTGGCCGACCTGCTCGGGATCCGGGCCTGGCACACCGTGCTGGGCGGTTCGCTCGGGGGAGCACGGGCCTTGGAATGGGCGGTTACCGAACCCGGGCGGGTGAAACGCTGCGCCGTCATTGCGGCGACGGCGGCCAGCACCGCGGAGCAGATCGCTTTTGCCCAGGCGCAGCTGGCCGCCATCCGGCTGGACCCGGCGTTCAACGGCGGGGACTACTACAACGGTGCCCCGCCGCTGGCCGGGCTCGGGCTGGCGCGGCGGATAGCCCACATCACCTACCGGTCCGAGCCGGAGCTGGAGTACCGGTTCGGGCGCAGACCGCAGGGAACCGAGGACCCCTTCGGTGCCGCGCTCCCGGCACAGAGGGGCCGCTACGCGGTGGAAAGCTACCTGGACCACCAGGCGGAAAAACTCGTGGACCGCTTTGACGCCAACACCTATCTGGTGCTCACCGAAGCGCTCGCGGGGCACGACGTCGCGCGCGGACGAGGATCCCTGCGCGGGGCACTGCGGGGGACCGGTGCCGAGTTCTTCATCGCGGCGGTCGAGTCGGACCGGCTGTACTTTCCACAGCAGTCAGCCGACCTGGCCGCGGCCCTGCCCCGGGGTACCTCCGTGCACCTGATCCGGGCACCGATAGGGCATGACGGTTTCCTGACCAACGCGCAGGAGATTGCCGGCCCGCTCCGGGCGGCGTTTTTCGCCTGAGCCGCGGGGCGGGCTAGTCTGCCTCGGCCTCCATCAGCCAGAAGGCGGCACCGGTGGGATCAGCCAGCTGGACCATCCGGCCGTAAGGGGAGTCTTCGGGCGGGGTGAGCACCGCCCCGCCCAGTTCCTCGGCCAGGTCGGCAGCGGCGTCAACGTCGGTGTGCCCGAAGTAGAGCTCCCAGTGCGAGGGGATCCCGTCGGGCAGGTCCGCGGCGCCGTCCATCACGCCGGCTACTGGCCGGCCGTTGCTCTGGACGGTGGTGTACCGGAAGTCGGCGGTATCGGAGAGGACTTCGGTCTCCCACCCGAAGACGTCCCGGTAGAACCGCAGGGCGGCCGGATAGTCGCTGGTCAGCAGCTCGTACCAGACCGGTGCCCCCGCCTCGTCGATCCGGGCGAATCCGGAATGGTCCGCCGGCTGCCAGATGCCGATGGTTCCTCCGGACGGGTCACCGAGCAGGGCCATTGATCCCTTGGTCCCCACCTGCTGCGGATCCAGCATCACCTGCCCGCCGGCCTCGGCAGCCGCATCCGCTGAACCGGCGGCATCCCCGAAAGCCAGGTATACCGTCCAGGTATCCGGGTAGGCGGTTTCGGGGGAGTTGGGCATCAGTCCGGCCACCGCCGAGCCCCGATGGAGGAAGTCGGCATACCCGCCCGGTTCGGACACAGCAGCCTCCCACCCCAGCAACCCGGCGTAAAACTCCCTGGCCCGCTGCGGGTCGGAGCTGGCCAGGTCCGCCCAGCACGGGGCGCCGGCGGGAAACGGGGCGGACACTTCGGGCATGGCAGTCCTGCTCTCGGGTGGGGGCCGGGAGTCCCAGCTATATCAACTGGGCCCGCCGGGCAACAGGGCGGTGCCCTTGCCAGCAGGGCCTATCCGTGCGAAAACAATGCCATGACTGACCGGATCCATCTGCAGGGGCGGGCCCAGTGCTCGCCGCAGGCCCTTTGGCATGCACTCGTTGACAACCGGGCGGCGTGGTGGCCGGACATGGATTTCTCGCCGCATCCCGGCTCTCCGCTGCAGGAGCGCTGGATGGAGGACGGGGTGGAGCATACGGCCAGCGGCACGGTCCTGGCCGTGGCCCCGGGCCGCCTTTTTTCCTTCCGCTGGACAGCTCCGGACTGGGAGGCGCACACAGTGGTCAGCTTTGAACTCACGCCGGCGGACGACGACGGCGGGGAGGGCAGCGCGACCGACGTCGCCGTCACCGAGAGCGGGTTCGCCGCCCTGAAATCTGGGCCGGCGTTATCCGAGGCGCACCGTGAGGGCTGGGCCTTCCATCTGGCGAACCTGATCGAGCAGGCAGAGAAGTGAGCAGGCGCGGCGCGGGTTAGTCTTGCCACCATGAGCAATGCAGCAGATGTGCCCGGCCGCCGCAGCCCGGCAGCCAGGATCCTCAAGGCCTCAATGGTCCCGCTGGCGGCAGCGGCGCTTGTGGTTGCCGGCATCGTCCTGGCCGCCACCGCACCGGTGGAGTCCTTCGGCTGGTTTGCCTACGGGCCGCTGGAGGAAGGCACCGGTCCGGGGAAGCTGCTGATGCTCACCGGACGAATGCAGCTGGGGTATCTGCTTGTGGCGGCGGGACTGCTCGCCGCTGCCTTCTGGGGCGGGTTCCGGCTGGGCCGGCGCGGGCGCACCGGCCAGCCGGCCGCGCAGAGCCGCTAGTCGGCTTCGCCGGCGCCCTGCGGCATCGGTGCCCCGAACATGGGGCCGGCCTCGGGCCGCTTGGCGGAAATACCGTCGCCGGAGGACTGGTGGCGCACCCGGCGGACCACCCAGGGCAGGAGGAATTCCCGGGCCCAGACCAGGTCCTCGGACCGGGCGGCACGCCATTTCTTGGCCTGCAGGGGTTTGGTTTCCAGCGGTTCCAGGGTGTGCGGGACATTGAGGGTGTCCAGCACCATGGCCGCAATGGTGTGATGGCCCAGCGGAGAGAAATGCAGCCGGTCCGGAGCCCACATCCGCGGATCGTTCAATTCGCGCAGCGCCCACATGTCCGCAACGACGGCGCCGTGCCGTTTGGCTACGGTCCGCAGGTTCTCGTTGTAGATGGCGGCACGGCCCCGGACACTGCTCAACACCGGAGTGTTCCCGAGGTCCGGTCCGGTAAAGAGGACCACGCCGGCACCGGCGGCGCGCAGCTGGGCCACGGCTCCGTCCATGCGTTCGGCCAGCCGGTCCGGATCGCCGCCGGGACGGATGACGTCGTTTCCGCCGGCGCAGATGGTCACCAGGTCCGGCTTCAGTGCCAGGGCCGGTTCCAGCTGCTCGTCGACAATCTGGTTGAGCAGCCGTCCGCGGATAGCCAGGTTCGCGTAAGCGAAGTCGGGCTGGCCTGACGCGAGTTCCTCGGCCACGCGGTCCGCCCACCCGCGGTTGCCGCCCGGACTGTTCGGGTCGGGATCGCCAATGCCTTCGGTGAAGGAATCGCCCATGGCAACCATCCGGGACCAGAGGTGAGCCGGCGGCTGCTGTCGTCCGGACTCGGGGGCGGGAGCGGCTTGGGACAGGTAATTTGTACTCACCGGTCAATTCTTGCAAACGGCCCGCAGGCTACGCGACCGTAGGTTGTAAATAAGGGCGTGCCAGAATTGGACCCATGACTTTCGAGAATCCCGTTGTCCTGTGGTCCAAGCCTGAAGCCGAACGCGCCGGCACTCCGCTGCTCGTCCTTTTTCACGGTCACCTGGCCAACGAGGAGGACCTCATGGGCCTCACCGACTACCTCCCGGCAGAGTTCACCATCGCCTCGGTGCGGGCCCCGCAGGCAATGGGCCCCGGCTACACCTGGTTCCCGCTGACGGCTGACGCCGACTACTCCGTGGAGGCCGTGGTGGACTCAGTATCCGCCGTGTCCAACTGGCTGGACGGCATCCGCACCGGGCACAGCAGCGTGAGCATGCTGGGCTTCTCCATGGGGATGGCCGTTGCCACCTCGCTGCTGCGCCACCGCCCCCGGGACTTCGCCGCCGTCGTCGGGCTGTCCGGTTTTGTAGTGCCGTCGCAGGACCACGCGTTCTTTTCTGACGGCGAGCTGGCGGAGCGCAAGGTCCCGTTCTTCTGGGGCCGGGACCAGGCCGACCCGGTGATCGACGCAGCCCGGATCGAATACACGCACGCCTGGCTCAATACGCACACTGCGCTGACCAAGATCCTGTACTCGAACATGGGCCACGGCATTAACATGCAGGAGCTGGGGCACGTGAAGGAATTCCTCACGCATACGGTGCTGCGCGGCGCCCGGACGTCCTAAGCCGGACGTCCCAGCGCCGCCGTCCGGGCCGAAAGGTCAGCCTTCGCGGACAATCCGGACAGTTTCACCGTTCACGGTTACTTCGTCACCGGCGTGCAGCTGCCGGCCGCGCCGCTCCTCGATGTCGCCGTTGACCTTCACCAGGCCGTCTTCGATCAGTTGCTTGGCATGGATGCCGTCTTCGGCCAGGTTCGCGAGTTTGAGCAGCTGGCCGAGGCGGATCATTTCGTCGCGGATGGGCAGGTCTTGGGCATCGGGGGAACTCATGCTTCCATTCTGCCCGATGACGACGGCGCCGGACGCAGGGGAACGGCGGGCACGCGGGCGGCGGTAGGGTGGACGCGTGCCAAATGCTGTGCGGATGTCCCCGCTGATCGGTCTGCCCTTGTCCCTCCTCGCCGGCGTCGCCATGCCGGTCCAGACGCGCGTGAACGGAACCCTCGGACAGCGGCTTGACGACGGCCTGGCCGCTGCGCTGGTCAGCTTTACCGTTGGCTTGGTAGTGATGAGCGCAATCAGCGTCATCCTTCCGCGCGGGCGCGCCGGCGCCTCCCAGTTGCTGCCTGCCCTGCGCGAACGGCGCTTTCCGCGCTACTACGTACTGGCCGGCATGATCGGCGGCTATTTTGTTCTTTCCCAGACCCTTACCGTCGCCGTGCTGGGCGTGGCCGTGTTCACGGTGGCCGCAGTCGCCGGGCAGACCCTGACCGGACTGGTGGTGGACCGGCTCGGGATCGGCCCCGCCGGTAAGAAGGCGCTGACCGTGATGCGCGTGGTGGGAGCGGTGCTGACCATTGCCGCGGTGGCCTGGGCTGTCAGCCCGAAGTTGACCGGCGGGCAGGATCCGTCCGCCTGGTTGTTGCCGGTGCTGCTGCCGCTGACGGCCGGCATGCTGATGAGTTTCCAGCAGGCCATGAACGGCACTACGGGCATGCACTACGGCACTCCCATCACGGCCACGCTGGTGAACTTCATCTCGGGCACCGTCCTGCTGGCCGTGATGTGGGGCATCAAGGTGGCTGTGTCCGGTCTGGGCAACCCGCTGCCGGGAGAATGGTGGCTGTACCTGGGCGGCCCGATGGGGTGCGTCTTTATTGGCCTGGCAGCGCTGCTGGTGCGCAGCCTGGGAGTGCTGCTGACGAGCCTCGGCCTGATCGGCGGACAGCTGATCGGCTCCCTGCTGCTCGATATTGTCTTCCCGGCCCCGGGAACCACAGTGGTGGCAGCCACGGTGCTCGGCACCCTGCTGACCCTGGCCGCCATTGTGCTGGCCACCCTGCCGTGGAACATGCCCGGCGGCGGTCCGTTCCGCCGTCGCCGTTCCTCCCGGCCGGACACCGCCGGCACGCCCCGCTGAGACGGGCAGCGACCCACCGAACGGCTCCGGTAGGTGGGCGGGCCCTGCTCGCCTTAAGCTGGTAGTTAAGCTTTGCCCGTTGGCACTGTCCCCGCATGCCCTTTGAAGCTGCGCGGACGGGCCCGGGACCACGAGCGGACCGCACCCAGCGGCCCTGTATACACGAAAAGAACGGCGGTACCATTCCATGGCTTCGACCAAATCCAAGCTGGATCCGATCATCTCCCTGGCCAAGCGCAGGGGCTTCGTTTTCCAGTCGGGTGAGATTTACGGCGGTTCCCGGTCCGCATGGGATTACGGCCCCCTGGGTGTCGAGCTCAAGGAAAACATCAAGAAGCAGTGGTGGCAGCACATGGTCCGCGGCCGCGACGACGTCGTAGGCCTGGACTCGGCCGTCATCCTGCCGCGCCAGGTCTGGGAAGCATCAGGCCACGTGGAGGTCTTCTCCGATCCGCTGGTCGAGTGCCTGAGCTGCCACAAGCGCTACCGTGCCGACCACCTCGAAGAGGCTTACGAGGAAAAGAAGGGCCACGCCCCTGAGAACGGCCTGGCCGATATTGCCTGTGCCAACTGCGGCACCAAGGGACAGTGGACCGAACCGCAGGAATTCTCCGGCCTGCTCAAGACCTTCCTGGGCCCGGTGGCCAACGAGGAAGGGATGCACTACCTGCGCCCGGAAACCGCGCAGGGCATCTTCGTGAACTTCAACAACGTGCTGACCACCTCGCGGAAGAAGCCGCCGTTCGGCATCGGCCAGATCGGCAAGAGCTTCCGCAACGAAATCACGCCGGGTAACTTCATCTTCCGCACCCGCGAGTTCGAGCAGATGGAAATGGAGTTCTTCGTTGAGCCGGGCACGGACGAGGAATGGCACAAGTACTGGATCGATAACCGCTTCAACTGGTACGTGGGCCTGGGCATCGACCCGGAAAACCTGCGGCTGTTCGAGCACCCGCTGGAAAAGCTGAGCCACTACTCCAAGGGCACCACCGACGTCGAATACCGCTTCGGCTTCCAGGGCTCCGAGTGGGGCGAGCTGGAAGGCATTGCCAACCGCACCGACTTCGACCTCGGCACGCACTCCAAGCACTCCGGCACGGACCTGAGCTACTTCAACCAGGCCACCAACGAGCGTTTCACCCCGTACGTGATTGAGCCCGCCGCCGGCCTGACCCGTTCCTTCATGGCGTTCCTGGTGGACTCCTACACCGAGGACGAGGCCCCCAACGCCAAGGGCGGAGTGGACAAGCGCACCGTCCTGAAACTGGATCCGCGCCTCGCTCCGGTCAAGGCCGCCGTGCTGCCGCTGAGCCGCAACGAGGACCTCTCGCCCAAGGCCAAGGACCTCGCCGCGCAGCTGCGCCGGAACTGGAACATCGACTTCGACGACGCCGGCGCCATTGGTCGCCGCTACCGCCGCCAGGACGAGATCGGCACCCCGTTCTGCATCACCGTGGACTTCGACACCCTCGAGGATCAGGCCGTCACCGTGCGTGAACGCGACACGATGGCCCAGGAGCGGGTGAGCCTGGACAAGGTCGAGGGCTACCTCGCCGAACGCCTGATCGGCGCGTAATGGCTCTTTCATTCCGCGAATGGCGTGAAGACGACGATCTCAAGCTGAACCAGCTCTGGGGCGATCCGGAGAGCGTGCAGGCCGGCCAGTTCCGTGCCGTGCTCCGCCCGTCCTCCAACGAACCGTGGAGCCGCTGCATTGTGGCCGAAGACGACGGTATCCCCGTGGCCGCCGGGGTGGTCTACGAGACCAGCCTGCACCCGGACCGGCTCTGGGCCTACGTGGAGGTAGCCCGGGAAAACCGTCGCGCCGGCCTCGGCAGCACCCTGCTGGGCATGCTGCGCAAGGAAGCCGAATCCGCGCCGTCGGGCGTGCGGAAGCTGCGAGCGAAGGTGGAGCCGGGCACCCCGGGCGCCAAGTTCGCCGAAGCTGCCGGGCTGAGCCCCATCCAGCGCTCGGCCGTGATTGTGGTGGAGCCGGGCAAGCTGAAACTGCCCGTTTTCACCGACGACGGTCCCCAGCTGGACGAGGCCGCCACCGGTTCGGTGGAGCTGACCTCAGCGGTGACGGAGTTCTACAACTCGGTGCACGGCTGGGACCGGGCGGACATGAACCTGGGCCGGGCCCAGCAGATGCTGCTTAATGACGCCACCGGTGCCTCCGGAGCCATTGTGCTGCGGGACAAGCCAAAGAAGGACGGCGGGAAGATTGCCGCCTTCGCGGTGAGCTACACGCAGGAACGCACTGACGAGCCTGCCGACGTGCTGGTGGGCTATGACACCACGTTGGACGACGCCGAGGCGCAGGCCGCCGTGGAGTCGCTCATCGCCATGCTGGCGTACCAGTATCCGGTGCAGCTGGAAATCGACGAGTCCATGACTGCCGTGGTCCGCGCACTGGAACCGCTGACCCGCGCCGGGGTGGCCCGGCAGGTCGGCAGCGAAACGCTGATCCTCAGCGACTAGGCGTTATCGGCGCCGAAAGCGGCGGTCCCTGCATCGAGGATTACTTCGATTCCGGGGGCCGCCGCTTTTCTGTTTGCGGCGGCTGCGGCCGGAAAGAGCGGCTAGGACTTGAGCCGGCCGGACAGGGCATACAGCACTGAGTCCGTGACCTTTTCCAGCGGGCGCTCGGGGTCAAACACCAGCCAGTCCATGGCAGCCATCAGGGTGGCGCCGAAAACACTGCCGGCTATCAGCATCACATTGTCCGGGCCGTCGGTCCCGTTCTCCTGCACGGTCTCCCGGATCGGTTCCACGAACTCGGCCAGCGCCTCCTGGCGCAGCAGGTGCATGGAGTGCTGCCAGGTGCGGTCGGTGCGCAGGATTTCCGCGGCCATCAGCTTGGCCAGCGCCCGGTTTGCGCACAGCAGTTCCAGGAGGGCCCGGACCATGGACTCGATGGCCGGCCAGCCCGTTCGGCCGCTTCGTGCTGTCCGCAGCGAATCAGTCAGGGAGCCCACACCCTCCAGCGTCAGCTTCTCGAAAAGCTTGTCTTTGGAGGAAAAGTTGTAATAGAGGCTGCCCTTGGCCACACCGGCCCGTTCGGCCACGTCATCCATGGTGGTGCCGGAGATGCCGTTCGCCGCGGCTAGTTCCAGCGCGGCATCCAGTATGGCGCGCTGGGTTCCGGATTCGCGTGGCATGCGGCAGTACGTCCTTCACGATGGAAAACATCTCTTCCACTGATCTTAGTTGGCGGCGCAACCGGGCGCGTTTACCGGAGGGTGCAGCGGTGTCCTGAGCAGGATTTGCATCCACTTGCGAGAATAGACAGGTGACTGTTCTATCTCCGGAGCTCAAGCTCGAGCTTCCCCCGCTGCAATTAGGCCCCATCACTGTGGACACCCCGGTGATCCTGGCTCCCATGGCCGGTATTACCAACAAGGCCTTCCGCCGGCTCTGCCGTGAATACGGCGGCGGCCTCTACGTGACCGAAATGGTCACCTCGCGCGCCCTGGTGGAACGTTCGCCGGAGTCGATGCGCATCATCAAGCACGACGACGACGAAAAGGTCCGCTCCGTCCAGCTGTACGGTGTGGACCCCAAGACCGTTGGTGCAGCCGTCCGCCTCCTGGTGGAGGAAGACCGCGCCGACCACATCGACCTGAACTTCGGCTGCCCGGTGCCCAAGGTCACCCGCAAGGGCGGCGGCTCGGCGCTGCCCTGGAAGCTGGACCTGTTCACCGCCATTGTGCAGACCGCCGTGAAGGAAGCTTCCCGCGGCAACGTGCCCCTGACCATCAAGATGCGCAAGGGCATTGACGAGGACCACCTGACCTTCCTTGACGCGGGGAAGATCGCCCGCGACTCCGGGGTGGCCGCGGTGACCCTGCACGGCCGCACGGCCTCGCAGTTCTACTCCGGCAAGGCCGACTGGTCTGCCATCGCCGAACTGCGCGAAGCCCTGCCGGACATGAACGTCCTGGGCAACGGCGACATCTGGTCCGCCGAGGACGCGATCCGCATGGTGCGCGAAACCGGTGTGGACGGCGTCGTCATCGGCCGCGGCTGCCAGGGCCGGCCCTGGCTGTTCGGTGACCTGGAGGCCGCCTTCGAGGGCAGCACCGAACGGCACCGGCCCGGACTGAAGCAGGTTTCGGACAGCGTGTACCGGCATGCCGAGTTGCTGGTGGAGACCTTCGGGGACGAAGTCATTGCCCTGCGCGACATCCGCAAGCACATGGCCTGGTACTTCAAGGGCTACGTGGTCGGGGGAGACCTCCGCGCTAAACTGGCGACGGTACCGTCCCTGGCGGTGCTCCGTGAACTGCTGGACCAGCTGGATCCCGAAGCTCCGTACCCCGGCGCCGACGCCGAGGGACCGCGCGGACGGGCCGGCACACCCAAAAAGACAGCGCTGCCGGAAGGCTGGCTGGACGGGCGGGAACTGAATGCCTCCCAGAAAGCCATCATTTCGGCAGCTGAACTCGACGTATCAGGCGGCTAAAGCAACCCATGACCTTCCCGCAGGCAGTTTCCACCGCAGGCTATACCGACGTTGACCTGGCCCGCTGGGTTACCGAGCCGGCCAAAAACACCAACCGCACGCAGTTCGGCCGTGACCGGGCGCGGGTGCTGCATTCTTCCGCGCTGCGCCGGCTCGGGGCCAAAACCCAGGTGGTGGCACCGGATACGGATGACTTCGTCCGGACCCGGCTGACGCACAGCTTGGAAGTGGCCCAAGTGGGCCGGGAGCTGGGCAACGCGCTGGGCTGCGACCCCGACGTCGTCGATGCTGCCTGCCTCTCCCATGACCTGGGGCACCCGCCCTTTGGCCACAACGGTGAGACCGCGCTGAACGACATTGCGCACGCCATCGGCGGGTTCGAGGGCAATGCCCAGACCCTGCGGCTGCTGACCCGGCTGGAACCGAAGATCATCGCTCCGGACGGCACGCCGGCCGGGCTGAACCTCACCCGTGCCAGCCTGGACGCCGCCACCAAGTACCCCTGGTCCATTGCGGACGCCCCGCTGGTCAACGGCCACCGCACCACCAAGTTCGGCGTGTACGAGGATGACCTGCCGGTCTTCACCTGGCTGCGCGACGGCGCCCCCGCCGGACGCTCGTGCCTGGAGGCCCAGGTCATGGACCTGGCCGATGACATCTCCTACTCCGTACACGACGTCGAGGACGCCATTGTGGCCGGCCACGTGCAGCTCAAGTGGCTGGACAACCCCGACCAGCGGGCCCGCGTAGTCGGCTACACGCAGCAGTGGTACCTGCCCGGCGTCGACCCCGCCGCCATTGAGGCGGCACTGGCGCGGCTGGAAGCCACCCGGGTGTGGGTCCGGGAGTCCGACGGCAGCCGCCGCGCCATGGCTGCGTTGAAGGACATGACCAGCCAGCTGATCGGCCGGTTCTGCAACAGTGCCCTGGAAGCCACCCGCGGCATCTACGGCAGGGACCCGCTGACGCGCTACAACGCCCAGATGGTGGTCCCCGAGGACACGGCATTGGAAATCGCGGTGATGAAGGGCCTGGCCACCACCTTCGTGATGACCACCGACCAGCGCCAGCCGCTGTACGAGCGCCAGCGGGAAATTCTCACCGCCCTGGTTGCCCAGCTCTCCGCCACCGGGGACAAGCACCTGGAGCCGATGTTCGCTGCCGACTGGCAGGACGCGGCCGACGACGGCGCCCGGTTGCGCGTGGTGGTGGACCAGGTCGCCTCGCTCACCGACGGTTCGGCGCTTGCCCTGCACGAGCGGCTGGTAGGACCGGTTCCGGCGCTCTGGTAGGGACTTTCCCTGGGATCTTTGCAGGATTGCGCGGCTGCTCTCTGGTGGACGGCCGTTTGGGCAGTTAGCCTCTGGCGCGGGGTGGTTCAGCGTCTTCCGATTCACTGACGGGAGATGTCGGCCGATCGAGCGCACCCGAGGTCCTGATGAGCCCCCAGCAATCCCGTGTACCCCGCCCCCGCCGCCACGTCTTTGGATGGACCCGGCAATCCCGGTTCCGCAGCGTCCTGGTGTTCCTGACGGGCCTGCTGCTGATGGTCGTTCCGCTCGCGGTGCCTGCGCAGGCTGTCATCGATCCGGGACCGCCGCCGAATGAGGCGCCGATCGCGGACGCCAACACCGATATTGTCATCACCTCCACGGGGGCCGGTGTCAGCAATGTGCCGGGAGCACTGCCACCGGTGGGAACCAGCTGGCCGATAACGGCCTATCCCACCAGCATTCCCTCCGGATACGAGAGGGAGACCGTAGGCTTCGCCGGCATCATCAACACCCAGGAAGTCGACGGGACCACCACGGCACAGATGTACTGCATTGATATCCGTACACCTACCGGCATCGGCTACGGGTATGAAAACGGGTCATGGGATGAGTCCAACGTTCCCAACATCGGATACGTTAACCGGATCCTGAACACCTATTATCCGAATACCAATCAGCCCGCCGGACTTACCGATAACCGGAAAGCCGCCGCCGTGCAGGCCGCCATCTGGTTCTTCACGGACGGTTACGTGGTCAATCCCACGAACAACCTGTATTCCGCGGTTGCCTCGATTGTGAACGCCACCATTGCTGCGGGACCGCTTACCGAGCCGGACGCCCCGGACATCTCCATCACGCCGGCCACGGCCGAAGCAGCGGTCACGGGGGTTGCGGGACCCTACACCGTCACTTCGGAGGCAGCGGAAATCACCGTCACGGCTGATGAGGGGTTTGGGCTCTTCGCAGATGCGGCAGGGACCGTGCCGCTAACCAATCCCGTAGCCAGCGGCACCCAGGTGTGGGTGCGGAGCGAGGACGGCGGCACAGGGCCGGCCACCGTGACGGCGCGCGCCACGGTTACCGTCCCCACGGGTAACGTCTATCTCTACGACGGCGCGACCCCCGGGGTGAATGCCGCGCAGAAGCTGATCCTGGCCGCCACCCGGGAGCTGAGTTCCGCTGCCAGTGCCACGGCGGAGTTCTTCGAGGTGGGCTCCCTGGCCGTCACCAAGTCCATTGAAGGCCCCGCCGCCGGCAGCCAGGGCGAGGTCGTGATCAGCATCGACTGCGGACCCGGATATCAGTTCACGTTCAATATCGCCGCCGAATCCACCGGGGCGCCGTCGGAGACCTTCACCGACATCCCGGCAGGTTCCGTCTGTACCATTACCGAGCCCACCAACGGTGCCAATGCAAGTGTCGCGGTGAGCACAAGCATTGTGCCGACTGCAGTGACGATCCCCTCGGGTACCGCGGCGACGGCGACGGTCACGGACACCTACACCTTCACCTCCGGGACACTGGTGGTTACCAAAACCAATACGGGGGAGGCAGCCGGCGCGCAGGGCGAGGTGACGATCTCCGTGGTCTGCACCCTGGACGGGGCCACGGTACTGAATGAAACGGTGACTATCCCTGAAGGGACGCTTACGCCGCAGGCAGCAGAATTCCCCAACATCGCCGTAGGCTCCAGCTGCACGGTGACGGAAACCGGAAGGGGGGAGACCACTGCCGTGGCGGTCACTGTCGAAGGCGAGGGGACTGTGGTCGTTCCGCCGACAGGGAGCGTTACTGCCGCACTGACCAACACCTACACGTTCAATCCCGGGACGCTTGCGGTGCGCAAGGACATCACCGGGTCCGGGGCGGGCCGGCAGGGCGTTGTGACACTGCAGGTCACCTGCAGTTCCGGTGCAGGTCGAACCATCACCATTCCGGCCGGCACCACCGAACCCATAACGGAGGAAATCACGGGGCTTCCCGCCGGGACCACCTGCACGGTCACGGAGACAGCGGACGGTGCGACCACAGAGGTCAGCGTCAGCACCGTGATCGATCCGGCCGGCGGAGCAGTAACCATCCCGTCCGGCGACGGCGTGGAGGTTACTGTCACGGATACCTACACAGTTAATCCGGGGGCAGTTCTTTTGAACAAGACCATTGCCGGCCCGGCAGCGGGCGAGCAGGGCGAGGTCACCCTGGAGGTAACCTGCACCCTGGAGAGCGCGGTGGTGGCAGAGGGGACCTTCACCGTCGCAACCGGTGCCACCGGAACCGTTGCGGCGGGCACCCTGACCGGCATCCCGGAAGGCGCGAGCTGCGCCGTCACTGAACCCGTCACGGGGGAGAGTACTGAAATAGGCGTGGTGGTGGACCTGCCTGATTCCGTGACCATCGCCGCAGGTGCCACCGCCACGGCTACTGTGACGGACACCTATAGCGAGAATCCCGGCACCCTGATCGTCACCAAGCTCATTACCGGTGAGGCAGCCGGAAACCAGGACGCGGTGGAGGTAGCCGTGCTTTGCACTCTGGCCGGGGAAACGGTCTTCGAGGAATCCTCGGAGATCCCTGCCGGAGAGACCGGAGAGATAGGTGCACAGTTCCTGAACATTCCGGCAGGTGCCTCCTGTGCCATCACGGAACCGGTCACCGGAGCCACTGAGTTTGTCCAGGTCAGCTCCGAGCTCCCGACACCGGTCACCATAGCGCCCGGCGGCAGGGACAGTGCGACGGTAACCAACACGTACACCTTTACCCCCGGAACCCTGGCCGTCACCAAGGAGTTTGCCGGTGACGCGGCAGGAGCGCAGGGCGAAGTAGTGCTGCAGGTGACCTGCGGGCCGGACGGTTCGGTCCTGGATGAAACCGTGATCATTCCCGCCGGGACCGCCGAAACGGTGACCAGGAATTTCGAGGAGCTGCCCGCGGGCACGGAATGCACTGTCACGGAGACTGAAAGCGGGGCAACAACGACGGTCTCGGTGGACACGGTGATCACTGATCCGGTCACTATCCCGGCGGCCGGCGGCGCGGAGCTGACGGTGACCAACACCTACGGCTTCAACCCGGGCACGCTGGTGGTGACCAAGGTCATCACCGGGGCCGCAGCCGGCGGGCAGGGTGAGGTTGTCCTGGCAGTCCGGTGCGGCACCGATGGGTCCGCGCTGGATGAAACGGTGACCATCCCTGCCGGCAGCACAGGCGACGTGTCCACGGAATTCGCGGGCCTTACCGCGGGCGCCGAGTGCACCGTCACGGAGACCAGCACCGGGGCCACTGCGTCCGTCACCGTGGAGTCCGAGCTGCCCGGTCCGGTTACGGTGCCGGCCAGCGAAACCGTTACGGCTGCTATCACCAACACCTACACGGCAGTAACGCCGGAACCGAAGCCCGAGCCGACCCCTGCACCGTTCAAGCCGGCTGGACCCAACCTTCCCGCCACGGGGGTTGGATCAGCCACCGGGGCCTATGCGGCCCTGGGTGCGGGCCTATGCCTGCTCGGCGGACTGGGCCTATACCTCAGCCGGCGCCGGGAGCAGGAAAAGTAGGCCGCTGCCGACGGCTTTCCCGGCCGCTGAGAACGTTCCTGCCGGGGCTTCGGCCCCGGCAGGAACGCGGGCGCACTCCACCGGGCAACGGGTTTGGCGGGGAAGAATAGACTGGATGGTATGGCCGGACTGATCAAGCGTGAAGACATCGATGAAGTGCGCCTGCGCACTGACATCAAGGCCGTGATTGACGGATACGTGACACTCAAGTCCGCCGGAATCGGCTCTTTCAAGGGTCTGTGCCCCTTCCACGACGAGCGCTCGCCGTCTTTCCATGTGCGGCCGCAGGTGGGCACGTACCACTGCTTCGGCTGCGGGGAGAGCGGCGACGTCATCTCCTTCGTGCAGAAGATGGACCACGGAACGTTCTCCGAGACGGTGGAGAAGCTCGCGGCCCGGCTCGGCTATGAGCTGCACTACGAAGATGGCGGCACCGGCCCGCGCAAGGAAGACGTGGGCAAGCGCCAGCGCCTGCTGGACGCGCACAAGGTGGCCGCAGAGTTCTTCCGCAGCCAGCTGGGCACTCCGGGTGCCGCTGCGGCGCGCAGCTTCCTGCAGGAGCGCGGCTTCGATCCGGCCGCCGCCGAGCACTTCGGCGTCGGTTACGCCCCGCAGGGCTGGGACTCGCTGCTCAAGCACCTCACCACCAAGGGCTTCACCCGTCCCGAACTGGCCGAAACCGGTATGTTCTCCTCCGGCTCGGACGCCTCCCGGTTCTATGACCGCTTCCGCGGGCGGCTGATCTGGCCCATCCGCGACCTCACCGGCTCCGTGATCGGCTTCGGTGCCCGCAAGCTCTACGAAGATGACCAGGGGCCGAAGTACCTGAACACCCCGGAAACCCCGTTGTACAAGAAATCGCAAGTGCTTTACGGCATCGACCTCGCCAAACGGGACATCGCCAAAAGCCGCCAGATCGTGGTGGTGGAAGGCTACACGGACGTGATGGCCTGCCACCTGGCCGGCATCACCACCGCGGTGGCTACCTGCGGCACCGCCTTTGGTACCGACCACATCAAGATTGCCCGCCGGCTGCTCTCCGACGACGGAACCGGGGGAGAGGTCATCTTCACGTTCGACGGCGACGCCGCCGGGCAGAAGGCGGCACTTCGCGCGTTCGAGGAGGACCAGCGGTTCACCGCGCAGACCTACGTGGCCGTCGATCCCAACGGGATGGACCCCTGCGACATCCGGCAGACGCACGGTGATTCAGCAGTGGTGGAGCTGATCTCCTCACGGCGCCCGCTCTTTGAGTTCGCAATCCGTTCAACCCTGCGCAAGTTCGATCTGAACACCGTGGAGGGCCGGGTCTCCGCCCTGCGGGCCGCCGCACCGGTAGTGGCGGACATCCGTGACCCGGCCATGCGGCCCGCCTACTCGCGCGAGCTCGCCGGGTGGCTGGGCACCGACGTCGACGATGTTACCCGGGCCGTGAACGCGGCCGCCAAGCGCCGCACGGCAGGTTCCGGCGCAGAGAACGCGGACACGCCGGCGTCGAACTCCCGAGGCCAGCGGCAGGGCACGCAGGGCAGGCAGGACTACGGTCAGCAGAGCCGGCAGGACTACGGCCAGCAGGGTCGGCAGCAGTACGGCCAGAACCGTAACCCGCAGGGCCAGCAGTATGGCCAGCAGCAGCAGCAGCAGCAGCCGGAGCCGGAGGCAGCCCCCGCCTTCAACCGCCCCGACCCGAATGATCCCGCCGCCCGAATGGAGCGCCAGGCCCTGGAAGTTGCGCTGCAGCAGCCGGGCCTGCTCGACGCCGGCCAGTGGGAGCGGTTCAAGGCGGCACGGTTCACGGTGCCGGCCTACGTGGCAGTCCATGATGCGATCCGTGCCGCCGGCGACGCCGGAACGGTTCCGGCTGCCTGGGTGGAGCGGGTGCGGGAGGAACTGCCGGACGCGCTGCGCGGTTTCGTCAGTGAACTGGCCGTTACCCCGCTGCCGGCCCGCGACGCCGATGCCCTTGCGCTGTACTGCCGGGACATCCTGAACCGGTTGTTTGAGCTGCAGGTGACGCATTTGAAGGCGGAAAAACTGGGCCAGCTGCAGCGGCTGGATCCCAATGCCGACCCGGAGCTGTTCCACCAGCTCAACCGCGAGCTGATGGACCTGGAGATGCAGCGGCGGGCCCTGCGCGGGGACCAGTAACGGCCCGGATTCTGCGGGCCGGAAGCCGATTTCGTTTCCGGGGAAAACCTCTGTAAAGTAAAACCTGCGCTTTCCCCCGTAGCTCAATTGGCAGAGCATTCGACTGTTAATCGAAGGGTTACTGGTTCGAGTCCAGTCGGGGGAGCCAACGAAGCCCCCGGCCCGTGTTTACATGGGCCGGGGGCTTTTTTCTTGCCTGCTTCGTAAGCCGGGCGGGCAGCACAGACCACTGCACCCCCGCGGTTCGTGGGCACCCGAAAGTTCCTGTATAGTTGAGGACGCCGCTTTCCCCCGTAGCTCAATTGGCAGAGCATTCGACTGTTAATCGAAGGGTTACTGGTTCGAGTCCAGTCGGGGGAGCCAGCATAGGGTCTGTAGCCGGAGTCATCCGGGTGCAGACCCTTTTTGTATGCGCCCGTTTCGCCTCTTCCCGTGGTCCGTTTTCCGGCGCGGCCGCCCGGCATCCCGGCACGCCGAAAGAGCATACTTGCCCGCAGGCACCGCTGTGCGCCTACACTGGCCGTAATCGCGCCCGTCACGGCTCGGCCCGGCATCACCGGGTCCCGCCCGCGGGCAGTAAAGGCATCCCATCCTGTTGCCCCGGCCCGGAGCCCCACGGCTTCCGGTATCCGCTCTGCATGTCCGTTCATCCCGGACCGGCAGGGCGGACCTTCCCTGGACCCAACAGTTGGAGAACCGCTATGTCTGCCACTGCCTCTGAAAACATCACCCAGCCCATCAGCATCGAAGAAATCTTCGCGGCGCACGAGGGCGGCAAGCTTTCCGTGGAAACGAAGCTGCCCTTGGACTCCAAGCGGGCACTGTCCATTGCCTACACTCCCGGGGTGGCCCAGGTCAGCCGTGCCATCGCGGCCGATCCGGCACTGGCGGCAACCACCACATGGGCCTCGCGGTTGGTGGTGGTGGTCAGTGACGGAACCGCCGTGCTGGGGCTTGGAAACATCGGTCCGGCAGCATCTTTGCCGGTGATGGAAGGCAAATCGGCCCTCTTCCGTACCTTCGGCGGACTGAATTCCATTCCGCTGGTGCTGGACACCACCAACGTGGACGAGATCATCGAAACACTGGTCCGGCTGCGTCCCAGCTACGGCGCCGTGAACCTGGAGGACATTTCCGCCCCGCGCTGCTTCGAACTGGAACAGCGGCTGATCGAGGCCCTGGATTGCCCGGTCATGCATGATGACCAGCACGGTACCGCCATTGTGGTCCTTGCCGCCCTGGAGAACGCCGCCCGGGTCACGGACCGGGAGCTCGCCGGACTGCGGGTGGTGATCTCCGGTGCCGGTGCCGCCGGAGTCGCCTGTGCCAACATCTTGCTGGAAGCCGGCATCACCGACGTCGTAGTCCTGGACTCCCGGGGAGTGATCGACCCCGGACGCACAGACCTGACCAGCGTGAAGGAGGACCTCGCCGCCAGGACCAACCCCCGCGGCGTCGACGGCGGGGCAGCCGAAGCGCTGCAGGGGGCCGACGCGTTCATTGGGGTATCTTCCGGAACCGTCGGAGAGGAGCTGCTGGCCGGAATGGCGCCCGATGCGATCATTTTCGCCCTCTCCAACCCGGACCCGGAGGTGCACCCGGACACCGCCCGCCGGTACGCCGCCGTCGTCGCCACCGGCCGCAGCGATTTTCCAAACCAGATAAACAACGTCCTGGCCTTCCCCGGGGTGTTCCGCGGAGCGCTGGACAGCGGTGCCCGCCGGATCACGCCGGCCATGAAGGTTGCCGCTGCAGCAGCGATTGCCAATCTGGTGGGGGAGGAGCTGCGGACGGACTACATTGTGCCGAGCCCGCTGAATCCGCGCGTGGCGCCAGCCGTGGCCGCTGCGGTCGCTGCCGCGGCCCCGGCCTAGCTGCCAATGCGGTACAGAACCCGCACGATTTGCGGTGGGAGGGGTTCCCGGCGAACGCCATGGACGTAGGCTTTTAATTCGCGTGGAGGGGCCTCGGGACACTCCCCGACGGCGCCGTGGGGGACCGGCACAGCTGACCTCGAGGAGCAGGCATGTCATCAGAGGCCGTACCCCCAGCCCCGGAGGACCGGGACCAGGTCAAGCACCCAGTGAAGGCCATCCTAGTCTGCGCCGGTGCGGCGGTGGGCGGGATCCTTTTCGGCTTTGACAGTTCGGCGATCAACGGCGCAGTGGATGCCATCGGCGTGGAGTTCCGCCTCAGCAGCGGTGCCCTGGGCTTCGCGGTGGCCATCGCACTGCTGGGCTGCGCCGTTGGCGCCTGGTTTGCCGGGCAGCTGGCCGATCTGTGGGGCCGGCGGGCCGTGATGGTGGTCTCCGGCATCGTGTTCACCGCGAACTCGATCGGTTCCGCACTGGCCGGCAGCGACGTGGAGCTGATGATCTGGCGGTTCATCGGCGGGCTGGCCATCGGCACGGCGTCGGTGATTGCGCCGGACTACATAGGGGAGATTGCCCCGGTGAAATGGCGCGGCGCCCTGGGCTCCGTGCAGCAGCTGGCCATCACGCTGGGCATCTTCGGGGCACTGCTTTCGGATGCCCTGCTGGCCTCCGGCGGCGGCGCCCTGCAGCAGTTGTGGTGGGGGCTTGAAGCCTGGCGCTGGATGCTGCTGGTGGGTGTGGTGCCGGCCGTTTTCTACGGGATAGTGGCCCTGCTGATTCCCGAATCCCCGCACTATCTGATCCGAAAACACCGGGACAAACAGGCCAAACACGTCCTGGCGGACATCAGCGGCGTCGATGACACAGACGCCAAGGTATCCGAGATCCGGGAGAGCTTCTCCTCCGCTTCCCGTGCCCGCTACCGGGACCTGCGCGGCCCGGCCTTCGGACTGCAGCCCATTCTATGGATCGGGATGACGGTGGCCGCCCTGCAGCAGCTGGTGGGGATCAACGTGATCTTCTACTACTCCACCACACTGTGGCAGTCAGTGGGATTCAGCACAGAGGACTCCTTTACGACGTCGGTGATCACCGCGGTGGTCAACGTGCTGACCACCCTGGTGGCCATCGGATTCGTGGACAGAGTGGGCCGGCGGAAGCTGCTCCTGGCCGGGTCCGTTGGAATGACCCTGGGCTTGCTCGCCACTGCCATAGCCTTCTCCCAATCCGTGGACACCGGCGGCGGCGTTTCGCTGCCCGGCGGGTGGGGACCTGTGGCCCTGATCGGCGCAAACCTGTTTGTGGTCTTCTACGGTGCGTCCTGGGGACCTGTGATGTGGGTGACACTTGGGGAGATCTTTCCCAACCGGATCCGTTCCCTGGGACTGGGCATCGGCGCCATGGTCAACTGGGTCTTCAACTTCATCATCACCCTCGCCTTTCCCTGGGTTAACACCTCGCTGGGCCCGGCATTTGCCTATTCTGCCTTCACTTTTTTCGCCTTCGCCTCGTTCTGGTTCGTAAAGCTGGCGCTGCCCGAGTTCAAGGGCCGGGACCTGGAATCGGGACGCATCGTTCAGTGACCATCTGTCCCCGGTTGGCCATTGCGGCTACCCTGCCCGGACAAGCACTCCTAGGGTTATGCGTAGGCTTAAGTGTTTTGACAGCAGTCTTATGTATTCAGTAATCCAACAGAAAACGAGGAACGGTCGATGGGCGCGACTCAGCCAGGACCAAATAAGGGCGGATCCGAACGGATTGCCCACCCCGGAAGGGTGATTGGCGTCACCGTCGCTGCTGCCGTGGGCGGGTTGCTCTTCGGCTTTGACACCGCCGTCATTAACGGTGCGGTGGACGCCATCGGTGAAGAATTCACCCTGAGCCCGGGCATCCTGGGCTTCACCGTGGCCATTACGCTGCTCGGCTGCGCCGTGGGTGCCTGGTTTGCCGGCCAGCTCGCAGACCGGTTGGGACGCAAAACGGTCATGGTGGGTGCGGCGGTGCTGTTTGCCGCGAACTCGGTGGGTTCGGCCTTCGCCTTCAGCGAGTGGGACCTGATGCTCTGGCGCCTGATCGGCGGCCTGGCCATCGGTACTGCCTCCGTTATTGCCCCGGGCTACATTGCCGAAGTGGCGCCGGCAAAATGGCGGGGTGCGCTGGGCTCAGTCCAGCAACTGGCCATCACGCTGGGTATCTTTGCTGCTCTGCTCTCCGATGCCTTCCTGGCCAACTCGGCGGGAAGTGCGCTGGGGGAACTCTGGGGAGGCATCGCCGCCTGGCGCTGGATGCTCCTGGTGGGCGTTGTTCCGGCCGTGGTTTACGGCGTGCTCGCCCTGACCATTCCGGAATCGCCGCAGTTCCTGGTTCGCCGCAACCGCGACGAAGAAGCCGCGAAGGTGCTCAGCTCCATTTCCGGCGTGACGGACACGGACCGGAAGATCGCCGATATCCGGGACAGCTTCAAGAGCCCGAAGCCGACGTTCCGCGACCTGCGCGGCCCCAAGTTCGGCCTGCAGCCGATCCTCTGGGTGGGCATGGCCATTGCAGCTTTCCAGCAGCTGGTGGGCATCAACGCGATCTTCTACTACTCCACCACCCTGTGGAAGTCCGTGGGCTTCAGTGAAAGTGATTCATTCACGACGTCGGTGATCACCTCCGTGGTCAACGTGGTCATGACCCTGGTCGCCATTGCCTTCGTGGACCGCATCGGCCGGCGCAAGCTGCTGATGATCGGTTCCGCGGGCATGTTCGTCGGCCTGCTGGCCGCCACCATCTCCTTCCTGCAGGCTGAGACGGTCAACGGCGAAGTGTCCCTGCCCGACATCTGGGGTCCGGTGGCCCTGGTAGGAGCGAACCTGTTCGTGGTCTTCTTTGCCGCCACCTGGGGCCCGGTCATGTGGGTCACCCTGGGCGAGGTGTTCCCGAACAACATCCGTTCCCTGGCCCTGGGGCTGGGCGCGATGGTCAACTGGATCTTCAACTTCATCGTGACCCTGGCCTTCCCGTGGGTCAGTGACAACTTCGGGGTCTGGATTATGTACGCCATCTTCACCGCCTTCGCCGTGCTGTCCTTCTGGTTCGTCAAGTCCAAGCTGCCCGAACTCTCCGGGCGCGAACTCGAGGACCGCGAGGGGTTGGAAACCGCCTGACCGGTACGTGATGCGAATGGGCAAGGTGTTAACTATGAGGGGAATGGTAATTTGGGGTTATGGCTACGGTGAATAGTGAACAGGGGACGGAGGCTGGGCGCATGAATCGCTCTGCTAGCACTCGGACACAGCGGACGGCGGGAAGCTCTTCGCTGGTGGGGCTGGCGAAGGTGATGGCCCGGCTGACTCCGCGCCAGCTGAATGACGAGTTCGCCCTCGCCACGGCCGAAATGAAGCAAAAGGGCATCAAGGCCGGCATCGCCGCCGCCTTCATGGTTGTTGCCCTGCTGTTTGTAGCCGCGCTGGCCATCGCGCTGATCGTTGCGGCCATCATGGCGCTGTCCTTGGTGATGCCGGCCTGGCTGGCCGCCTTGCTGGTGGCGGCATTGTTCCTCGTGATCGCGGCAATTGCCGGGCTGGTTGGCTTCAGCCGGTTCAAGAAGACCCTGCCGCTGCTTCCCGAGGAGGCCATCCGCGGGCTGCGCTACGATGTCGGCGTGCTGAAGGAAGGCCGCCGCTTTGATCCGGCCACGCTGGATAAGCCCAAGGAGCCCAAGGAAAAGAAGGACAAGAAGGCAGAGAAGGCCGACAAGCCCGAAGGCCCCAAGCAGCCCAGCCCCGAGGAACTGCGGACCCGCGCCCGCCAGCGCCGCGAGCACCTTGCCGCCGTCCGTGACGGACTTGGCGAAAAGGTGGACGTCAAGGCACGCATCCAGGAGCTGAAGTCCCGCCGCGCAGCCGCGTCCCGCGGCAACGGCAGCTCCGCTGCTTCCCCGGCAGATGACGTGCTGGCCATGATCAAGGAACGCTGGCAGCCGCTTGCGGTTATGGGCGCCTCGCTGCTGGCCATGCTCATCATGTTCCGCCGGCTGGCTCGAAAGTAAGCTGTACTCGTACATCTTTGACGAGGGGAACGGACCGTGATCAGACTCATCGGTGCCGGAACACGTCCTGACACGGAAACAACCGTGACGGACGGGTTCTGGACCGTACCGAATCTGGTCACGGTCCTTCGCTTTCTCGGGATCCCGCTTTTCGTCTGCCTCGTGGCCCAGGACCGGTACGGAAGCGCCTTCATCACGCTGGTGGCGGTGGGCTGCACGGACTGGATTGACGGTTACCTGGCCCGCCGGCTGAACCAGGTGTCCCGGACCGGGCAATGGCTGGACCCGGTGGCGGACCGCCTCGCGCTGATCATTGTGGCCGCAACCTTCGTGGTGGATGGGATTGCCCCGGTGTGGCTCATCCTCAGCATCGCCGTTCCCGACGCCGTGCTGACCATCAACTCCCTGCTCCTTTTCACCGGCAGCCCCGACCTACCGGTGAGCGTGTTCGGCAAAATCCGGACAGCGCTGCTGCTCCTGGGGGCGCCCCTGCTGTTGCTGGACCGTGTGCAGGGTTATGACTTCCAGTGGCTGGCTGCCGCCGGCACCACGGTGCTGGCCATGGGCTGCATCGGACATGTGGCTGCAGCGGCCGGATACCTGGCGGCGGCATGGGATAAGTACCGCCTCCTGCGCGGCCGGGATGTGCCTGCCGGAACCGGAACCGGCCATGCACCCTAGGACCGCAGCGCCGGCCCGCGCCCGGCTTGGACAGTGCCGATGGTAGGAATAGCCGTCGCCTGTGCCCTTGCCAGTGCCTTTTTCCTGGCATTCGGGGCCCAGCGCCAAGGCAGCGCGGTGAGCGCCGACACCGGCGGGCTGGCCCTGAACTCGTCGGGTTTCACCCGACTGCTGCGCAACCCCCGGTGGCTGTTCGGCCTGCTGCTGCTGGGCATCGGCATGGGCCTGAACGTGGCCGCGCTCTCCATGGCCCCGCTGACCGTCGTCCAGCCGATCGGGTCCCTTGCCCTGGTAATCACCACGGTGGTGAACTCACGGGACCAGGGGCTGCGGCTGAACCGCATTACAGTGGCGGCTATCGCAGCATGTGTGGCAGGCAGCATGCTCTTTGTGTCCCTCGCCATCGCGGCCACCCGCTCGGGCCAGCCGGTGGATTCGGCGCAGGAAGTGACAATTGTCCTCATCCTGGCGGTCGTGGTGGTGTTCTTCGGCGGCTTGAACCTGCTTTTCGGGAAGCGGTTGAAAGCCATCGCGCACATTCTGGGGGCGGGTATCCTGTTCGGCTTCGTGGCGGTGCTGACCAAGGTCATCATCGGGGACCTGCTCAACCCCAACGGGCGCTTCCTTTGGAACGTGCCCTGGTACACGCTGCTGGGAATTGCGGTGGCCGGAGCCTTGGGTTCATGGTTTGTGCAGAACGCGTACTCCAGCGGTCCACCGGACCTGGTGATCGCCGGACTGACGGTGATCGATCCAATGGTCGGGATCGCGATCGGAATCGGGGTGCTGAATGAATTGCGTCCCGATGTGCCCGCAGTGACTGCCGTAGCCATGGCCGTGGCAGGTCTGATTGCTATTGTTGGGGTCGTTGCCCTCTCGCGGTACCACCCTGATGTCATTCAGAGGCGGAATGAAGAACGGAGGCGGCAGAAGCTGGCCTCCAAGACCCCGAAAGCAGGACCACTCACGTGACCGATTCACCGGTAGACAAACCGCTGACGATCCTTATTGCCTGTGACACCTATCCTCCCCACCTGAACGGTGCCGCCCAGTTCGGCTACCGGCTGGCGCGCGGGATGCATGGGCGCGGACACAATGTCCACGTCCTGGCCCCGAACGACGTCGACGGCGGCAGCCGTTCCGACCTTGAAGGGCAGTGGCCGGTCCACCGCCTCCGCTCGCACGGAGTGCCCACCCACGAGTACTGGCGGATCTGCCTGCCGTGGGAGATCAAGAAGGAAATCACCCTGCTGTTCGACCGGGTGCAGCCCGACGTCGTACATATCCAGTGCCATTACATGGTGGGCGACTACACCCTCCAGGAAGCCCGGAAACGCGGCATCCGCGTTATTGCCACCAACCACTTCATGCCGGAGAACCTGGACCCGTTCCTGCCGTTCCCTAAGTGGGTCAAGCGGATTGTCGCCAAGAACTCCTGGAAGGACATGGGCAAGGTGATGGGGCAGGCCGCCGTCGTCACCACGCCCACTCCGCTGGCGGCGGAAGCCATGCACCGCCACGCGTTCCTGCACGAGGTGATGCCGCTGTCCAACGGTATCGACGCCTCCGTCTACGAGCTGCATCCCGGTGAGGAAATAGCTCCGCACCCGGGCCCCACCGTGCTGTTTGTCGGCCGGCTCGCCGAAGAGAAACACGTGGACGTCCTGATCGACGCCGTGGCCAAGACCCCGGCGGAGCTGGGCGTACGTGCCGAAATTGTGGGCGGCGGAGAAGTGAAGCCGGCGCTGCAGGCCCAGGCGCAGCGGCTTGGTCTGGGGGACCGAGTGGTGTTCCGCGGGCTGGTCAGTGATGAAGAGCTGCGGGAGGCCTACCTCCGGGCGGATATTTTTTGTATGCCCGGCACTGCCGAACTGCAGTCCCTGGTAACCCTGGAAGCCATGTCCGCGTCCAAGCCGGTCCTGCTGGCGGACGCCATGGCGCTGCCGCACCTGGTGGACAAGGGGCGCAACGGCTACCTCTTCACCCCGGGCAACAGCGACGAGCTGGCGGGCCGCCTCACGGAAATCCTGGAACTCTCGCCCGAGGACCGGCAGAAGATGGGTGAGGCGAGCCGCGACATGGTGGACAGGCACAGCCTTGATGCCACGCTGGCCACGTTCGAGAAGCTCTACCGCCAGGCAGAACCCGAGGCTGTACGGCCCTAGCGGGCGCAGACGGCAATTGGTTCTGCGGCGCCCGCACGCACTAGGATGGCTTCATTGCCTGCGGGCAGCCACGGGGCTGTAGCTCAGCTGGTCAGAGCAGCGGACTCATAATCCGTGGGTCGTGGGTTCAAGCCCCACCAGCCCTACCCGTGTGAAGAGCCGGACAACCGTTTCCGGCTTGGCATCGCCAACACCCCGGTCTTCGGACCGGGGTGTTTTCTTTTGCGCTGAACATTGTGATCGTTGTTACTGGTGGGTAACATAGGTTCTGCCGGTCCCCGAAGGGTGCCGGTGATCACCGATGATCAGCAGCGAAGGATATTTTCCATGGCAACTATCGACGTCGACAACCTTCCGTACGCGGACGGCGACTTCTACGCATTCGAGGACCTCCTCACGGACAAGGAGCGCGACCGCCTGCACGAGATCCGTGCCTGGCTCGCCAAAGAGGTCAAGCCGCACGCCGCTGATTGGTGGAACGCCGGTGAATTCCCGCACCACATGATCCCCAAGATTGCCGAACTGGATGTCATGAGCCCGGTGTACCGCCAGGGCTACTCCAACCTGTTCGCCGGCCTGTGCCACGCAGAGGTCACCCGCGCCGACACCTCCTTCGCCACCTTCCTGGGTGTCCACGACGGACTCTTCACCGGCTCCATCGAGGCGCTGGCCTCCGAGGAGCAGAAGGCTGCCTGGCTGCCGGACATCTACGCCATGAAGAAGATCGGCGCCTTCGGCCTGACCGAGCCGCTCGGCGGGTCCGACGTGGCCGGCGGCACGCGCACCACCGCCCGCCGCGACGGCGACAACTGGATCCTGAATGGCGAAAAGCGCTGGATCGGCAATGCGACGTTCTCCGACTGGGTAGTCATTTACGCCCGCGACGTTGAGGACAATCAGGTCAAGGGCTTCATGGTGGACACCAAGACCCCCGGCTACAGTGCCACCAAGATCGAGAACAAGATCGCCCTGCGCACCGTCCAGAACGCTGACATTGTGCTGGACAACGTGGTGGTCAGCGACGACTTCCACCTCAAGGGCGCCAACAGCTTCCGCGACACCAACAAGGTCCTGAAGGTCACCCGCCTTGCCGTCGCCTGGCAGGCCGTAGGCCAGCAGATGGCCGCCTTCGACATTGCCCGCAAGTACGCGGTGGAACGGCACCAGTTCGGCAAGCCGCTGGCCTCGTTCCAGCTGGTGCAGGAACAGCTCGTGAAGATCCTGGGCAACACCGTCAGCTCCCTCGGCATGATGGTGCGCCTGGCGCAGCTCGAGGACCTGGGCCAGGCGAAGGACGAACAGTCAGCGCTGGCCAAGGCCTTCACCACTGCACGGATGCGTGAATCCGTGGCCATGGGCAGGAGCATCCTGGGCGGCAACGGCATTGTCACCGACTACGGCATGGCCAAGGTCTTCGCTGACGCCGAGGCCATCTACTCGTACGAAGGCACCTACGAAATCAACACACTGGTCACCGCCCGGGCAATCACCGGCGTGGCCGCGTTCGTCTAGGAACGCCGTGTCCGGTTGATGAAAGCCGGCACATGAATACCGGCCGGAGTCCCGCAAGGGTTCCGGCCGGTTCCGTTTACTAGCCGGAATCCGGCACCGGCAGCAGCACCGAGGGGCGGCGGTCGCCAACGTAGTTGAGTGGATTCACGTACGCCCCGTGCAGCCGGACGCCCCAGTGCAGGCACTGCCCGCTGCAGTGCACCCCTCCAGCCCCGCCGGACGCGGATGCCACCATCCCGACGGGGGAGCCGCGGGACACGGCGCTGCCGGCCGGCACCAGCGGTTCCACGGATTCGAAGCTGCTCTTGAGGCCACCGCCGTGGTCGATCGTGATCAGGGGACGGTTGACCACCACACCGGCGAAGGCCACGCGGCCATCCGCCGGCGCCAGGACGAGCACGCCCGGAACAGCGGGAAGGTCCACCCCGCGGTGCCCGGCCTGCCAGCGCCGGGACGGGGGATCGAAGCCGCGGATCTGCTCCGGCGCCGGGACCGGATCCAGCGGCCAGCTCCACGGCGGGGAGTATGCGGCGGGCGGGGTACGCAAAGCCGATGCTGACGGCGGGGTGGGCAGCGCAAGGACCGGCACCGCCAGGCCCGCGGCCAACAGTGCCGCGGCAGCACGGCGGAAGCGTCCATTTGGCATGGGGCACAGCCTGGGCTTTTCCCGGCGCGGAGAGACCGGTGCGGGCCCCCGGGTGGATGGATCCGGGCCCGAATCCGGCAGGGGAGGAAGGGTGGGCCCGGATGGTGCGGGCGGACGCCGGCAGTCCTGGGCTGTAGTACACTTGTCGGAGCAGCTTGCTGTGCCATGGGACCTGCCCGGACGTGTTTTATCCACCGCCGGTCCCGCGCCTGGGAGTCGGACCATATCGGCCCGCATCCCATTCACTGGCACTGGAATCTGACTACGCGTGTCCCAATTATCCCCGTCAAAGGGGGTGCTTCTCCAACGGTCCGGCAACGCCGGCAGGGGGAGCGCGTCGATGCCTGAAAGGGCAGCGGCTGATGGACACCAGGAGCTCCGCCCGACCGGGCGTACAGCTAAAACCGTCAATTGGCAGTAGGACCAGTGCGCCGTGCGCACGGCTGCTGCCGGAAGGAGTGACGACATGCCCGTCGTTACCATGCGCCAGCTGCTCGACAGCGGCGTTCACTTTGGTCACCAGACCCGCCGTTGGAACCCGAAGATGAAGCGCTTCATCTTCACCGAGCGCAACGGCATCTACATCATTGACCTGCAGCAGTCGCTGTCCTACATCGACCGTGCCTACGAGTTCGTCAAGGCCACTGTGGCCCACGGCGGTACCGTACTGTTCGTCGGTACCAAGAAGCAGGCTCAGGAAGCCATCGCCGAGCAGGCCACCCGTGTTGGCCAGCCGTACGTCAACCAGCGCTGGCTCGGTGGCATGCTCACCAACTTCCAGACTGTTGCCAAGCGTATCCAGCGCATGAAGGAACTCGAAGAGATCAACTTCGAGGACGTCGCTTCCTCCGGCCACACCAAGAAGGAGCTCCTGCTCCTCAAGCGTGAACTGACCAAGCTGCAGAACAACCTCGGCGGTATCCGCAACCTGACCAAGGCACCGTCCGTGCTCTGGGTTGTTGACACCCCGAAGGAACACCTCGCCATTGACGAGGCCAAGAAGCTGAACATCCCCGTTGTTGCCATCCTGGACAGCAACTGCGATCCGGACGATGTCGACTTCCCGATCCCGGGCAACGACGACGCCATCCGCTCCGTGAACCTGCTGACCCGCGTCATTGCCGACGCCGTTGCCGAAGGCCTCATCGCCCGCAACAACAAGGCCGCAGGCAACACCGAAGCACCGGCTGAGCCGCTGGCTGAGTGGGAGCGCGAACTGCTCGAGGGTGCTGCAGAGACCCCGGCAGCCGACGCTGCTGCAGAAGCTCCCGCTGCCGAAGCAACCGGCGTCGACGCCGTTGTGGATGCTCCGGCCGCTGAAGTAACCGAGAAGTAAATAACGAATTCCTTAGTCCGGGCGGTCCACCGCCCCGGACCAGGTACCTGCGAGTGCGGCTGGCCGGTAATCCGGCCAGCCGCACTGGCGGAACCGCACCAATACTTATTACGGGAGGACTGGAGTCCAAATGGCGAACTACACCGCTGCTGACATCAAGGCACTGCGCGAGCGCACCGGCGCCGGCATGATGGATGTAAAGAAAGCTCTGGACGAGGCCAACGGCGATGCCGACAAGGCCATGGAGCTCATCCGCATCAAGGGCCTGAAGGGCGCTACCAAGCGTGAAGGCCGTTCCACCGCTGAGGGCCTGGTTGCTGCCAAGGTCATCGACGGCACCGTCGGCGTCATGATCGAACTCAACTGCGAGACCGACTTTGTTGCCAAGTCCGCCAAGTTCATCGAGCTGGCCGACAAGGTCCTGGCCGCTGCTGTTGAGTCCGCTGCTGCTGACGCCGAGACCCTCCTCGCCTACAACGTGGACGGCAAGCCCCTGTCCGAGATTGTTGTCGAAGAAGGCGCCATCCTGGGCGAAAAGGTTGTTGTCCGCCGCGTTGCACGCGTCGAGGGCAAGACCGTTGACGCCTACCTGCACAAGACCTCCAAGGATCTTCCGGCACAGGTTGGCGTGCTGTTCGCCGTCGACGGAGAAGGCGCAGAAGCTGCCACCGCCGCACACGACGTTGCCGTGCACACCGCTGCATACGCTCCGACCTACCTGACCCGCGAGGAAGTTCCGGCAGAGACCGTCGAGAACGAACGCCGGATCGCCGATGAGACGGCACGCGCCGAGGGCAAGCCCGAAGCCGCGCTGACCAAGATCGTCGAAGGCCGCCTGACCGGTTTCTTCAAGGAAATCGTCCTGCTGGACCAGCCGTTCGCCAAGGACGCCAAGAAGACCGTCGGTAAGGTTCTCGAAGAAGCCGGTGTCACACCGGTCGGCTTCGCCCGCTTCCGCGTAGGCGCCTAATAACTTAGGACCAAACGGTTTCGACGAATACGTCATCATGACAGAGGGGGTGGTCACCGCGGGTGACCACCCCTTTTGCCTGTCCAGAACACCTCACTAGTCTTTAAAAGCAGCAGTACCTATGCCCGGGAGGCACAATGGCCCACGTACTCAAAGAATCCGATTCCCCGCGACGCCGCGTCCTGCTCAAACTCTCGGGTGAGGTGTTCGGCGGCGGCAAGCTCGGCGTGGACCCCGACACCGTGCGGGCAGTGGCCAAGCAGATCGCTGCAACTGTCGGCGAAGTGGAAGTGGCGATCGTCGTCGGCGGCGGTAACTTCTTCCGCGGCGCCGAGCTGTCCGTCAGCGGCATGGACCGCTCGCGCGCGGATTACATGGGGATGCTCGGCACCGTCATGAACTGCCTGGCCCTGCAGGACTTCCTGGAGCAGGCCGGCGTTGAAACCCGCGTGCAGAGTGCCATCACCATGGGCCAGGTTGCCGAGGCCTACATCCCGCGGCGTGCCATCCGCCACCTGGAAAAGGGCCGCGTGGTCATCTTCGGCGCCGGTGCCGGGCTGCCTTACTTCTCCACGGATACCGTCGCCGCCCAGCGTGCCCTCGAGGTCCATGCGGATGAGGTCCTTATGGCCAAGAGCGGCGTGGACGGCGTCTACACCGCCGATCCGAACAAGGATGCTTCTGCTGTTCGGCTGGAGACCCTGACGTACGACGACGCCCTGCGCCAGGACATCCGCGTTATGGACCAGACGGC
This sequence comes from Arthrobacter sp. zg-Y1143, assembly GCF_030125565.1. NCBI lineage: Bacteria > Bacillati > Actinomycetota > Actinomycetes > Micrococcales > Micrococcaceae > Arthrobacter > Arthrobacter sp. zg-Y1143. Next base: position 130,153 of record NZ_JASKLW010000013.1, on the reverse strand, counting down.
CATGACCATGTGCAAGGACAATGACCTGGACATGGTGGTCTTCGGCATGGAGGGCGAAGGCAACGTAACCCGTGCCATCCGCGGCGAGAAGATCGGCACCATCGTTTCCAACTAGCGGGTGCGGCTCTCGGGTCCCGAAGGGACCTGGAGCGGCGGCAACGAAATCCCCTCGGCCGCAAGCGGCCTCCGGGATTTAAAGCCGCCTTCCTCCAGGTCCCTGCGGGACCGGCACGTCCTCCCAGTGGGGGACGGCAGCCAGTGACTTTTCCTGGGTGGTCACGGTTTGCGTTGCGGCCCGCAGAGTGGGGCTTCGCTCGGTGCAGGGAACCCGCACCCTTTTGCGCCGAAAGGGTTCCCCTCCACCTCGCTTCGCTCGGTGCAGGGAACCCGCGCCCTTTTGGCTTAGGATGATATTAGAGTCCGGCCACTGAGCGAGAGTGCTTGGTGGACACTGTTTTTAGAGGAGATACCGTGATCGAAGACACCTTGAAAGAGGCCGCCGACAAGATGGACAAGGCGGTGGAGGTTGCCAAGGAGGACTTCTCCTCCGTGCGCACGGGCCGCGCCAACCCGGCACTGTTCTCGCGCGTGCTGGTGGACTACTACGGTTCTCCCACGCAGCTGCAGCAGCTGGCGTCCTTCGCTACCCCTGATGCGCGCACCCTGCTGATCACCCCGTACGACGTGACGGCCCTGCGCGCCATCGAGCGGGCCCTGAGCGACTCCGAAGTGGGCGCCAACCCGTCCAACGACGGCAAGGTCATCCGGGTCATCATGCCCGAACTGACCCAGGACCGCCGCAAGGAATACGTCAAGATTGTCCGCGGCAAGGCAGAAGACGCCAAAGTGTCAGTCCGGAACATCCGCCGCAAGGCCAAGGACGGCATCGACCGCCTGGTAAAGGACAGCGAGGTGGGCGAGGATGACGGCGCCCGCGCGGAAAAGGACCTTGACGCCCTGACCAAGGCGCACACCGATTCCATTGACGATCTTCTCAAGCGCAAGGAAGCCGAGCTTCTCGAGGTCTGATGAGTGACGCCCAGCCTTCCAACCAGGCTGGCGGTGCACCGTCCGTCGAGACAGTTCCGGCAGCAAAGGCCACGGATATGAGCGCAGCCGATTCCGGCCGGGTGCCGAGCCGTCGTACCCGGAACCGCAAAGCCGACGCCAAGCCCGCCAAGGCCTCACGCGCCGGACGCAACCTTCCGGCGGCCATCGCCGTCGGGGTCATCCTCCTGGGTGCCCTGCTGATCGGCCTGCTGTTCTTCCCCTTCGCCATTGTGGTCATTGCCGTGGCCTTCGCTGCGGTAGGGGTATGGGAAGTTAGCCGCGCGCTGGAAGTGCGCGGCATGAAGGTGCCGCTGGTGCCGGTGCTGGTGGGATCCGTAGGACTGCCGTTTGCCGCGTTCTTCGGCGGCACTGAAGCCCTGGCCTTCGCAATGGTGGCCACCGCCGTCGCGATCCTGCTGTGGCGGAGCATCGATACCGCCGAAGAAGCCATCCAGAGCATTCTCGCGGGAATCTTCGTGGTGCTCTGGGTGCCGTTCCTGCTCAGCTTCGCGTTGCTGCTCCTGCGTGAGCCGGACGGCCAGATCCGCGTCGCCGTGCTGCTCCTGCTGGTGGTCTCCAATGACACCTTCGGATATCTGGTGGGCGCTTTCTTCGGCAAGCACCCCATGGCCCCCAAGATCAGCCCCAAGAAGTCCTGGGAAGGCTTCGCCGGATCCGCCGGCGGCGCCACGATCGTGGGTGTTGCAGCGGCCGTGTTCTTCCTGGACCAGCCCTGGTGGTTCGGCGTGGTGCTGGCCGTGGCAACGGTAGCGGCAGCCACCGCGGGCGACTTCTCCGAATCCATGGTCAAACGCGAGCTGGGCGTGAAGGACATGTCCAACCTCCTGCCCGGCCACGGCGGTGTGATGGACCGGCTGGACTCCGTGGTGTTCGCTTCTCCGGTGGTCTTCCTGCTTTCCGTGCTGCTCACCGGCGTGTCCTAGCCGCCTTCCGGCAATGCCTGCCGGGGGACCGGCCGCCTACCAGCCGGATCACCGCGGCGGCACCGTAATACCGTAACGGTCCGGCAACGTCCGGTGTGCCTGCACACATACGCGGGTGGCGGCGTCGTAAGATGTTTCAGAGTTTTTCATACATTGCCCATGCGCCGGATCCTGGATATCCAGCCCTGGCGCAGTAACTCCGTAAGGCAATAACCACAGAGGAACAGTAAATTCATGGACGATGCGCGGCAGGCCAGTGCTCCTTTCGAACGCGTGGGACGGCGGGACTTCGGCTACAACATCCGCCAGGTCGATGAGTTCCTGACCAAGGCCCGTAACTACTACAACTCCGATTCGAAGGCATCCAACCCGGTCACCAGCGCCGACGTGCGTTCCATGGCCTTCGACCCGGCCAAGGGCGGTTACGAGCCGCAGGCCGTAGACGCGGCACTGGACCGCCTCGAAGACGTTTTTGCACAGCGTGAGCGGGACCAGCTGATTGAAGACCGCGGCGAAGAAGCCTGGCTGCTGCAGATCGGGCGCATCTCCGCCGTCCTGCGTGCACGGCTGCACCGCAAACCGGGGGAGCGGTTCCGCCGTCCCGCCCGCAAGCGCGTGGCCAGCTACAACGTCAAAGACGTGGATGCCCTGTGCAACGAATTGCTGGGCTACTTTGAACACGACCGTCCGCTGAGCGTTGACGTTGTCCGCCGTGCGGTGTTCCGCGAAACCAAAGGCGACCAGGGATATGAAGAAACGCAGGTGGATGCGTTCCTGGACCGCGTTGTCGAACTGATGGCCTCCATCGACTAACCAGCCCTCCCGGCTCTAAAGCGGACATCCTTCAGCAACGGACTTTCAGCAGCGGAGCCTTCAGCTTCGAGGCGCACTGCCCGGGCGGGGACGCTCCAGCGGCTCGGGGGTGTGCAGCCGCGCCAAGAACTTCGCGGCGCCTCCCGGCGTCGAGCCGGCCGTTATCCGGGACACCACCACGGTGACCGCGAAGGCCGCGGGTACCGTCCACGCCGCCGGTTGTTCAATCCAGGCCGGAATCTGCAGTTCGAGCCTCGGCAGGACGGCGGCAGCCGCCATGGACCCGCCGCACAGCAGCGCTCCGATCAGCATGCCGGCCCCGGCACCGGGCGCAGTGAGCCGGCGCCACCAGATCCCCAGTACCAGCAGCGGGCAAAGCGTGGAGGCGGTGAAGGCGAACACCATGCCGATGCTGCCCGCCAGGGCCGAGGACTCGGTGAGCAGGGCAATGGCCAGCGGTACGACGGCGGCCAGGACGGCGGAGAGCCGGAACCCGCGGACACTGCCGCGGAAAAACTCCTGGCTGATCACCCCGGCGAGGGATACGGTGAGCCCGCTGCTGGTGGACAGGAACGCGGCAAACGCACCGGCCGTGACCAGCGCTGCCAGCAGATCCCCGGTGGCTCCGTCGAAAACACGTCCGGGCAGCAGCAGCACGGCTGCGTCCGTGGCGCCGGCGTCGGCGAGATCCGGTGCGTAGATCCGCCCCAGTACGCCGAAGGTGATGGGAAAAAGGTAGAACAGGGACAGCAGCCCCAGCACGATCATGGTGGTGCGGCGGGCGGACGCGCCGTCGGGGTTGGTGTAGAAGCGCACCAGCACATGAGGCAGTCCGAGCGTGCCGCACAGCAGGGCGATGCTCAAGGAAATGTTCCGGTAGAGCGGGGCGTGGGTCTGCGGGTCCAGTGCTTCAGCCAGCACCGCTGCGCCGTCCGGGCCGGGCGGCCCGTCGCCGGCGAGCCGGAAGAGGATGAACAGCACCGGAACGGCGATCGCCACCAGTTTCAGCCAGTACTGGAACGCCTGGACGAAGGTGATGGAGCGCATCCCGCCGGTCACCACGCTCAGGCAGACGACGCCGGTCACGGCCAGGCAGCCGATCTCCGCCGGCAGTCCGGTGGTGATCCGGATGGTCAGCGCCGCGCCGTGCAGCTGCGGGACGATGTACAGCCAGCCGATGGCGATCACCAGCAGGCTGGTCAGGCGCCGCACAGGTAGGGACTCCAGCCGGGCGGAGGCAAAGTCCGGGACCGTGTAGGCCCCGGACCGGCGTAGCGGTGCGGCCACAAACAGCAGGAGCATCAGGTATCCGCCGGTGTAGCCGATGGGAAACCACAGGGCGTCGACGCCGGAGGCCACTATCAGCCCGGCCACGCCCAGGAAGCTGGCGGCGGAGAGGTACTCGCCGCCAATGGCCGAGGCGTTCCACCAGGGCTTGACGGTGCGGGAGGCAACGTAGAAGTCGCTGGTGGTCCGGGAAATCCGCAGCCCGTAGAACCCGATCAGCAGGGTCGCCGCGGCCACCGCGGCCAGCGCCGTGTAGCCGATGCCCGGACTCATGCCCGGGGCAATGTCCCAGCTCACCGGCCCTCCACCAGATCGCGGTAGCGGTTTTCGTTGCGCTGGGCACTGAGCATGTAGAGCAGCCCGCAGCCGATCACCAGCGGGTACACCCCCACGCCCAGGAGGATCCACGGGGCCGGGATGCTGCCGATATGCAGGTCGGCACTCACCGGAAGGAAAGCAAGGAGCACGGGAACGCCCAGCAGGATCAGCAGGAACCCTCCGCCCACCACCAGGGCCAGCCGCAGCTGGCTGCGGATCAGCGAACCGATAATCAGTTCACCCACTTCGGACTGTTCATCCAGTTCCCGGGACACGGGGAAAGGCGCAGCCCCGGGTGAGGCGCCGGCGGCAGTGACACGGATCCGCGGCGGGGCAGGGTCGGCGTGCTCAGGTGCCGAGCCGTCAGGCGCAGCCCGGTCAGGCGCCGACCCATCAGGCACAGCCCGGTCCGGGGCGGCTCCGGCGGTCACTGGGCGGGCCTGACCCGGCCGGCGTCGAGTGTGTTCCGCACGGCAGGCAGATGCCGCCGGCTGACCGGCAGGTCCACCTCGCCCAGCTGCACACTGGCCCGGCCGCCGGCCAGCCGCACCTGGCGGATGTGGTTCCGGGCCACCAGATAGGACCGGTGGATCCGCACGAAGCCCGCCCCCGACCACTGTTCCTCCAAATCCGCCAGGGGGACCCGGATCAGGTAGCTGGCATCGGTGGTGTGCAGGCGGGCGTAATCGCCCTGCGCCTGGACGTAGCGGATGTCGGCGCGGGCAATGATCCGTGTGGTGGCGCCCTGGACCACGGTCACCATGTCGGCCTCGGCCTCCGGTTCAGTGACCGATTCGCAGATCCGGCGCACGGATTCCGCAAGCCGTTCCGGCCGCACCGGCTTGAGCAGGTAATCCAGGGCGGCCAGGTCAAAGGCCCGCAGTGCCTGGTCTTCGTCGGCCGTCACGAACACCACCGCCGGTGGCCGTTCCCGCTGGCCCAGCGCTTTTGCAATGTCCAGGCCGGACAGGGCGGGCATATGGATGTCGAGGAACACGGCGTCGACGTCGCGGGTGGAGATCTCGTGAAGGGCTGCCGCGCCGCTGGCGGCCCGGTAGACCGTGCCCACCCGGGAGTCCAGGCCCAGCAGGTAGGCGAGCTCCTCGACGGCGGGGGCTTCGTCGTCTGCCACCACAACGCTGAGGGGGCGGGGAGGTTTGCGCATGCGATACAGATTACGCGTTGGTGGGCCGGTTCTCCGGCTGCGACTTCGGCACACGCATGGTGATCAGGGTGCCGGCGCCGGGCGCAGTGTCGATGACCAGGCCGTGCTGCCCGCCGTAGACCTGCCGCAGCCGCACATCAACGTTGCGTAGGCCTACATGGTCCCCGTCGGCATGCCCGGCCAGGACGGAGCGCAGATGGACCGTGTCCATCCCCACCCCGTTGTCCTCAATGGTGATCACCGCGTCCGCACCGGCGTCGACGGCGGCAATGGTGATGCGGCCCTGCCCGTCCTTGGCCTCCAGCCCGTGGCGGACCGAGTTTTCCACCAGCGGCTGCAGGGACAGGAACGGAATGACGGTGCCCAATACCTCCGGGGCAATCTGCAGGCTGACCTTCAGGCGCTCCCCGAACCGGGCCCGTTCCAGGAGCAGGTACCGGTCCACGGATTCCAGTTCCTCGGCAATGGTGGTGAAGTTCCCGTGCCGGCGGAAGGAATAGCGGGTGAAGTCGGCGAACTCGACCACCAGCTCCCGGGCGCGCGCCGGGTCGGTGTTGATATAGGAGGCGATGGCGTTGAGCGAGTTATAGATGAAGTGGGGGCTGATCTGGGCCCGCAGGGCCCGCACTTCCGCTTCCATTAGCTGCGCCCGGGACGTGTCCAGCTCGGCCAGCTCCACCTGGGTGGCCAGCCACGCGGCCACCTCGTTGGCCGCCCGGACCAGTCCGGCCCGGACCGAGGGGGCAAACACCGCGACCGTTCCCACGGTCTTTCCGTTGACCGGCAGCGGGGAGACAAGCAGTTCCCGCCCGCAGTCCTGCAGGCCCAGCGCGCGCAGCGCCGCCCCGCGGAACACCCGGGTCCGGCCCGATTCCAGCACCAGCCGCGCGGCGGACAGCAGCCGTTCGCGGCGGGCCGGAGTATCCGCAACTGCGCCGTCCCAGGCCAGTACGGCCACCGCGTCGGTAATGACCAGCGTGTCGCAGTCCAAAAGGTCCCGCAGGTGCCGGCTCGCCTTGCGGGCACCGGCCGGAGTCAGGCCCGAGCGCAGGTGTGCAGAGGCGAGCGACGCCGTGTGCAGGGTGGCGTAGGTGGCACGCTCCGCGTCCGAACCCAGGTCCCGTGCCGAGCGGCTGAGGCGGAAACCGAGCACGGCCACCACCGCAACCGTGAGGACGGCGATGGCGCAGACCAGGGCTATGTCGACGGCGGGGCTAAGCATGGACCCACCCTAGCGGCCTTCGGCGGCAGCCCGGCCGGCCCGCCCAGCCCGCCCACCCGCGCCCCCCGCCCGCCCCGCACCCGGCTTACCCGGCGCCGAACGCTGCCGTTCACCGCACGGAACGCACCGTTCACCGACGCCCGGCGGCGTCGTGCAGACGATCCGGACCGGCCTGTAGGAAAGTGATGAGCGTCACAGCTTGCACAGCGTCGTGTCCCGGCCTCTTGGCGGGTCAACGCGTGGAGCGTGCCCCAACAGAGGAGGAACAATGGCTGAAGAGCAGCCGGTTTCACACGCTGCGCACCCGGAGCAGGTGGACTTCCGGGAAGTCCAGAGCTCACCCGAGTTCCGGGAACTGCGCCAGCGCCAGCGCAGCTTCATTTTCCCGATGGCCGTGGCCTTCCTGGTCTGGTACTTCGCGTATGTGCTGCTGGCCGATTACGCGCACGGGTTTATGTCCACCCCGGTAATCGGCAACATCAACATGGGCCTGATCCTGGGGCTGCTGCAGTTCGTCAGCACCTTCGGCATCACCATGTGGTACGTCAGCTATGCCAACCGCCGGATGGATCCCATTTCCTCGGAGATCCGCGGAGAACTTGAGGCCAAGGGCGTCAGCCGGCCGGAGGAGACCAAGTGAACAACGTGCACATCGCGGCCGCGGAGGTAACGGCCGAGTCCATCAAGGACACCGGGCTGCTGAACATGGTCATCTTTGGCCTGTTTGTGGCCGTCACCCTGATAGTGGTGCTCCGCGCAAGCCGCAACAACAAGACCGCCGCGGACTACTACGCAGCCGGCCGATCCTTCACCGGACCCCAGAACGGTACCGCCATTGCCGGCGACTACCTCTCCGCTGCCTCCTTCCTGGGTATTGTCGGCGCCATCGCCGTAAACGGCTATGACGGCTTCCTGTATTCCATCGGCTTCCTCGTCGCCTGGCTGGTAGCCCTGCTGCTGGTGGCGGAAATGCTCCGCAACACCGGCAAGTTCACCATGGCCGACGTGCTGTCCTTCCGCCTCAAGCAGCGTCCGGTGCGGATTGCGGCAGCCATCACTACCCTGGCAGTCTGCTTCTTCTACCTGCTGGCGCAGATGGCCGGCGCCGGCGGGCTGGTGTCCCTGCTGATGGGCATCGACAGCAAGATCGGGCAGTCCCTGGTGATCACCGTGGTGGGCGCCCTGATGATCATCTACGTACTGATCGGCGGCATGAAAGGCACCACGTGGGTGCAGATCATCAAGGCCTGCCTCCTGATCGCCGGCGCCGCCGTGATGACCGTGTGGGTCCTGGCGAACCACGGCTTCAACCTCTCGGAACTGCTCGGCCACGCCGTGGAAACCACGGGTAACCCCGCCATCCTGGATCCGGGGCTGCAGTACGGCAAAACCGAAACCTCCAAACTGGATTTCATCTCGCTGGGCCTGGCCCTGGTGCTTGGCACCGCCGCCCTGCCGCACGTGCTGATGCGCTTCTACACGGTGCCTACCGCCAAGGAAGCCCGCCGGTCCGTGGTCTGGGCCATCTGGCTGATCGGTATCTTCTACCTGTTCACCCTGGTCCTGGGCTACGGCGCCGCGGCAATGATCGGTTCCGAGGCGATCAAGAGCGCTCCCGGCGGCGTGAACTCGGCAGCACCGCTGCTGGCCTTCGCCCTCGGCGGGCCGGTCCTGCTGGGACTGATCTCCGCCGTCGCGTTCGCCACCATCCTGGCAGTGGTTGCCGGGCTGACCATCACGGCGGCTGCTTCCTTTGCCCACGACATTTACGCCAACGTCATACGCAAGGGCCAGGTGGACGCAGACGGCGAGGTCAAGGTAGCCCGCACCACGGTGGTGGTCATCGGCATCATCTCGATCCTGGGCGGCATCGGAGCCCAGGGCCAGAACGTTGCCTTCCTGGTGGCCCTCGCCTTCGCGGTGGCTGCCAGCGCCAACCTGCCCACCATCATCTACTCGCTGTACTGGCGGAAGTTCTCCACCCAGGGCGCAATCTGGAGCATGTACGGCGGCCTCGGGTCGGCCATCCTGCTGATTGCTTTCTCTCCGGTGGTTTCCGGTACGGAAACATCCATGATCAAGGGCGCGGACTTCTCCTGGTTCCCGCTGAGCAACCCGGGACTGGTGTCCATCCCGCTGGCCTTCTTCCTGGGCTGGCTGGGCACCGTGCTGGATAAGAACACTGAATCCGCAGTCAAGCAGGCGGAAATGGAAGTCCGGTCCCTGACCGGCGTCGGCGCCGAAAAGGCCGTCGACCACTAGGACTGTCCTTCCGCATAACGCAAGCAGGTAACCCAGGCAGGTCCCGCTCCGGCGGGGCCTGCCTGCGGCGTTGCAGCTAGGAAACCCCGTGCCCCGGCCCTGTGCGCAGCAGGGGAGTGGCGCGCAGGGGGATTAGTTCGCCCATGGCGAGGTTGGTGTCGCACCGCTGCACGCCGTCGATGGCCAGGATCAGCTTGTTGATCCGGAACAGGTCCTCCGCGTCCGCGGCCACCACGCGCAGCAGCAGATCCGCGTCTCCGGTGAGCCCGTGCGCCTCGATGACTTCAGGCAGCTCCGCCAGATCGGCGGTGATCCGGGACAGTTCCGGCTGATGCACGTGGACGTGGACGAAGGCCATCAGCGGATAGCCCAGTGCGGCCGTGTTGATCCGGCGTTCGAACGGCAGGAACGCACCCTTGCGCTCCAAACCGGCCAGCCGGGCCTGGACAGTATTCCGTGAAAGCCCGAGCACGGCGGCCAGCGCCACGGCGGTGCGGGTGGAATCCTCCGCCAGGGCAAGCAGGAGCCGGCGGTCGGTGGCGTCGAGGGGCTGCATAGTGCGCAACGCTAGCACGGCCCATCGGCCGCTTATAGGGCAGGATGCTCGGTCTTTTCGCTAATGGTTGTGCTGGATGCCGGGTGTGAGTAGGGTCACATTTACGCGGGCAATGGAGCCCGGCGTGGCCCCGCGACCCCTGGGGCCCAACCACGGAAGGATGCGTATCCCAGTGTCCCTGCATACCCCGGTGCGGCACCCGGAAAACTCCGGCAGCTCACCCACCGATCCCTATGTCCAGCTGATCACACCGGAGGGCGTACGCGTCCCGGACCCCCTGTATGACCGCTGGGTGAAAGACGTCGACGGCGCCCGGCTCCGGGAACTCTTCCTGGACATGGCAGTCATCCGCCGGATCGATACCGAAGCCACCGCACTGCAGCGCCAGGGCGAGCTGGGGCTGTGGCCCCCGCTGCTGGGCCAGGAAGCCGCCCAGATCGGCTCCGGCCGGTCGCTGCGCAGCTCCGACTTTGCGTTCACCAGCTACCGCGAAAACGGCGTGGCCTACTGCCGCGGCGTGGGCATGGAAGACCTGATGCGGGTTTGGCGCGGCAACGCCGCGGCCGGCTGGGACCCCTACAGCGTCAACATGGCCCCGACCCAGGTCATCATCGGCGCCCAGGCCCTGCACGCAGCCGGGTACGCCATGGGCATCAGCTATGACGGGTCCGACGACGCCGCCATCAGCTACTTCGGTGACGGCGCCACCAGCCAGGGCGACGTCAACGAAGCCATGGTTTTCGCTGCCAGTTACCAGGCGCCGGTGGTCTTTTTCTGCACCAACAACCAGTGGGCCATCTCCGAACCGGTCACCCTGCAGGCCCAGGTGCCCATCGCCAACCGCGCCCCGGGCTTCGGCATCCCCTCTATCCGCGTGGACGGCAACGACGTACTGGCGGTAATGGCCGCCACCCGGGAGGCACTGGACCGTGCCCGCACCGGCAACGGCCCCACCTTCATTGAGGCCGTGACCTATCGGATGGGCCCGCACACAACGGCCGATGATCCCACCCGGTACCGGGACGCAGCCGAACTGGAGCAGTGGCGCGGCAAGGATCCGCTGGCCCGGGTCCAGGCGCTGCTGGAAACCATGGGGCTTTTCGACGCCGCCTTTGCCGCCGACGTCGATGCCCGCACCGACGCAGCAGCGGCGGAACTGCGTGCCGCCTGCCTGGGCATGCCGGACCCGCAGCCCGCCGACGTTTTCGCGCATGTCTACGCGGAGCCGCATTCCTGGCTGGACCGCCAGCAGGAACAGTACTCGCGTTACCTCAGCGGTTTCGCCGGCGAAGGGACCCGCTCATGACCACCATGACTTTCGGCAAGGCCATTACCGCCGGGCTGCGCCGGGCAATGGAAAACGACCCCAAGGTCCTGATCATGGGGGAAGACGTGGGCAAGCTCGGCGGCGTCTTCCGGATCACGGACGGACTCCAGAAGGATTTCGGTGCGCACCGGGTGGTGGACACCCCGCTGGCTGAATCCGGCATTATGGGCACCGCCGTGGGCCTCGCCTTCCGCGGCTACCGGCCGGTGGTGGAAATCCAGTTTGACGGGTTCATCTATCCGGCTTTCGACCAGATTGTGTCCCAGGTGGCGAAGATGCATTACCGGACCCGGGGAGCGGTCAAGCTGCCACTGACTATCCGGGTGCCTTTCGGCGGCGGGATCGGCTCCCCGGAGCACCACTCCGAGTCGCCGGAGGCCTACTTCACGCACACCTCCGGGCTGCGCGTGATCAGCGTGTCCAACCCCCAGGACGCCTACACCATGATCCAGCAGGCGATCGCTTCCGACGATCCGGTCCTGTACTTCGAGCCGAAGCGCCGCTACCACGTCAAGGGCGAGGTGGAAGAGGCGGCTGAAGCGCAGCTGCCCATGGGAGCGGCCCGCGTGGTCACCCCGGGCAGCGACGTCACCCTGGTGGCTTACGGTCCGCTGGTTCCCACCGCCCGCGACGCGGCCGTGGCGGCCTCGGACGAGGGAGTGTCCGTGGAGGTCATTGACCTGCGTTCGCTGGCGCCGGTGGACTTCACCACGGTGGAGGCCTCGGTGCGCAAGACCGGCCGGCTGGTGATTACCCATGAGGCGGCACAGTTCGGCGGACTGGGTGCGGAAATCGCCGCGAGCATCACCGAACGCTGCTTCGACTACCTGGAGCACGCACCCGTCCGGGTGACCGGTTTCGACATTCCGTATCCGCCGGCCCGGCTGGAGTCCCACCACCTTCCGGACCTGGACCGGATCCTGGACGGGGTCGACTGCGTCCTGCGCCGCCCCAGCTCCCTTGCCCCGGCTGCCGGCCGCTCCGTCTCGGCGGTGGGTTGATGCTGCGCGAATTCCGGCTTCCGGATCTGGGTGAAGGCCTCACTGAGTCCGAGATCGTCAACTGGCACATTGCCGTGGGGGATACCGTCACGCTGAACCAGGTGATTGCCGAGGTGGAAACCGCCAAGGCAGTGGTGGAACTGCCCTCCCCGTACGAAGGCGTGGTGGCATGCCTGCACGAGCAGCCCGGAACCGTGGTGGAGGTCGGCTCGCCGATTGTATCGTTCGAGGTTGCTGCGGCCGCCGGTGCCCAGCCGGAGCAGGCACCTGACGCCCCGGCCCGGCGCGAACCGAACCTGGTGGGCTATGGGGCGGTGCCGGATTCCACCGGCCGGCCCGCCCGACGACGCCGGGCAGCGGCGTCGGCAGCGGCAGAACCGGCACCCCGCCCGGCGCCCCAACCGGCGCCCGTGTCCGAAGCGCCCGTGTCCGAAGCGCCCGTGTCCGAAGCGCCCGTGTCCGAACGCCCCCGGTCCACGCCTCCGGTCCGCAAACTGGCCCGGGACATGGGAATCGACCTGGCCCAGGTCCGGGGTACCGGACCCGAGGGGCTCGTGGTGCGGGCCGACGTCGTACGCGCCGCCTCCCCGGCGGCAGCGCCGGCCACCGGGACGGCCGCAGAATCCGAGCTGCAGCCGGGACGGGAAGAGCGCATTCGGATTTCAGGGGTCCGGAAGCACACCGCCGCGGCCATGGTGGCCAGTGCCTTTACCGCACCGCATGCCACCGTGTTCCTGACCGTGGACGTCACAGCCACCATGGACCTGCTGGCCCGGCTCCGGGCTCAGCCGGACTTTGACGGTGTGAAGCTTTCACCGCTGACCCTGGCGGCGAAGGCAGTGTGCCTGGGCCTGCGGCGTTTCCCGGCAGTGAATTCCCGCTGGGACGCGGACGCCGGGGAGATCATCCGCTATAACTACGTGAACCTCGGCATCGCGGCAGCCACGCCCCGCGGACTGACCGTTCCGAACATCAAGGACGCCCAGAAGCTGAGCCTGCACGGCCTCGCGGCCGCCGTCACCGCGTTGGCACAAACGGCACGGGACGGGAAAACCGCACCAGCGGACCTCGCCGGAGGCACTATTTCCATCTCCAACGTGGGTGTGTTCGGCGTGGATGCGGGCACACCCATCCTGAACCCGGGGGAGGCGGCCATCCTTGCCCTGGGTGCGGTCCGCCGCCAGCCCTGGGAGTACAACGGCGATATTGCGCTGCGTTCGGTGATGACCCTGAGCCTGTCCTTCGACCACCGGCTGGTGGACGGAGAACAGGGAGCCGGGTTCCTCCGCGCGGTGGGCGACGTGCTGGCCGAGCCGGTGCTCGCCTTGGCGATGGCCTGACCAACGCGGGCAGGACCCGTACCGGATCATCTCCGGTACGGGTCCTGCCTTGTTACAGTCCGCTTTTCGCTGCCTGTAACTATTGCCTAGTTCAGTTCGAGCTCGAGTTCCTTGACCACGGCGCCGCGCGCGTTGGCGAAGCCCTGGGTTTCACCGATTACCTTGAAGCCGTACTTCTCCAGGATGCGGATGGAACTCACATTGTCCGCAACCGCCCGGGCGCGGACGGGACGGTCGCTGAACTCTTCCAGGAACAGGCCGACGGCGGCGGTGGTGATGCCGCGGCCCCAGCGTGCCTTGTCGATCCAGTAGCTGATTTCGGGGACGTCGCCGTCGCGGTAGGCCAGGATGCTGCCGACTACCTCGCCGTCGGACACGATGGTGCGCACCGTAATGGATTCATCGTTGAGGATGCTCTGCCAGTGATGGTCAAAGACGCCGCGGTCCGACGGGTTCTTGGCGGTGAAGGCCGCCATATGGTTGGCGCTGGGATCCAGCTGATGGGAGAAGAATTCCTCCAGATCGGCGGGAACTACGGCACGAAGCTCAATCACAGCAGGTCTTTCTGCTCGGGGTTTGGGGAGTGTTCGGAGGGAAGGAAAAAAGTCCGGCAGCTACTCGGCGTTCAGGGCCGCCCACGCCATTCTATCGAGCAGGGAGCGCAGCCGTGCGGTCTCCCGGGCGCTGGTGCGCCCGTGCATCGAGTGCGACGTTGAGTTGATCAGGCCGAAAACGCCCTGCGCCCGGTGCCGCAGCAGCGGCAGGTCGGAGCCGGGATGCAGGGCGGACAGTGCGTCCACCCATACCCCCACGTACTGGCGCTGCAGGGACCGGACCCGGCGTTCGTCGTCTTCGGGAAGGCTGCCCAGATCCCGGTCCTGGACCCGGATCACGTCTGCCTGCCGCAGGGCGAAGTCCACCTGGAATTCCACCAGGCCGCGCAGGGCAATTTCGGGCGTGGCTGATTCGGCCACCACTGCTTTGCCGCCCTCCAGCAGGTCCTGGCTGACTCCCACCAGCAGGGCGGAGAGCACGGCCGGTTTGCCGCTGAAGTGCCGGTATACCGCGGGGCCGCTGACGCCGGCGGCCGCACCGAGTTCTTCAATGGAGACCCCGTTGTAGCCGCGCTCGGCAAACAGGGCCGCGGCGGCGTCGAGCATCGCGGCCCGGCGCGACGCTTTGGCGAGGCTGCGCCCCGTCATCCGGACCTTCTCGTTGGTTGCATCGTCTTTAGCTGCGTCCATACCCACCCCTTCTGATCGGACAGAGCATTTCTCCCATTGTGGTGGACAGGTCAGTTAATAACCAATAACCTGACTTGGGTTAGGGGTCATTAACTCGGGTTTGGGCCGGTTAGCCCCTCGGCAGGAGGACGTCATGGAGACACTGAAATCCGGGCTCGACACCGCGGCGGACGCGTTTGCGCTCAATACTGCAGCCCAGCAGGCCCTGGCCGATGAACTGCGCAACCGGCTGGCTGCAGCCGCCGAGGGCGGGCCGCAGCGCTCCCGCGAGCGGCACACCGCGCGGGGCAAGCTGCTGCCCCGGGACCGGGTGAGCCGCCTGCTCGATGTTGGCAGTCCCTTCCTGGAGATCGCTCCGCTGGCTGCCGAGGACATGTACGACGGCGAGTGCCCCGGCGCCGGCCTGATCGCCGGCATCGGCCTGGTTCAGGGCCGGCAGGTGATGGTCCTGTCCAACGATGCGACGGTCAAGGGCGGGACCTACTATCCGATGACCGTCAAGAAGCACCTGCGCGCCCAGGAAATCGCGCTCGAGAACCGGTTGCCGTGCATTTATCTGGTGGACTCCGGCGGCGCGTTCCTGCCGCGCCAGGACGAAGTGTTCCCGGACCGTGAGCACTTTGGCCGGATCTTCTTCAACCAGGCGCAGATGTCCGCCCGCAAAATTCCGCAGGTCGCCGCGGTCCTGGGCTCCTGCACCGCCGGCGGCGCCTATGTGCCGGCCATGAGCGACGAGACCGTGATTGTCCGCAACCAGGGCACGATCTTCCTGGGCGGACCGCCGCTGGTCAAAGCTGCCATCGGCGAAATTGTGACCGCCGAGGAGCTGGGTGGCGGCGAGGTGCACTCGCGCACCAGCGGCGTGACGGACCACCTCGCCGAGAATGATGCGCATGCGCTGGAAATAGTGCGCAGCATCGTGGAGACCTTTCCGCAGCAGCAGCCCGCGGCTGACCTGGTGGAAACCCGCCCGCCCGCCGAAGATCCGGCGGAAATCTACGGCGTGGTGCCGACGGACCTGCAGACCCCCTACGACGTCCGCGAACTCATTGCCCGCCTGGTCGATGCCAGCGAATTCCACGAATTCAAAAAGGACTACGGCACCACCCTGGTCACCGGGTTCGCCCGGCTGCACGGCCACCGGATCGGCATTGTGGCCAACAACGGGGTGCTCTTCAGCGAATCGGCGCTCAAGGGTGCGCACTTCATTGAACTGTGCGACCAGCGAGGCATCCCCCTGGTCTTCCTGCAGAACATCTCCGGCTTTATGGTCGGCCGGGACTACGAGGCCGGCGGAATCGCCAAGAACGGCGCGAAGATGGTCACCGCTGTCGCCACCGCCCGGGTACCCAAACTGACCGTGGTGGTGGGCGGCTCCTTCGGGGCCGGCAACTATTCCATGTGCGGCCGGGCCTATTCACCGCGCTTCCTGTGGATGTGGCCGGCGGCCCGGATCTCCGTGATGGGCGGCGCGCAGGCGTCCTCGGTGCTGGCCACCGTCAAACGCGACCAGTTGGAGGCCCGCGGCGAGCAGTGGCCGGCGGAGGCGGAAGAAGCCTTCAAGGCGCCCATCCGCGAGACCTACGAAGCCCAGGGCAGCCCCTACTATTCCACCGCCCGGCTGTGGGATGACGGCATCATCGACCCCCTCGACACCCGCACCGTCCTGGGCCTGGCCCTGGACGTCTGCGCCAACGCACCCCTGCCGGAGACCTCCTTCGGCCTGTTCCGGATGTGAGCCCCCATGACACCCTTTGACGCTCCGCTGTTCCACACCGTGCTGGTGGCCAACCGCGGTGAAATCGCCTGCCGGGTCATCCGCACCCTCCGCGAGCTGGGGATCCGCTCGGTGGCGGTCTACAGCGACGACGACGCCGGGGCGCGGCACGTGCGCGAAGCCGACACCGCCGTCCGGCTGGGCCCGGCACCGGCGAGGCAGAGCTACCTGTCCGTGGACGCCGTCCTGGCCGCGTGCCGCAGCACCGGCGCGCAGGCAGTGCACCCCGGGTACGGTTTCCTCAGCGAGAACGCCGATTTCGCCCGTGCTCTGGCCAACGCCGGCATCACCTTCATTGGCCCGGGGGTAACCTCCCTGGACCTGATGGGGGACAAGATCCGGGCCAAGAACCACGTCCAGGCCCACGGGGTGCCCGTGGTGCCGGGCATTGCCGAACCGGGCCTGGACGATGCCCGGCTGCAGGCAGCCGCGGAGGGGATCGGTTATCCCATCCTGATCAAGCCTTCCGCCGGCGGCGGCGGAAAGGGCATGCACGCCGTCGAACGGCCAGAAGACCTCGCTGCGGCACTGCAGACCGCCCGGCGCGTGGCCGCCTCGGCGTTCGGAGACGACACCCTGTTCCTTGAGCGCCTGGTGTCCTCACCCCGGCACATCGAGGTGCAGGTCCTCGCGGACACGCACGGGAACGTGGTCCACCTGGGGGAGCGGGAATGCTCCCTGCAGCGCCGGCACCAGAAAGTCATCGAAGAAGCCCCCTCGGTGCTGCTGGATCCGGCCACCCGGGAACGGATCGGCGAAGCAGCCTGCAACGCGGCGCGGTCCGTGGACTACACGGGGGCCGGCACCGTGGAGTTCCTGGTCTCCGACGCCGCCCCGGATGAGTTCTTCTTCATGGAAATGAACACCCGCCTGCAGGTGGAGCACCCGGTCACCGAAATGGTCACCGGAGTGGACCTGGTAGCGGAGCAGGTCCGCATCGCCGCCGGGCACCCGCTGTCCTTCAAGCAGGAGGACGTGGTACTCACCGGACATGCCGTGGAAGCCCGGATCTACGCGGAGGACCCGGAACGGGATTTCCTGCCCACCTCGGGGTCGGTGCAGTGGCTGCAGGAACCGGCCGGAGAAGGTATCCGGATCGACTCCTCCCTGCTCCCGGGACTCGCAGTGTCCTCCAGCTATGACCCCATGCTGGCCAAGGTCATCGCCTGGGGCCCGGACCGGGGCACGGCGCTGGCCAGGCTGGACCGCGCGCTCGCCGGAACCACAGTGCTGGGCATCGGCACCAACGTGGAGTACCTGCGGCTGCTTCTGGCCGACCCCGATGTGCGGGCCGGCCGGCTGGACACCACCCTGATTGAGCGGCGGCTGCCGGGGATGCGGTTCCGCACCCCGGGGGATCCCGAACTGGCCGCCGCGGCCCTGCTGTACATGCAGGGGCTGGCCGGACCGGCGTCGGGCTCGCCCTGGCGGCGGGCGGACGGCTGGCGAGTGGGGACCGGGAACACCGGGGCCGCTGCGCCGCTGCACCTGGTCTTCGCCGCCCCGGCACCGGGAGGAGCCGACACTAACGTCACCGTCGCCGGCAGCGCGCAGAAGGCCACGGTGCGGATCGGCGAGGACGGTCCGGAGTACGCTGCGGCCCTGGTGACCGACGGCCCGGCCGCGGCCGGCCGTCCCGTCCGGCTGAGCCTGGACGGAATCCTGCACACGTTCACCACGGCAGTCGAGCCGGACACCGGGGCCCTGTGGCTGGCCGGCAACAGCGCCGACGGCCCGTTCACCGCACGCCTGCGCATCCGGAGCCGCACCGAACAGCTGGAGCGGCAGCTGGCGGCTGCAGGACGGGAAGCGGGCGACGCCGACCCCGTGGTGCGCTCGCCGATGCCCGGCACCGTGGTGGCCGTGGCCGTGCCCGACGGCGCCCGGGTGGCTGCCGGAGATCCGCTCCTGAGCGTGGAAGCCATGAAGATGGAGCACCAGCTGCGCGCGCCGGTGGCGGGAACGGTCAGCCTCAGCCTCCGCCCCGGGGACCTCGTCAAGGCCGACCAGGTCCTGGCCACCGTGACCCCAGACCATGCCGGCCCCGCCCCTGCAAGCCCTGATCCCGCAGTACCCGAAAGCACCGAACCCGATTCCACTGAAGGAGCAGACCATGCCCGACTTTGAACTCAGCGAGGAATATCAGGACCTCTCCGACACGGTGCGCGACTTCGCCGACGAGGTCATTGCCCCGGTCTCCGCCCAGCACGACGCCGAGCACAGCTTCCCGTACAAGGTAGTGGCGCAGATGGGGGAGATGGGCCTGTTCGGGCTGCCCTTCCCCGAGGAGTACGGCGGCATGGGCGGGGACTACTTTGCCCTGGCGCTGGCCCTGGAACAGATTGCCCGGGTGGACCAGTCCGTGGCCATCACCCTGGAAGCGGGCGTCTCCCTCGGCGCCATGCCCATTTACCGGTTCGGCAACGAGGAACAGAAGCAGCAGTGGCTGCCCCTGCTGGCCAGCGGTGAAGCGCTCGCCGGCTTCGGGCTCACCGAACGCGAGGCCGGTTCCGACGCCGGGGGAACCAAGACCACCGCGGTGCTCGAGGACGGGCAGTGGGTGATCAACGGCAGCAAGGAATTCATCACCAACTCCGGCACCGACATCACCCGCCTGGTCACGGTCACCGCCGTCACGGACACGGTCACCGAGCCGGACGGCACCTTCCGGAAGAAAATCTCCACCATCCTCGTGCCCACCGGCACCCCCGGCTTCACGGCGGAAAGGCCCTACAACAAGGTGGGCTGGAACGCCTCCGACACCCACCCGCTGACCCTCACCGACGTGCGGGTGCCCGAAGCGAACCTGCTGGGCACCCGCGGCCGCGGTTTCGCGAACTTCCTGCAGATCCTGGACGAGGGCCGCATTGCCATTGCCGCGCTGGCCACCGGCGCGGCCCAGGGCTGCGTGGATGAATCCCTGAAGTACGCCAAGGAACGCTCCGCGTTCGGAGCAGCCATCGGCACCTACCAGTCCATTTCCTTCAAAATCGCCCGCATGCAGGCCCGCGCCCACACCGCCCGCCTGGCCTATTACGACGCGGCGGCCCGGATGCTCGCCGGACGTCCGTTCAAGACCCAAGCCGCAATGGCGAAGATGATTGCCGGGGAAGCGGCCATGGACAATGCCCGGGACGCCACGCAAATCTTCGGCGGCTACGGCTTCATCAACGAATTCCCCGTGGCCCGGCACTACCGGGATTCAAAGATCCTGGAAATCGGCGAGGGGACTACTGAGGTGCAGTTGATGCTTATTGCCCGCAGTATGGGCCTGTAACCGGAACCGGCGGCGTGCGAACCGAGCAGAAACGGATAAAGCGATGATCAACAAGGTGTATCCCGGTGCGGCGGAAGCCGTCGCCGACATCCCGGACGGGGCTTCCCTGGCTGTGGGCGGCTTCGGCCTCTGCGGCATCCCTGTGGCCTTGATCGACGCCCTGCATGCCCAGGGCACCACGGACCTGGAGACGGTGAGCAACAACTGCGGCGTGGATGACTGGGGGCTGGGCCGGCTGCTGGCCGACCACCGGATCCGCCGCACCGTCAGCTCGTACGTGGGCGAGAACAAGGAATTTGCCCGCCAGTTCCTCTCCGGGGAACTGGAAGTGGTCCTGACCCCGCAGGGCACCTTGGCGGAGAAGCTGCGTGCCGGCGGCGCCGGCATCCCGGCCTTCTACACTCCGGCAGGGGTGGGAACGCAGGTCTCCGAGGGCGGGCTGCCGCAGAAGTACGACGCCGAGGGGTTGGTGGCCGTAGCCTCCGAGCCCAAGGAAGTCCGCAGCTTCAACGGCGCCGACTATGTGCTGGAGGAGTCCCTGACCCCGGACTTCGCCCTGGTCCATGCCGCCAAGGGAGACCGGCACGGCAACCTGGTCTTCCACGCCACAGCCATGAACTTCAACCCGCTTTGCGCCGCCGCCGGCCGGATCACCATTGCCGAGGTGGAGGAACTGGTGGAACCGGGTGAGCTGGATCCGGGCCAGGTGCACGTGCCCGGTATCTTCGTGCAGCGGGTGGTGCTGGCACCGGACGTGGAAAAACGGATTGAAAAACGCACCGTCAGCGCCGCGCCGTCGGCTGCCGAAGCCGCTGCCGAAATGAAGGAGGCCTGAGATGGCACTGACCCGGCATGAGCTGGCCGCCCGGGTGGCCCGGGAGCTGCACGACGGCGAATACGTGAACCTGGGCATCGGTATGCCCACCCTGATCCCGAACTACATCCCGGAGGGCGTGGAAGTGGTGCTGCACTCCGAGAACGGAATCCTCGGCGTCGGACCCTATCCCGCCGAGGACCGGCTGGACCCGGACCTGATCAACGCCGGGAAGGAAACGGTCACCGTGAACAGCGGGGCCTCCTTCTTCGATTCCGGGGCGTCCTTCGGCATGGTGCGCGGCGGGCACGTGGACGTGGCCGTGCTGGGCGCCATGGAAGTGGCGGCCAACGGCGACCTGGCCAACTGGATGGTGCCGGGAAAGATGGTCAAGGGCATGGGCGGGGCCATGGACCTGGTCTTCGGCGCGAAACGCGTCATTGTGATGATGGAGCACCTGGACCGGGCCGGCCGGCCCAAGATCGTGGCCGAGTGCTCCCTGCCGCTGACCGGAAAGGGATGCGTGGACCTGATTGTCACGGACCTGGCCGTCATCGAGGTGGGACCGGAGGGGCTGGTGCTGCGCGAAACGGCGCCCGGTGTCACCGTGGACGAGGTCCTGGCCGGAACAGGTGCTCCGCTGGAGGTGTCCCTTGACGTATGAGGAGCCGGACGCCGGCACCGAGAAGACGGCCATGGCGCCCCGGGTGGTTGAGCAGCGCGGCCTCTGGTACGGGGAATTCGAGCCGGGAACGGTGTACCGGCACCGGCCCGGCCGCACGGTCACCGAAGCGGACAATGTCCTGTTCACCACCCTGACCATGAACACCCAGGGCCTGCATCTGGACGCCGCCTACAGCCAGGGGCAGCCGTTCGGGCAGCGGCTGGTGAACTCCATGTTCACCCTGGCCACGATGGTGGGACAGTCGGTCGCGCAGCTGACGCAGGGCACCCTGGTGGCGCAGCTGGGGCTGGGGGAGATCAGCTTCCCGCACCCGCTGTTCCACGGCGACACCCTCTATACCGAAACCGAAGTGCTGGATATGCGGCTGTCCTCCTCCCGGCCGGGCCAGGGGATTGTCACGCTGGCCCACACCGGCCGGAACCAGAACGGCGACGTCGTCGGCCGGTGTACCCGGACGGCCCTGCTGTGGACGGCGGACGGATACGCAGCGCAGGAACAGGCTGCGGCCACGCGATAGGTTGGAGCGATAAGCATCACCGTAAAGACCGAGGAGTCCAGCGCATGACCACCTTCCCCATGGGACCCGCCCTGCTTTTCTGCCCGGGAGACCGGCCCGACCGTTTCGGCAAGGCAGCCGAACGGGCGGACGCCGTCATCCTGGACCTGGAAGATGCCGTGGCACCCAGGGACAAGGACGCTGCCCGGAAGAACCTCCGGTCCGCGGAACTGGATCCGGCGTCCACCATTGTGCGGGTCAATCCGCTGGGCAGCGACGAGTTTGAGCGTGACCTTGCCGCCCTGCGGGACACCCCTTACCGCACGGTGATGCTGGCCAAGGCCGAAGACCCGGCCGCTATCGGGCAGGCGCTCGCAGGCTTCACGGTCGTTGCCCTGCTGGAAACCGCTCTGGGCGTGGTGCGTGCCGCCGAGATTGCCGCGGTGCCCACCGTGGCAGCCCTCATGTGGGGTGCCGAGGACCTGCTCGCCTCCCTCGGCGGGGAGTCCAGCCGCCGCGACGACGGTTCCTACCGCAGCGTGGCCGTCCAGGCCCGGTCCACCGTGCTGCTGGCTGCCGGAGCGTTTGGCAAGGGCGCCATTGACTCCATTTACGGCAACATCCCGGACATCGCCGGGCTGGAGCAGGAAGCCCGCGATGCAGTTGCCTCCGGTTTTGCTGCCAAGGCCTGCATCCATCCCGACCAGGTCGCGGCAGTGCGCGCAGCCTACGCACCGGACCCCGCGGATGTCACCTACGCCGAGCAGGTCCTCGCCGAGGCGAAGAACCACGGGGGAGTGTTCAGCTTCCGCGGCCAGATGATTGACGGGCCGCTGCTGCTGCAGGCCGGGCAGACCCTGCGCCGCGCCGGAGCGTAGCCCCGCAGGGGCCGGAGGGTAGGCTCATCGCCATGTCCCTTGGCCGTGCGTTCAATGCCCTGTGGGGTGCGAATGCCGCGTCGAACCTCGCGGACGGGCTGGCTTTCGTGTCGATGCCGCTGCTGGCCGCATCCCTGACGGACGACCCGCGGTGGGTTGCCGGGCTCGCTACGGTTTATGGACTTGTACGCCTGCTCGCAGCCCTGCCCGTCGGGGTGTGGGTGGATCGGGCCGACCGCCGGCTCGTGCTCGTGTCAGCTAATCTGCTGCGGGGCACAGCGGTGGCGGCCCTGGCGCTGTGTGTCCACTTCGGAATCGGTGGACTGCTTCTGGTGTATGCCGCGTTCGCGGTCGTCGGAACGCTTGAAAGCGCTGCCGACAATGCCGCGGTTTCCCTCGTCCCGGGCCTCGTAGGCCCTGGGGACCTGGACCGGGCGAACAGCCGGATCTCGGCGTCGCAGCTTGTCGCGGATGAATTCGCAGGGCCGCCGTTGGGTGGGCTTCTCTTCGCCCTCGCTGCATCGGCACCCCTCTTTGCGATGGGCGGGTTGTGGGCCGTGGCAGGGGTGCTGGCCTTGGCCTTGCCGCCGCGCGCCGCCCCGGACAGTACCGCCGTACCGGACCGCACTGCCGCCCCGGACCGTATCGCCGTACCCGGCAGCACGGTATGTCGGGATGCCATGGCCGGTGCGCACTGGCTGGTGCGGCACCGGCTGGTCGGCGGGCTTGCGCTTATTGGCGCCCTCGCCAGCACCGGCTACATGCTGGCCTTCTCGATTCTGGTGCTGTTCGCGCAGCAGCAACTGGGCGTCGACGGCGCCGGGTACGGCATCATCCTCGCCGTGTCAGCCGCCGGCGGCCTGATCGCCTCGTATGCAACGCCTCGTATGCGTGCACGGTTCGGCTACCGCTGGACCATTGCCGCCGCCCTCGCCATCGGCGCCGGCTCCCTCCTCGTCCTCGCCGTCACACACAACGCCTCAGTGGCGGCACTGCTTCTGGCGGCCTACATCTTCCACGCTGTTGTGTGGGGGATCTGCGCAACATCCCTGAGGCAGCGCCTGGTTCCGGACGAACTCCGCGGGCGTGTCAATGCCGCATCCCGCGTGCTGGGGCTGCTGGGCCTGGCCCTGGGTTCCGCAGCCGGCGGAGCCCTCGCCGTGGTAAACGTTGCCCTCCCGGTAGCCGCGGGCGGGATGGTTTTCCTCATCTGTGCCGCGGCAGCGGTTTATCTGCTCCGCAATGCCGGAGCTGGGACCGGCAGGGCGGGCATGCGTCCGGCACTGAAGCGGACGTAAAGCTGTTGCCGGGTGGGAATCATCCGCGGACGGGAGCCGTTTAGCTGTCATGCGCATAGTGATAGCTGGAGCCCACGGAAGAATTGCCCGCGAACTCGGACGCCTGCTGGCCGCGGACGGCCACGACGTCGCCGGGTTGATCCGCAACCCGGAGCAGGCAGCGGACCTGGAGAGCGACGGCGTGGCTCCGGTGGTCCTGGACCTGGAGAACAGCACCCTCGAAGACATGGTCCAGGTGCTCACCGGCGCCGACGCCGCGGTGTTCGCCGCCGGTGCCGGGCCGGGAAGCGGAGCCGCCCGCAAGGACACGGTGGACCGCGCCGCCGCGGTGCTGCTGGCCGAAGCCGCCGAGCAGGCCGGGGCCGGGCGTTTCCTCCAGGTCTCCTCCGGCGGGCTGGACGCAGTCCGGGATGGTAACCGCCCGCAGGGCCTGGATGAGGTGATGTACGCCTACCTCGTGGCCAAGCTCGCCGCCGAAGAGGACCTCATGGCGCGCAGCCAGCTGGACTGGACCATCCTGCGCCCGGGCATCCTCACCAACGACGCACCTCTGGGAGTCGTGGAGCTGGCCCCGGACGTACCCCGGGACACCATCCCGCGCTCCGACGTCGCCGCCGTCCTGGCCGAATTGCTGAAGACCGGCGACGGCGTCCACCAGGCGCTGGGGCTGATCACCGGCACCACGCCCATCGCCGATGCTGTGCAGGCACTGCAGCCCGGACGGTAGGGTGCGGGATACTGGAGGCATGCAGCCTTCCGAATCGATGTCCTCCGACCACGACTACGTCCGTTCCCGCCGGCCCGGTTCGAACCACTTGCCCCGCCGCGTGGTCCTGCTGGGATCCACGGGATCCATCGGTACGCAGGCCATCGACGTGGCCGACGGTGCCCCGGAGCGGTTCCGCATCGTGGCGCTGGCGGCCGGCGGCTCGAACCTGGACCTGCTCGCGCAGCAGGCCGTGCACACCCGGGCCGAAGCAGTGGGATGTGCTGCCGTGGACGTGGCAACGCTGCGCCGGCATATCGATGCGGCCGCAGCCTCCGCCGGCGTCACCGGCTACGATCCGGAACTGTTTGCAGGCCCCACCGCGGCCACCGCCGTCGCCGCCTGGCCGGAAGCCGACGTCGTGCTGAACGGCATCACCGGGTCCATTGGCCTGGAACCCACACTGGCTGCGCTGGCGGCCGGACACATGCTGGCGCTGGCCAACAAGGAGTCCCTGATTGTGGGCGGCGAGCTGGTGAAGCGGGCCGCCGCACCGGGACAGCTGGTTCCCGTGGACTCCGAGCACTCCGCCCTGGCCCAGGCCCTCCGTTCAGGCACCCACGAGGAAGTGGACCGTCTGGTGGTCACGGCGTCGGGCGGGCCGTTCCGCGGGCTCAAGCGGGCAGATCTGGCCGATGTGACTCCCGAACAGGCGTTGGCGCACCCCACCTGGAAAATGGGCCGCATGGTCACCACCAATTCCGCCACCATGGTGAACAAGGCCCTGGAAGTCATCGAGGCGCACCTGCTCTTCGACATCCCGCTGGAACGGATCGACGTAGTGGTCCACCCGCAGTCGGTGGTGCATTCCATGGTGCAGTTTGTGGACGGGTCCACCATTGCCCAGGCCTCCCCGCCGGACATGCGCCTGCCCATTGCCCTGGGGATGGGCTGGCCGCACCGCGTACCCGGTGCCGCCAGGCCGTGCGACTGGACCCGGGCCACCGAGTGGACCTTCGAACCGCTGGATGAGGAAGCGTTCCCCGCCGTCGCCCTGGCCAAGCGCGCCGCAGCCGCCGGCGGCACGAAAATGGCCGTCTACAACGCCGCCAACGAGGAAGCCGTGGATGCCTTCCATGACGGGTTGATTGTTTTCACAGACATCGTTGATACGATCGCCGCCGTACTTGGGGAAGCTCCCGACGACGGCCCGCTCACCCTGGACTCGCTGCTTGCAGCGGAGCGGTGGGCACGCGAAGCGGCGCGGAAGCGTTGTGGAAGATGATCAGTTGTGACGTTGAAATGAAGGAAGCCCGTTGACCATTCTGCTTTTCATCCTGGGCGTGCTTTTTGTGGCGCTGGGCATCGCGGCGTCCATTGCGCTGCATGAGGTGGGGCACTTGCTGCCCGCCAAGGCGTTCAAGGTCCGGGTGACCCAGTACATGATCGGGTTCGGGCCCACGGTTTTCTCCCGCACCAAGGGTGAAACGGAGTACGGGTTCAAGGCGCTGCCCCTGGGCGGCTACGTGTCCATGGTGGGCATGTTCCCGCCCAACAAGGAGCACGACGGCGAGGTCCGCCGCTCCAGCACCGGAATGTTCCAGCAGTTGGCTACCGAAGCACGGCAGGCCGAGACCGACCGCCTGGTGGAGGGCGACGAAAACCGGGTCTTCTACAAGCTGCCCATCTACAAGCGGATCATCATTATGCTCGGCGGGCCGTTGATGAACCTGCTGATCGGCGTGGTGCTCTTCGCCGTACTGCTGATGGGCTTCGGCACCGCGCAGACCACCACCACGCTGGCGGAGGTCAACAAGTGCGTTATCAGCGCCGAGCAGCAGGCGGCCACCGGCCAGACCGACTGCACCGCCGAGGACCCCGCGGCGCCGGCGTATGAGGCCGGACTGCTTCCGGGGGACACCATCACGGTCTTTGACGGCAAGCAGGTGTCCTCCTGGGAGGAGCTCTCCGGCTGGATCCGCGAGACCGCGGGCCGCAGTGTTCCGCTGACCTACGAGCGCGACGGCGTCGAGCAGCAGACCACCATCACCCCGCTGCTCACCGAACGTCCGGTGGTGGGCGACGACGGCGCCGCAGAGACCGATGACCAGGGCAACTACGTCACACAGGAAGTGGGCTTCATCGGCGTCGGTGCCGAGCAGGCCCTCGTCCGGCAGTCTGCCGGGGCGGTGCTGCCCACGGTGGGGGAGAACCTGGCCAACATTGCCGGCGTGGTGGTGAACCTGCCCCAGCGCGTAGTGGACGTGGC
The DNA here is from genome assembly GCF_030125565.1 of Arthrobacter sp. zg-Y1143. Lineage (NCBI taxonomy): Bacteria > Bacillati > Actinomycetota > Actinomycetes > Micrococcales > Micrococcaceae > Arthrobacter > Arthrobacter sp. zg-Y1143. Next base: position 103,424 of record NZ_JASKLW010000013.1, on the reverse strand, counting down.
GCAGGCCGCCTTCTCCTCCGAGCCGCGTGACCCGAACGGACCCATGAGCGTGGTGGGCGTAGGCAGGATCGCCGGGGAAATTTCTTCCCAGGACGCCATCCCGCTCCAAAGCCGGGTAGCCACGCTCATCGGGCTGGTCGCCAGCGTCAACCTGGCCCTGTTTGTGTTCAACCTGATTCCGCTGCTGCCGCTGGACGGCGGGCACGTGGCCGGCGCCCTGTGGGAGGGGCTGCGCCGCCGTGTGGCCAAGCTGTTCCGCCGGCCGGATCCGGGGCCCTTCGACATGGCCAAGATGCTGCCCGTGACGTATGCGGTGGCGGTGCTGCTGATGGGTATGGGCGCGCTGCTGATCTACGCCGACATTGTGAAGCCGGTCAGCCTGTTCAACTAGCGGTGTGCTCGGGTGCCTGCGCGCGTCGCCGTCCGCTCCCGGCAGTGCGCTTGGGTTTGGCGGGAGCCCCGCGGTTTGTGGCATTCCCCGCGCTGCGCAGCGCGGGGAATGCCACAAACCGCAGGGTTTCGCCGCGAGGGATTTCCCAAACCGGTCGACCTTTCCCGAAACGGAGGCGCCGCTACCCCTTCGGACGAGCAGGGATAATCCGCCAGGCGTGGGCGCTAAGCACAGAAATAGTGTCCCCGCACAAGGGTCTCCGGCCTGGCCTCACTGGTGGTTGCAATCGGAAATGAACCCTTTATCGGTTGCAATTTGATTTGCATACGTTTACGGTTGCAGAATGTTCGTCCTGACCATTGACCAAAGGAACAGCCAGGGGAGCGGAGACCGTGTTCCCGGACTTCTGGCTGCCCTCGCAGAGCTGCCCATGGTGCTGCCCTTCGAACGCTCCGTAGGAGACGAAATCCAAGGGGTCTGCGCAAGTGCCGAGACCGCCGTCGACGCCGCTCTCCAGGTCCTCAGGAACGGGAACTGGTACGTGGGAATCGGCGTCGGACCGGTCCATGAACCCTTGCCGCGCAGCCCGCGGGAGGCCGGCGGGCCGGCCTTCGTTGCCGCCCGCCGAGCCGTCGACCGGGCCAAGAAAACCGGCGACCGGCCCGCGGTGGCGGTCGAAGGATCGCCCGGCGCCGCCGAGGCGGAGGCAGTACTCGTACTGCTGGGCCGCTTGATCGCCGAGCGGACAGAGTCGGAATGGCGGATCCTGCAACACGTCGAACCCGGCAAATGGGGAGCCCAGACAGGTGCCGCCCGTATGCTCGGCATCAGCTCCCAGGCAGTGAGTAAGGCCGTAGCGAGGGCGGGGTGGCAGGAGGAATGGGCTGCCCGGCCGGCGGCCGCCGTGCTGCTGCGGCGCGCGGATGACCTCGCCGTACCTCCAGGTGCGGGCGGGGCCGGCAAGGACGGAACAGATCCGGCAGGGATGGAACAGATTTGAAGGGGGACCGGTAGTGGCTGTCCTGTGGGTTGCGCTTGGACTGCTGGCTGCAGCACTGCTCGGCTGGCCGGTGACCGCCGGCGTGCTCCGGCTTGCCCGTGACGTCGGCAACCCGCCGCCCCCGCCGCCTGCGGTCCTTCGCGGCGGACTGGCCATCGGGATGCTGGAACGCCTGGCCGTGGCCGCCGCCGTCCTCGCGGACGAACCCGTGGCGATTGCCTATGTGGTGGCGGTCAAGGGCCTGGGCCGCTACGCCGAACTTAAGGAAACCCCGGCAGCCGCCGAACGCTTCATCATCGGGACGCTGACTTCCATGCTCTGGGCCGCAGCCGTGGCCATGCCGATCCGGTTGTTCCTGCTGTAGCCTGCGTCACTCCTGCGGTTCGGTATCGGGGCATCCCGTAGGCTTGAGCCCATGAGTATTTTTGCAGTTGAGTATGTCTACGAAGCCGGTTCGGATGAACTCCGCAACGAGCACCGCCCCGCGCACCGCGGGTGGCTGCAGCAGCTGGCGGACGAGGGCAGGGTACTGTCCGCCGGAGCGTTTGCCGACGGCGCCGGAGCCCTGCTGCTGATGGTGGCCGAAGAGGAAAGTGATCTGCTCAACCTCCTGAAACAGGATCCGTTCGCCGTTGCGGGCGCCATCTCGGGGATGAAGACCACCGCGTGGAAGCCCGCCATCGGCGCTTTCACGAACCTTTCCTGATCCGGGCGCTCTAAGCCCTGAGTGATATCCGCCCCGGTGCCACCGAACAGGTCCGGGCCGGGGTGATAATAGGAAGGGCGCGTTGTCATACGCGCGTTTCACAGCCTAATACCTGCCGTTTCGGCACATGGAGGACGTTTTGACCTCGGTCAACCTTGGAATGCCAGCTGCACCGCCGCCCACGCTTGCGCCGCGACGCAAAACCCGTCAGATCAAAGTGGGCTCCGTCGGAGTCGGCTCGGACTCGCCCATCAGCGTCCAGTCCATGACCACCACCCCCACCACGGACATCAACGGCACGCTGCAGCAGATCGCCGAGCTGACGGCGTCGGGCTGCGACATTGTCCGCGTCGCCTGCCCCAGCGCCGACGACGCAGCCGCCCTGCCGATCATCGCGAAGAAGTCGCAGATCCCCGTGATCGCGGACATCCACTTCCAGCCGAAGTACGTCTTTGCGGCCATCGACGCCGGCTGTGCAGCGGTTCGCGTGAACCCCGGCAACATCCGCAAGTTTGACGACCAGGTCAAGCAGATCGCCAATGCCGCCAAGGACGCCGGCGTCTCCATCCGCATCGGTGTCAACGCCGGTTCGCTGGATCCCCGGCTGCTGGCCAAGTACGGCAAGGCCACGCCGGAGGCCCTGGTGGAATCCGCCGTGTGGGAAGCGTCCCTGTTCGAGGAACACGACTTCCACGACTTCAAGATCTCCGTGAAGCACAATGACCCTGTGGTCATGGTGCGGGCCTACGAACTGCTGGCCGAACGCGGCGACTGGCCCCTGCACCTGGGCGTGACCGAAGCCGGTCCCGCGTTCCAGGGCACCATCAAGTCCGCCACCGCGTTCGGTGCGCTGCTGTCCAAGGGCATCGGTGACACCATCCGCGTCTCCCTCTCCGCTCCGCCGGTGGAGGAAGTCAAGGTGGGCAACCAGATCCTGCAGTCGCTGAACCTGCGCCCGCGCAAGCTCGAAATCGTGTCCTGCCCGTCCTGCGGCCGCGCCCAGGTGGATGTCTACACCCTGGCCGAGCAGGTCACCGCCGGACTGGAAGGCATGACCATTCCGCTGCGCGTAGCCGTAATGGGCTGCGTAGTAAACGGTCCCGGTGAAGCACGCGAGGCTGATCTGGGTGTAGCCTCCGGTAACGGCAAGGGACAGATTTTTGTCAAGGGCGAAGTCATCAAGACCGTCCCCGAGGACCAGATTGTGGAAACCCTTATCGAAGAAGCGATGAGGATCGCGGAAGAGATGGGGGAACCCGAGGGTGAGGATGCTGGGACGGGTGGCCCCATGGTTACCGTCAGCTAAGCCGGCGAACACGGTCCGCAGCGCCGCCACGAGTGCGGCGCTGCGGATCCTGCGCGACGAAGACACCGTAGCGCTGTGGGACTTGGCCGCCGCTGATCCGGTGGCCAATATTTTTATGCTCTCGCACTTGGAGACCACCCGTACCGCCGCGCCCACCTCGGCAGGGGGCCGCATTGTGGGGGTGTTCGACGGCGGCACCCTCATCGGTGCCTGCTGGGCGGGCGTCAACGTGGTCCCCGTGGGCCTGGACGCCGATACCGGGCCGGAGGTTGGCAGCTACCTCGCCCGGTCCCGGAACCGCTTCTCCTCCGTCTTCGGCCCGTCGGAGGCCGTGCTCTCCATCTGGTCCCAGCTGCGGCAGTCCTCCCCGGAACCTTTTGACGTCCGCCCCGATCAGCCTCTGCTGCAGATGACGGCGGAATCCGGCGTCGCCCCGGCACCCGGGCTGCGCGCCGCACGTCCCGGTGACCTGGATGTGCTGCTGCCAGCGTGTACGGCCATGTTCGAGGAAGAGGTGGGGTATTCGCCCGTCTCCAACGGAGACCGGCATTACCGGCAGCGGGTGAAGAACCTCATTGACCGCAGGCATTCCCTGATGGATCTCGACGCCGCCGGGCAAGTGGTCTTCAAGGCAGAACTGGGCACAGTGTCCAGCCAGGCCGTGCAGGTCCAGGGGGTCTGGATGAACCCGGCGTACCGCGGACGGGGCCTGAGCCGCTCCTACATGTCCGCCGTCGTCGCCGCCGCGCTGGACATTGCCCCCATCACCAGCCTGTACGTGAACTCCTACAACGCGCCCGCCCGCGCCACGTACGAGGCCGTCGGCTTTGAGCAGGTGGGCACCTTCGCCACCATCCTGTTTTAGCCCCCCGTTTTCACGGCCTGATTCCGGCTATGCCGTAGGCTCTGGCACACGCACGGGCTGCCCTGGCTGCCCGTCACCTACGACAAATGGGGGAACCAGATGGATAAGACAAGGACCCGTTATGCCGGTTTCACGCGTGCCGGAGGGTTCCGTGTCGGAGCTTTCCGTGCCGGAGCTTTCCGTGCCGCCGCCGCAGGACTGGGGCTAACGCTTGCCTTCGCGCTGACCGGATGCGGCGGCGGGGACGACGTGGAAGAACGGTCCAAGCCTGCAGCATCCGCGTCGGAGAAGTCCGCCAAGCCCGCCCAGCCCGCCAAGCCCGCCAAGCCCGCCCGGTCCGCCCAGCCTTCGAGATCCGCTGCAGGGCCCGGCACCGGCGGCAGTATCAGCGGGGCGAACCTGGCCGCACTTCTGGATGAGATGAACACGGACCTGGACATTGGCGGCACCGTGGTGGAGGAATCCGATCTCAAGCGGGCCAATATGCAGGCCGTCGAAGCCATGCGCGGCGCCGAGTATTCCCCCTGCAACCCGACCGAGGATACGGACCTGGCAAAGGCCAGCGAGGAAGCCAGCATGGCGGCCCTGGCCATTGACGGAAATGCCCCGGGGAAACCCGACTCCATCTCGGTCATCAGTTGGCCCGGGGAAGAACCGGTGGACGCAGAAATCGAAACCAGCAAACGCCAGCTCTCTGCCTGCCCGCAGTTCACGCTGACGGTTAACGGCCAGACCATTTCCTCGGTTACCGAAGAGGCTGACATGCCACCGGTTGGGGAGGCATCGCAGGCTTACCAGACCCGGTCCACGGCCAACGGAGTCACGGAAACCACGCTGATCCTGACCGCCTGGTCCGGTACCAACTCGGTCCAGATCACCCTCAATGAGGCAGGCGATCCGCAGGAAGCCATCCGCTACACAGCTCCGATCCTCGAGGAAGTGCTGAACCGGTTGGAAGGCTAGGCCCGGAGCGCGGCACCGGCCATAATCGGGGATTTTTGGGTGAGGTGGATCACGCGGTTAGGATGCTCAGTGAACTTTCCATTTACGGAAAGCTGCAACCATCACACTGCCGCTGCGCAATCCGCAAGCGGGACAAAATTGGGGGAACCATGAAGAAGACCACAACCGCCGGTGCGCTGCTAGTAGCCGGTGTCCTAGCCCTGACCGGCTGCGGAAGCTCCGCCGAAGGCAAGGACTCCGCCCCGTCGGCTTCCTCGTCGCCGTCGGAATCGGCCACCCCCACCACCCGTCCGGTGGGCGAGGAGCAGTACATGGAGGATCAGCTCGAAGACGCGCTGCTCGCCGTGAACTCGGACCAGGCACTCGGCGCCAAGGTCATCAATGACGAGCAGCTGCGTCCGGAGATGACCGGAGCCGGCGATGCGCTGGCGGGCGTGGTTATCACCCCCGAGCAGTGCGCCGCCTTCGCCTCGACCGATATCGGCGAGCTGCTGGACAACGCAAAAATTGCCATGATGATGCTTTCCCCCACGTCGGCCCTCACCGTGGTCAGCCACCCCGATGCGGCGGTGCTGGAAACCCAGGTGGAGAATGACAGCAAACTGCTGGACGAGTGCGCAACGTTCCAGATGGACGCAGCTGGCGCCGTGGCTACGGCCACCAATGTGGGTCTTGACGCGTCTACGGATGCCGATGTAACACAGGCCTTCGTCACCACGGTGACCAGCACCGGCACCATGGATACCACCCTTCAGGTATCCGGCATCTCCGGAACCACCCGCGTCAACATGAGCGTGCAGGCTCCGGAAGATCCCGAGGCAGCCGTGGCCGAGGCCGAGGAACTCATCAACGCGGTACTCGCCGAGCTGGAAAAGCAGTAAGCCCCAGCTGTACGCCCCGGCGGGGCCGGTCCTGCAGGTCAGGGCCGGCCCCGCCGTCGTCGCAGCGCTTGTCGGGCCGAACCGGCGGTACGCGCTAGATTAGAGGGGAGCATTACTCCCTTTGTCCCAGCTTGAATGCAGCCCTGCGGCTGCAGAAACGGATTCCCAGCGTGGTCCTTCGACTCTCCACCCTTTTCCTGCGCACCCTGCGCGAAGACCCGGCCGACGCCGACGTCGCCAGCCACCGGCTCCTGGTCCGCGCGGGCTACATCCGCCGCGCCGCTCCGGGCATCTACTCCTGGCTGCCGCTTGGACTGCGGGTGCTGGGCAAGGTCGAGACCATCATCCGCGAGGAAATGGCTGCCATCGGCGCCCAGGAAGTCCACTTCCCGGCGCTGCTGCCGCGTGAGCCGTACGAGACCTCCAACCGCTGGACCGAATACGGCGAGAACCTGTTCCGGCTGCAGGACCGCAAGGGGGCGGATTACCTGCTGGCCCCCACCCACGAGGAAATGTTCACCCTCCTGGTCAAGGATCTGTACAACTCCTACAAGGACCTCCCCGTGTCCCTGTTCCAGATCCAGACCAAGTACCGCGACGAGGCACGGCCGCGCGCCGGCCTGCTCCGCGGCCGCGAATTCATCATGAAGGACTCCTACTCCTTCGACATGGACGACGAAGGACTGGACGCCAGCTACCAGGCGCACCGTGAGGCGTACCTGCGCATCTTCGAGCGCCTGGGCCTGGAAATCGTCGTCGTTTCGGCTGTATCCGGCGCCATGGGTGGGTCCAAGAGCGAAGAATTCCTGCACCCGATGGCGGTCGGTGAAGACACCTACGTGCGTTCCGCCGGCGGCTACGCGGCCAACGTCGAAGCCGTCACCACCGTTGTCCCGGCAGAGATCGACTACACCGGAGCTCCCGCAGCCCGCGTGGTGGACACCCCCGACACGCCCACCATCGACACCCTGGTGGCTGACGTCAACGCCCGCTTCCCGCGTGAAACGGGCGAATGGACTGCTGCGGACACCCTGAAGAACGTGGTCCTGGCCGTCACCCTGCCCACCGGCGAACGCCGCATCGTCGTCGTCGGCGTGCCGGGAGACCGCGCCGTCGACCTCAAGCGCATCGAAGCCAACATCAGCTCCCACGTGGGAATGGGCGGCGAACTTGCCGTCGACGCCGCTACGGACGAGGACCTCAAGAAGCACCCCGGCCTGGTCAAGGGCTACATCGGCCCGGGACTGTCCGTGGAAGAACCCGTGCTGGGTGAGGAATCCGCCACCGGTCTGCTCTACCTCGTGGATCCCCGCGTGGTCACCGGCACCAGTTGGATCACCGGAGCCAACGAGCCCGGCAAACACGTCCTCGGCCTCATTGCCGGCCGTGACTTCACCTGGGACGGCACCATCGAAGCCGTCGAGGTCCGCGAAGGTGACGAAGCGCCGGACGGTTCCGGCCCCCTGGAGGCCGCACGCGGCATCGAAATGGGCCACATCTTCCAGCTCGGCCGCAAATACGCCGATGCCCTGGGCCTGAAGGTCCTGGACCGCAACGGCAAGCTGGCCACCGTGACCATGGGCTCCTACGGAGTAGGCGTGACCCGCGCGGTCGCCGCCCTCGCTGAATCCCACCACGACGACAAGGGAATCATCTGGCCCCGGGCCGTGGCCCCGGCCGACGTGCATGTGGTGGCCACCGGCCGCGGCGAGGAAATCTTCGACGCCGCTGCGAAGCTCTCCGAAGAACTCGAAGCAGCCGGTCTGGAAGTCATCTACGACGACCGGCCCAAGGTGTCCCCGGGCGTGAAGTTCGGTGACGCCGAACTGATCGGTGTTCCCACCATCCTGGTGGTAGGCCGCGGCCTGGCCGACGGCGTAGTGGAAATCAAGGACCGCGCCACTGGTACGGCAGAAAACGTTCCGGTAGCCGAAGCGGTGGAGTACGTGCGCCGCGCAGCCGCCCTCTAGCCGGCGTGGTCTCCGGTCTCGAGGAGGTCACGTTTGCCACCATCGCCCTAGTGGTGGTGGCGGGCCTGGCCGCTGGCTGGGTTGATGCCGTTGTGGGCGGCGGTGGACTGATCCAGCTTCCTGCGATGCTCCTCGTGCCCGGTATTTCACCGGTCCAGGCCCTGGCAACCAACAAGTTGGGGTCGATCTTCGGCACCACCACCAGTGCCGTCACGTATTACCGGCGGGCCCATCCGGACCTGCGGACAGCCCTGCCCATGGCCGGCGTGGCGCTGGCCGGAAGTTTCGGCGGGGCCGTGCTGGCGGCGTCGCTCCCGTCCTCGGTCTTCAAACCCGTGATTGTGGCGGCGCTGGTCGCCGTAGCCGTCTTCACGGCGACGAAGCCAACGGTGGGGGAGCTGACGAAACTCCGCCACACCGGACGCCGGCATTACGGCACCGCCGTAGGCATTGGCCTGGTCATTGGCTTCTATGACGGACTGATCGGTCCGGGTACCGGCTCGTTCCTGATCATCGCCATGGTGACCATGCTCGGCTACAACTTCCTCGCCGCCAGCGCCAAGGCCAAGATCGTGAACATGGCCACCAACCTCGGCGCCCTGGCCTTCTTCCTGCCGCACGGGTCCCTGCTCTGGGGGCTGGGCCTGGTGCTCGGTTTCGCCAACATGGTGGGCGGATACCTTGGCGCGCGCATGGCGGTAAAGCAGGGCAGCAAGTTCATCCGGATCGTGTTCCTGGTGGTGGTGGCTGCACTGATCGTCAAACTCGGCCACGACGTCTGGGTGGAGAACATCCGCGGCTAGGGCGGGCCTAGGCTGCCGGCAGCTCGCTCACGGGCGGGACCCCCGGATGGCGCCGGCCGGTCAGGGCGGAGGCCACCCACATGGAACGCTGTGCATCCCCGTGCCGGCCCAGCCGCACATAGTCCACGGCATTGGCGACCTCGCGCAGGACACTCCAGTCCAGGGCGGCACTGCGGTCCAGCCCGGCGGCACTGCAGAGCGCGTCCAGACGGGCCAGCAGCGCCGTTTCGGGCGCCTGCGCGTCCAGGTCCTGCAGCCTGTTCCACAGCATGGGTGCCACGGCATACTCCGGCTCGCCGAAAACAGCCTGCGGATCAATGGCGGCGTATTCGCCCGGCTTTCCCGGGCGGGCCAGCACGTTGGCGTAGTGCAGGTCCCCGTGCACCAGAACGTCGCGGGAGGAACGCCTGCCCACTGCGCCACGGGTCTGGCATACCTGCAGGGCGGCCTCAAGCAGCCAGCGTTCAAACGGCCGGCCCAGTGCCTCCCACTCCGCGGGGAGTTCATCGGACAGCTGTTCGGCATGCTCGGCCAGGGCCGGGACGGCCGCCCACTGAGGAGCATCAGACGCGGGCCGGGACAGCCGGCGCACCAGCGAGCCCCAGATCCGCACGGCGTCGGCCATCTGCACGTCCAGCAGGGAATTGTCCGGATCCAGGCGTTCAAGGACCAGGCATGTTCCGGCAGCGTCACGGTCCAGCAGTCCTACCGCGCCCTGCCCGTCCCACAGTTCCAGGGCAGCGGCCTCAGCGGCGGCTTCCGGATGCGGAAAAGGGAACTTCAGCACGGCCGGCGTCCCGTCCGCCAGGCGTACGGGGAGGACCATGGCGCCGTGGCCGTGCCACGGCTGGCCCGCGGCGCTTAAATCCGCTGTTGCGCCGAAACCGGCCATGCTGCGCTCTGCCAGGGCCGGCAGGCCTTCCAGCCAGCTGCGCCCGCCCCGGCTGCCGAGGTAGCGGCGGCGCAGCCCGTCAGGAACAACGACGGCGGGTGCCATGGGGATCTCCGATGCAGTGGGGGACAGGAGGACTCAGTTCCACGGGAGGTCGTCCGGAACGGCGTCCAGCCCCGGAGCCGCCGGGACAGTGTCCGCCGTGCGGTAGCGCTCCGTGGAGACGGCGGTCAGGCGCTCGATGGCCCAGCCGCGCAGGTTGCCGTCGGACAGCGCCACCAAGTCAGCGTAGACGGCGGGGAACTGCTCTTCCATAGCGGGCAGCGACGCCGCGGGGTCCCGGAGGAAATCCGGATCCAGCCGGTATGCCGCCACCGGTGCCACGGCCGGGAGGCAGAGATCGGACAGATGCGCCACCGCGTCCGTGCCGGTTGCCTTGTGGCCGGTCACCTGCTTGCGCCACGCCCCGGCCATTTCCGGCGACGGCTCGGCTTGGGCCAGGGCCACCTCATAGGCATAGGCGGTGCCCAGTTCGGCATCAATGACTGTCTTGAGGGCAGCGGCCGCATCGGGGCGGTCCCCGGGCGCGGCTGTCGCCGCTGCCGTTTCGGGGCCGTCCCCGGTATTGCCGCCGGGGCAGTGGGCGGAGCCGCCGGTGCCGCCGGCGTCCGTGCCTGCTGCATCGGGCCCGGCGGGCAGTTCGACGCCGGACAGGTCAGCGAGCCGCAGGGCCCAGATCTGCTGCGCGCTGCCGGTGGCGGCCAGCAGGCGGGCAGTGCCTGCATCGGCCCGCCAAGCCGCATGCAGGTTCGCCTCGGCTGAATCCCACAGCGCCTGAAGATAGCGTTCAGTGTTCCGCTGCTGCCGTTCGGCGTCCGACCCGGGTTCCCCGCCCGGCCCGGCTTCCGGCCGGGACGTGGCGAGGGTTTCCACGTAACTGTGCCGCGTGGGCGCCGCTGCCGGTTCCCGTCCCGTGCCCGCCAGCAATGCGGCCTGCGTGCGCAGTCCCTCGGCGTGGAGCTGGAATTCGGCGGCGGTACCGTCCGGCGCCCCGCCGGCCAGGGCCTGTGCCTCGGCCGCGAGGGCGCGTGCCTCGCTGCGGGCCTGGGCGGAGGCAATCTGCGAGAAGGACCGGGTGTGATCGGCGGCGTCGCCTTTCCCGGCTATCAGGCCGAAGCTGAGCACCACCGAACCCAGTGCGAGGAACAACACAACCCGCCGCGCTGCGGCCCTCCGGCGGCCGCGGGTGCGGGCGCGCGGGAGCTCGGTTCCGGCCTTCTGCAAAGGGGTATCCACAACAGTCGATCATGTCACGAAGGCGCTCCCATCTGCATCGATGCCTCAAGGCCCGCGGAAAGTCGGTAGTCTAGGTACTACAACAACATCTAGTGGGAGGCAGCTATGGCGGTTCGGCCCAACCCCAAAAAAGACACGTCATCGGATTACCGCAAGAACGCGATGCGTGCAGAAGTAGCCGCGGAGACGCAGCGGCTCAAGCAATACCTGGCCCCCACGGTAGAGATGCAGGACCTCTTCCTCGAAGACATCGAGATCAAAATGGCCGGCGCCCACCGCACGGTCCACGTGGTCGTGGACCTTCCCGAGACCCAGGTCGGCGGCGTCAGCCTGGACCGGATCTCGGCTGCCGCACAGGCAATATCCGAGGCCATGGACAATGATCCCCACGACGACGGCAGGCCTTACAACCTGGAGGTTTCCTCCCCGGGTGTCTCCCGTCCCCTGACTGAACCGCGCCACTGGCGCCGCAACGTGACCCGGATGGTGTCGGTTTCCGTAGTGAACGGCGACGACGTCATGGGCCGCATTGTTTCCGTCGATGATGACGGCATTACGTTGATACCGGAACTCCCGGTCAAGAAAGGGATGAAAGCCAAGCAGGGGGACCCGCTCCATCTGCCTTTCGCCAACATCCGCAAGGGCCGCGTTGAAGTTGAATTCGCCCACCTTGAAGACGACCCGGCCGGCGAGGACGCCCCGGATGATGAAACCACAGCTGAGGAGGCCTAGATGGATATTGATATGAGTGCGCTGAGGCTGCTGGAACGCGAACGGGAGATCCCCCTGGATCTGCTTGTTCCGACCATCGAGCAGGCTCTGCTGGTTGCCTACCACAAGACCAACGGTGCACAGGATTCGGCCCGGGCGGAACTGGACCGGAAAACCGGCCACGTCACCATCTGGGCCAAGGAACTGGACGACGACGGCGCCGAGGTGGGGGAGTTCGACGACACGCCTGCAGGCTTCGGCCGCATTGCCGCCAGCACCGCCCGGCAGATCATCCTGCAGCGGCTGCGCGACGTCGAGGATGACAACATCCTCGGCGAATTCAAGGGCCGCGAAGGTGAACTGGTCTCCGGCCAGATCCAGCAGGGCAACAACCCGCACATGATCCAGGTGAACCTCGGATCGGTGGAGGCACTGCTGCCGCCGCCCGAGCAGGTCCCCGGCGAGAAGTACCTGCACGGTTCACGCCTGCGCGCCTTCGTGGTTGATGTGCGCCGCGGCTTCAAGGGCCCGTCCATCACCCTCTCGCGTTCGCACCCGGGCCTGGTCCGGAAGCTCTTCGAACTGGAAGTTCCGGAAATCGCGGACGGCAGCGTGGAAATCGTGGCACTGGCACGCGAAGCCGGGCACCGCACCAAGATCGCGGTCAAGGCCAACGTCCCGGGCATCAACGCCAAGGGTGCCTGCATCGGTGAAATGGGTTCGCGCGTGCGTGCGGTCATGAACGAGCTGCACGACGAGAAGATCGACATTGTCGACTTCAGCGAGGACCCGGCAACGTTCATCGCCAACGCACTGTCGCCGTCGCGCGTCAACTCCGTGACCATCACGGACGAAGACATGCGCTCGGCACGTGTGGTCGTACCCGACTACCAGCTATCGCTGGCTATCGGCAAGGAAGGGCAGAACGCCCGCCTTGCCGCCAAGCTGACAGGCTGGCGGATCGACATCGTTTCCGACGCGAAGGCCTCCTAGGCCGTCCGTGCCGGGAGCGGATGCAGCGCCGGTTGAGAAAGGCGCTAGAATGTATAAGGCCGGGTCACCCTCCGCCTCCCGTTCACCTGCAGCCGCTTCCGGCGCTGCCAGGGAAACCGGGGACCGTACGCACGTTCCGCAGCGGACATGCATAGGGTGCAGGAAGAAGGATGACCAGGCTGTGCTGCTTCGGCTGGTACGGGTCAGCATGGAAGGCGTCAACGCCGTCCGTGTGGACCAGGACCGCCGAATGTCCGGCAGGGGTGCTTGGTTGCACCCGGAGCTGGCATGCCTGAGATTGGCAGTGAAACGTTCCGCATTCCCGCGGGCCTTCCGGGGCGCTGTAGGAATAACGGACGTGGAGCGTTGGTTCAAGGCCCTTGAGGACGTTCCGACCGGGAACGGCTTCAAAACCGTCCAACCTGAAAGCGGGTCAGAAATCTGATGGAAACCCGATGAGTACCCAGCGATGAGTGCTTTGTTGTGCTCTGTGATGGGCCCTGCTGCAACTGCAGTGGAAGCCCGCAGCAAATAGACGGTTCGTACCTGGCTCGGTGCGGACCGAGACAGGAGAAATGTGGCCAAGGTCCGCGTACACGAGCTCGCAAAAGAGCTCGGCATTACCTCAAAGGATGCAGTTGCAAAACTGCAGGAACTGGGCGAATTCGTCCGTTCCGCCTCTTCGACCATTGAGGCCCCGGTAGTAAAGAAGCTTCGAGGCGCCTTCCCGGCGTCTGACAACAACAAGGCAGCCGCACCGGCCGCCGATTCCAAGCCTGCAGCCCCGCGCTCCGCAGCACCCAAGCCCGGCAAGCCCGCTCCGGCCGCGCCTGCGGCCCCGGCAGCGGAACAGCCTGCTGCTCCGGCTCCGGCCGCCCCCGCAGCTCCGGCCCCCGCTGAGGCAGCTCCGGCCGCCCCGGCAGCTGCCGAATCCGCTCCGGCCGCCCCGGCAGCCGAAACCCCCGCGGCTGGCAAGGCAGACGCCGACAACGCGTCCGCTTCGTCGGCACCGCGTCCGGGCGCTCCGCGTCCCGGCGCCGGCGGCCCCCGCCCCGGCAATAATCCTTTCGCCACCTCCCAGGGCATGCCCCGGCCGCGTGGCCGCGGTGAAGGCGAGCGGGGAACGGGCGCACCGCGTCCGGGCAACAACCCGTTTGCCACCTCCCAGGGGATGCCGCGTCCGGGTGGACGCCGTGACGAGGCCGAACGGACCAGTGCCCCCGGTGCCGGCGGCCCCCGTCCCGCAGCCGGTGCAGGCGGACCCCGTCCGGGCGCTCCGCGTCCGGGTGCACCCCGTCCCGCAGCAGGCGGAGCACGTCCGGGCGCCCCGCGTCCGGGTGCACCCCGTCCGGCAGGCGCCGGCGGAACCCGTCCCACACCGGGCATGATGCCCAACCGCACCGAGCGTCCGGCAGCCCCGGGCCGTCCCGGTGCCGGTGCAGGCGGACCGCGCCGCGGACCGGGCGGAGCCCCGGGAACCGGCGGCGGCGCACCTGTTGGCGGCGGCTTCGGCAAGGGCGGCCGCGGACGCGGCGGCACTGCCGGTGCCTTCGGTAAGGGCGGCGCAGGCCGCGGCAAGCAGCGCAAGTCGAAGCGGGCAAAGCGGCAGGAACTGGAGCAGATGTCAGCTCCGTCGCTGGGCGGCGTTTCGGTACCCCGCGGCGACGGCAACACTGTTGTCCGTCTGCGCCGCGGCGCGTCCATCACGGACTTCGCCGACAAGATTGAGGCAAACCCGGCCGCACTGGTAACCGTGCTGTTCCACCTCGGTGAAATGGCAACGGCCACGCAGTCCCTCGATGAGGGAACCTTCGGGATCCTGGGCGAGGAACTGGGCTACCGGATCGAGGTTGTGTCCCCCGAGGATGAAGAGCGCGAGCTCCTCAGCCAGTTCGACATTGACTTCGATGCCGAGCTGGAAGCCGAAGGCGACGACGAACTGGAAGCACGTCCTCCGGTAGTCACCGTTATGGGTCACGTTGACCACGGTAAGACCCGCCTGCTGGATGCCATCCGGAACTCCAACGTTGTTGAAGGCGAACACGGCGGCATCACCCAGCACATCGGTGCCTACCAGGTCGACTTCGACCACGAGGGCACCGAGCGCGCCATCACCTTCATCGATACACCGGGCCACGAGGCGTTCACCGCCATGCGTGCCCGTGGTGCCAAGGTCACCGATATTGCGGTCCTGGTTGTTGCAGCCGACGACGGCGTTATGCCGCAGACGGTGGAAGCACTCAACCACGCACAGGCAGCGGGAGTGCCGATCGTGGTTGCGGTGAACAAGATCGATAAGGAAGGCGCCAACCCGGAGAAGGTCCGCGGCCAGCTGACCGAATACGGTCTGGTTCCCGAGGAGTACGGTGGCGACACCATGTTCATTGAGGTCTCTGCCCGCCAGAACCTCAACATTGACGCCCTGCTCGAGGCCGTGCTGCTCACCGCAGACGCTGCCCTGGACATGCGCGCCAACCCGAACAAGGATGCCCGCGGCATCGCGATCGAAGCCAACCTGGACAAGGGCCGCGGTGCAGTTGCAACTGTGCTGGTCCAGTCCGGAACGCTGAAGGTCGGCGACACGATCGTGGCCGGAACGGCCCACGGCCGCGTCCGTGCCATGTTCGACGAGAACGGCGACAACGTCACCGAAGCCGGACCGTCGCGTCCGGTCCAGGTGCTCGGCCTGTCCAACGTTCCCCGCGCCGGTGACACGTTCTTCGTCACCGACGACGAGCGTACCGCCCGCCAGATCGCTGAAAAGCGTGAAGCTGCGGACCGCAACGCGGCCCTGGCCAAGCGCCGCAAGCGGATCAGCCTCGAGGACTTCGACCAGGCTGTTGCCGACGGTAAGGTCGACACCCTTAACCTCATCCTCAAGGGTGACGTTTCCGGTGCCGTGGAAGCCCTGGAAGACTCGCTGCTCAAGATCGACGTCGGCGAAGGCGTGCAGCTGCGCGTCATCCACCGCGGTGTTGGTGCCATCACGCAGAACGACGTCAACCTGGCGACGGTGGACAACGCCGTCATCATCGGCTTCAACGTCAAGCCGGCTGAACGCGTTGCAGACCTGGCAGAGCGTGAAGGCGTGGACATGCGCTTCTACTCCGTCATCTACGCAGCAATCGATGACATTGAGCTTGCGCTCAAGGGCATGCTCAAGCCTGAGTACGAAGAAGTCCAGCTCGGCACCGCCGAGGTACGCGAAGTCTTCCGTTCCTCCAAGTTCGGAAACATCGCCGGCTCGATCGTCCGCTCCGGCGTCATCCGCCGCAACGCCAAGGCCCGCGTCACCCGCGACGGCAAGATCATCGGTGAGAACCTCACTGTTGACTCGCTCAAGCGGTTCAAGGACGACGCCACCGAGGTCCGCACGGACTTCGAATGTGGTATCGGCCTGGGCTCGTTCAACGACCTGCGTGAAGGCGACATCATCGAGACCTTCGAGATGCGCGAGAAGCCGCGCGTCTAGCAGTCCGTGGCCGGAGCCGCCGGGAAGTTTCCCGGCGGCTCCGGATCCGCGCTTTTCAACGTTCTTAGGTAAGGAGAGGTAATGGCAGATCCAGCACGCGCTGCGAAACTCGCTGACCGCATCAAGGTAGTGGTTGCCCAGGCGCTCGAACGGCGGGTCAAGGATCCGCGGCTGGGCTTCGTCACCATCACCGACGCCCGCGTCACTAACGATCTTCAGCACGCCACGCTGTACTACACCGTTTTCGGTGACGAGGAACAGCAGGCAGACACGAAGGCCGCATTGGAATCGGCACGGGGCATCCTCCGCGCCGAGGTGGGTAAGAACATCACCGTCCGGC
This sequence comes from Arthrobacter sp. zg-Y1143, assembly GCF_030125565.1. Taxonomy (NCBI): domain Bacteria; kingdom Bacillati; phylum Actinomycetota; class Actinomycetes; order Micrococcales; family Micrococcaceae; genus Arthrobacter; species Arthrobacter sp. zg-Y1143. The sequence goes on along the minus strand of NZ_JASKLW010000013.1, from coordinate 86,835 downwards.
TGACGCCCACGCTCGAATTTGTGGCTGACGAGATTCCGGTCAATGCCAACCACCTCGAGGAGCTCATCCGGGCCGCCAAGGAGCGCGACGCCGAACTGGCTGCGCTCAAGGAAGGCGCCACGTACGCCGGCGACGCCGACCCGTACCGCAAGGACGAGGACGACGAAGACTTCGAGGACGATCTCGAGGACTCCGATGCGCCGGTCGACTCGGACGCAAAGTAGCTAGCAAAAACGGCAGCTGACGCTGACGCAAAAAGGAAGCGGTTCCCCTCCGGGAGCCGCTTCCTTTTTGTTGCCGGTCAGGGGAGTTGGCCGCCTGCCAAAAGTTAGTCCTCCTCGTCCTGTGTGCTGTATGGGAGCCCGCTGCCGCTGTTTCCGCCGTGACCGTCTGCGCCGCCGCAGCCGGCATGCACCACCTCGACGCCGATGATCCGGCCAGCCGGAGGCGCCTCGGGTACGGGCGGCTCGGCGGGTGGCTCACCCGGTTCCTGCGGGCCTCCGGGGGGAAGTACGTCCACTGAGGCATAGAGCGTTGAGCCGCGCAGTTCCAGGGCGCCGGGCTGGTTCACTTCGTAGAATGGTTCGGGCGTATCGCTCCCGGCCGGGATGACCGAAATGCGGTTGGCGAACAGCTCGGCCACGTAAATGTCCCCGTCCGGAGCAACCGCGAGTCCGGTGGCTCCGCTGAAGCCGGTGGCCACCACTTCCATTTCGCCGGACCGGGGGTCCACCCGGAACACTGACCCGGTCGGGAAGCCCTCAGGCGCCCCGGGCAGGGAGGCGACATAAAGCATCCCGTCCGGGCCGCGCTCCACATCGGTGGGCACCGGCTCCGTGTTGTAGGTGAGTCCCACAGTGCACTCCGGCAGCCCGTTGGCCTCCGCCATGGGTGCGGTGATGGTTACGGGGATCGCCGGCAGCACGGCCAGGGTGGAGATGTCCCCGTCCCAGTCCATCAGCACGAGGGCATTCATGCCGGAGTCCGAAACCACTATGCCGTCCCGGGTGGGAACCGTGGCATACGGGTTCGAGTCCGTGCGGCCGGGGCGGGCTGTGCGGACCTCCGGGGGCAGCTGGGCCGCGCAGGCTGCATCCAGGCCTTCGAAGCCGTAGGTGTTTACGGCGTCGGGGTTTTCGGCGTATTCGTGTGAGGCGATGTTGGCAAGGGTCTCCACATTGCCGTCCCGGTCCACCGACTTCAGCAGGCTGATGTTCTGCGCCGGGTCTTCGGTGTCGGCGCCGATGCCCATGGTGTAGTAGGTCCGGCCGTGGATGCGGGATACACCTGCGGAACCGTAGCCGCCTCCGACGGCGTCCAGGGTTTTCGTGCTGCCATCCGGAGCTATCCGGGTAAGCACCCCGGCAAAAGACTGGGCTACGTCTATGGCTCCGCCGCGGCTCACGGCGAAGCTGAGCGGCGAGAGCAGGTTTTCTGCCACGGTGGTGACTTCGCCCGCGGCGGGCGGATCGGGTGGCTGCGGCGGGCGGGGCCCGTAGCCGCCGGCCGCGGCCGGCGAGGCGCCCAGGGCCAGCAGCGCGGCAGCTGCCAGGACAGCGGCAGCTGATGATGACGATTTCACGAGTGTCTCCTTTGGGGGCGAGGGTGCTGGGAAAAGAGGCAACGGGGGAAGGCCTGCCTGTTCGCAAGCAAGCCTTCCCCCTGGTTGCGGGAAGGTCAGCGGGCGGTGGGTACCGCCCGTGCGGACTCAGTCGCGCTCGTGGATCCGCACGACTGTGGCCAGCGGTGTGTCCTCAACGGACGATCCGACGTACACCGGCACGTTGCCGGCCGGCGTCACCCACTGATCGGTGTTCTCGTCCCAGTACGAGAAGGACTGGATGTCCAAGGGCAGCCGTACCCGCTGGCTCTGCCCGGGGGCGAGGGTTACCTTCTCCCATCCGGCCAGCGACCGTTGGGCGGTGGCTACCGGTGCCGGCAGCCGGCCCGCGTAGGCCTGGACCACTTCGCTGCCGATCCGCTCGCCCACATTGGTCAGGCGCACTGAAACTTCCAGCGGCTTGCCCTTGCACCGGTCCCTGCCATGGCTCTTGGTCGGGCTCGGCGTTGGGGTGGACGTCTCGGTAGGTGACGGCGACGGGCTGGCCGTCGAGGCGGACCCGGCGGTCGGACCCGCCTTGGCATCCTCCGGGGCGGACACCTCGGGGTCAACCGCGATGCCGTCCTGCGCCATGGCTGCATCCTCGGAGACGCTGGTGTCGTCCCCGAAGAGCTGGTCCGTCAGGCCCTTGGCCTTGCCGGGCTTGAACGCGCCACACGTGATCCGCAGGTCCGAATAGTCGAAGTCGGTGTAGCTCAGGCCGTACCCGAACGGGTAGGCCGTGGGCAGGCCGAACTCCTGGTAACCGCGGTAGCCCTCGAAAATGCCCTCTGTGAACTCGGCGTCCAGTCCGTTGCCGGGGAACTGCGCCGTGGTGGCGGTTGGCGTCAGCTCGTCACTGACCGGAATGGTGATCGGCAGCCGGCCGGAGGGATTGGTATCACCGAACAGCAGGCTCGCGATGGCGGTGCCCTGGTTCTGCCCGGGGTACCAGGCCTGGACCAGCCCATCCACCGCGTCCTGCCAGTCCACTACCTCCATGGCACCGCCGGTGGTCATGACGACCACGGTGTTGGGGTTGGCGGCTCCCACCGCACGGATGAGGTCTGCCTGGTAATTCGGCAGCGCCAGATCCGGCAGGTCGCCGGCCTCGGACGAGAAGTCACGGACCATAACGACGGCGGCATCGGCAGCCGCGGCCTGCTCGGCGGCGGCTTCCACCTGCGGCAGGACTACGCCGGCCGGCGGAACCCAACCGAGCTTGACCTGCGGTCCGTTGCCGTTCCACTGGGAGCCGGTGTCAAAGGCGTAGGACAACTCCACGGTGTGGGTGGAGCCGGCGGTGAAGTCCAGCGGTACGGAGATGGTCTGGTTCTCGGCTTCTGCGGAGGGGGTGAAGAAGTCGGTTTCATTGATGACCTGGTTGCCGTCAACGGTGAGGGTGGTCCGTCCGTTGGTGACTACCTGCAGCTCGTAGGTCCCGGTCACCGGCGCTGTCAGCGTGCCGGTCCAGCGGGCCGACATATTGGTGTCCAGTTCCTGCGGCTGGGTAGGGAAGTGCGGTGAGGAGGCGTTGAAGTTGGTGTAGACAAAGAAGCCTGCGTTCAACCCGGCATAGGGCTCCACCCGGTCCAGGTACGGTGTGCCGGAGAAGTCCTGGTTCAGGAAGTACTGCGCGGTCAGTCCGGTTCCCGCCGCCCCGCCCGTTGGGGTGAGGAACGATGACGGGATGGGCTGGGCGCCGGGCAGGTATGCCGTGGAGGTGACCGGATCGGTGCCGGGAACAAAGTTCACGTCCGCACCGGTATCTGCAAGGCGGTCCTGGATGCCTTCCAGCGCGGAGGTCTCTTCGGTGGGGTTGGCGATATGCGAGCTGCCTCCGCCCTGGACCACCACGTCCGCATCGGTGCCGACCACGGCAATCGAATCCAGCGCCCCCGCGTCCAGCGGCAGAAGCTCGTCGTCATTCTTCAGCAGGACCATGCCCTCTTCGGCAATGTCTGCCGATTCCGCGTTGTGCGCTTCGACCGGCAGCGGTTGTCCTTCGTAGCTGCGGTCGAAGAGGCCGAGTCCAAACATGGACCGGAGGATGCGCAGCACCGCATCGTTGATCCGGTCAGTGGATACCTCACCGTTGTTGACGGCATCGATCAGCGGCTGGCAGAACAGGCACGTGCCGGCCTCACCCGCCACCGGGTCGAAGTTGCCCGGCTGCTGCTGGTCCAGTCCGTTGTTGATGCCCAGTGTGGTGGTTTCGGCAGCGTAGTCCGTCAGTACCCACCCCTCGAACTCCAGCTGGGTCTTGAGGATCTGGTTGAGCAGGTAGTCGCTGTCACAGGAGTATTCGCCGTTGACCTTGTTGAAGCCGCACATAACGGACCCGGGATGGGATCCTTCAACGGCAATGGCGAAGGGCCGGGTGTAGATTTCCTGCAACGCCCGTTCGCTGAGGACGTTGTTCAGGCCCTCCAGGCGGTTCGTCTCCTGTGTGTACACAGCCCAGTCCTGCTGGTTCGACATCACCCCGCCGTAGTTCTGCGTGGTTTCGGAATAGGCTGAACCCATGATGCCCTGCAGCAGCGGGTCTTCGCCGTAGGACTCGAAATTCCGGCCGTTCTGGGGAACCCGGGCAATGTTGATGGACGGTGAGAGCAGGATGTTCAGGCCGTTCCGGAAGGTCTCGTCCGTGGCGACCTGTGAATGCCGCGCCGAGACGTTGCGGTCCCATGAGGCCGCAACGGAAATGGCGGAGGGCAGCAGGGTGGACTCGCCGTTGTTGAAGTTGGTGTTGGCCTGCCGCACGCCGGTGCGGCCGTCGGTCATGGTCAGGGCGGGAATGCCCAGCCGTTCGATGGGCGCGTTGTAGAACCCGTATTCGTTGTTCAGCTCGCCGTGCAGCATGTCGACTTTTTCTTCCAGCGACATTTGGGAAAGCAGGGCGTTGGCCCGGTCCGTCGCGGACTGGTCCTCGTCCCAGTAGTTTCCGTTGGCCTGGCCGCTGCCTGCAGCGGCCTGCTGTCCGTTCGCGGCGCCGGCAGCTCCGGAAGGGACCACCAGTGCAGCTGAGCAGACGGCCACAGCGAGGATTTTCAGGGTCTGCGTATGATCGGGGCGGCGATGGCCGCTGGAGGAATGCCGCCTCAAGCGCGCGGCCAGGGCCTGGGTCATTAGTGCGGGTGACTTTTTCACAAAGTACTCCTCGGCAGGGTTCGGTCCGATGAGAGACTGCCCCAACACGCACCCGCAAGCGTTCCCCGGGTGGAGCGCTCAAAGACTAGGGGGCCGGACTACGCACGTAAACCGAGACTGCGGGTATTGACCGCGGTGCGTGTTCGACGCTGTGCGAGTATAAAAACCAGCTGCCGTCGGCGTTCTAGGTAGTTCCTGCTGCCGGCGGCCCCGGCAGCCGGCCGACCCCTTCGAGCAGCTCATCCCGGTCCCCGCACAGGGCGATCCGGATCCAGCCCTCGCCAATGGAACCGAAAGCCGTCCCCGGCGCCACGGCCACACCCTGTTCGGCCAGGAACCGTACGGTCCAGTCCCGCACGCTGCCCCCGGCCGCGAAGGACACATCGGCCCACAGGTAGAAGGCGCCTTGGGCTTCCAGATACCCGATGCCCTTCCGGTCCAGCACCGCGCAGGCCGCATCCCGGTTCGCCCGGTAGTGGGCGGCAGCGGTGGATACGTAATCCTGCGGTCCGGTCAACGCGGCCAGCGCCGCGTACTGTGAGGGTGAAGCCACGCAGGAAACAATGGACTCCATCACTGTGCTCAGCACTGGTTCCAGGCCGGACGGGAGCACCAGCGCACCGATCCGCAGCCCGGTCAGGCCGTAGGTCTTGGACAGCGTGAGGGAGGTGATCACCCGTTCCCCGGCGTCGCCGTCGAACGCCAGCGGACTGACATGCGGAACGTCGAAGGTGAAGGCCTCATAGCATTCGTCGGAGATGATCCACAGATCGTGCCGCCGGGCAAGATCCACCAGTTGCTTGGTCAACTCGGGACTGAACACCGCGCCCAGCGGATTGGACGGCGAGTTCAGCAGCAGCACCCGGGTCCGCGGTCCCAGCAGCGCCTCAAGGTCCTCGATCCGCGGCTGGAAGCTGTGCTCGGGATACAGCGGGTACTGCACGGGAACCGCGTGCAGCAGTTCAGCGGTCATCGCGAAGGTTGGATAGCCGGGATTCGGCACGAGGATCTCATCCCCGGCGTCCAGGAGCATACTCATCGCCAGGTGCAGTCCCTGCTGGGCGCCCGAGGTGACAAACACGCGTTCCGCGGAAACCTGCGTGCCGCTGAGCGCTTCGGCGTGCCGGGCAAAAGCCTGCCGCAGGGGAGCGATGCCGGCGTTGGGCGTGTACCCCGTTTCGTCACGGTCCAGTGTGGACCGCGCCGCGTCGAGGATATGCGCCGGAGTGGGGAAGCCGGGTTCGCCGATGCTCAGGACAATGGAATCGGGTTTCGCCCACGCGGCCTGGGTGATTTCGCGGATCTGGTTTGCGGGAACGGCGCGGACGTGGGGTGAGAGCTGTGCCATATCCGCATCGTATCGCCGTCGGGCCGGCCCGCGGCGCGCCCGCCGGGCACCGCGCCGCACCATATACTGAAAGGCGTGAATTCAGGGCAGGTCCGTTCAGGACTGATTATTGTGGACAAACCGCAGGGATGGACGAGCCACGACGTGGTCGGCCGCCTCCGGCGGCTGGCTGGCACCCGGAAGGTGGGGCACGCGGGCACCCTGGATCCCATGGCTACAGGCGTGCTGGTGGTCGGCATCAACAAGGCCACCCGCCTGCTGACCTACATTGTGGGTACCACCAAGACGTACGAGGCCACCATCCGGCTGGGCCAGTCGACCCTGACGGACGACGCCGAGGGCGAGGTCACTGCCGAAACGATTGCCGCCGCAGTGACCGATGAAGAAATCCGTGCCGCCGTGCAGGCCCTCACCGGAGACATCCAGCAGGTCCCCAGCAGCGTCAGCGCCATCAAGGTCAACGGGGAACGCTCCTATGCCAAGGTCCGCGCGGGCGGCGAAGTGAACCTGCCGGCCCGCCCCGTAACGGTGTCCCGCTTCGAAATCCACGACATACGGCGGGAGAACGGCGGCAAGCTGCGCGACGTCGACGTCACCGTGGACTGCTCCTCCGGCACCTACATCCGCGCCCTGGCCCGCGACCTCGGTACCGCGCTGGGCGTGGGCGGGCACCTGACGTCCCTGCGCCGCACCTGCGTGGGGCCCTTCGGCATCGACGACGCGTCCACTCTGGAGGAGCTGGCCGGTGACCTGCGCGTCCTGGAGCTGGACGACGCCGCCGTGCAGCTCTTCCCGGTCCGTAACCTCTCCGCGGCCGAAGCGGAGGACCTGTCCCACGGCCGCAGGATCACCGCCACTGGTAACCCGGAGCCGGGGCCGGTGGCTGCCATGGACCCCGAGGGCCACGTGGTGGGCCTGCTCGAGGACAAGGGCACCGCCGCCAAAGCGCTGCTGGTCTTCGCGCCCGGAAACGAGAAAGCGTAAATGGGCGTGGACCTGCTTTTCCTGGTCGGCTCGCTGATCTGCCTGGTGTCGGTGGTGCTGTGCATCGGCGCAGCCGCCCTGCGCCACGGGCCGAACGACCTCACGATCCTCTCCGCTGCCGCCGTTGAACTCTTCCTGCTGGTCTACGGCGTGGTGTCACTGGTCCGCCTGGCCACCGGGCAGCACATTGCCGGTGAAGCGTGGGAATTCTGGGGCTACCTGCTGACCGCCCTGATTGTTCCAATCGGAGCCGTCTGGTGGTCGCTGATGGACCGCAGCCGCTGGAGCAACATTGTGCTCTCCGCCGTCGGCATCACCGTATTTGTCATGCTGTTCCGCATGGAACAGATCTGGGATGGAGTAAACCTGCTATGAAACGCAACATGGGCCCCCGCAACGACGGTGCGGCCAAAGATACGGCCCCTGCGGCGCGCAATGCCGGCCCCGGGCGGCTGCTGGTAGCCGTGTACGCCATCTTCGCCCTGGCCGCGACCGCGCGTGCCGCGTTCCAGATCCTCACCAAGTTCGACCACGCACCGCTGGCGTATCTGCTGTCCGCCTTCGCTGCGGTTGTCTACATAGTGGCAACCGTGGGACTGGCCCGGTCCGGTTCCACCGCGTACAAGGTCTCGGTTGCGGCCGTGGGCGTGGAAATGGTCGGCGTGCTGGCCGTGGGCATCTTCGGCCTCGTGGACCCCGCGGCACTGCCCGATGACACTGTGTGGTCCGGCTTCGGCAGCGGCTACGGCTACGTTCCGCTGGTGCTGCCCATGGTGGGCCTGTGGTGGCTGTACCGTCACCGCGCAGACGCACGGAAGTAGAAAGACAGCATGCTTACCTGATCCGGTCAGGTGCGTGAGACCATGGCAGGAACAGACACTGTTCCAAACCCAATCAGGGGGAGCCATGAGCAACACCGCACCAGCACCGGGCGAGGGGAACCGCCGCGCCGGATCCGACATACCCGGAACCCGGCCGCCGCAGGCAGCAGGGGCGCAGGCCCCCGGAACCGGCGACGGGCGGCGTGTGCCGGAGCAGGCGGTCCCGGGCAGCGGTGCCAAGCCGCGCCGCGGGTCAAAGGGCTCCGGGGCGCCGAAGCCGCGCAAGGCCCCCAAAGCGTATAAGGCCAGCGATGACTGGGCAGTCTTCCGGGCCGTGGTGATCGGCGTGGGCATCCTGGTGGCCGGCTTCGGCCTGTACAACCTCATCACCGGCACCGCCGGCCTGCCGGACGGAAGCGGGGGAGAGGTCAACGCCACCCTGGAGAGCCAGTACCGCTTCTTCTCCGCCATGATGGTGGGCGTTGGAGCCGCGTTCGTGGCCATAGCCGTGAAGTTCCAGTGGGCGAACATGCTGTGGCTGGTCTGCCTGATGGTCTTCCTCGGCGGCATTGGCAGGGTGGTGTCCTGGGCCTTTTCCGGCACGCCGCACTTCACCTTTATTGTGCTGATGATCGTGGAGCTGGCCTTCCCGCCGGCGCTGCTGGTCTGGCACCGGTTCATTGCCAAGACCAGTGAACTGCGGCAGGAGTACAGCCAGCAGGGCGGGGCCGGCGGAGGCGCCGCGGACCCCGGTATTGCGGGCGGTGCCCGGTGACCGGCGATGATCGGACATAATGGATAGGTCCCCGTGCGGCGGAAGCCGACGGCGGTGCGCCGGACAAAGCGAAAGGTCCGGCACGGAAAAATGCTGCTAAGGAGCCTGCGTGTACTACTGGAATGACCTGGCGGAGATACCGGCCGGCATTGGTCCGACAGTAATCACCATCGGCAACTTCGACGGCGTGCATCTGGGCCACCAGCATGTGCTGAACCGCTTGGTCAAGGCGGCCCGGGAACAGGACGCGGCCGCGGTAGCCATTTCCTTTGACCCGCACCCCGCCCAGGTGCACCGTCCCGAAAGCGCCCCGGAACTCATCATGGGTACCGTGGACCGGGTCCAGGCGCTTGCTGACACCGGCCTGGACGGGCTGCTGATGATGCACTATGACATGGACCTCGCGTCCCTGACGGCCGAGGAATTTGTCCGGACCGTCCTCGTGGACGCACTGCACGCCAAGACCGTGGTCATCGGCCACGACGTGCGCTTCGGCCGCGGCAACGCCGGAGACCTGGAGACCATGCGCGCCCTCGGTGCCGAACTGGGGTTCGACGTCGAAGCGGTGGACGACTTCGGTGCACTGGCAGACGGTCCGGCCTCCGGCCGGCGCTGTTCCTCTACCTGGATTCGTGAGGCGCTGCGGGAAGGCGATGTCCGCACAGCTGCCCGCCTTCTCGGCCGCACCCACCGGATGCGCGGGGAAGTGGTGCACGGCGCCGCCCGCGGCCGCGAACTCGGGTTCCCCACTGCCAACCTGGCACCGGAAGCTTCCGGTCTCATCCCAGCCGACGGTATTTACGCCGGGTGGCTCGTGGACGAGGCCGGTGCCCGCTGGCCGGCCGCGGTGTCCGTCGGGTCCAATCCGACCTTCGAGGGGGTTAGCCGCCAGGTTGAAGCGCACGTCATCGACCGCCCGGCTGAGGACGTGCACGATTTCAACCTGTACGGCCAGCACGTGGTGGTGGAGTTCGTGGAGCGGCTGCGCGGCATGGTCGCCTACACCGGGCCCGAAGCGCTGGTGGAGCAGATGCGCCTCGACGTCGAACGCACCAGAAATGTGCTTTCGACAGAAACCGCCGCGGGCAGGTAAACTGGATTCAAATTCGGCTGCGGTCCGTGGCGGCTGAATTTCTTTGTGTTCCGGGGTGTGAGCCCCAGGGGTCATCCCAAGGAGCGGAAAGATTCCCGGCAGCGAAGTGCTGACTCGGGCCTCACGGCACAACTCTAGGAGTTACATTGGCACTCGATCCCGCCGTCAAGCAGGAGATCATCCGGGAATTCGCTCGGGCTGAAGGGGACACCGGTTCCCCCGAGGTTCAGGTTGCTGTGCTTTCGCGCCGCATCCTCGACCTGACCGAGCACCTGAAGACCCACAAGCACGACCACCACACCCGCCGCGGCCTGATGGCCCTGGTTGGTCGCCGTCGTCGTATGCTTACCTACCTGCGCGAGACCGACATCGCCCGCTACCGTGCGCTCATCGAGCGCCTCGGCCTGCGTCGATAGTCTTTGTGAAAGGCGGCACCTGTGCATCAGCACGGGGAGCCGCCTTTTGCGCAGGCAGGCATGGACACCGGGAAAGCCGGAAGCGCACCTGTCTGATTGACGAACGGGTCCCCTGAACCGGGGACCCGCAAGCAGCAAAAAGAAACACGCAGCAAAGAAGAAAACAGCAGGAGTCAGCCAGCATCGCAGCATTCGCGGTCCTCGGTAGTGGTCTCCGGGAGATTTCAGCCCGTGGACCTCGATCGAAGACCGGGTGTTGAACGTACGGCACGGCCGTACGGACGGAAGTTTGAAACGGTGCTGGGTGCCTCCGCCCACAGAAGAAACGGAGGTGGCTCTCATATGGAGGGTCCCGAAATTCAGTTCTCAGAAGCCGTCATTGACAACGGCAAATACGGCACGCGCGTTATCCGGTTCGAAACCGGACGCCTTGCCCAGCAGGCAGCCGGCGCCGCAATGGTCTACATCGACGAAGACACCGCCCTGCTCTCGGCCACGTCCGCCGGCAAGTCCCCGCGTGAAGGTTTCGATTTCTTCCCGCTGACCGTGGACGTCGAGGAGCGTATGTACGCTGCCGGCCGCATCCCGGGCTCGTTCTTCCGCCGCGAAGGCCGCCCGTCCACCGAAGCCATCCTGGCCTGCCGCCTGATGGACCGCCCGCTGCGCCCCGCCTTTGTGAAGGGCCTGCGCAACGAGGTCCAGATTGTGGTCACCGTGCTGGCGATCAACCCCGACGTGCTCTACGACGTGGTTGCCATCAACGCTTCCTCCATGTCCACCCAGCTGAGCGGCCTGCCGTTCTCCGGCCCGATCGGCGGCGTCCGCGTTGCCCTGGTCGACGGCCAGTGGGTTGCCTTCCCGAAGCACTCCGAGCTGGAGCGCGCCGTGTTCTCCATGGTGGTTGCCGGCCGCATTGCCGGTGACGACGTCGCCATCATGATGGTCGAGGCCGAAGCCACCGACAACGCCTGGAACCTCATCAAGGACGAGGGCGCCACCGCCCCGACCGAAGAGGTTGTTGCAGAAGGCCTTGAGGCTGCAAAGCCGTTCATCAAGGTTCTGTGCGACGCCCAGTCGGACCTGGCCGCACGCGCTGCCAAGCCCACCGTCGAGTTCCCGATCTTCCTGGACTACCAGGACGACGTGTACGAGGCCGTTGAAGCTGCAGCTGCCGAGAAGCTGGCCAAGGTCTTCTCCATCGCCGACAAGCAGGAGCGCGACGCTGCTTCCGACGAGCTGAAGAACGACATCAAGGCTTCCCTTGCCGAGAAGTTCGAAGGCCGCGAAGGAGAAATCTCCGCAGCTTTCCGCTCCGTCACCAAGCAGGTTGTGCGCCAGCGCATCCTCAAGGAGCAGGTCCGCATCGACGGCCGCGGCCTGACGGACATCCGCCAGCTCACCGCCGAGGTCGAGGTCCTGCCCCGCGTGCACGGTTCGGCCATCTTCGAGCGCGGCGAAACCCAGATCCTGGGCGTCACCACGCTGAACATGCTGAAGATGGAACAGCAGATCGATTCGCTGTCGCCGGTAACGCGCAAGCGCTACATGCACAACTACAACTTCCCGCCGTACTCCACCGGTGAGACCGGCCGCGTGGGCTCGCCCAAGCGACGCGAAATCGGCCACGGCGCCCTCGCCGAGCGCGCACTGGTTCCGGTGCTGCCCTCGCGTGAAGAGTTCCCGTACGCCATCCGCCAGGTATCCGAGGCGCTCAGCTCCAACGGCTCCACCTCCATGGGCTCGGTCTGCGCTTCCACGCTGTCCATGCTCAACGCCGGCGTACCGCTGCGCGCACCGGTTGCCGGCATCGCCATGGGCCTGGTCTCCGACCAGGTTGACGGCGAAACCCGCTACGCAGCCCTGACCGATATCCTCGGCGCCGAAGATGCCTTCGGTGACATGGACTTCAAGGTTGCCGGTACCTCCGAGTTCGTCACGGCCATCCAGCTGGACACCAAGCTCGACGGTATCCCCGCCTCCGTGCTGGCAGCAGCGCTGAAGCAGGCCCGCGAAGCTCGCCTGCACATCCTCGACGTGATGCAGGCCGCCATTGACGCACCGGACGAGCTCTCCGAGTTCGCTCCGCGCATCATCTCGGTGAAGATCCCCGTGGATAAGATCGGCGAGGTCATTGGCCCGAAGGGCAAGATGATCAACCAGATCCAGGAGGACACCGGCGCTGACATCTCCATCGAAGATGACGGCACCGTCCTCATCGGCGCAACCGACGGCGGCTCCGCCGAGGCTGCCCGCGCGGCGATCAACGCGATCGCCAATCCGATGGTTCCGGAAATCGGCGAGCGTTACCTGGGTACGGTCGTAAAGACCACCACCTTCGGTGCCTTCGTCTCCCTGACCCCGGGCAAGGACGGCCTGCTGCACATCTCCGAGCTGCGTAAGCTCGCCGGCGGCAAGCGCGTGGACAACGTCGACGACGTCGTCTCCGTGGGCCAGAAGGTCCAGGTGGAAATCACCAAGATCGATGACCGCGGAAAGCTTTCGCTCTCCCCGGTGGTTGCTGAAGACGCCGAAGGCGACGAAGCAGCAGAAACCGAGTCTGCAGAGTAAATGCCGGACTTTTCCGATGGTGCCCGTCCCGTGTCCGCTTCGCAGGGACACGGGACGGTCGTCAAGCTTCCACTGACCACTTTGCCCTCCGACCCGACCCTCGTGGTCGGCACTCCGGGAGGCGCTGTCGTGCGCCGTTCGGTGCTGCCCGGCGGCGTCCGGGTACTGACGGAGGAAATGCCCGGCCAGCGGAGTACGGCCATCGGATTCTGGGTTGGGGTCGGCTCGCGGGATGAAGCCGCGGGCCGGCACGGCTCCACCCACTTCCTTGAGCACCTGCTGTTCAAGGGCACCAGCCGCCGTTCGGCGCTGGACATCGCCTCGGCTTTTGACGAGGTGGGCGGTGAGTCCAATGCGGCCACCGCCAAGGAGAGCACCTGCTATTACGCACGGGTGCTCGACACCGACCTTCCCATGGCCATTGACGTCATCACCGACATGGTCACCTCCGCCGTCCTGGACCCGGACGAGCTGGAGCAGGAGCGCGACGTCATCCTGGAAGAAATTGCCATGGACAATGACGATCCCGCGGACCTGTGCCACGAACGCTTCTCCGAAGCCGTTCTCGGGGACCACCCGCTGGGACGTCCCATCGGCGGTACCCCGGAAGCCATCCGCAGCGTCTCGCGGGATGCAGTGCTGGAGCACTACCACCGGTACTACCGTCCCTCGGAGCTGGTGGTTACTGCTGCCGGCGGACTGGACCATGACCAGGTCTGCACCCTCGTTTTTGAAGCCCTCCGCACTGCCGGCTGGGACCTTGATCCTGCAGCCACACCGTCTCCCCGTCGCAACACCGAACCCGCACTGATCTCCGGCACCGCGGGCGTACACGTGTACAATCGGCCGGTGGAGCAGGCGAACATCGTGATGGGCTGCCCGTCGCTGACTGCCACGGATGACCGGCGCTTTGCGATGAGCGTGCTGAACACGATCCTCGGCGGCGGCATGTCCTCGCGCCTGTTCCAGGAGATCCGCGAGAAGCGCGGCCTGGTGTACTCCACCTACTCCTTCTCGGCGTCGTACGCCGACGCCGGCTACTTCGGCATGTACGCCGGTTGCTCTCCTGCCAAGACCCGGCAGGTCATTGACCTGCTCGGGAGCGAACTTGAGCGCCTGGCGGCCGACGGCGTTGAGCCGGCGGAACTTGCCAAGGCCCTGGGCCAGATTTCCGGTGGCATGGTTCTCGGGCTGGAGGACTCCGGTTCGCGGATGTCCCGGCTGGGGCGTGCTGAGCTGGTCAGCGGCGAATTCATCGACATTGACGAGTCCCTGCGGCGGATCCACTCCGTCACTGCGGAGCAGGTCCAGGAGCTGGCCGCTGAGCTGGCTGCGGCGCCGCGGACCATCACGGTGGTTGGACCCTTCGAGTCAGCGACGGAATTGGGCTTCTAGCCGCACTTCGTCAAAGCCGGGAACGCTGGGCGTTCCCGGCTTTTGCTGTTTCCCGGGGCTGTGGGCGGGGTGTGAGGGGGTGTGTGGGGCGGCGCGTGTCGACGCGCCGGATGCTGGTACCTGTATGTCCAAGTTCTTTATCCACAGCCCCCAAAACACCCGTTGTTGCGGCCTTTTGCCGCCGTTACTATCGAACACATGTTCGAATCAATAGGAACTCACGGCAGCGCCGGACCGCACTTAAGACTTGCAGATGCGGGCCCGCACGCTGCGTTTGAGATGCACCCGAAAGCGGCATCAACTGCCGCAGTAGCTGCCCTGACGCTGGAACTTTCTTCGCCTGACAGGCTGGCCGCGATTGCTGCTGATTCGGATGCGGGGCTTGTTGACCGGCTCCGTGCTTTGGAGGAGTTGAAGGCTGCTGCGTGTGCGGCGCAGGCGCGGGTCGCGGCAGCATTTGATGTGTCCGTGCGTGCTGCGCATGCCCGGGCCGGGCTGCCGGCGGAGAAACAGGGTGTGGGCGTTGGAGCGCAGGTGGCGTTGGCCCGGCGTGAGTCTCCGGCCCGGGGCGGACGGATCCTTGGCTTCGCGAAGGCCTTGACCCAGGAGATGCCGTGCACGCTCAAAGCGTTGTCGGAAGGCCACATCAGTGAGTGGCGGGCGACCCTGCTGGTCCGCGAGACTGCCTGCCTGTCCGTGGCGGACCGGCGGCTGGTGGACCGTGAAATCGCCGGGGATCCTGCCGGGTTGGACGGGTTGGGGGATGGACGCCTGATCGCGAGGATCCGGAAGATCACGTACCGGATTGACCAGGCCGCGCTGGTGCGGCGGGCGGCGAAGGCGGAGGCGGACCGGTTTGTGTCCTGCCGTCCGGCTCCGGACACCATGACCTATCTGACGGGTCTGCTGCCGGTGGCTCAGGGTGTTGCGGTGTATGCGGCCTTGTGCCGGGCTGCTGATTCGTTGCGGGCCCGGGGTGATGCCCGCGGCCGGGGCCAGATCATGGCCGACACCATGGTTGAACGCATCACCGGCCAGACGAAGGCTGAGCAGGTGCCGGTGGAAGTGCAGCTGGTGATGACGGACCGGACCCTGCTGGCCGGGGATCGGGAGCCTGCGCACTTGACCGGGTACGGGATAGTGCCGGCGCCGTGGGCACGGGATCTGGTGCGGCAGGGCGCCCGTCGAAGGGCTCAGAAGACAGGGGAGCCGGGGGAGTCGGGGGAGTCGGGGGAAACGGGGGAACCGGGGGAACCGGGGGAGTCCTCTCCCGGATTCTGGCTGCGCCGCCTCTACACTGCCCCGAGTTCCGGGGAGTTGCTGGCCATGGACTCGAAGGCCCGGTTCGTACCGGCGTCCCTGGCCCGATTGATCACGGTACGGGACCAGATGTGCCGGACCCCGTGGTGTGATGCGCCGATCCGGCACGAGGACCATATTCGGCCGCACCGTGACGACGGTTCCACGGAGGCAGCCAATATCCAGGGGCTGTGCGAGGCATGTAACCAGACCAAGGAAGCACTCGGCTGGAAGGCAACAGTCATCGGGGCACCCGGCACCACCTACCAGCTGAGCCCGCAGGTCCGGAATGCCACTGCTGCCCCAACCTCCCCGAAGGCCCCAACCACCCGTCGGCACACCGTGGAGATCACCACGCCAACCGGCCATCGGTACCGGTCGACGGCTCCACCCTTGCCGGGCGCCTAACCCCCGGCGAACGGGGGCAGGATATCCACAACGTCGCCCTCCTGCAGAAGCATGGCCCGATCCTGGGCTGCGGTTTCATTCACCAGGAACGTACTGCGCGCAATCACGGTGGCAAGCACCGGCACCCCGGGCCCGGCGGCCGGATACTTTGCACCCAGCTTTTCCGCCAGTTCGCCCAGTGTCAGGGGTCCTTCATCCAGGGTTTCTTCTTCTGTGCCGGCTGCCGCTTTCGCAGCGCCGAAATATCGGATCAGCACCTAGCCACCTATCGCGCTCATGGTTCGTTCAGGCTGTACATAGTCGGGCGCACCCAGCCCAACGTGGGCCATCCCGTGGGCCTTCGGTTTGCCCCACATTGCTTCCTGCCACCGCCGGACCACCGCGTCGTCGTCCACTCCGCTGCGCATCAAGGCGAGCAGGTCTGTTTCCTCGTGGGAGAAAAGGCAGCTGCGCACTTTCCCCTCTGCCGTGACCCGGGTCCGCACACACTCGGCACAGAACGGCTCCGTGACGGAGGCAATGATCCCCACCGTGCCGGCCACGGTTTCCGGCGTGGCCCGCCGACGGACCTCCCACCGCTGGGCAGGAGCACCGTTGCGTTCCCGGGGGTCCGGAGTCAGGACGAAGTCCCGCTCCAGCAGGCTCCGCATCTCGGCGGCGGTGATCATGCCGTCGCGGGTCCAGCCATGGTCGGCATCGAGCGGCATCTGCTCAATGAAACGCAGCTCGAAACCGTTGCTGACGGCCCATTCCAGCAGATCCGGGGCCTCGGCGTCGTTGATGCCGCGCATCAGCACCGCATTGATCTTCACAAGACCCAGGCCAACCCGCGCCGCTTCCTCCAACCCGCGCAGCACACGGTCCAGGAAAGGCCGCCGGGTCAGCTGCGCAAAAGTGTCCGGATGCAGGGAATCGAGGGAAACGTTTATGCGGGTCAGGCCCGCCTCCTTGAGTGCCTGGGCCTTTTTGTCCAGGCCCAGGCCGTTGGTGGTTAGCGAGATCGGCAGATCGGGATGGTTGGCCCGGATCCCGGCAATAATGTCCACCAGATCGGCACGCACCAGCGGTTCGCCGCCGGTCAGGCGCAGCTCCCGCACCCCCAGCCGGTCCACACCGATACGGACCAGCCGCACAATTTCGTCCCGTGACAGGACTTTGTCCTTGGCCAGCCAGTCCAACCCCTCGGCGGGCATGCAATACGTGCAGCGGAGGTTGCATTTGTCCGTCAGTGAGAGGCGCATATCGGTGGCCCTGCGCCCATACCTGTCCAGCAGGCCGTCCGCCGCGGCGGGGCCGGGGGACAGCACAGCCGTGGCCGGCGCTTCAGCATCCGCCGGAACCGGGGCCATCGGTACGCTGAACTCTGCTGTACTGGACTCTGATGTACTAGTTGGTGATGATCCGGTCCCCGGTGCGTGTGGGGAAGGGCCAACGGCAGGCATTCCCAGCTGTATTCCCATCCCTCGAGGTTACGCTCTTTCACAGTTAGGCTCTATGAATGCGCTTTGTTCTCCGGGTCCGCAGGACCTTGGCGGCGTGCGCGGCGGTTTTCCTGGCCACGTGCACGGCCGCGTGTGCGTCCACCGGCTCCGGCGCAGAGGGCGACGGCGGCGTCACCGTTTTCGCCGCATCGTCCCTCACTGACGTGGTGGAGACGCTGAACGCCGCGTACGACGGCGGGGGGAAGCTGCGCATCAACGTTGGTTCCAGCAGCCAGCTCGTGGCACAACTGCAGTCGGGGGCGCAGGCCGACGTCGTGATCACCGCTGATCTTGAATCGCTTGACCCCCTGCGCGCATCCGGCCTGCTGGCGGAGGAAAACGTGCTGGCCAGCAACACGCTGGTCCTGGCTTATGCGCCGGGCAATCCCGCCGGAATTGCAGCGCTGGGCGACGCCGCGAACGACGCGGTGCGCACCGCCGTCTGCGCTCCTTCCGTTCCCTGCGGCCGGGCTGCGGAGCGGATCCTGGTAACCGCCGGCCTGGCCTTGCAGGCCCCCAGCATCGAGGACAGCGTGCGATCAGTGCTGGCCAAGGTGTCCACCGGGCAGGCCGACGCCGGTTTTGTCTACCGGACCGACGCCCTGGCAGCAGCGGGCACGGGCGTTGGATTCCTGCCGCTGGATGATCCGGCACCAAACCGTTATCCGGCCGCCCTGACCGCCGAAGGAGCCGGAAATGCCAGTGCCGCAGCGTTCTATGAATGGCTCACCGGCTCCGATGCCGAAGCCATCCTCGCCGAGGCAGGCTTCGGCCCCGCCGGCACAGGACACACCGATGCCCCCTAATACTTCCGTCCCTGCCCGCGCTCGGACTTCCCTGCGGGACCGGGAAGCGCGCGCAACCACACCCGGCTGGCTCTGGCTGCCGGCCGGTCTCGCCCTGCTGCTGTGTGCCGGACCCGTTGCCGCCCTGCTGCTGAACGTCCCGTGGACCTCCCTTTCAGACCTGCTGGACTCGGACCAGGCCCGGACCGCGCTGGGGCTGTCCCTGGCCACCTCGGTTATCTCCACGCTGATCTGCGTCCTGCTGGGGCTGCCGCTGGCTGTCCTGTTCAGCAAACTCGAGGGGCCCGCTATACAGCTCATGCGAGGGATCCTGCTGATCCCGCTGGTACTCTCACCCGTCGTCTCCGGCATTGCCCTGCTCTATTTCTGGGGCAGGCACGGGATTGCCGGCCGGCTGTTGGGCGCAGCAGGGCTCGACGTCGGCTACTCACCGGCCGCCGTAGTGATTGTCCAGGTGTTCGTGTCGCTGCCGTTTTTTGTGGTCGCCTCGTTGAACAGCCTTTCGGCCGTGGACCGGGACCTGGAAATGGCTGCCGCCACCTCGGGTGCCGGCCCAACCGCCATCCTGCGCCACATCACCCTTCCCCTGGCGCTGCCCGGCATTGTGGCCGGAGCGCTGCTGGCTTTTGCCCGCTCCCTGGGTGAATACGGGGCAACCATCACCTTCGCCGGAAGCATCGAAGGCCGCACCCGCACCCTGCCGCTGCAAATCGAGCTGAGCCTGAACTCCAACCAGCCGCAGGCGGCACTGGGGATCTGCCTGATGCTCATTGCCCTGTACCTTCTGGTCCTGCTGCTGGCCCGGCTCGGCGCCGGACGTCTGCTGCCGCGATGAGCGGACCGGAGGCGGTACCGGAGCCGCCCGCCCCCGGCGGAAAGCCGGACGGAACTCCTGCCGAACGTCCAGCAGGTACGCCCGCTCCCGCTCAGCGGCGGATCCGCGGCTGGGCTGCAGGGGCGGGACTGGTGGCAGCCTGCCTGGGCGTCGCAGCCGGGGAACTGTTCGCGGCATTCTTCAGTCCGTCGCTGTCCCCGGTCTCGGCCGTCGGCTCAGTGGTCATCAATGCCGTTCCCGGACCCGTCAAGGACGCAGCCATTGCCCTGTTCGGCACTGCGGACAAAGCTGCCCTGCTGGCAGGCATGGGACTGATCATTGCCCTTGCTGCTATTGCAGCAGGGGTACTGGAATTGCGCCGCCCGCCCGCCGGGTCACTGATCCTTGGTGCCTTCGGAGCGGCGGGGCTGGCTGCTGTCCTGACCCGTCCCCAGTCAGCCGTCCTCTCCATTGTTCCGCCGCTGGCTGCCGCCGTCGTCGCCGTCATGGTTCTGCGCTGGCTCGCCGTGCGTGTCCGCGCCCTGGCTGCGGCGCCTGCACCCGCTGACGCGGCCGTGAGCCGCCGGGCGGTCCTGGTCTCGGTCGGCGGGGGAGCGCTGGTGGCCCTGCTCGGTGCGGCGCTGGCCGGCATTGCCCGCGGCGGGCAGGCCGGAGTAGCTGCCGTGCGCGACGCTGTACGGCTGCCCTCTCCCGCCCGCGCCGCGGCACCGATTCCGGCGGGGGCTGAACTGGCCGTGGACGGGCTGACTCCGCTGGTGACTGACGCTGCGGACTTTTACCGCATCGACACGGCGCTGAGCGTGCCCGCCATCGATCCGGAGAACTGGCGCCTGCGGCTCACCGGCATGGTGGACCGCGAAGTGGAGCTCAGCTACGCGGACCTGCTGGCCAAACCCCTGCAGGAAAGCTTCGTGACCCTTGCGTGTGTATCCAACGAGGTGGGCGGAGACCTGATCGGCAATGCCCGCTGGCTGGGGTGGCCGGTGCGCGAGCTGCTGGCCTCGGCCGGAGTGCGGCCCGGCGCGGACATGGTGCTCTCCACCAGTAACGACGGGTGGAGCGCGTCCACCCCGCTGGAGGCCCTCACGGACAGCCGCGACGCGCTGCTGGCCGTGGGCATGAACGGGGAACCGCTGCCGCTGGAACACGGTTTCCCGGTCCGCCTGGTGGTCCCCGGACTCTACGGCTACGTTTCCGCCACCAAGTGGGTGACCGAACTGCGGGTGACCCGATTCGCCGATGACACCGCCTACTGGACCGAACGCGGCTGGGGCGAGCGCGGGCCCGTCAAGCTGTCCTCCCGCATCGACGTTCCCGGCCGCAAGCCTGTGCAGGCCGGCACAGTGACGGTGGCGGGCGTGGCCTGGGCGCAGCACACTGGAATCAGTGCCGTCCAGGTCCGCGTTGACGACGGCGACTGGCAGGACGCGGAACTGGCCGCCGGAATTTCGGCGGACACCTGGCGGCAGTACCGGATTCCTGTTGACCTGTCGCCGGGCGGACACGACATCACCGTGCGGGCCGTGGATGCCAACGGCACTGTGCAGACCGACGAGAAACGGTCGGTGCTTCCCGACGGCGCCACCGGCCTGCATACAATTCGGGTGACGGTGCGCTGAGGCCAGGGCGCCGGGCCCGATGCTCCATCCCGCCGTCTCCACTAGGAGGAAGATGTCCACGCAGCCCCTTCCACAAGGCGCCCCCCGCGCCCCAGAGCAGGTCCCGCACGGCGGACAGCACAGTGCTTCCGGACAGCACTCCGCCCACGGTGCGCGCAGTGTTGCCGAGCACCGCGAAGCCGTCCGGGAGCTGCTCGCTACCTGGTTCGAAGCACACCCGCCGGCCCGGGAGACGGTGGGGCTGGCTACTGCCGCGGGCCGGGTGCTGGCCGAGGACGTGTATGCGCCGGGAAACCTTCCGCCGTTTACGAATTCCCAAATGGACGGTTACGCGGTCCGGTCGGCTGACCTTGTTCCCGACGCCGTTCCCGGTCCCTATAGCGGCCCCGGCACCACCGCCCCGGCCGCTGGCCTGGTCCGGCTGGCCCGGGCTGCCTCCATTCCCGCCGGGACCGCCCCGGCTGCGCTGCAGCCCGGAACCGCTGCACCCGTCATGACCGGGGCGATGCTGCCCGCGGGGGCAGACGCCGTCGTGCCGATTGAGGCCTGCCGCCCCGACCGCTTCCTTCCGCCGGAGACCGCGGGGACCGTGGACCTGCCGGCTGCTGTTCCGGCCGGGCAGTTTGTGCGGACCGCAGGAAGCGACATAGCCGCCGGCAGCCTCGCGCTGGCAGCCGGAACGGTTCTTGGTCCGCTGCAACTGGGGCTGCTGGCCGGCCTGGGCCTGGCCGAGGTGCCCGTCCGGGCCCGCCCGCGCGTGCTGCTGCTGACCACCGGAGACGAAGTCCGGGAACCCGGCCAGCAACTGGACCCGGGCCAGATCCACGATGCCAACACCACCTTGCTGCGGACCTCTTTGGAGCAGGCCGGGGCACAAGTGCTCCGCTCCCGGATCCTGGCCGACTCCCCGGAGGAGTTCTCCGCCCTGCTCCGCGCCGATCTGGTTGCCGACGCACCGGATTTAGTGCTCAGCTCGGGCGGCATCAGCAAGGGTGCGTACGAGGTGGTGCGGCAGGCGTTGGCCTCGGCCGATGTCCGGTTCCTGTCCGTGGCCATGCAGCCGGGCGGGCCGCAGGGGATCGGCACCGTGGACGGTGTGCCGTTCCTCGGCTTCCCGGGCAACCCGGTCAGCTCGCTGGTCTCCTTCGAAATGTTCCTGCGCCCGGCCCTGGGCACTGTCACCGGCGCCCCGCGGCCGCGCCCGGAGATCCCGGCCCGCCTCACCGAAGCACTGGACAGCCCGGCCGGCAAACACCAGGTGCGGCGCGGACGGTATGCCGGCGGCACGGTGGAACCCGTGGGCGGTCCCGGCTCGCACCTGGTCCACGCCCTGGCCTCCTCGAACGCCCTGATTTCCATCCCTGCGGGCATCGAACACGTTCCGGCCGGCACGGAAGTGACAGTATTGCTGTTGGACTAATTGCCGGTGGGACTAAACGAGCCACCGCATCAAGCGTGCACTGAAAGGACCCCGCGTGAGCGTCGAACCCGAAGATTTACCACCCGCCGGACTGACCCACGTCCGCGAGGACGGGTCCGCTCACATGGTGGACGTGTCAGCCAAGGCTGAGACCACGCGCCAGGCCACCGCCCAGGCGGTACTGCGCAGCACCGAAGACGTGGTCCGGCTGATCGCCGACGGCGGGCTGCCCAAGGGAGACGCGCTGGCCGTGGCCCGGGTGGCCGGGATCATGGCCGCGAAGCAGACCTCCAATCTCATTCCGCTGTGCCATCCGCTGCCGATCACCAAGGTCACAGTGGATTTCACGCCCCGGGGCGGCGACGTCGTCGTCGAGGCCACGGTGAAGACCAAGGCCCTCACCGGCGTCGAAATGGAAGCATTGACCGCCGCCTCCGTTGCCGCCCTGACGCTGTACGACATGATCAAGGCCGTGGACAAGCACGCCCGGATCACGGACACCATGGTGCTCGCCAAATCCGGCGGCAAAAGCGGGGACTGGACGCTGTGAGCGTCTCGCAGCCTGCCGCGTCGCCGCGCCGCACCGCCGGCGTGCTGATCGCCTCCACCCGCGCCGCCGCCGGAACCTACCAGGATGAAAGCGGTCCGCTGATAGCGGATTGGCTCTACGCGCTGGGGTATGACATTGTCCTGGCCGAAGTGGTGCCCGACGGAGAGGAAGTGGCCGCTTCCCTGCAGCGCATCCTCGCCCTGGAACCGTCCGTGCTGCTGACCAGCGGCGGCACCGGCCTCAGCCCGGATGACGTCACCCCCGACGCCACCGAACCGCTGCTCGAACGCCACGTGCCCGGCGTCATGGAAGCCATCCGGGCCAAGGGCCTGGCGTCCACACCAATGGCGTCCATCAGCCGCGGTTTCGCCGGCACAGCGGGCCGGACCTTCATCGTCAACCTGCCTGGCTCGCCGGCGGCCGTGGCCGACGGACTGGCCGTGCTGGAACCCATCATCGGCCACATCTGCGGCCAGCTCGAAGGAAAACGTGAACACTAGCCAAGTCCTGAACGCCAAAGTTTCCCGGGAACCGCTGAGCAGCGCCGAGGCGGAACGCCTCGCCTGGTCACCGGACTGCGGGGCCGTGGTGACCTTCAGCGGCATTGTCCGCAACCACGACGACGGCAAGTCCGTGACCTCCCTGGGCTACAGCGCGCATCCGAGCGCCGAATCAGTGCTGGGCCAGACTGCCGCAGCTGTTGCCGCCAAGTACGACGGCGTGCGGATCTGGGTGGCGCACCGCACCGGGAACCTGGACATCGGCGACGCAGCACTGGTGGCCGCCGTGGCATCGGCCCACCGCGGCACGGCCTTCGCGGCCTGCTCCGAGCTGGTGGACACCGTCAAAGCGAACGTACCGATCTGGAAGGAACAGGGCTTCACGGACGGCACAACCGAGTGGGTGGGCGTCAGCGACCGCCCCTGAGCACCGGTAATCTGGTGCACATGAGCGAAAAACTTGCCGTAGCGGTCCTCGGCGCCGCAGGCCGCATGGGATCCGAGGCTGTGGCCGCCGTGCGGGCAGCAGGGGACATGGAGCTCGTTGCAGCCCTGGGCCGCACCGACCCGCTCGAAACCCTCGTCTCCTCCGGAGCGCAGTATGTCGTGGACCTCACCGTGCCGGACAGCACCGAGGCCAACGTTCGCTTCGCCGTCGAACACGGCATGCACGCCGTAGTGGGCACCACGGGCTGGGACGCCGATAGGCTCGCCCGGCTGGAAATATTGCTTCGCGCGTCGCCGGGCACGGGTGTGCTCATCGCTCCGAACTTCGCGCTGGGCTCCGTGCTGGCCTCGGCCTTCGCCGCCAAGGCGGCGCGGTACTTCGAGTCGGTGGAAATCATTGAACTGCACCACCCGGACAAGGTGGATGCCCCCTCCGGCACCGCCGTCCGCACGGCCGCGCTGATTGCCGCCGCCCGCAGCGAGGCAGGTGTGCCGGCGTCGCCGGATGCCACCGTGAAACAGCTCGACGGCGCCCGCGGCGCCGACGTGGACGGCGTGCATGTGCACTCAGTCCGGCTGCGCGGACTGGTAGCCCACCAGGAAGTGCTCCTGGGCGGCCCCGGCGAACAGCTGACCATCCGGCACGATTCGTTCGACCGTGCCTCCTTTATGCCCGGCGTGCTGCTGGGGCTGCGCCAGTTGGACGCCCACCCCGGATTGACCGTCGGACTTGACGGCTACCTCAACCTGAACGACTAAGGAACACGTTGTCTTTCTTCACCGGCCTGTTTTCCAACCGCGCCAAACTGGGCGTGGCCCTGGTGACGCTGCTGCTGCTGTTCTACCTGGTGGTCTCCGCGCAGCGGGGTTGGCTGCTGCTGACCTCGTCTGAGCTGACTGCACGCTTTATGGGCGCCGCTTACCTGGTGTTGCCGGTGGTAGGCGCCTGGGCACTGATCCGGGAACTGATGTTCGGTGCGCGGACCGAAAAGATGGCAGCCATCCTGGCCGAAGAAGGCCGCCTGCCCGTTGATGATCTGCCCCGCACACCGGCCGGGCGCATCATCCGGGAAGCGGCGGACGCGGAATTCCCCAAGTACAAGGCCGAGACCGAAGCTGCACCGGAGGACTGGCGCAGCTGGTTCCGGCTGTCCTGCGCCTACGACGCCGCCGGGGACCGCACCCGTGCCCGGCGTTCCATGCGGCAGGCCGGGAAGCTGTTTGCCGAACGCGCGAAGGCCGGCAGCTAGCGAGCTGCTGAACGGCCAGCCGCTTTCCCGCGCGCCAGCCGGGACGCCCCGGACGTCACGAACTCCAGCGGTCCCCGCGCCTGGATGCGCTGGAACAGGACGGCCAGGACCACGTAGAAGACGGCCTGGATCCAGAACACCGGGAGCGGCTCCAGCGCCGGGTCCTGCTGGTCCACAATGGTCATGACCCATACATGTAGGCTGTACAGCGTCAGGGTCATGGCCCCGGCTGCCGACAGCGGCAGGAGCAGGTTGGGGCGGGCCCTGGTCAGCAGCAGGCACGCACCCAGGACCGCAGCGGCGGTCCCGGAGGCATGCAGCATGTCCAGGCTGGTGTTGGAGTGCGGCCCCGCCAGCGCCAGCCACCACCAGGACCCGGTCTGTTCCACCGGACTGAGGTTAACCTCAAGCATCCTGGCCAGCGGCAGCCGCTGCCCGGATTCGGTAGCTTCCAGCACCTGCAGGCCGCCCAGTGTGCCCAGCAGGTAGTACGAGGTGAACTTGGCGGCGACGGCGGCGAACACCCCGGCGGCAAGCAGTCCCACCTGCACCGGCAGGTTCTTCAGGTCAAGCCGTCCAATGACCATCCCGAGCAAGATGTAGCTCAGCCACTGCAGCACCGGGTAGAAGCCGGTGACGAATACGTCTGCCGCCAGGGCGGCCGGTTCCTGGAACGAGTCCCACGTGAGGTTGCCGCCGATCTCCGACGGCGCAAGGACTTCCCGCAGCCAGCCGCGCAGCAGGTATGCCAGCACGGGGGAGAGCAGCAACCACCCGGCAGCCCAGACCGCCAGCCGGCGCAGCGGCATGCCGGCAAACGGCAGGGCCAGCAGGAACAACACCGCGTAGTGGAACAGGATGACCGCAATGTTGGTCTCCAATCCACCCAGGGCCAGGCCCACCAGGGCAATGATGACTGCACGGACCGCAATGCCGCGGCGGTCGCGGTTCACGGCCTTCGCCTCGTGGGGCTGGCTGCCACCGGTCAGCAGGGCCAGCCCGACGCCGGCCAGCAGCGCGAACAGCGCCGAGGACCGCCCCGAAAAGACCAAGCCGGTAAACGACGGATCCCCGGTCTCCTGGTTGTACAGGGGCATGGTGTGGGTGGCGATCATACCCAGCAGGGCGATCCCGCGGGCAGCATCGATGCCCGTGAGGCGGCGTTGGATCATGCACAGCATCGTCTCACGCCGTACCCGCTTGCCCGCGCACGGGTAGGCTCCGGAGCCTACCCGGGGACGGCTCCTAGTCCAGGACGGCCCTAGTCCAAAACGGTGACGACGCCGCCGTCCGTGCGGTGGGCTTCCCACAACGCCGCAGCAACGGCCTCGGGCTCGTGCTTGAGCCCGGGACCCACCGGTCCGACTATCAGCACGTGCGCCACCCGGATTCCGGCCGGGCTGAGCTGCCGGTGCAGCAGGTCCACATACGCCGTTTCCGCTGCCGTTGAAACGGCGCTGGCCGCCCGGCCGGGGGAGGGCCGCAGGGCTCCGCTGCCAGTGGTGAACAGCAGGCTGCCGTGTCCGCGCTCCAGCATGCCCGGCACCACCGCGCGCACGGCGGTAGCGGCCCCGCCTACGCTGAGCGCAAGCGAGGCAAGGAACTCTTCGGCGCCGGTGTCCAGGACCGGACCGATCAGGTCGAGACTGGGCAGCGGGCTAAAGCAGAGGACGTCGATGGGGCCTACCCGCTCGACGAGCAACTTCACGGCCTGCTGCAGGGCGGCCGGGTCCGCAGCATCCGCAGCTTCCCACTCGGCAGCGATCCCCTCGCCTGCCAGCGTGGCGGCCAGCTGCTGCAACCGTTCCGCGGAGCGTGCCACCAGGGCAACCCCGCCGGACGCGAAGCGCCGGGCCACGGAAAGGCCGATGCCGGGCCCCGCGCCGATAATCAGGACTGTTTTCTGCTGCTCGTTTTCCATGGCGTCTTCCATGGCGTCAATGCTTGCGCGCAGAAGGCCGCCGCGGAACGCCGTGCCGTTCCCGGGTGCACGGCACCCACCCTCGCTACACTGCTGATGTGCCTTCGCCGCTGGGAGAATTCCTCATCCTCCGCCGTTCCCGTGTCCAGCCCGCCGATGTCGGGCTGCGCAGCAACGGCCGGCGCCGCGTGCCGGGCCTGCGCCGGGAGGAGGTCGCGCGGCTGGCGGATGTGAGCGTGGACTACTACATGCGCCTGGAGCAGGGCCGCGAAGCCTCGCCGTCGCCCCAAGTCGCGGCTGCCATCGGCACCGCACTGCTGCTCGACGAACATGCGCTGGCGCATCTGTACCGCCTGGCGGGGCTGACGCCGCCGCGCACCGTTCCGACCGCCGCCGCCGTGGACCCCCAGCTGGCGGCCTTCCTTAACGAATGGCCGGACCACCCTGCCTTCGTCCTTGGCCAGGCCTTCGACGTCCTTGCTGCCAACCCGCTGGCCGAGGCCCTGTTCCTGGGGTTCGGCCCCACCGGCAACCTGCTGGAATCCATGTTCCTGGACCCGGCTGCGGCTGTGCTGTACCGGGACTGGGAGACGGTGGCCGCCAGCATGGTGGCCAGTTTCCGGCTGCTGGAGGCAGCCCAGCCCCGCGAGCCGCGGATCGCCGAGGTCCGCGGACGCCTGCTGGCCGCCGATGCCCGCTTCGCGGAACTGTGGACCGATGCCGAGGTGCGCGGCGGACGGCTGAGGAGCAAACGCTTCCGCCACCCGGAGGCCGGGGACCTGGAATTGCACCTGCAGGCGTTCGACGTCCGGGCTGCACCCGGACAGGAACTGGTGGTCTACCGGGCGGAGCCGGGATCGGCGTCGAACGCCGCACTGAAGGTGCTGCAGGCAGCCGTCTGCTCCTGATGCCGCCCCGTCCGGTTCATCCGGCTGGGAACAGCCGGCCGCGTGACCGTTGCCCCTTTGCGCTGCGCAGCGGGTAACGTTTTACCCATGGATTTCCAAAACCGCACCCTTCCCTTCGGTACACTCGTCACCGCCATGGTGACCCCGTTCAGGGAGGACGGAGCAGTGGACTTCGACGCCACCGCCTACCTCGCGAACAAGCTGGTGGAAGACGGTTGTGACGGCCTGGTGGTCTCCGGCACCACGGGGGAAACCTCCACTCTGGAGGACAGCGAAAAGGAAGACCTGTTCCGGGTGGTTGCCGAAACGGTCGGCGGGCGGGCGAAGGTCATCGCCGGCACGGGCACCAACCACACCTCCCATTCAGTGGAAATGGCCCGCCGCGCCGAGCGGGCCGGCGCCGACGGCCAGCTGGTGGTGACCCCCTACTACAACAAGCCCACCCAGGCAGGAGTGGTGGCGCACTTCGATGCCGTTACCGCCGCCACCGAGCTGCCTGTGATGGTTTATGACATTCCCGGCCGCGCCGGAATTGCGCTGAGCACCTCCACTATCTTCAAGCTCGCCGAGAACCCGCGCATCCTTGCCCTGAAAGATGCCAAGGCCGACTTCGCCGGCATCACCCGGGTGCTGGCCAACACCACGCTTGACGTCTACGCCGGCGACGACGGCCTCACCCTCCCGTGGATGGCCGCCGGCGCCGTGGGCGTGGTCAGCGTCACCGCGCACATCGCCACCGAACAGTTCCGCGCCATGGTGGACGCCGCCGCGGCCGGGGATTTCGAGACCGCCCGCCGGATCCACTTCGAACTGGACCCGCTGATCCGCGCGGTGATGACCCACATTCCCGGTGCCGTCGCCGCCAAGCAGGTCCTGGCGATGCAGAAGGTCATCCCCACCGCCGCCGTCCGGCTGCCGCTGGTGGCACCGGACGCCGTCGAAATGGAAACGGTCCTGGCGGACCTGGCC
This sequence comes from Arthrobacter sp. zg-Y1143, assembly GCF_030125565.1. Lineage (NCBI taxonomy): Bacteria > Bacillati > Actinomycetota > Actinomycetes > Micrococcales > Micrococcaceae > Arthrobacter > Arthrobacter sp. zg-Y1143. The sequence goes on along the minus strand of NZ_JASKLW010000013.1, from coordinate 58,272 downwards.
GAAGCCGGCATGGACTTTTCCCGGAACGAGGCGTAACCGGACATGACGGAAACAACGGGCACCGGACTGATGACCCCGCCGGCACTGGAACCGGGAACGCTGCGCATCGTCGCGCTGGGCGGGCTGGGGGAGATCGGCCGGAACATGGCCGTCTTCGAGATCGACGGCAAGCTGCTGATTGTTGACTGCGGGGTCCTCTTCCCGGAAGAGACCCAGCCCGGCGTTGACCTCATCCTGCCGGACTTCTCCTACATCCAGGACCGGCTCGAGGACGTTGTGGGCGTGGTGCTCACGCACGGCCATGAAGACCACATCGGCGCCGTTCCGTATCTGCTGCGGCTCAAGAACGACATTCCGCTGATCGGTTCACAGCTGACCCTTGCCCTGGTGGAAGCCAAGCTGCAGGAACACCGGATCAAGCCGTTCACCCTGACCGTGAAGGAAGGCCAGACCGAAAGCTTCGGACCGTTTGAATGCGAGTTCGTGGCGGTCAACCACTCCATCCCCGACGCGCTGGCAGTGTTCATCCGCACGGCGGCGGGCACCGTGCTGCACACCGGTGATTTCAAGATGGACCAGCTGCCCCTGGACGGGCGGATCACCGACCTGCGTGCCTTCGCACGGCTGGGCGAAGAGGGCGTGGACCTCTTTATGGCCGACTCCACCAACGCCGACGTACCCGGTTTCACCACTGCCGAACGCGAGATCGGCCCGGTACTGCAGGAACTGTTCGGGAAGGTCAACAAACGGATCATCGTCGCTTCCTTCTCCTCCCACATCCACCGGGTGCAGCAGGTCCTGGACGCCGCCGCGGCACACGGCCGCTACGTCTGCTTCGTGGGCCGCTCCATGGTTCGCAACATGGCCATTGCTGAGAAGCTGGGCTACTTGAACGTCCCTGAGGGCATCCTGGTGGACCTGAAAAACGTTGACGACCTGCCGGACAACAAGGTGGTGCTGATGTCCACCGGGTCGCAGGGCGAGCCCATGGCAGCACTGTCCCGGATGGCCAACGGAGACCACCGGATCAGCATCGGCAAGGGCGACACGGTCATCCTGGCCTCCTCCCTGATCCCGGGCAACGAGAATGCCGTCTTCCGCGTCATCAACGGTTTGATGCGCATGGGTGCGGACGTTGTGCATAAGGGCAACGCCAAAATCCACGTCTCCGGGCACGCCGCGGCCGGTGAACTGCTCTACTGCTACAACATCCTGCAGCCCAAAAACGCCATGCCGGTCCACGGCGAGACCCGGCACCTGATTGCCAACGGCCGGCTGGCCGCGGCCACCGGCGTCCCGGAACAGAACATTGTCCTGGCCGACGACGGCACGGTGGTGGATCTGCGCGACGGCAAAGCGCGGGTGGTCGGCGAGGTTGAGTGCGGGTTTGTCTACGTGGACGGCTCCAGCGTGGGAGCGATCACCGACACCGATCTGAAGGACCGGCGGATCCTCAGTGAAGAGGGCTTCATCTCGATCATCTCCGTGGTGAACCGCAGCACCGGGACCATCGTCTCCGGACCGGAAATCCATGCCCGCGGATTCGCCGAAGGTGATGCGGTCTTTGACGAGATCATTCCCAAGATCAGCGCAGCGCTGGAGGAAGCGGTCCGTTCCAACACGGACCACACCACCTACCAGCTGCAGCAGGTGGTCCGGCGGGTAGTGGGCACCTGGGTCAACCGGCGCCTGCGCCGCCGCCCCATGATTGTCCCCGTAGTCGTCGAGGCGTAGCCCGCTGAAGGGGACCGCGCGGGTACTTGCGGGTACCTGCGCGGCCCGAGCAGGCCGGTAAATGCCGGTCCGGCCGCGTAAATCCGGGGGATCAGGGGTCCCGTCGGGTAGCGTGGCTGGTATGGCGACTCGTACTTCCCCTGCCGCACGCAGCGGTTCTTCCGGCCGTACCACGGCCCGGAGTGCCGGCGGCAGCACAAGCAAGGCATCAGGCAAAGGCAGCCCGCGCGGCGGAACAGCAGGCCGGGGGAGCGCTGCAGCACGCCCGGCCCCGCCGGAACAGCTGCCCCTGCCGCTGCGCGCCGTTGAAAGCGCCTGGATGGGCATTTCCCGTATTGCCGGCGGCGGGGTGCGCAAGCTCGGCACCGATGTGTCCCCGGACTACGAAATCCGCCGCGACGGAACCGGTTTCTTCCTGACCCTGCTCGGCCTTGCCGTCGCCACGGTGGAGTGGTGGGCCCTGCGCGGTCCCGTAGCCGACGTCATCCACGCCGGCGCCGCCGGCACGTTCGGCTGGATGGCGCTGGTGCTGCCGTTCATGCTCTTCACCGGTGCCGTGCGCCTGTTCCGCTACCCGGAACGCCACCGCGCCAACAGCCGGATCAGCATCGGCCTGGTGATCATGCTGCTCGCCGGGTCGGGCATCACCCACATTGTCGGCGGCCTGCCCTCCCTGACGGACGGCTTCGAACGGCTCTGGGTATCCGGCGGCATTGTCGGCTTCCTTGTATCCGGCCCGCTCTCCGCCGCGTTGACCAAGTGGCCGGTGCTCATCCTTCTGTCCTTCCTGGTGTTCGTGAGCGTCCTGATCATCACCGCCACACCCTTCCGCCACATTCCCGCACGCCTGCGCGCCCTGTACGAGCACCTCATGGGCCAGGACCTGGCCCCGGATGATCCCGAGGCGCATGACCAGAGCTACCTCTACGGCAACCCCAAGCCCGAGAAGGTCAAAAAGCCGCGCAAGACCCGCCGGGAGAAGGAAGCCGAGGCGGCCGCAGCCGCTGCGCAGGACGGTTTCGCCGGCGATGAAGCCTTTGAACGCGCCCTGTTGGCCGATGAAGAGGAAGAAGCGGCTGCTGCCGCAGCAGCAGCGCCCGTCGTCCCGCCGGGCGTCCGCCGTCCCACCCAGGCCGAACTGGCCACGCAGAAGATCCGCCGCAACCAGGGCCTGCCGGTCGACGGCGACCTGGACCGCGGCATGGACAGCGCGGAACCGCCCACCGAAGCCATCAGCATGGTCCCGGGCGCCACCGAGGTGCTGAACCTTCCCGCGGTTGCCGCTGCCGTTCCTCCGGTCCCGTCCCGCCCGGTGGCGCACACCCCGCCGGCTACCCCCATCCCGCAGCGGACCGAGCAGCTGCAGCTTTCCGGCGACATCACCTACACGCTGCCGCCGTCGGACTTCCTGCCGCCGGGCCCGCCCGCCAAGGAACGCTCCGAAGCGAACGACGCCGTCGTCGCGGCCCTGACGCACACGCTGGAGCAGTTCAACGTGGACGCCAAGGTCACCGGCTTCTCCCGCGGCCCCACGGTTACCCGGTACGAGATCGAACTCGGCGAGGGTACCAAGGTGGAACGGGTTACGGCCCTTTCCAAAAACATCGCCTACGCCGTGGCCAGCTCCGACGTGCGCATCCTTTCGCCCATTCCCGGCAAGTCCGCCATCGGCATCGAAATCCCGAACGCGGACAAGGAAGTCGTGGCCCTGGGCGACGTGCTTCGCTCCAACTCCGCCCGCAAGACCGAACACCCCATGGTGATGGGCGTGGGCAAGGACGTTGAGGGCGGGTTCGTGGTGGCCAACCTGGCCAAGATGCCGCACCTGCTCGTGGCCGGTGCCACCGGCGCCGGTAAGTCCTCGTTCGTGAACTCCATGATCACCTCCATCCTGATGCGCTCCACGCCGGATGAGGTGCGCATGGTCATGGTGGACCCCAAGCGCGTGGAACTGACCGCCTATGAGGGCGTTCCGCACCTGATCACCCCCATCATCACCAACCCCAAAAAGGCTGCCGAAGCGCTGCAGTGGGTGGTCCGGGAAATGGACACCCGCTATGACGACCTCGCCAACTTCGGGTTCAAGCACATTGACGACTTCAACAAGGCCGTCCGCAACGGCAAGGTAGTGCCCCCGGCCGGATCCAAGCGGGTCATCCGCGCCTACCCGTACCTGCTGGTGATCGTGGACGAGCTGGCCGACCTGATGATGGTCGCCCCGCGGGACGTGGAAGACTCCATTGTCCGCATCACCCAGCTGGCCCGCGCCGCCGGCATCCACCTGGTGCTGGCCACCCAGCGGCCTTCCGTGGACGTGGTGACCGGCCTGATCAAGGCGAACGTGCCCTCCCGCATGGCCTTCGCGACGTCGTCGGTCACCGACTCCCGCGTGGTCCTGGACCAGCCCGGCGCTGAAAAGCTGCTGGGCCAGGGTGACGCCCTGTTCCTGCCGATGGGCTCCAACAAGCCCATCCGTGTACAGGGCGCCTGGGTCACCGAGTCCGAAATCCACCGTGTGGTGGAGCACGTCAAGAACCAGCTGCAGGCCGTCTACCGCGAAGACGTTGCGGTCACGGCGCCCAAGAAGCAGATCGACGACGACATCGGAGACGACCTCGACGTGCTGCTGCAGGCCACCGAACTGGTGGTGACCACCCAGTTCGGCTCCACCTCCATGCTCCAGCGCAAGCTGCGCGTGGGCTTCGCCAAGGCAGGACGCTTGATGGACCTGCTTGAGTCCCGCGGCGTCGTCGGGCCCTCCGAAGGTTCCAAGGCACGCGATGTGCTGGTGAAGCCCGACGACCTGGCGGCCACCTTGGCAGCCATCAGCGGCGACGAAGCGCCTGCCCCGTCCGGGGGAGCGGACGCCGCAGCCCTGGCCGAGAACGCCAACGTGAACCACGGGTTCGACGCCGGCGGTCCCGTGGACCTGGTTGCCGCCGACCTGGATGGCCGGCCGCAGGCTGCGGAGTACCACGACGGCGCCGACGACCCGGAGTCCGAGGACGCATGGAACCTCACCGGCCGGTGAATGTTCGCTAGGCTGAAGCTGTGAGCAATTCTCCTAGCGAGAGGGTACCTACCCTCAATATCGCCAATGCACTGACGGTGGTGCGGATCCTGATGGTTCCGCTCTTCATCTGGTTCCTCGCTGCCGACGACGGCCGCGGCGGGCTCTACCGATGGCTGGCGGTGGCAACATTCGCCGTCGCCATCTACACGGACAAGCTCGACGGCGACATAGCCCGCAGCCGCGGCCTGATCACCGACTTCGGCAAAATCGCCGATCCGATCGCGGACAAGCTGCTGATCGGTTCCGCACTGGTGATGCTGTCGCTGCTGGGCGAACTGTGGTGGTGGGTGACCATTGTGATCCTGGTCCGCGAACTGGGTATTACCCTGATGCGCTTCGTGGTGATCCGCTACGGCGTGATGGCAGCCTCCCGAGGGGGCAAGCTCAAGACGGTGGTACAGACCTTCGCCATCTTCGTGTTCCTGCTGCCGCTGGGCAGTTGGCTGGGCAGCTGGGCCTGGTGGATCGGCGCCGTCTTTATGGCCGCCGCACTGGTGATCACCGTGGTGACAGGCATCGACTACGTCCTGCAGGCCGTCCGCCTGCGCCGCAGCGCAAAGAGCGTATGAGCCCGGAGACCGGGGCGGGCGCCCCTGTGGAGGAGAGCTCGGCCGCCCGTGTCCTGCGCGCCGCGAACCGGGCCGGCAAAACCGTAGCCACTGCCGAGTCCCTGACCGCGGGAATGCTCTGCGCGGAGCTTGGATCCGTGCCGGGAGCGTCCACAGTTTTGCAGGGTGGCGTGGTCGCGTACCAAAATGGGATCAAGCATTCCGTCCTCGGGGTTCCGGCCGCGCTCCTGGCCGAAGCCGGGTCCGTGGATGGAAGGGTGGCGGAGCTTATGGCGGTCGGGGCGCGCAAGGCCCTGGACGCCGACGTCGCAGTATCAACCACCGGGGCGGCCGGGCCTGCGGCCCACGACGGCAAACCGGTGGGAACAGTCTTCGTAGGGATCGCCTCTGCCGGAGGATCTTACTTCCGGGAGTTCCTGTTCCCCGGAGACCGCACCGCCATCCGTGCCGCTGCCTGCCGCGAGGCACTCGCGATGCTGGCCGCAGAACTGGAGACCGCCGGTCCCGTTGGAGAAGGACAGTAACCGCCCCATCCGCCGCGGGAACAAAACCGTCAGGGCATCAGTTGTTAGTATCAGGAACCGCCAAGGTTCTTTAAGTACGATCTTTGAACAGTCTGCGGCAACTCGCCGCAGCCCGTACTCATAGGGAGCAGGACGATACACATGGTTAAACAACCCGTATCCGTGAACGGCGTGATCCGCTGGCGGGATGTAGGGTTGGCGGAAGACGCACACCGGGAGCCTAAGGAGCGCAAGATGGTAGTTCTTCGTCACGAGATTGGTGATGTCCTCCGCGACGTGCGCCAGCGCCAGGGCCGTACCCTGCGCGAGGTGTCGCACAGTGCCCGTGTATCCCTCGGCTACCTCAGCGAGGTTGAACGCGGACAGAAGGAAGCATCATCGGAACTCCTGTCTTCAATCTGCACTGCCCTCGATGTGCCCCTGTCCCTGATGCTCCGTGAAGTCAGTGACCGGGTGGCCAGCGCTGAAGGCGTTGCCATTCCAGATACCGTGCCCTCTGAGTTTTCGCGGGAATTCGCACGTGAATTTCCCGAAGACCTGGCCCGGGACCTGGCCCGCACATCCTAGGAACCCCGGCAGCGCCTCTTCGCTTCAGGCGACGGATGCGTTGCCCCCAAGATTTACCAGCTGAACAGCTAGTGACCCCCGCAGGTGCGGTGCCTGCGGGGGTTTGTTCTGTCCGGGGCTGATTTCAAAGACTGTCCCCGGTTCAAAGACTGTCCCCGGTTTCAAAGACTGTCCCCGGCCGGACGGACGGAGGCATTCAGCTTGTGCAGCAGCCGAACCAGGGCGCGCAGCTCTTCGGCCTCCCATCCGGTCCATGTCCGGCGGAAGTGCTCCTTTCGGGCCGTTGCCGTGCCTTCCAACTGTGCCGCCCCCACGTCGGTGAGGTTGATGGGTTGGGCCCGCCCGTCCACCGGGTCCGTATGCTTCTCCACCAGGCCCAGGCTTTGCAGCATCGCAACCTGACGGCTCAACGAGGGCTTACCCACCCCCACCGCCGCGGCCAGGTCCGTCAGGCGCATGGGACCCTGCTGGTGGAGCAGCACCATGAGGCCGTAGGCCGACGGTTCCATGTCGGGGTGGACTTCGCGGGCTATCTGGTGGGAGACGGAGCGCGCGCGGCGCCACAGGACACTCAGTTCCTGTTCCAGGTCCTCAATGGCGGCATCGTTGTCCGGGTCCCCGCCATCGGGCCGGTCCGCGGGACCGGTGGTCTCGGTCATGTCTCCATTCTAGGTTGGTTACTGCGGGGCGCTGCGTGCGTGCGAGAATTAAGCGATGCGTATCAGTGACTTCTGGCGGCTCATGGATGACGAGTTCGGTTCGGCCTATTCCCGGGTCTTGGCCGCGGATCTGGTCCTCGGCCAGCTGGGCGGGGTTACCGCTGCGGAAGCGCTCCGGAAAGGCGTGGAACCAAAAGCGGTATGGCTGGCCGTGTGCGAGATCCAGGACGTGCCGGCTGACCGCAGGCTTGGCCGGGACATCAAACCGAAGGCAACGTAGCGGCGGGAACGCCCGGGAGCCCGGACAGCCGGAACGGAACACGCCGGGGTGAATATTCGAATCTTTGTTCGGATAAAGATATGCTCCTACACAGGGGTCGGCCACAGCAGGCGCGGCCCGGGATATCCACAAGATAATGAGCAACAAGGTCCGGTCAGCCGTTTTGTCAGTGCCGCCGGATAGGGTCGTTACTAAGCAATGGACGACAGGCCTACGGGCCACTCACAACCACAACACGAGGTGAAGAATGGCTGCTCCAGCCGACCGCGCAAAAGCACTTGAGGCAGCGCTGGCCCAGATTGACAAGCAGTATGGCAAGGGATCGATCATGCGTCTGGGCGATGAGGTGCGCGCCCCCGCAGAGACCATCTCAACCAGCTCCGTCGCTCTGGACGTTGCCCTGGGCATTGGCGGGCTCCCGCGCGGACGCGTGGTGGAAATCTACGGTCCGGAATCTTCCGGTAAGACCACGCTGGCCCTCCATGTTGTGGCCAATGCGCAGAAGAACGGCGGCATCGCCGCATTCATCGACGCGGAGCACGCCCTGGACCCCATCTACGCCGCCAAGCTCGGCGTTGATACGGACTCGCTGCTGGTGTCCCAGCCGGACACCGGCGAGCAGGCCCTGGAAATCATGGACATGCTGATCGGCTCCGGGTCCGTCGACGTCGTCGTCATTGACTCCGTTGCCGCACTGGTGCCGCGGGCCGAAATCGAAGGCGACATGGGAGACAGCCACGTCGGCCTGCAGGCCCGCCTCATGAGCCAGGCGCTGCGAAAGATCGCCGGCCGGCTCAGCCACACCAACACCACCGCCATCTTCATCAACCAGCTGCGTGAAAAGATCGGCGTCTTCTTCGGCAGCCCGGAAACCACCACCGGCGGCAAGGCCTTGAAGTTCTACGCGTCCGTACGCATCGACGTCCGCCGCATTGAAACGCTCAAGGAAGGCACCAACCCGGTTGGCAACCGCACCCGCGCCAAGATCGTCAAGAACAAGATGGCACCGCCCTTCAAGCAGGCGGAATTCGACATCATGTACGGCGTCGGCATCTCCCGCGAAGGCGGCTTGATCGACATGGGCGTGGAGCACGGGCTGGTCAAGAAGTCCGGTGCCTGGTTCACCTACGACGGAGACCAGCTGGGCCAGGGCAAGGAGAACGCCCGCAACTTCCTGAAGGACAATCCCGACCTGGCCGACGAGCTGGACCGCCGCATCCGCGAAAAGCTGGGCATCGGCGTTCCGGCCGCAGAGGAACCGGCCGCACCCAAGCTCAAGGCTGTAGCCAAGGACTCCTAGGGCTTACCCCCTCAGGCAACAAGGGCAGCGCCTCCTCAGGAGGTGCTGCCCTTGGGGTTTGACCATCCAGGCAGCAGCTCATTCAACACTGACTCATTCAACCGGAACAGCTATGGCATCCCAAGAAACGCTCGAACAACTGAAGCAGCGGCTCGCCGACATCCAGGCGGGTACTGCCGTGCCTTCGGATACGACGCCGGCAGATGTGCCTCCGGCCTCCCGTGCGCGCTCCCGCCGGAAGCCGAAGGATGCAGGGGATACCTTCCAAGAAGGCGGTTTTGGCGAGGAAGCCCCGGCAGATGAACCGTGGGCAGAACCAGGCGCCGGAGGCGGCACCAAGAAAAAGAAGCGCCGGAGGAACAGCGCGGGGGAGGCGGATTCCGTTTCCGGGCCGGCGCCCGAGCTGACACCTGAGGAAGCCTACTCAGAGGCGAAAGCCATTGTGCTGCGCCAACTCACGGCATCACCCAAAAGCCGGCACCAGCTGGAAGCGAAGCTGGCCGAACGCGAGATTCCGGCGGATGCGGCCGCAGCAGTCCTGGACCGTTTCGAGGAAGTGCAGCTCGTGGACGACGCCGAGTTCGCCCGGTTGTGGGTCCAGAGCAGGTCGCAGGGCAAATCACTGGCCCGCGGTGCACTGCGCCGAGAACTAGCCGAAAAGGGGATTGCGCCGGATCTGGCCGAGGATGCCCTCGAACAGGTCAGCGCCGATGACGAACTTGAGGCCGCCAGGACCCTGGCCCGGAAAAAGCTGCAGTCCTCCGCGGATCTCGCAGACCGCACGGCAAGGGACAAACAAACGCGGCGGCTCGTGGGCATGCTGGCCCGCAAGGGTTACTCGCCGTCGCTGGGTTTCCGCGTGGCCGGAGAAATTATCAGCGAGGCACGCGAGGCCAGAGGCGACAGCGTCTAAAAGCGGACACCCTCGAAGGGCCGGTGTCAATTCGCCGCGCCGTGTCGTATGCTGTGCCAACTATGTTAAAGATGAGCTTGGTGGGGCCCAAGTTAAGGCGTTCCCCGCTGTTTGCCGTGGTGTTTGCCGGAATCCTGGCCTCCGCCGTGCTGACCGCTGGACCTGTCTCGGCTGCGGACCCGTACCCGTCCTGGGAAGATATCCAGCAGGCCAAGTCCTCCGAGGCCGCCAAAGCCTCTGAGGCTGACAAGCTCGAAGGGCTGCTCACGGAGCTGCGCACCGACGCCGGGCAACTGGGCGACGCTGCGGTTAAAGCCACCAGCCGCTACAACGCAGCGAGGGATGCCCTGGCAGAAAATGAGAAGCTCCTGGCCTCGCTATCCGCACAGCGGGAGGCCGCCGAGGCGCAGGCGGATGAAACGCTGCAGCGTGTGGCCGCATTGGCCGCGCAGACGTACAAGTCCGGAGGTGCCGCAGCGGACGGCTTGGGACTTTTGCTCTTGGATACGGAAGCGTCTGCCGACGCCCTGCACGGGGCGGACCTGATGGACCGCGTTTCCTCGCGGGCCGGAACCCTGTATGCGGCAGCGACGGCATCCGAACGGGTAGCGGCCGGCCTTGCCGATCAGGAACAGCAGGCCCGAGATGCCCGTGCAGACCTGCTGGCCGAGGCCAAACGGTATCTTGACGAAGCCGGGGCCTCTGCCACCGCGGCGGATGAAGCGGTCCGGGAGGAGGAAGCCCGGAAAACCGTTTTGCTGGCCCAACTGGCCGATTTGCACGGGACCACCGCCGACGTGGAAAACGCACGGCTGCGCGGAATTGCCGCTGAGCAGGCCTTCCAGGAACAGCAGGCGGCAGCGGAACGGGCGGCACGGAACGCCGGTACCGTGACGCGGCCTGCGGTCGGCTCACCCGTTGCTCCCGGCGCGCCGGAAACAGGGGTTCCGGCCGTGACCCTCCCCATAGCACCTGTGCCGGCACCTGCTCCCGCACCTGCGCCGGCGCCTGGCCCGGCACCCGTTCCGCTTCCGCCGCCGCCCGCCCAACCGGTGGACGATCCGGCCGGGGCCCAGAACTATGCCGCCGGCATGATGGGTGCCTACGGCTGGGACGGCAACGAATTCCGCTGCCTGGTCAGCCTCTGGAACCGGGAGTCCAACTGGCGCACTTCGGCGGCCAATCCGTCCAGCGGCGCCTACGGAATCCCGCAGTCGCTGCCCGGCAGCAAAATGGCCAGCCACGGCAGCGACTGGCAGACAAACTACCGGACCCAGATTAACTGGGGGCTCGAATACATCTCCTGGCGCTACGGCACACCCTGCGGCGCCTGGCAGCATTCCGAAGAGGTCAACTGGTATTAGCCCAATTGGCGGCAACGGTTTGCGGCTGCACGCGATGTCGGGGGAGTCAACGTCGTCGTTACCTTTTTGAGACTTTTCCCAGAAAACTCCGGTAGCGTCCTGCGCTTGTGACTTCACTTGACTCATCACGCCGCGAACAGACCCGCATCCGACGCGCCCTGCGCCGCCGCCGAAGGCTGCGAATGGGGGCCTCGGCAGCACTAGGCTCCCTGGCAATGCTGGGTGTGTCCGGCGCCGCGGTCGGCACTGCCGCAGGTGAGGACCTGCGCGCCGCAGCCGGACTGCAGCTGGTCAATATGGCGGTGCCGCTGCTCGCCACCCAAGAACCCGTCCGGGACGGTGCCACAACCGGGAATGTCACGGAAACCAAGGGTTCAACAGCTGAACAGCACCCCGCAGAGCAGCACCCCGCAGAACAGCAGCCCGCGGAGCAGCCGCCCGCCCGGGAATCCGACGAGCAGGCTGCAGCAGAGCAAGCCGCCGCGGAGCAGGCTGCGGCCCGCGCGGCGGATGAGGCCGCGGCCATGAAGGCCGCAGAGGAAGCAGCCGAGGCCGCGCGTGCGGCCGTGCCTGTGGATGACCCTGCGGCGGCCAAGGCCTACGCTGCTTCCATGCTCGCCTCCCGGGGGTGGGAAGCATCCCAGCTGACGTGCCTGGACCGGCTTTGGACCAAAGAATCGGAATGGCTGACCAGCGCCACCAACTCCAGCAGCGGAGCCTACGGGATTGCACAGTCCCTTCCCGCCGAAAAAATGGCGGCAACCGGAGCTGACTGGGCGGTGAACTACCGCACGCAGATCGACTGGGGACTTCAGTACATCTCATCGCGTTACGGCAGCCCCTGCAACGCACTGAATTTCCACCACGCCAATAACTGGTACTAGCCAGTAACTGGTACTAGCCAAGAACTGGTACTAAGGGCGGCAGCGGAATTGCGCCTCGGTGAGGGATTAGGCCTAGTGGGGGACGGCGGCTGACGTACCCTAGGAGGGTGAGCATGACTGTTTCCTCTCCTTCCCCCGTGCCTTCCCCCGTGGCCTCCGAGGCGACACCGCGTACCTATCAGGTCCGGACGTTCGGCTGCCAGATGAACGTACACGACTCCGAACGCATTTCGGGCCTGCTCCAGGACGCCGGATATGTGGAGGCCGACGGCGAGCAGGCGGACATCGTTGTCTTTAATACCTGCGCGGTCCGGGAGAACGCGGACAACAAGCTGTACGGCAACCTCGGCCTGCTTGCGCCCATCAAGGAACGCCGCCCGGGGATGCAGATTGCCGTGGGCGGTTGCCTGGCACAGAAGGACCGGGAAACCATCCTGCGCAAGGCACCCTGGGTGGACGCCGTCTTCGGCACCCACAACATCGGGTCCCTGCCCGCGCTGCTTGAACGCGCGCGGCACAATGCCAAGGCCGAGTTGGAAATCCTGGAGTCATTGGACGTGTTCCCGTCCACGCTGCCCACCAAACGGGACTCGGTGTACTCGGGATGGGTGTCCATCTCCGTCGGCTGCAACAACACCTGTACCTTCTGCATCGTCCCGTCGCTGCGCGGCAAGGAACGCGACCGGCGCCCGGGGGAGATCCTGGCCGAAATCAAAGCACTGGTCGACGACGGCGCCATCGAGGTCACGCTGCTGGGCCAGAACGTGAACTCCTACGGCGTGGAGTTCGGCGACCGCGGTGCCTTCGCCAAGCTGCTGCGCGCGTGCGGCGACATCGAGGGCCTGGAACGGGTCCGCTTCACCAGCCCGCACCCGGCGGCCTTCACTGACGACGTCATTGACGCCATGGCGGAAACCCCCAACGTGATGCCGCAGCTGCACATGCCGCTGCAGTCGGGCTCGGACAAGGTCCTCAAGGACATGCGCCGCTCCTACCGCTCCAAGAAGTTCTTGGGGATCCTGGACCGGGTGAGGGAACGGATGCCGCACGCCGCCATCTCCACGGACATCATTGTCGGATTCCCGGGCGAGACCGAGGAGGATTTCGCCGCCACCCTCGACGTCGTGGAAAAGGCCCGCTTCGCCAGCGCCTTCACCTTCCAGTACTCCAAGCGCCCCGGCACCCCCGCCGCCGACCTGCCCGGCCAGCTGCCCAAGGCCGTGGTGCAGGAACGCTATGAGCGGCTCACTGCCCTCCAGGACCGGATTGCCGCCGAGGAGAACGCCAAGCAGGTGGGCACCACCGTAGAAGTCATGGTCACTGCCGGTTCGGGCCGGAAGGCTGAAGAGACCGGCCGGCTCTCCGGGCGTTCCCGGGACCAGCGGCTGGTGCACTTCTCGGTGCCCGACGGCGCCCCCGCACCGCGGCCGGGCGACCTCGTCACCGTCCCGGTCACCGCTGCCGCCGCCTTCCACCTGATTTCCGATCCCGCCACAGCCGCTGACTATTCGCTGCGCCGGTCCCGCGCCGGAGATGCCTGGGACCGTTCGCAGGCTGAATCCTGCGGCGTGCCTGCCGCACCGGCCGGCACCCGCACGGGTGTTTCGCTGGGCATGCCCGCGCTGCCCCCGCGTTCCTAAGGGCGCTGCAGCATGAACCCTGCACGTGAGCGTCCGGTGATTGCCGTCGTCGGGCCTACCGGATCCGGCAAGTCGGACCTCGGCGTGAACCTTGCCCTGGAACTGGGCGGGGAAGTCATCAACGCGGATTCCATGCAGTTCTACCGCGGCATGGACATCGGCACGGCGAAGATCCCGGTTGCCGAACGCCGCGGCGTTCCGCACCACCTGCTGGACATCATGGACGTTACTGAAGAGGCCAGCGTCTCGGCGTTCCAGACCCAGGCCAGGGCACTGGTCGAGGACATCCGGGGCAGGGGCATGTTCCCCATCCTCGTGGGCGGTTCGGGGCTGTACGTACGGGCGGCGCTGGACGTACTGGAATTTCCCGGCACCGACCCCGCTGTCCGCGCGGCACTCGAAGCCGAACTGGAAACCGCCGGGCTGCCCGCGCTGATGGCCCGCCTGCGGTCCGCGGACCCGGTCTCGGCAGAACGGATTTCAGATGCCCGCCGCGTGGTGCGGGCCCTTGAAGTCCTCGAACTGACGGGACGGCCGTTCAGCTCCTTTATGCCCGTCCGCCAGTACTTCCAGCCTGCCGTGCAGATCGGCCTGGAGGTGGACCGTCCCGTGCTGCACCAGCGCCTGGCCGGCCGTGTTGACGCCATGGTGGAACAGGGCCTGCTCGAGGAAGTACGGCGGCTGGAACCGGCCGGGCTGCGGACCGGCCGTACCGCCTCGCGTGCGCTGGGCTACGCCCAGTTCCTTGCGGTCCTGGACGGGAAGTCCTCGGTGCGTGAGGCCGCGGAGGCCACCGTTGTTGCCACCCGGCAGTTCGCCCGCCGCCAGCTGACCTGGTTCCGCGCCGACCCGCGGATCACTTGGCTGGGCTTTGACGATCCCGCCCTGGTTGCCCGAGCGGCCGACGCCGTCCGTGCCGCCGTGCGGCCCAGTATCCTTGAAGGGTGACCAACACTTCTGCTTCGACGGCATCTGCCGCGTCCCTGCCCGCCTCCGGCCTGCCCGCTGCCGTTGCCGGCCTGCCCTTCGCCAAGGGCCACGGCACCGGCAATGACTTTGTGCTGCTGGCCGATACAGACGGATCCCGTGACCTGGCTGCCGCAGACGTGGCGGCTGTATGTGACCGGCACCGCGGAATAGGTGCGGACGGGTTCATCCGCGCCGTCCGCTCCGAGTACGTCCCCGAAGGCCGTGCGCTGCTGCAGAACGCACCGGAAGCCGAATGGTTCATGGACTACCGGAACGGGGACGGAAGCGTTTCCGAAATGTGCGGCAACGGTGTGCGGGTTTTTGTGCATTTCCTGCTTGAAGAGCACCTGGTGGAACTGGGAGAGGGTGAAAGCCTGGTTATCGGCACCCGGGCCGGGCTGAAGACCGTCACCCGCACGCCCGGAGGCTATGCGGTGGACATGGGCCCGTGGGAGTTCATCTACCCGGACCACGCTGCCGCCAAGTCCATGGACACCGTGGTGAACGCCGGGGGCCTGGAAGTGCCCCGTCCCGGGCTGTCGGTCAGCATGGGCAACCCGCACACGGTGGTTGCCCTGGCCGAGCTTGACGAACTGGCCGCAACTAATCTCACCACCGCGCCGTCGGTGCAGCCCGAACCCTCCAACGGAACGAATGTCGAGTTCGTTGTCCCGGCCGAGCCGCTCGTGGAGGACGGGGTGGGACTGGTGACCATGCGTGTGCATGAGCGCGGCGTGGGGGAGACCCTGTCCTGCGGTACCGGCGCCTGCGCCGCCGCCGTCGCCACGCGTTTCTGGGCCGGTGCCGGCGCACCCGATGCGTGGGCCGTGACGGTGCCCGGCGGCGTCGTCGGCGTCCGGTTCCTGACCGGTCCCGAAGGCCGCGAACACGTCGAACTCAGCGGACCGGCCGTGCTGGTGGCCCGCGGCATCCTGCTGTAGGAGAAGGCCCGGGCTAGGAGTGCGCGCGTTCCACCTTCAGGATCCGGAAGGACTTGGCGGTGCTGTGGCGGGACACCGCAAAGCCGGCGGGCAGTTCTTCGGCCAGCCAGCGCTGCAGCGAATCCGATCCGAGGTTCTTCTGGACCACCAGCCACGCGGTGCCGCCCGGAGCCAAGCGTGGCAGCCAGAGCAGCAGCAGGGCGTGCAGTTCATCCTTGCCGATGCGGATGGGCGGGTTGGACCAGATGGCGTCAAAGCGCAGCTCCGGATCCACGTCCTCGGGCCGGGCAGCACTAACGTTGGTGCATCCCAGCGAAGCGGCGTTGTCGCGGGTCAGGGCAAGGGAGCGCTCGTTGACGTCCACGGCGTAAACCTGTGCGGCGGGGGACTTCAGCGCCAGGGTGAGGGCCACCGGGCCCCAACCGCAGCCGATGTCCAGGAGATTACCGGTTGCGGGCGGGGCGGGAACTTCGTCCAGCAGTACTGCGGTGCCCTTGTCGATGCCGTCCGGGCTGAAGATGCCGCCCGCGGTCTGGAGCGTCCGTTCGGAGCCGTTGAGCGTGACGCGCAGCGGCCGTCGGACCTCGGGTCCGGACGGTGTGGAAGAGAAATAGTGGTCTGAACCCATAACAGTCCAGATTAGCCGGAACCCGGGCGCGGACAGGAATTTAAGCGGGGCCCGCGGGGTTGGAACAGGTGGAAGTCGGGACAGGAATCCATTGCGCAGACGGTCGGTCTCGCCGGAGAATGTCAGTTCACTGGCCTACCATGTTAAGTACGTTCTCATAAGGAGATTATGACCATCAACAACTCCCGTTCCATGGGTTCCGTCAACGGTGCCGGCTCCGCTTCGGAGCTCAGCGCTTCGGACATCCAAGGGGTCATCGACCGGATCCTTGCGAAGGACAGCGCAGTTGAAGCCAAAACGGTGGAGACCAAGCCGCTGACCCGCACCGGAGTCAACAACGGACGCGCCCAGGCGCTGTCCGACAACACTGAGCATTCCGTCCACGACGGCGAGCAGCAGGACCTCGAGGAGCGGCGCGCGCTGCGCCGCGTCGCCGGCCTGTCCACCGAACTCGAAGACGTCACCGAGGTTGAGTACCGCCAGCTGCGCCTGGAACGGGTTGTCCTCGCGGGACTGTGGAGCGAAGGCACGGCAGAAGATGCCGAAAACTCCCTGAAGGAACTGGCCGCCCTGGCGGAGACCGCCGGATCGGAAGTCCTGGACGGAATCATCCAGCGCCGCCTCAAGCCGGATCCCGGCACCTTCCTCGGCTCCGGCAAGGCCCAGGAACTGAAGGACATTGTCACGGCGACCGGCGCTGACACAGTGATCGTGGACAGCGAGCTCGCTCCGTCCCAGCGCCGCGGACTGGAAGACATTGTCAAGGTCAAGGTCATTGACCGTACGGCCCTGATCCTGGACATCTTTGCCCAGCACGCCAAGTCCCGTGAAGGCAAGGCCCAGGTTGAGCTCGCGCAGCTGGAATACCTCCTCCCGCGCCTGCGCGGCTGGGGTGAATCCATGTCCCGCCAGGCCGGCGGCCAGGTGGGCAGCGCCAGCGCCGGCATGGGCTCCCGCGGTCCCGGTGAAACCAAGATCGAGCTGGACCGCCGGAAGATCCGCACCCGCATGGCCAAGCTGCGTCGCGAAATTGCGGGCATGAAGCCGGCGCGGGAGACCAAGCGTGCCAACCGGCAGCGCAACGCCGTGCCCTCGGTAGCCATTGCCGGCTATACAAATGCCGGCAAATCCTCCCTGCTGAACCGGCTCACCGACGCCGGCGTGCTGGTGGAGAACGCCTTGTTCGCCACCTTGGATCCCACCATCCGCAAGGCACAGACGGAAGACGGGATCGGTTACACGCTGGCGGACACAGTCGGCTTTGTCCGTTCCCTGCCCACGCAGCTAGTGGAGGCCTTCCGCTCCACACTGGAAGAAGTAGCGGACGCAGACCTGATCCTGCACGTAGTTGATGCCTCGCACCCGGACCCGGAAGGCCAGATTGCGGCCGTCCGCACCGTCCTTGCCGAGGTGGACGCCCGCAAGGTGCCTGAGATCATTGTGCTGAACAAGGCCGACGCCGCGGATCCGTTTGTCCTGGAACGGCTGCGCCAGCGCGAAAGCCGGTATGTGGTGGTTTCGGCCCGCACGGGCGAAGGCATCCCGGAGCTGCTCCAGGCGATCTCCGAAGGCATTCCGCGCCCGGGAGTGGAGCTGGAACTGCTGGTGCCGTATGAGCGCGGCGAGATTGTGTCCCGGCTCCACCAGCAGGACGCAGAGATCCTGTCCACGGACCATGTGGAGACCGGTACCCGGCTGCACGTGAAGGTCCGTGAAGGGCTCGCTGCAGAGCTGGAGCCGTTCGTAACCCATGGGTAGGAAGACGCAGCAGGTGTCGGAGCAGGTACTGGAGCTGCTGGACACGGCGGTCACGTCCATGGGCGGACAGAACCGGCCGGGCCAGCACGAGATGGCCCGGCAGGTGGCCGAGGCGATCGAGTCCGGCGAGCACCTGCTGGTCCAGGCCGGCACCGGCACCGGCAAGTCATTGGCGTACCTGGTTCCGCTGATTGCCCATGCCCTCGACAGCGACAAGCCTGCCCTGGTCTCCACGGCCACCCTGGCCCTGCAGTCCCAGATTGTGGGCCGGGACTTGCCGCGCCTGCTGAAGACCCTGGCGCCCAAGCTGCCCCGGGAAGTGGATGTCGCCCTGCTCAAGGGCCGCAGTAACTACGTCTGCGTCCACAAGACCGGCGGCGGGTTCCCCGAGGAAGACGAGGCGGGAACGCTGTTTATGCACGAGCAGGCGGTGTCCCACCCAGCGCCCGCCGGGGGACCCACCTCGGCACTGGGGCGCGACGTCGTCCGCCTGCAGGAGTGGGCACAGGAAACAGAAACCGGGGACCGCGACGAACTGCTGCCAGGTGTCAGCGACCGGGCCTGGCGCCAAGTCTCCGTGACCTCCATGGAGTGCCTCGGGGCGCAGAAGTGTCCCGTGGCGGAACTGTGCTTCAGCGAGCAGGCCCGGGCCAAAGCGGCCGTGGCGGACCTTGTCATCACCAACCACGCCATGCTGGCCATCGCCGCCTTTGAGGGTCTGGCCGTGCTGCCCGATTACGACGTGGTGGTCATTGACGAGGCCCACGAGCTGCAGGACCGCGTCACCGGCGCCGTCACCGGACAGCTGTCCGGGACCGTTATCTCCGCAGCCGTGTCCGCAGCCCGCAAACACACTTCCGCCGCCCTGGAGCCGCTGGCCGCTGCCGGCCGCGCGTTCGACCAGGTCTTCGCACCGGTCCCGTCCGGTCTGCTGGCCGCGGGACTGTCCGAGGACCAGGAGATGGTCCTGGGGCACGTACGCGACTCGGCCCGCACAGCGCTGTCAGATTCCAAGCCCGACGGCGAGAACGTGGACGGCGGGCGCCAGATGGCCCGTTCCCGGCTCATGGCCGTGCAGGAAATGTGCGACCGCATTCTTGATGCCGGCAACTCCGGTGAAGTGGTCTGGGCATCGCGCCCCAGCACGTTCTCTCCCGGCGCCGGATACACGGCGCCCGAAGAAGACTCACCGCCCACCATCAACGTGGCCCCACTGTCGGTGGCCGGCCGGCTGCGCGAAGGGCTCTTCGACGGTCACACCGTGGTCCTGACCTCCGCCACCCTGGCCATCGGAGCAGAATTCGGTCCGGTGGCCGGCGCCCTGGGACTCCTGGGCAGCGGTGCCCCGAAATGGAACGGCACCGACGTCGGCAGTCCCTTTGACTACCCCCGGCAGGGTGTCCTCTACGTAGCCAAGGACCTGCCTAAACCGGGGCGGGGGACATCCCCGGAGCAACTGGACGAGATTGAGGCGCTGATCAAGGCCTCCGGCGGCGGCGCACTGGGTCTGTTCTCTTCCCGGCGTGCAGCCGAGGAAGCGGCTGATGCCCTGCGCACACGGGTGGACTTCCCGATCCTGTGCCAGGGCGAGTCCACCATGTCCGCATTGGTACAGCAGTTCGCCGATGACGACGCGACCTGCCTCTTCGGAACCATGTCCCTGTGGCAAGGCGTGGATGTCCCTGGTGCCTCGTGCCGGCTGGTCATCATGGACCGGATTCCGTTCCCGCGTCCCGATGATCCGCTGATGACGGCCCGCACCCGTGCGGTGGCCAAGGCCGGCGGCAACGGCTTCATGAGTGTTTCGGCAACCCACGCCGCCGTCCGGCTGGCGCAGGGCGCTGGCCGGCTGATCCGGGCCTCCGGTGATAAGGGGGTGGTGGCCGTCCTGGACTCCCGGCTCGCCACCGCCCGTTACGGCAGCTTCCTGAGGGCTGCCCTGCCCCCGTTCTGGTCCACCACGGACCGCGGCGTGGTGCTGCAGGCCCTTGAACGCCTTTCAGCTCAGCCCGCAGGCACCCGGACCTAGGCCGGGCCCCGTCCAGGGGGAAGCGCGAGGCAGGAACGCAGCAGCGCCGTCGGCAGGGAGCCGGCGGCGCTGTATTTAGTGGTGCTGTTTATTGGTGCTGTTTTTCTGCGTGCAGCCCTAGAGAGAACGCATGACCGATACAACCTTGCCCATGATGGTGGCTTCGTCGCCGAGGATGGGCTCATAGCGGGTGTTCTGCGGCAGCAGCCAGGTGTGGCCGTTGCGCTGGCGGAAGGTCTTGACCGTCGCTTCGTCCTCCAGCAGGGCGGCAACAATATCGCCGTTCTCTGCCGTGGGCTGGCGCCGCACCACCACCCAGTCTCCGTCGCAAATGGCAGCGTCCACCATCGAGTCGCCGGACACGCGGAGCATAAACAGGTCGCCGTGGCCAACAAGCTGGCGCGGCAGGGGAATGACTTCCTCCACCTGCTGATCCGCCAGGATGGGCCCGCCGGCCGCAATGCGTCCCACGAGCGGAACCATGGCCGTGTCGATCGCGGTGGTGAGGTCGGAGACATGTGAGCTGCCGGCGCCGGATGCTGCCCCCGCCGTGGACCCTGAGCCGGTTTCCGCCGCTGAACCGTCCGGCGAACCGGATGCGCTGCGGCGGGTTGAAGGCGCGTCGCGAAGCAGCAGGGGGACCAGGATTTCCATGGCCCGGGGCCGTTTGGGATCCCGGCGAATGTACCCCAGCTTTTCCAGCTGGCTCAGCTGGTGGGTAACGCTCGAGAGGCTGGCCAGACCGACGATGTCTCCGATTTCCCGCATAGAGGGCGGGTAGCCGTTGGTACTGACCGAGCGCTGGATGGTCTCGAGGATCTTAGTCTGCCGGGCGGTGAGGCCCTTGGTGCGCACTGCCGGAGCGGGCGCGGCAGGGGCGGGGGTGCTGCCATTGGTAACACGGGCCACGTCGGCTTCCCTTCACGGTAGGCCCGCGGATGCGGACCCGATGGCTTCTTCTTTATGTGCCGGCCGTGCCTGCGGTGCTGGCCGTACCGTTTTGTCGCTTTTCCCGGTTTCCCGGTTTTCTCAGTTTTGTCAGTGCCGGGTGATTAGTTGGTATCACCGCTTTCCCGACAGGTTCAACGCTAAGGGAGCGCGGCAAGTTTTTCAAACATATATTCGAGCGAGTCTCGACAATGTTCGTAGATAAGTGCTAGAAATGTTCGAGTACAACTTAGAACGTATGTTCGAGTATGGTCCTGTGACACCTCGCAGGATCCACCAGATGTTCGAATGCAGTTTCTAGGCCCCGCGCAATACCCGGTCCTGCCGGGGATTGTCCGGACGGCGCGGGAGCTGCTCATCGGACCGGAAAGGTATTGACATGTCAGTACACGTACTTCCCAACGCTTCGGTGCGTCCCAGTGCCCCGGCCGGCGCCTCCGCTGCCGCGCGCAGCCAGGCACCGCTGCGCCTCACCCGCCGCGGACGGCTCGTCCTGGTGGGCGCACCCCTGATGTTCTCCACCGCTGCACTTCTGGTCTTTGCGGGTTTCTTCACCGCCCCTGCCATGGCCACCGGAAACTCACCGGAAACCACACGCACCCTGCAGGTATCCGTTTCCACCGGCGACTCACTGTGGTCCCTCGCCACCGAATACGCACCGGAGCGGGATCCCCGGGACGTCGTTGCGGACATCGTGGAACTGAACAACCTGGAAAACGCCACGGTCCCGGCCGGCCGGCAGCTCTACATCCCCGTCGCCTCCTAGCCTGGAACTTCATGCCGGGACACCGGATTCCGCGCCGGGTGCCGCAGCGCCTTAAGCTGTACGGGTGAGTGAACAGCTGGAAAACCTGAACCGACTTCCCCTGCGGGAAGACCTCCGCGGCCTGAGCCCGTACGGAGCTCCGCAGCTGGATGTGCCGATCCTGCTGAACGTCAATGAAAACACCCACGGGCTGCCCCGGCATGTAAGGGAAGCGATCGTTACCGAGGTCCAGGCGGCCGTTGCCGGCCTGAACCGGTACCCGGACCGCGAGTTCACCCAGCTGCGCGAAAACCTGGCGAACTATCTCGGCCACGGTCTCACCGCCGAAAACATCTGGGCCGGCAACGGCTCCAACGAAGTCCTGCAGCAGATCATGCAGGCCTTCGGGGGCCCCGGCCGGAAGGCCATGAGCTTCCCGCCCACCTACTCCATGTACCCGCTGCTCGCCAGCGGCACGGGCACCGCCTATGTCACCGGCACGCGGGAAGCCGACTTCACCATGGACCCGCAGTCCGTGGCGGAGCAGGTCCGGGCACAGGCACCTACCATCATCATTCTCTGCACCCCGAACAACCCCACCGGCACCGCCCTGGGACTGGACGCCATCGAGGCGGCCTACGATGCCGGCGCCGCCTCCAACGCAGTTGTCGTGGTGGACGAGGCCTACGCGGAGTTCTCCCACACGGAAACCCCCAGCGCCCTGCAGCTGCTGCCCGGACGCGAGCGGCTGATCGTCTCCCGGACCATGTCCAAGGCTTTCGCCCTGGCCGGGGCCCGGATCGGCTACCTGGCCGCGGCGCCGCAGATCGCCGACGCCCTGCGCCTGGTCCGGCTGCCGTACCACCTCTCCGCCATTACCCAGGCCACGGCCAACGCAGCCCTGACGCACGCCGATGCCCTCCTGTCCAACGTTGAGGACATCAAGGCCCAGCGCGACAGGATCGTCCGGGAACTCACCATTATGGGACTGGCCCCGGCGCCGTCGGATGCCAACTTTGTCCTGTTCGGCGGGATGGAGAATCCGCGGGCCGTCTGGGAAGGGCTGCTGGAAGCCGGTGTCCTGGTCCGTGACATCGGCATTGAGGGGCACTTGCGGGTTACCGCCGGTACTGAAGCGGAAACCACGGCGTTCCTGACCCGGCTGCAGGAACTGCTCGCCGCCTGAGCCGCCCGTCCGGCCCTGCATCCACCTCCCGGCCCCCGGTTCCAGTTCCGGGTGTTGCCCGCTTCGGGACTAAACTGATCACCTGCCGGGGCTTTGCCTATTGCTTCGGCTCCAACCTTCGCGAAGGAACCTCATGACTGTGGAGACCGCCACCGGACGCACCGCCCGCCTTGAGCGGACCACCAGCGAATCGTCCGTCGTCGTCGAACTTGATCTGGACGGCACGGGCCGCGCGGATATCAGCACCTCGGTGCCGTTCTACGACCACATGCTGACCGCGCTGGCCAAGCACTCACTGATGGATCTCACCGTGCGAGCCACGGGGGACACCCACATCGATGTCCACCACACGGTGGAGGACATCGCCATCAGCATCGGCGAGGCGCTGAAGACCGCGCTCGGCACCAAGGCCGGCATCCGCCGTTTCGGCGAAGCCACTGTTCCGCTGGATGAAGCACTGGCGCAGGCGGTCGTCGATATCTCCGGCCGCCCCTACCTGGTGCACTCCGGGGAGCCCGCGGGGCAGGAATACCACCTGATCGGCGGGCATTTCACCGGATCCCTGACGCGGCATGTCTTCGAAGCGATCACGCTCCACGCGCAGATCTGCCTGCACATGCGGGTGCTGTCCGGACGGGATCCGCACCACATTGTCGAGGCCCAGTTCAAGGCCTTCGCCCGCGCCCTGCGCGCGGCGGTTGAATCCGATCCGCGCGTTGAGGGCATCCCCTCCACGAAGGGAGCACTGTGAGTCCCCGCAACGTCACCGTCCTGGACTACGGTTCCGGCAACATCCGCTCCGCCGTGCGCGCCCTTGAGCACGCCGGCGCCAACGTCACGCTTAGCGCCAAGCCGGATGACGTCCTGAACGCCGACGGGCTCGTGGTCCCCGGCGTCGGCGCGTTCGCCGCCGTGATGCAGGGCCTCAAGGACGTGGATGCCCTCCGCATGATCGGCCGCCGCGTGGCCGGCGGCCGCCCGGTGCTGGGTATCTGTGTAGGCCTGCAGGTGCTCTTTGATGAGGGCGTGGAGCACGGGGTCCGGACCAAGGGGATGGGCGAGTGGCCCGGCGTGGTTGAACGGCTCGCGGCCGACGTCGTGCCGCACATGGGCTGGAACACCGTAAAGCCCCCGGCCGGTTCGGCCCTCTTCGACGGTATCGAGGACGAGCGGTTCTACTTCGTGCACAGCTACGGCGTGCAGAAGTGGGACTTCGACGTCACCCAGCCGGCCATGCGACCGCCCCAGGTCACCTGGGCGGACCACGGCGGCCCGTTTATTGCCGCGGTGGAGAACGGTGCGTTGTCGGCTACCCAGTTCCACCCGGAGAAGTCCGGCGACGCCGGCGCAGCACTGCTGAACAACTGGCTTAAGACGCTGGGCTGAGCGCTATGTGGAGCATTCTTCTGATGGGCCTGGCCGGTCTCCTCATTGGCGGCGCGGTGTCTTTCCGCAGCCAGGGCATGTCCAAAATCATTGTCATCAGCTTCTGGGTCCTGGCCGGAATGGCCCTGCTGGGCGCCTACCTGCTGACCCTCGACCTTTCCTGACCCCACCACCGAAAGCACAAGAGATGCCCTTCAGCGAAACCCCCGTCCTAGAACTGCTGCCCGCCGTGGATGTGGCCGACGGACAGGCCGTGCGCCTGGTCCAGGGTGAAGCCGGCAGCGAGACCAGCTACGGCGATCCGCTGGAGGCGGCCCTGGCCTGGCAGAACGACGGCGCCGAGTGGGTCCACCTGGTGGACCTGGACGCCGCGTTTGGCCGCGGCTCGAACCTTGACCTGCTCAGCCGCGTGGTGAAGTCCCTCGATATCAAAGTGGAGCTTTCCGGCGGCATCCGTGACGACGAGTCGCTGGACAAGGCGTTGGAGCTCGGCGCAGAACGCGTGAACCTGGGCACTGCGGCACTGGAGAACCCGGAATGGACCGCCAGCGCGATTGCCCGCTACGGGCAGGCAATCGCCGTGGGCCTGGACGTGCGCGGAACCACCCTGGCGGCCCGCGGCTGGACCAAGGAGGGCGGCGACCTGTGGGAGGTGCTCGCCCGGCTCGAAGAGGCCGGTTGCCCCCGCTACGTAGTCACCGATGTCACCAAGGACGGCACCCTGCGCGGACCGAACGTGGACCTGCTGCGGGAAGTGCTCAAACGCACCGACCGTCCGGTGGTGGCTTCCGGCGGAATTTCCAGCCTGGACGACCTCGCCGCCCTGCGCGAGCTGGTTCCGCTGGGGCTGGAAGGAACCATTGTGGGCAAGGCCCTCTATGCCGGCGCCTTCACGCTGCCCCAGGCCTTCAACGTCGCCGGACACCCGGCCCGCTGACCATGGCATCGCGCGAACTCCCGGGCCACATTGCCGCCGCCCTGGCAGGAGCCGGCGGTCCCGCGGACTCAGCCGGCCGGTCCTGGTCCGGACGGGACCTGACCGGCGACGGGAATCCGCTGCATAACTTTGACAGCGACGACGGTCGGGCCGACGCCGGCTACGCCGCCGCCGTCGCGCGCCTCGTTGCCGGGACCGGCAGCGAACGGGAGGTTGTGGCCGCCCTGGCCACCGCCCGTGTGTTCGTGCCCATCGTCGCCGTGTTGGGGGAGGAAGCCGAATCCAACCACGGCCTGACTGCCGACAAACAGGCGGACATGGCGCTCGTGTCGCTGACGGCGCCGGACGGGCGGAAGGCGCTGCCGGTGTTCACCTCGGTGGACGCCCTGGAAAAGTGGCATCCGGAAGCACGGCCCGTGGCCGTTTACACGCCACGCGCCGCACTGTCCGCCGTTTCCGAGGACGCTCAGCTGCTGGTCATCGATCCCGGCGCCGATTTCACTTTTGTGGTGCGCCGGCCGGCCATGTGGGCGCTGGCCCAGCAGCGGGAATGGGTGCCCTCCTACGCCGACGCGGAACTGGTGGACTTTGCCCGGGCCGCCGCGGAAGCGGACCCGCGGATCCTGGGCATTACCCTCCAGCAGGGCCAGGGCACCGCGTCACGTACAGCCGCCGGTGAGCCGGTGGGCGGGGGAGGCGCCGGTCCTGAGCTTACAATGGTCGTTCAGCTTGCGCCCGGACTTGGTCCGCAGGACGTCTCTGCCCTGATGGCAGTCCTGCAGGAGCGCCTGACTGCCAACCCCGAGTTTGTTGAGCGTGTGGATTCACTGGATCTGTTGACCACGCGCTGACCCGTCAGGCGTAGCCCGCCAGAAGAGAACCGCCGTGAATTTTGGCCTGTACCGCGAGATGCTGCGGATTGCCCCCATCCGCCGACTTTTGCTGGTGGGAATGGTGGCGAGGTTCCCGCATTCCGCCGCAGGCGTGCTGCTGACGCTGCATGTGGTGAACACCATGGACAAGGGCTACGCGGCAGCCGGCGCGGTGGCCGCGGTGGTGACCATCGGCATTGCCGTGGGTGCGCCGTGGCGCGGGCGACGCGTGGATACCGTGGGGCTGCGCCGGGCGCTGATCCCGTCAGTGATCGCCGAGGCAACCATCTGGAGCATCGCGCCGCACGCCAGTTTCGAGTGGCTGCTGGTACTCGCGCTGATCGGCGGCGTCTTTACCCTGCCGGTCTTCAGCGTGGTGCGGCAGTCCCTGGGCGTGCTGGCCACCGGCGAGCAGCGGCGCACAGCCTTCGCCCTGGATTCAATTGCCACCGAGCTCGTCTTTATGGTGGGTCCTGCCCTCGGAGCCGTCATCGCCACACAGATCTCCTCCGTGGTGGGCCTCACCGCGGTAGGTCTGTCCGCTGCGGTGTCCGGACTGCTGCTCATCTGGTTCAACCCGCCAACGCGGACTGCCGAACCGAAGGACGCCGTGACCGCCGTCGACGAGCAGGAGGCCGCGGCCTCCGCCGTCATCAACGTCGCACCCGCAAATGTGCAGGACGCTCCCATGGAGCTCACCGGAGCCGGCCTCCCCGGCGGTCCGCAGAACCTCCTTACCCGGCTGGGCAGGGGACTGGCCGGCAACTTCGGCTGGCTAACCGCCAGTGTGGCCGTGGTGTTCGCCGTTGCCGTGGGTGCCGGGCTGCTGCTCTCCAGCACCGACGTCGGGATTGTGGCCCTCGTGGAAGCCGGCGGCAACCCGTCCGAGGTCGGCATTGTGTTTGTGGCCTGGTGCGCTGCCTCGGCCGTGGGCGGCGTCGTGTACGGCGCCATGAACAAGCGGATTTCACCCATGGTGCTCCTGCTGGCCATGGCGGTGCTGACCATGCCGATGGGGTTGGCGACCGGCACCCTCAGCCTCGCATTGCTCTCCATTCCGGCCGGGTTGCTCTGCGCGCCCGTGCTGTCCTCGGCATCCGAACGGGTCGCGGACCTGGTGTCCGAGGACCGTCGAGGGGAAGCCATGGGCTGGTACGGTTCGGCGATGACCGCCGGAACCGCACTGGGCGCCCCGGTGGCCGGACTGGCCATCGACGTGATCGGTCCGTGGGCCGGTTTCCTGATGGCGGGCGGCGCGGCCGGGGTGCTTGTCCTGGTGACGCTCTCGGTTCGCCGGCTCGTTCGCCGGCCGGCCGCCCTCTAGCGAAGACAAAAAGACCCGGAGCGCCTGCCGCAGGGGCAGGCGCTCCGGGTCTGTAGCGGTAGCCGGGCCTCTAGCTGACGGGGCCGGTGAACTTCTCGCCCGGACCCTTGCCGGGGGCATCCTGAATGACGGATGCTTCCCGGAAAGCCAGCTGCAGCGAACGCAGGCCGTCGCGCAACGGCCCGGCGTGCTGGCTGCCGATCTCGGGGGCTGCGGCGGTAACGAAGCCGGCCAGGGCGGTGATCAGCTTGCGTGCTTCGTCCAGGTCCTTCAGCTCTTCGGCGTCGTCGCCTTCAGCCAGGCCGCACTTAACGGCGGCGGCGCTCATCAGGTGGACGGCAGCGGTGGTGATGACCTCGATGGCCGGCACCTCGGCAATGTCGCGCATCTGCTCGGCGACTTCCTGCTGCGCTGCAGCGGCGGATTCGGTCTCTGCGGGTGTTCCCGGGAAGGAGTGGCGGGTTGCCTCGCCTGCCGGATTGCTCTGTGGGGTACTCATACTGGTAAGCTTGTCACAGACCGACTGGTTGTCGTTACTTTCAATGCCCCTTGCGGGCAGGATGAAAATCACACTTTCCTCCTGAAGGCGGCGTCACCGGTATGCAAGCGGAGACCCCTCCCACCCGCGTCAGCCTGACTGCCATTGTGGCGGCAGAGTTGCCGGGTTCAGGTCGGCCCCGGCGGGCCAGCAGCACGGATATTCCGCGCCTGCCAGCACTGCCGGGAGCTAACTGCCTTACGGGCAGTTGATGCCGACCCCTCACGGGCCTTCGATTGCGCTTGCAATTGGAGGCCTTCTTCATTTGCAGGCGGTAGCCGTTTTGAAGAACACAGGAGCTGCAACATTAGCGAGCCAAGAATCAATGATCGAATCCGCGTCCCTGAGGTGCGGCTGGTAGGTCCGGCAGGTGAGCAGGTAGGAGTTGTCCGTATTGAGGACGCGCTTCGACTGGCTGCTGAGTCGGACCTGGATCTTGTTGAGGTAGCACCGCAGGCGAAGCCGCCGGTGTGCAAACTAATGGACTTCGGCAAGTACAAGTACGAAGCCGCCGTCAAGGCACGTGAAGCACGGAAGAACCAGACGAACACCGTTCTGAAGGAAATCCGCTTCCGCCTGAAGATCGACACCCACGACTACGAGACCAAGCGCGGCCACGCCATGCGCTTCCTCGCCGCCGGGGACAAGGTCAAGGCCATGATCCAGTTCCGCGGCCGTGAGCAGCAGCGTCCTGAAATGGGTATGCGGCTGCTGAACAAGTTCGCTGAGGATGTAGCCGAGGTGGGTGTGGTTGAGTCCACGCCGCGCATCGACGGCCGCAACATGGTGATGGTCATCGGTCCGCTGAAGAACAAGGCTGAGGCCAAGGCCGAAGCCCGCCGCGCAACGCAGCGGGCAGATGCCAAGGCTGCTAACGAGGCGATCAAGAACGGCGAGGCACCTGCTCGGGTGGATACCTCGGCGGACAAGGCTCCCATGACGCAGAGCCTGGCGGATCTGCTGCCGGACGGCCTGCGTTTGGGTTCCTCCGCTGCCGAAGCCGATAAGGCCCGTGCAGAGCAGGAACAGGCAGAGAAGGAACAGGCCGCAAAGCGGGCCAAGGCTGCGGCTGCTGAAAAGGCCGCAACCGAAGCACGCCGTGTGGCTGCAGCCAGCAAGCCGGCCGCTGCGCCTGCCGCACCGGCTCAGCCTGCCAAGCCCGCAGAGGCAGCCGCACCGGCCGCAGCACCGAAGCCGGTGTCTGCACCCAAGCCGGCCGCGGTTCCGAAGCCGACTGCTGCACCCAAGCCCGCTGCCCGGCCCAAGCCGGCCGCGGCACCGAAGCCTGCCGGCAAGCCGTCCACCCCTCGGGGAACGTCCGGCCAGCCCAAGCCCGGAACCGCAGAGTAGTTCCACTGCACTGCGACGCCCCGGCGTCCAGTAACAATGCCCTGGCACCCAACGGGTGCCTGAAGCCCCGCGGGCCTGCCCGCGGAAACCTAAAGGAGATCGGTAGACATGCCGAAGATGAAGACCCACAGTGGCGCCAAGAAGCGCTTCAAGCTGACCGGTACCGGCAAGCTCAAGCGCCAGCAGGCTAACCGCCGCCACTACCTGGAGCACAAGCCCTCCACGCTGACGCGCCGCCTGGCCAACGACAAGCTCGTGGCACCGGCAGACGCCAAGGTCATCAAGAAGATGCTGGGCATCTAACTAATTCCCTGATGGCCGTCCCGTCCGGGCCGGTCTCACCCATCAAAGCTTTCCCCGCTCCTGGGCCTTCCAGGCGCAGTGACTTACCAAGTCGGGGAGATTTACCAAAAGGAGTACGCACGTGGCACGTGTGAAGCGGGCGCTTAACGCCCACAAGAAGCGTCGGGTTATTCTCGAGCGCGCCAAGGGTTACCGCGGACAGCGTTCGCGCCTGGTCCGTAAGGCCAAAGAGCAGCTGCTGCACTCGTTTGTGTACAGCTACGGTGACCGCCGCAAGCGCAAGGGCGATTTCCGCCGCCTCTGGATCCAGCGCATCAACGCTGCTTCCCGCGCCAACGGCCTGACCTACAACCGCCTGATCCAGGGCCTCAAGCTGGCCGAGATCCAGGTTGACCGCCGCATGCTGGCCGAACTGGCCGTCAACGACGCCGCTGCGTTCGCCGCACTGGTCCAGATCGCCAAGGATGCCCTGCCGTCCGACACCTCCGCTCCGGCTGTCCAGGCTGCTCCGGCCGCCAAGGCTGCTCCCGTTGCTGACACCAAGCCGGCTGCTGCCGTTGCCACCGCCAAGGGTGGCTTCAAGGCTTCCGAGGGCGACGCCCCCGAAGGTTTCGTTATCAAGGGCAACCTGGGCTCGGGCAAGTACCACGTCCCCGGTTCCACCTGGTACGAGCAGACTGTTGCTGAATACTGGTTCGATTCCGTTGAAGCAGCCAAGGCTGCCGGTCTGGAACCCGCTGGCGGAGAATCCCGCCAGAAGTTCCAGGGCTAAGGGAATCGGTCTCTAAAAGACGATGAACCTTGAAGGGCGCCCGCAGGCACCGCTGATGTCCAACCCCCGAGCTGATCGGGTCCGTGATGTTGCGAGACTTGCCGGGCGCTCTTCGCGCTTAAAATCCGGCCGTTTCCTGGCCGAGGGGCCGCAGGCCGTCCGGGAGGCGCTGAGCGCACACCGAGCGGCCGCGGCCAACGGCGGCTCCGCCGTCGTGCACGAGGTTTATGCCACCCAGGCGTGCCTGGACCGGCTGCCCGAGCTGGCGGATCTGGCCCGCGGCCTGACGTTGCGCCTGGCCACGGACGAAGTCCTGGCCGCTATGGCAGACACCGTGTCCCCGCAGGGCATCGTCGCCGTCTGCAACATGTCCACAGCGCGCCTGCAGGATGTCCTGGCCGGCGGAGCAAAACTGGTGGCCGTCCTGTGCGAGGTCCGGGACCCCGGCAACGCCGGGACCGTGCTGCGCGCCGCTGATTCCGCCGGCGCCGACGCGGTGGTGCTGACCGCTTCCAGCGTGGACATCTACAACCCCAAAGCCGTGCGCTCCACGGCAGGGTCCTTGTTCCACCTGCCGGTGGTCACCGGAGCCGACTTCGGCGCCGTCATCGAGGCCCTGGGCACAGCCGGAGTGACGGTCCTCGCGGCCGACGGCTACGGCAGCGTGAACCTCGACCGCCTGCAGGACCTCAGTGCGGTGCGCAGGCTTGCTCCTGCCGCTGACCGCCACAACGACGACGCCGGCCTGCCGCAGCTGGAGGCTCCTACCGCCTGGCTGTTCGGCAACGAGGCCCAGGGGCTTTCCGACGCCGAACTTGCCGCCGCCGACCACCGTGTGGCGGTCCCTCTGTACGGCAGCGCCGAGAGCCTGAACGTGGGCACAGCGGCGACTGTTTGCCTGTACGCCTCCGCCCGCGCCCAGAACCGGTAGGACCGGCTGCCGCCGTCGCTGCCGCAGCGCATACCCCGCAGTTAGCGGATCTTCAACCCCGCCGAATTGCGCAGCGTCGACTCCAACGCAACGTCAAAGGGCGTAGCCCGAACGCCCAGGGCTGCTTCGGTCCGGGCGGAATCTGCAGTGAACGACGACGTGAACTGATAGGACGAAGCACCGATCTCCCGTACTTCGGGCAGGAACTTCCCGCCGATTCGGAACAGCGCGGCGGGATAGGTGCGTACCCTGCCCGCGGAACCCAGCAGTTCGTTGACCCGGCGCGCAATGGTGAGCCGGTCCAGGTGCGAGGAATGCGGAACATGCCAGGCGGTCCCGGACGCGCCGTCAGCTGACGCAGCGGCCAGCGTTGCCGCGATGTCCGGCAGATAAGCCCAGCTATGCGCCAGCGACGGATTCCCCACCACCCAGGTAGTTTTCGAAGCCGCCAGCGGCTTGAGGAAACGCGGACCCAGATGGGCGTTGGCACCGGCGCCCGGGCCGAAGTAGTCGCTGGCCCGCACCTCCGTTGCCTGGATGCGTCCTGCCGTATGCGCCGCCAGCAGTTCCTCCCACATGCGCCGGCGTACTTCGCCCTTCCGGTCGGCCGGATTCAGCGGACTGTCTTCCCGCATGGGCATGTGCGCGCGGCCGTAAGCGTAGAGGTTTCCCATCAGGACGACCCGGGCGCCGGTGGCCTCCGCCGCGGAAATGACGGCCGCAGTGATGGGTGGCCACTCGCGCTCCCAGGCTGGGTAAGGCGGATTGCTGCAAACGTACAGCGCTTCCACGCCGCGCGCTGCCCGCGTGAGGGCTTCGGCGTCCGACGCCTGCAGGCGCACGGCCTCGGTGCCTGGCACCTCGGTTCCGGAACGGGTGCCCACCAGGACGCGCTGGTCCCGTTCGGTGAGATGGGCGGCCAAGGCCCGGCCGACGGCGCCAGCGCCAATGATGAGTGATACCGCCATGTTTCGTCCTTTTCCAGTCTGGTGGTCAGTGCGTGTTGCTTACCGGCTCGACGCTAGACCGCCATGCAGTCAAAAACAAGAGCACTGCTCACAATTGTGTGCACTGATTACTTGAGGCAGGATGAGTGGATGACGAGTTCCACTTCGCCCCAATCGGGGGAGGGGCCCCGGGCAATGGCCCGGCGGCTGCACACCGCCCGTATCCTCGACGCCGCTGAACAACAGCTGGCCGAGGGCGGTCCGGCAAATCTTTCCCTCCGGGCCATCGCCCGCGGCCAGGGGATGGCTTCGTCTGCCATCTACCGTTACTTCGCCAGCGCAGACGAACTGCTCACAGCGCTTATCCTTCGCGCCTATTCGGACCTGGGCGACGCCGCCGAACGCGCTGCATCGAATGCGGCGCCAGGCGAGAAGGGGTTTATGGCCGTCTGCCACGCAGTGCGGGACTGGGCACTGGCCCAACCCCACCGATATGCGCTGATCTACGGCTCACCGGTTCCGGATTACCACGCGCCCGAATCCACGGTGGAACAGGCCGCCCGGGTGCCGGTGGCGCTCCTGCGGCTGCTGCCGCCGGCAAGCGGCCAAGCCGGAGCCAACGGGCTCGACCTGCTGGATCCGGGACTCGTTGCCCTGGCCGAGGGCATCGGAGCCGACCCCCGGCAGCTGCCTGCCGGGGTAGCCGTTTGGAGCCAGCTCTTCGGGCTGGTCAACTTTGAGCTGTTTGGCCACTTCCGCAATGTGGTCGCGGCACAAAGGTCCTTTTTTGATGACACCCTGCGGGCGGCCTACCGCCGGATGAACGGCTGACTGCCGGCCTGCGGCACGTACGGCCCCTGCGGCGGATGTAGCGTATTGGTAACGGCCGCTTTCGGCGAGCCGGTCCACTACACCAAAGAGAAACGGGTTTTACATGTCTGCCAGCGGCGGTAATAAGGCGGTTGTCGCGGCACTGAGCGCCAATCTGGCCATCGCGGCCTTGAAGTTCATTGCTTTCGCCCTAACGCGCTCCTCCTCGATGCTCGCTGAGGCCATCCACTCCGTTGCCGACTCAGGCAACCAGGTGCTGCTGCTTTTGGGCGGCAAACGGTCCAGGCGCCAGGCCAGCCCGGAGCACCCCTTCGGCTATGGCCGTGAGCGCTACATTTACGCTTTCATTGTTTCCATTGTCCTGTTCAGCGTCGGCGGACTCTTCGCCCTGTACGAGGCCTACCACAAGTACCAGGACCCGCACCCGATCGAGGGCAAGTGGTGGTGGGTGCCCCTTGCCGTGCTTGTGGGCGCCATGATCGCGGAGGGCTCCTCCCTCCGTACCGCAGTCCGCGAGTCCAACCACACCCGCGGCAAGCAGGGGTGGGTGCAGTTCGTGCGGACCGCCAAGGCCCCTGAACTGCCCGTTGTCCTGCTCGAGGATTTCGGGGCCCTGCTCGGCCTGCTCTTCGCCCTGTTCGGCGTCAGCATGACCCTCGTGACCGGAAACGGCGTTTGGGACGCCTTCGGCACCGCCATGATCGGCATCCTGCTGGTGGCCATTGCCGCTGTCCTGGCGGTGGAGACCAAGTCGCTGCTGCTCGGGGAATCCGCAACGCAGGCTGATGTGCGCCGGATCGAAGAGGCCATCCAGGCCGACCCCGACACCCGCATCATCCACCTCAAGACCATGCACCTGGGTCCGGAGGAGCTGCTGGTAGCGGCGAAGATCGCCATCCCCAAGTGCGAGACCGGACAGGAGATTGCCGACGGCATCAACGCTGCGGAGGAACGGATCCGTGCAGCGGTCCCGGTCGCGCGCTCTATTTACCTGGAGCCGGATGTGTTTTCGGCGAAGAAGGCCGGCGATCCAGCACCCCGCTGATCAGGGCAACTGCCAAACCAAGCAGGGCGAGTACCGCTCCCACCACAGCGGGGGAGCGGTACCCCCAGCCCCAGGCAATGACGACGCCGCCCAGCAGGGCGCCCAGCGCGTTGGCAAGGTTCAACGCGGCATGATTCAGCGACGAAGCCAGCGACTGCGCGCCGGGCGACACGTCCAGCAGCCGGGTCTGCAGCGGCGGGGTGAGCATGGAACCGATCAGGCCGACCAGGAACACCAGCACCATGGCGGTCGCGGCGTACTGCACCGCCCACGCGTAGGCGAGCAGGACCACTACCGTCCCGCCCAGGACCGCGTAAATGCTGCCCATGACGTTGATGTCCGCAATCCGTCCGCCGGCAACGTTGCCGATCACCTGTCCCACACCGTAGAGGCCGACGACGACGGGCAGGACGTTCTCCGATATGCCTGCTACTTCGGTCATAGTGGGTGCAATGTAGGTGTAAACGGCGAAGAACCCGCCGAACCCTACCGTTCCCACCAGCAGTGCCAGCCAGACCTGAACCCGTCCCAGCGCGCTCAGCTCCGATTTGATGCTGGCTTCCGCCAGGGCGGGCTGGTAGGGAACAAACCGTGCCACGAGTGCCACTGTCAGCAGTGCAAGCGCCCCCACGAGGACGAACATCCAACGCCAACCGGCCTGCTGGCCCAGCCAGGTGGCAAAAGGAACACCCACCACATTGGCGATGCTCAGCCCCAGCATCACCATGGAGATGGCCCACGCCCTGCGGGTAGGTGCCACCAAGGAGGCGGCAATGACCGCGGCCACACCAAAGAAGGCGCCGTGCGGCAGCCCGGAAAGGAAGCGCGTGAACAGCAGCCAGGAATAGTCCGGGGCGAGGAAGGACGAGAGGTTGCTCAGGGCGAAGAACGCCATCAGCCCCATCACCAGCAGCTTCCGGGGCATGCGCGCGCCCAGGGCGGCGAGCACGGGGGCTCCGACAACGACGCCAAGCGCGTAGGCGGAAATCACGTGCCCGCCGGAGGGTACGGAAATGCCGAGGTCGTCGACCATCTCCTGGAGCAGGCCCATGATGCTGAATTCCGTGGTGCCGATGGCAAACCCGCCCACGGCCAGGGCAGTAATGGCCTTGGCAACAGTGGTGCGGCGGGAACCGGAGAAACGCTGGTTGGACAGTGGCATGGGCGCGGAGGTGCTGCGGGTCAAGGCTTCGCTTTCAAGTGGGGTGCGGCTGTGGAGTGCAGCTGCAGCGACGTGGTACAGCTGCGGATGCGGCGTTGCGGAGCAGCCGGCCCGGGGAAGTGATCCGCACGGGCCGAAGGCCGGGACGGCATTGTCCCCTCCAGCCTAGTGCAGGGCCGAACCGCGCGGGGCCCGGAGGAAACGACCCGGAGTGCACATAGACTTTTCCCGTGGCCAACAAACCAGCGCAGGACCAGCAGACGGTTATCCCCGCAGTACAGGAACACCCGGATCAACACCCGGTGGGCCTCAAGCAGGTGGTGGGGGCGGCCGTGGTGGACCGCCTCGAATCGCCCTCCCTGCTGCTGGCAGCACGCCGCAGCGCTCCTGTCGCCCTTGCCGGACTGTGGGAATTCCCCGGCGGCAAGGTCGAACCCGGTGAAGGATGCACTGAAGCCCTGCACCGCGAGCTGGCGGAGGAGCTGGGTATCCGGGTTCGGCTGGGTGCGGAAGTCGAGGGGCCGCTGGCCCAGGGCTGGCAGCTCAACCGGAACGCTGCCATGCGGGTGTGGCTGGCCGAAGTTACGCACGGGTCCCCGGAGCCGTTGGAGGACCACGATGAGCTGCGGTGGGTGGAGCTGGAGCGCAGCGCGTTGAGCCGACTGGAGTGGATACCCGCCGACCTGCCGATCGTGGGTGCGCTGCTGGATGCAGTTGCCGCCCGGCAGGACTAGGTTCCTAGAACAGGGCGGCCTGGTCGGCGGCCGCTACACCTGCCGGGGCAGCCGGCGAGGCTTTCGCTGCCGCGGGCCGCAGGAACCGGGCTCCGCCGGTAAAGCCGTACTTGGCCTTAAAGAAGCGGATGCGTCCGGCCAGCCAGTCCCGGTATTCCTGGGACGCATAGGTTCCCTTCCCGTACAGGCGTTGGTACCGGGCGGTGAGGTCCGGGTAGTGGCGTGCCAGGAATTCCATGTACCACTCCCGCGCGCCGGGGCGCAGGTGCAGGGCTCCGGCGGTGACGCCGGTGGCTCCCGCCTCGGCGAGGGCCGAGAACAGTGCGTCCAGGGACTCATCGCCGTCCGTCAGCCACGGCAGGATGGGCATGGCCATGACCGAGCAGGGCAGTCCGGCGTCGCGGAGGCGCCGAATCAGGTCCAACCGGGCACGGGGCGTGGGTGTTCCGGGTTCGGCCACCTTGGCCAGTGCGGGGTCAACCAGTGCCAGCGAGATGCCCATGCCGATTTCCGTGGACGCAGAGGCTTCCTTGAGCAGCGGGATGTCGCGCGCCAGCAGGGTCCCCTTGGTCAGGATGGAGAAGGGGGTGCCGCTGTCCGCCAGGGCGCGGATAATTCCGGGCATCAGCTTGTAGCGGCCCTCGGCCCGCTGATAGGGGTCGGTGTTGGTGCCCATTGCCACGTGGTGGTGCTGCCAGGACGGGCGGGCAAGTTCCCGGCGCAGAACCTCTGCCGCATTGACCTTTACCACCAGCTGGCTGTCGAAATCGGCACCGCTGTCCAGGTCCAGGTACGTGTGGGTCTTGCGGGCGAAACAATATACGCACCCGTGGCTGCAGCCCCGGTACGGGTTCACCGTCCACTCAAACGGCATGTTGGAGCCGCCGCCCACCTTGTTCAGCACCGATTTGGCGGCCACCTCATGGAAGGTCACGCCGGCGAAGTCGGGAGTGCGGACTGTGCGGACGAGTCCCTGCAGCGGGATCAGCGCATCGGCAGGCGCCGGTAGGAGCTGCGGGGCGGGTTCCTCCGCCGGTGCTGTAGTTGGAGCGTTCAGTTCCTGGCCTTGCCACCTCATTCCCTCATTAGAACATACGTTCTAATGCCGGGCTACCCTTTGTGGCCCCGGATACCTTCCGGGCGGTAGCCGCCGTCATGAAGGCCTGCCAACCGTTCAAAGGGATTCGCCGACGCCGGATCGCCGGCTGCCGCGCGCGACAGGACCGACGCGGCGGCATACAGGGGCAGGAAAAACGGGCCCAGCAGGGCGTACTGCGTGCTGTGCCGCATCTCGTGGCGGAGCAGGGGGCTGTTGTCCGCGGTGATGCGCCGGGCCGTGGACCCGGGGTAGAGGATCACGTTGCCAACCGTGAAGGCGGCGGCTCGGGGAAGGGCAAGCGGATATCCTTCGGCGAGCAGTACTCCATTGGGCCCGGGCCGTACCCGGCAGCCGGTGAACCGGGCTAGGGCCAGACCGGCAGGCGTGGAGAGGTTCACGATATTGGCCCAGCGGCGAACCCGCAGCGCCCTGCTCCGCGGTCCGGTGCGGCGGGGACGAGCCGAATGCAGTCGAAAACGCGGCATAGATTCAGACACGGGACCTCCTCAATGGCACCCGGACCGGTTGCATGACGGCCCCCGCAGGGGGCGTCTACTAGACTTGCCATGATAAGCCAGAACCCAACTAGGGCCGGAAACAGGTAAGAACCGTACATGTCTAACTCCACACCGGGGACTGGTTCCCCAGACACCTCCCCTGAGGGCGCCCTGCCCGAGCCGCCGAATCCGCTGGATGAAGCCGCAATTGCTGCTGCCGTCGAGCAGGCGCTCGCCGCCATTGCCGCTGCCGCGGACCTCGACGGCCTGAAGGAAGTCCGTATTGCCGTCACCGGCGAAAAGTCTCCGCTCAGCCTCGCCAACCGGACCATCGGCAAGCTGCCCAAGGACCAGAAGGCGGCAGCCGGAAAGCTGGTAGGCCCGGCACGCGGCCGGATCAATGCGGCGCTCGCCGCCCGGTCCGTTGAACTCGAAGCCGAGCGTGATGCGCGGATCCTCGTGGAAGAGGCCGTTGACGTCACGGCCGCCCCGCGCCGCCGCCGCATCGGCGGCCGCCACCCCATCTCCACGCTGCAGGACCGTGTGGCGGATGTGTTTGTGGGGATGGGCTGGGAGATCGCCGAAGGCCCCGAGGTGGAATCCGAGTGGTTCAACTTCGATGCCCTGAACTTCAAGCCGGACCACCCCGCACGCGAAATGCAGGACACCTTCTTCGTTGAGCCGCCGGAAGCCCACCTGGTGATGCGCACGCACACCTCGCCGGTCCAGGTCCGGTCCATGCTGGAACGCGACCTGCCGATCTACGTGCTGTGCCCGGGCAAGGTGTTCCGCACCGACGAGCTCGATGCCACGCACACCCCGGTCTTCCACCAGTTCGAGGGCCTGGCCATCGACAAGGGGCTGACCATGGCGGATCTGGTGGGCACCCTGGAGCACTTCACCCGTGTGCTGTTCGGCGACGAGGCGAAGGTTCGATTGCGGCCGAACTACTTCCCCTTCACCGAGCCCAGCGCCGAGCTGGACATCTGGCACCCCGGTGCCAAGGGCGGCCCGCGCTGGATCGAGTGGGGCGGCTGCGGCATGGTCAACCCCAACGTGCTCCGCGCCGCCGGGATCGATCCCGAGGTCTACTCAGGTTTTGCCTTCGGCATGGGCATTGACCGTGCCCTCATGTTCCGCAACGAAGTTTCGGACATGCACGAAATGATCGAAGGCGACGTACGTTTCAGCGAACACTTCGGGATGGAGATCTAAGTGAGAATCCCACTTTCCTGGCTGCGCGAGTATGCCCAGGTTCCGGCGGACGCAACCGCCGAAGACATCATGGAAGACCTTGTGAAGGTTGGCCTGGAGGAAGAGGACGTCCACCGTCCCGCCGACGAGCTGCAGGGTCCCATTGTGGTGGGCCAGGTGCTCAGTATGGAGCCCGAGCCCCAGAGCAACGGCAAGACCATTAACTGGTGCTCGGTCCGCGTGGTCCCCGAAGGCGCCGAACAGAGCCTGACCGGCAAGGGCATTGAGCCTACCGGTGTACAGGGCATCGTTTGCGGCGCGCACAACTTCAAGGTGGGGGACAAGGTTGTAGTCACCCTGCCCGGCGCCGTGCTGCCCGGAGACTTCAGGATCAGCCCGCGCAAGACCTACGGCCACGTTTCCGCCGGCATGATCGCCTCCGTGCGTGAACTGGGTATTGGTGATGACCACGACGGCATCCTGGTTCTTTCCACCCTGGGGCTTGATCCCGAGGTGGGCGCCGACGCCATGGAGCTGCTGGGCCTGTATGACCAGGCCGCGGAAATCAACGTCACCCCGGACCGCGGCTACGTCTTCTCCATCCGCGGCGCCGCACGCGAATACGCGCACGCCACCGGCACCAAGTTCACCGACCCGGCCGCCGCCGTCGCCGTGCCCATCGCCGACGGCATGGGCTACCCCGTCCGCCTGCAGGATGAGGCGCCCATATATGGCAAGCCTGGCTGCGACCGGTTCGTGGCCCGTACTGTGCGCGGTGTGGATCCGTCCCGGCCCACCCCGCCGTGGATGTCCTCCCGCCTGCGCCTGGCCGGCATGCGCTCCATCTCCCTGGTGGTGGACATTTCCAACTACGTGATGCTCGAGCTCGGCCAGCCGCTGCACTTCTACGACCTGGATAAGCTCACCGGCGAAATCGTGGTCCGCCGCGCCGCCGACGGTGAAACCCTGAAGACCCTGGATGAGAAGGAGCGCCGGCTATCTCCGGAGGACCTGCTCATCACCGACGGCTCCGGTGCCATCGGCATTGCAGGTGTGATGGGCGGAGCGACCACGGAGGTGTCCGGCAGCACCCAGAACGTCCTGATCGAGGCTGCGCACTTCGAGGAAGTGAGCATTGCCCGCTCCCGCCGCCGTCATCGGC
Organism: Arthrobacter sp. zg-Y1143; assembly: GCF_030125565.1. Lineage (NCBI taxonomy): Bacteria > Bacillati > Actinomycetota > Actinomycetes > Micrococcales > Micrococcaceae > Arthrobacter > Arthrobacter sp. zg-Y1143. Next base: position 18,477 of record NZ_JASKLW010000013.1, on the reverse strand, counting down.
TGCCCTCCGAAGCGTCCAAGCGCTTCGAACGCGGCGTGGACTGGAACGTGGCCGACGTCGCCGCCCAGCGCGCGGTGGACCTGCTGGTGGAACTGGCAGGGGGCACCGCCGATGAGTCCATTACCGACGTCGGCGCCGCTCCGGCGCCGCGCCGCATCGAGCTGCCGGCGGACTTCCCGTCCCGCTTGATCGGACTGGACTTCACCGAATCCCAGATCACCGGCACGCTGGAAGACCTGGGCGCCTCCGTGGAGAAGACCGACGCCGGTTACCTGGTCACACCGCCGAGCTGGCGCCCCGACCTGGAGACCCGCGAGGACCTGACCGAGGAAATCATCCGGCTGGTCGGTTACGACAAGATTCCTTCCACCCTGCCCGTGGCCCCTCCCGGGCGGGGACTGACCCGGCTGCAGCAGCAGCGCCGCCGGTTGATGCAGTCCCTGGCGGCCGCCGGGCTCACCGAAGTGCTGTCCTACCCGTTCGTCACCGAAGCGGAGAACAACACCTTCGGTACGCCGGAGGGCGGTGTGCAGGCACTGAAGCTGGCCAACCCGCTCAGCGCCGAATACGGCTACCTGCGCACCTCGGTGCTGCCGGGCCTGTTCGAGGTGGCCAAGCGCAACATGTCGCGCGGCTTCCGCGACTTGGCCCTGTTTGAATCCGGCACGGTCTTCCTGCCGGGCGAACACCTGGGCACCAAGAGCATCCCGCCGCTGGGGGCCAAGCCGTCCGAAGAGGTCCTGGACGAGCTGTACGCCGGCATCCCCGACCAGCCGCTGCACGTGGGTGTCCTGCTCGCCGGACACGAGTCCGCCCCGGGCGCCGGCAACACGCCGCGCACCTGGGACTGGGCCGACGCCGTCGACTTCGCCCGGCTGATGGGCGATGTCCTGGGTGTGGAGCTGGTGGTGGAGCAGGGCAGCCACCAGGCCTTCCACCCCGGCCGCACCGCCCGCATTGCGCTGCGCAGCGGTGGAACCGTGGGCTACGCCGGCGAGCTGCACCCGAAGCTGCTCGCAGAGCGGGACATGCCGGCCCGGACGGTTGCTGCTGAGCTGGATGTCGACGCTCTCTTTGATGCCGCGCCGGACGTCATTGTGGCGCGGCCGATCTCCAGCTTCCCCATCTCCACGCAGGACGTGGCGCTGGTGGTGGCTGAGGATGTTCCCGCCGAGCACGTCCGCGAGGCCCTGCGTGAAGGTGCCGGCGAGCTGCTCGAAGACGTGGCGCTGTTCGACGTTTACGCCGGCTCCGGCATCGAGCCCGGGCATAAGTCGCTGGCGTTCGCACTGCGCTTCCGCGCTGCTGACCGGACGCTGACCGCCGATGAGGCCTCGGAGGCACGTGCTGCCGCCGTCGCCCTGGCGGCCGAACGCTTCGGCGCCGTCCAGCGCTAGCCGCAGCCGCACCGCCTAGAAGGGCCCCGCCGGAGCACTCCGGCGGGGCCCTTCGCTGTTTAGCTAGGGCACCAGGATCACCTTTCCGGTGGTCTTCCGGCCCTCCAGATCAGCCTGGGCGCGTGCCGCTTCGGCCAGCGGGTACGTTTGGCCGATCCGTACCTTCAGCGATCCGGCCAGCACCGCCTCGAAAAGCTCCCGCGCCCGCCACTGCCGTTCTTCCTTGGTCAGGAGATAGTGCGCCAGCGTGGGACGGGTCAGGAACAGGGAGCCGGAGGAATTCAGCCGCTGGATGTCGAACGGGGGCACCTGCCCGGACGCACCGCCGAAGAGCACCAGCATGCCGCGGGGGCGCAGGCTGGCCAGGGAGCCGTCGAACGTTGCCGCGCCGACGCCGTCGAACACCACATCCACGCCGGTGCCGCCGGTCAGCGCACGGACCTGGCCGGGGAATCCGTCATAGCGCAGCACATGGTCCGCCCCGGCGCCGCGCGCCAGGGCTTCCTTCTCCTCGGTGGAGACCGTGGTGATCACGGTGGCACCCTTGGCCTTGAGCAGCTGGATCAGCAGCAGGCCCACCCCGCCGGCGCCGGCATGCACCAGTACCGTTTGCCCTACCTGCACGGGAAAGGTGGAGTTGCACAGGTAATGCGCCGTCATGCCCTGCATCATCAGGGCGGCCGCCGTCTCGTCATCCACGCCGGCGGGGACGGGCAGCGCGGCGTCGGCGTCCATCAGGGTGTACTGGGCGTAGGTCCCGCCGCCCTCGGCCGTGGCCACCCGGTCACCTTCCCGGAACCCGGATTCCAGACCTGCGGAAACAACCGTTCCTGCCGCCTCGGCACCCGGTATGAAGGGATATGACATCGGATAGACGCCGCCGCGCTTATAGGTGTCGATGAAGTTCACACCGGCGGCGGCCACCTTCACCAGGACCTCGCGCGGCCCCGGTTCGGGCAGGTCAACGTCCTCATAGCGCAGGATTTCGGGCCCGCCGGCCCGCGGGACAACAATGGCTTTGTGCATGGCAGAACCTCTTTGCTTGGCTCGTACGGGCTGGCTTGATGTGCTTCCTATCATACGGTTTGCATAATTATTGGGAGTCATGCATAAATGTGCTGTAGGGTGATGGCATGACGATTTCCGTAGCAGTATCCGGCGCCAGCGGCTATGCCGGCGGGGAAGTGCTGCGCCTGCTGGCCGGCCACCCGGAGGTAAGCATCGGCGCCATCACCGCGCACAGCAATGCCGGGACCCGGCTGGGCGAGCTCCAGCCGCACCTGCATTCGCTGGCCGACCGTGTACTGGCAGAAACCACCGTGGAGAACCTTGCCGGCCACGACGTCGTGTTCCTGGCCCTGCCGCACGGTGCCAGCGCCGCCATTGCCGCGCAGCTGGATCCGGACACCCTGGTGATCGATGCCGGCGCTGACCACCGGCTGGAGGATCCGCAGGCCTGGGAAAAGTTCTACGGCTCCGCGCATGCCGGCACCTGGCCCTACGGCCTGCCGGAACTGCCCGGGCACCGCGACCGGCTCAAGGGTGCACGCCGGATTGCCGTTCCCGGCTGCTATCCCACCAGTTCACTGCTGGCCCTGGCACCTGGTTTCGCCGCCGGGCTGCTGGAGCCCGACGACGTCGTGATCGTTGCCGCGTCCGGCACCTCAGGCGCCGGCAAAGCCGCCAAACCGCACCTGCTCGGCTCCGAAGTCCTGGGCGGCATGAGCCCGTACGGCGTAGGCGGCGGGCACCGGCACACCCCGGAAATTGAACAGGGCCTTTCCGCAGCCGCAGGTGTTGCCGTGGCAGTGTCCTTTACGCCCACCCTGGCACCGATGGCCCGCGGCATCCTGACCACCGCCACCGCCAAGGTCCGCCCCGGCGTCGACCCGGCAGCGCTGCGCACGGCCTGGGAAGCGGCCTACGCCGGCGAGCAGTTTGTCCGCGTGCTGCCGGAAGGGCAGTGGCCGGCCACCAAAATGGTGGTGGGCTCCAACTACGCCGCGCTGCAGCTGGCCTATGATCCGCACGCCAACCGCGTGGTGGTTAGCTGCGTCATCGACAACCTCACCAAGGGAACTGCCGGCGGTGCCGTGCAGTCCATGAACATAGCCCTCGGCCTGGATGAAGCCGCGGGACTGACGCAGCAGGGGATGGCTCCGTAATGAGTGCCGCAGCAACAGCAACCAGCACCGGCCGGGCCACCGGAGTCACCGCCCCGGCCGGGTTCCGTGCCGCCGGCGTGACCGCCGGCCTGAAGGACTCCGGCGGACGCGACGTCGCCCTGGTGGTCAACGACGGACCGGTGAAGTCCGCCGCGGCAGTGTTCACCCGCAACCGGGTAGCCGCGGCCCCCGTGCTGTGGTCCCGGCAGGCCGTCTCCGACGGACGGGCCGACGCCGTCATCCTGAACTCCGGCGGGGCCAACGCCTGCACCGGCGCCGAGGGGTTCCGGAACACCCACGCCACCGCCGAGAAAACCGCTGAACTGCTCGGGATCAGCGCCTCGGATGTACTGGTCTGCTCCACCGGGCTGATCGGCGTGCAGCTGCCGATGGACCGGCTCCTGCCCGGTGTCCAGGCCGCCGTGACGGAACTGGACGCCGACGGCGGGGCGGACGCCGCGCACGCCATCATGACCACCGACACCGTGGCCAAGCAGGCCGTCTTCACCGGCACGGACAGCTCCGGCCGCGGCTACAGCATTGGCGGAATGGCCAAGGGCGCCGGCATGCTCGCCCCGGGGCTGGCCACCATGCTGGTGGTGCTGACCACCGACGCGGAACTTGCCGCTGAAGAGCTGGACGCCGCGCTCCGTGCCGCCACCGCCGTCACGTTCGACCGCACCGACTCCGACGGCTGCATGTCCACCAATGACACCGTGGTCCTGATGGGCTCCGGCGCATCCGGTGCCGTGCCGGACCGGGAAGCGTTCATGGCCGGACTGGCCGAGGTGTGCCATTCCCTGGCGCAGCAGCTGATCACCGACGCCGAGGGCGCCAGCCACGACATCGCGATCACCACGGTCAACGCGGCCACCGTGGCCGATGCCGAAACGGCCTCCCGCGCCGTCGCCCGCTCCAACCTCTTCAAGACCGCCATCTTCGGCAACGACCCGAACTGGGGACGTGTGCTCTCCGCTGTGGGTACAACCGACGCTGCATTCGAACCGGACCGGATCGATGTAAGCATCAACGGGGTGCAGGTCTGCCGCGACGGCGGGATCGGCGAACCCCGCGAGGGTGTAGACCTGGCGCCGCGTGCCGTGAGCGTGCAGATCGACCTGCACGCCGGCACGGAAAGCGCCACCATCTGGACGAATGACCTGACCACGGACTACGTCCACGAGAATTCGGCCTACAGCAGCTGAGCGGGGGAGAACCATGAGCACACCAGCAGCAGCCGGGGAACGGCTGCAGGCACAGGACAAGGCGGCAACGCTGATCGAGGCACTGCCTTGGATCCAGCGGTTCGCCGGCACCACCATGGTGATCAAATACGGCGGCAACGCCATGGTCAACGAGGAGCTGCGCCGCGCCTTCGCCGAGGACATTGTTTTCCTGCACCATGCCGGTGTGCACCCGGTGGTGGTGCACGGCGGCGGTCCGCAGATCAACGCCTTCCTGGAGCGGCTCGGAATCGAATCGGAGTTCCGCGGCGGCCTGCGCGTGACCACTCCTGAAGCGATGGACGCTGTCCGGATGGTGTTGACCGGCCAGGTGGGGCGGGAACTGGTGGGACTGATCAATTCCCACGGCCCCTACGCCGTTGGGCTGTCCGGGGAAGACGCCGCACTGCTGCAGGCAACACGGACCGGCGTGGTGATTGACGGAGAAGAAGTCGACCTCGGCCTGGTCGGGGAGGTGGTGGGCGTCAACCCGGGGTCCATCCTGGACCTCCTGGCCGCTGGACGCATCCCGGTCATCAGCACCGTGGCTCCCGAGGTCAACGCCGACGGCGAACCCACCGGCCAGGTGCTCAACGTCAACGCCGATACCGCCGCTTCGGCACTGGCCGTTGCCCTGCGGGCCTCCCGCCTGGTGGTGCTCACCGATGTGGAAGGGCTGTACGAGCAGTGGCCGGACAAGTCCTCGCTCATCTCCTCGCTGACCACCGGGGAACTGCGGGCCATGCTGCCGTCGCTCGAATCCGGGATGATCCCCAAGATGCAGGCCTGTCTGGCCGCCGTGGACGGCGGGGTGGAGCGCGCCGCCGTCGTGGACGGGCGGATGGCGCACTCGATGCTGCTGGAAATCTTCACCGAGGCCGGAATCGGCACCCAGGTTGTCCCCGAGGAGGCGAAATGAGCAGCTCCGCAGACTGGCTGCACCGCTACGACACGGCCCTGATGGGTGTCTTCGGTGCCCCGCAGCGCGTCCTGGTGCGCGGCAGCGGCTGCTACGTGGAGGACGCCGATGGAAAGCAGTACCTGGACCTGCTTGCAGGGATAGCGGTCAACGCCCTCGGGCACGCCCATCCGGCCCTGGTTTCGGCCGTCTCCGGGCAGCTGGGAACACTCGGACACGTCTCCAACTTCTTCACCAGCCCGGCCCAGGTGCTCCTGGCCGAGCGCCTGCTGGAACTGGCCGGCGCACCGGAGGGCTCCAAGGCGTTCTTCGTGAACTCCGGCACCGAGGCCAACGAGGCGGCCTTCAAGCTGGCCCGCCGCAACGCGGACCCCGCGGCCGGCCGGACCCGCTTCCTTGCCCTGGAAGGCGCATTCCACGGCAGGACCATGGGGGCACTGGCACTCACCGCCAAGCCGGCCTACCGCGAGCCGTTCGAACCGCTGCCCGGGGGAGTGGAGCACCTTCCCTTCGGTGGCACCGACGCCCTGGTCAACGCGGTGGATTCCACCGTCGCGGCGGTGTTCCTGGAACCCATTCAGGGCGAGGCCGGCGTACGGATGCTCCCCGACGGCTACCTGCAGGCGGCACGTGAGGCCACCCGCGCCGCCGGCGCGCTGCTGATCATCGACGAGGTGCAGACCGGTATCGGCCGGACCGGCAAGTGGTTCGCCTCCGAGGGCGTCCAGCCGGACGCGATGACCCTGGCCAAGGGGCTGGGCGGCGGATTCCCCGTGGGGGCGCTGCTGACCTTCGGTGAACAGGTTTCCGGCCTGCTCAGCCCCGGCATGCACGGGACTACGTTCGGCGGAAACCCCGTAGCAGCCGCAGCTGCGCTGGCCACGCTCTCGGTCCTGGAGTCGGAGGAACTGCTGGCCAACACCGCGGCCACCGGCAAGTACCTGCGCCGGGAACTGGCCGCACTGGACGGTGTGGCTCAGGTGCGCGGCGATGGGTTCCTGATCGGCATCGACCTGGATGCCCCGATTGCTCCGGCTGCAGTTGCAGCGGCACTGGAAGCCGGGTTCATCATTAACAGCACCGGACCGGCAACGCTGCGCCTGGCACCGCCGCTGATCCTCACCGCCGAGCAGGCCGGGACCTTCCTGGCCGCACTGCCCGGCATCCTGCACCGCGCCGCCACCGTCCCCGGCCCGTCCGGCACAACCCCTGAAGGAAAACCATGACCCGTCATTTCCTGGTCGACACCGACCTCACCCAGGCGGAGCAGGCCGAGGTCCTCGATCTGGCTGCCGTCCTGAAAAAGGACCGTTACAAGTACCAGCCGTTCGCCGGCGAGTCCACCGGCCGGAAGACCGTGGCCGTCATCTTCGACAAAACGTCCACCCGCACCCGGGTCTCCTTTGCCGCCGGCATTTCGGACTTGGGCGGCGTACCCCTGATCATCGGCGCGGGGGATTCCCAGCTGGGGCACAAGGAAAGCGTGGCGGACACCACCAAGGTGCTCGACCGCATGGTCTCCACCATCGTCTGGCGCACCTACGCGCAGTCCGGCCTGGAGGAAATGGCCGCGAACTCCGCGGTGCCCGTCATCAACGCGCTTTCCGACGACTACCACCCCTGCCAGCTGCTTGCGGACCTGCTGACCATCCGCGAGCACAAGGGCACCCTCGCCGGACTGACCCTGACCTACCTGGGCGACTGCGCCAACAACATGGCCAACTCCTACCTGCTCGCCGGTGTCACCGCCGGCATGCACGTGCGGGTGGCCGGGCCGCTGGGCTACCTGCCGGATCCCAAGATTGTCGACGCCGCAGCCGCCCGCGCCGAAGAGACCGGCGGATCGGTGATGATCACCACCGACGCCGCCGAAGCGCTGGCGGGAGCCGACGTCGTCGCCACCGACACGTGGGTGTCCATGGGCCAGGAAGCCGAAAAGGCTGCCCGGCAGGAACTGTTCCGCAGCTACGCCGTGGACGGCGAGGCCATGGCACAGGCCGCGGACGACGCCGTCGTCCTGCACTGCCTGCCCGCCTACCGCGGTTACGAGATCTCCGCCGACGTGATTGACGGGCCGCAGTCCCTGGTGTGGGAAGAGGCCGAAAACCGCCTGCACGCGCAGAAGGCCCTGATGGTCTGGTTGATGGCGCGTTCGGGCCTGACCGGAACCCCGGAGGCACGCGCATGACCATGCCAGCCACAAAGACTGCGCGCCAGGCGCGCATCCGCACGCTGCTGACCGGGCTTTCGGTCCGGTCCCAGGCCGAACTCGCCGCGCTGCTTGCCGACGACGGCGTGCAGGTCACGCAGGCGACGCTGTCCCGCGACCTCGTGGAACTGGGCGCCGTGCGCATGCGCGGCAAGGACGGCGCCCTGGTGTACGCCGTCCCGTCCGAGGGCGGGGAGCGGGCCCCGAAGTCCGGGGTCACCCAGGAGGTGCTGGACGCCCGGTTGGCCCGGCTATGCGGGGAACTGCTGGTCACCGCCGAAGCGTCCGCGAACATCGTGGTGCTGCGCACCCCGCCGGGAGCGGCCAACTTCCTGGCCCTGGCGATTGACCACTCCGTGCTTCCGTCGGTCCTGGGCACCATTGCCGGCGACGACACCGTCATGATGGTGACGCGTGACCCCGACGGCGGACCGGATCTGGCGGCCCGCTTCCTGCGGATAGCCGACGAAGCCAGCAACAACGGCTCGGCACCCGAGAGCCGGATCCTGTAGCTGCTTCCCGGCAGCTGCAACCCCATACTTCAACCAACCAGCGGCCCCGCGGGCCGCGAACCAATGCAAGAGGAGCATTTCGTGAGCGAACGTATTGTTCTGGCCTACTCAGGTGGCCTGGATACGTCAGTGGCCATCGGCTGGATTGCCGAGGCAACCGGCGCCGAAGTCATCGCCGTGGCGGTGGACGTGGGACAGGGCGGCGAGTCCCTGGAAACCATCCGCCAGCGCGCCCTGGACTGCGGTGCCGTGGAAGCCTACGTGGCGGACGCCCGCGAAGAGTTCGCCAGCGAATACTGCATGCCGGCACTGAAGGCCAACGCCCTGTACATGGACGCCTACCCGCTGGTCTCCGCGCTGTCCCGCCCGGTGATCGTCAAGCACCTGGTTGCTGCAGCCCGCCAGTTCGGCGCCACCACCGTTTCCCACGGCTGCACCGGCAAGGGCAACGACCAGGTCCGCTTCGAAGTTGGCATCCAGACGCTGGGCCCGGACCTGAAGTGCATCGCCCCGGTCCGTGACCTCGCGCTGACCCGCGACAAGGCCATTGCCTTCGCCGAGGAGAAGAACCTGCCGATCGTCACCACCAAGAAGAACCCGTTCTCCATCGATGCCAACGTCTGGGGGCGCGCCGTGGAGACCGGCTTCCTGGAAGACATCTGGAACGGCCCCACGCCGGACGTCTACGAGTACACCTCGGACCCGGCGTCCGCTCCGGCGCCCGACGAAGTGGTCATCACGTTCAAGGAAGGTGTGCCGGTGGCCATCGACGGCAAGCCCGTCACTCCGTTGCAGGCCATCGAGGAAATGAACCGCCGTGCCGGCGCACAGGGCATCGGCCGGATCGACATCGTCGAGGACCGCCTGGTGGGCATCAAGAGCCGCGAAATCTACGAAGCGCCCGGCGCCATGGCACTGATGGCCGCGCACCGCGAACTGGAAAACGTCACGGTGGAGCGCGAGCAGGCCCGCTTCAAGAAGACGGTTGGCCAGCGCTGGACCGAACTGGTTTACGACGGCCAGTGGTTCTCCCCGCTGAAGCAGTCCCTGGATGCCTTCATCGGCGACACCCAGAAGTACGTTTCCGGCGACATCCGCATGACGCTGGATGCCGGCCGCCCGGTAGTGACCGGCCGGCGTTCGGATTCCTCGCTGTATGACTTCAACCTGGCCACCTACGACACCGGTGACAGCTTCGACCAGTCCATGGCCCGCGGCTTCATTGAGCTGTTCGGCATGTCCTCCAAGGTGGCCTCCGGCCGCGACCAGCGCCTAGCAGAAGGTAAGTAAGAAGATGACAGACGGCAAGTCGCCAGAAGAAGCAACGGGTTCCGGGTCCGCCGGATCAACCGTCCAGGGCGCGCTGTGGGGCGGCCGGTTTGCCGGCGGTCCGGCGGACGCCCTTGCCGCGCTGAGCAAATCCACCCACTTCGACTGGCGGCTTGCCGGCTATGACATCGCCGGTTCCCGTGCCCACGCCCGCGTGCTGCACAAAGCCGGCCTGCTCGACGACGGCGAGCTGGCGGGGATGCTCGCAGCCCTGGACCAGCTCGACGCCGACGTGAAGTCCGGCGCGTATGTCCCGGCCGCGTCCGACGAGGATGTGCACGGATCCCTGGAGCGCGGCCTGATTGAGCGCGCCGGTGCCCAGCTGGGGGGCAAACTGCGGGCCGGACGGTCCCGCAATGACCAGATCGCCACGCTCGGCCGGATGTACCTGCGGGACCACGCACGGATCATCGGCGCCGGGGTGCTGTCCGTGATCGATGCCCTGGTGGGCCAGGCGCAGGCGCACCTCGGGGTGGCCATGCCGGGCCGCACGCATCTGCAGCATGCCCAGCCCATCCTGCTCAGCCACCACCTGCTGGCCCACGCGTGGGCCCTGCTGCGTGATGTGCAGCGGCTGGCGGACTGGGACAAGCGTGCCGCGGTATCTCCCTACGGTTCCGGCGCCCTGGCCGGTTCCTCCCTGGGCCTGGATCCGAACGCCGTCGCCGCGGACCTCGGGTTCGACTCCGCGGTGTGGAACTCCATTGACGGCACCGCCTCGCGCGACGTGTACGCGGAATTTTCCTGGGTGGCGGCTATGATCGGCGTGGATCTGTCCCGGATCAGCGAGGAAGTCATTCTCTGGGCCACGAAGGAATTCTCCTTCGTCACCCTGGATGACGCCTACTCCACCGGCTCGTCCATCATGCCGCAGAAGAAGAACCCGGACGTGGCCGAACTGGCCCGCGGCAAGGCGGGACGCCTGATCGGCGACCTGACCGGGCTCCTAGCCACCCTCAAGGGACTGCCGCTGGCCTACAACCGCGACCTGCAGGAAGACAAGGAACCGGTCTTCGACGCGGCGGACACCCTGGAACTGCTGCTGCCCGCCGTCTCCGGCATGATCGCCACGCTCAAGTTCAACACCGGCCGGATGCAGTCGCTGGCCCCGCAGGGCTTTGCCCTGGCTACGGACATTGCCGAGTGGCTGGTCCGCCAGGGCGTCCCCTTCCGCCAGGCACATGAACTATCCGGTGCGGCCGTGCAGCTGGCCGAGGGACGCGGCGTCGAATTGTGGGACCTGACCGACGAGGATTACGCCGGGATCTCGCCCCACCTGACACCGGAGGTGCGTACCGTGCTCAGCACCGAAGGCTCACTCGACAGCCGCAGCTCCCAGGGCGGCACCGCGCGGTCCGCCGTCGAAGCGCAGCTCGCTGAGCTCCACCGGCAGCTGGAGGCAGTGCGCGGCTACGCCGGCTGACGCTGACAGGCTACGCTCGGCCCATGATCAGCGACTTCCGCGCCCAGCTGCGTGCCCTGCCGGACTTTCCAGACGATATGCCGTCCTTCGATCCGCAGACGGCGCCCGGGGATCCCGCGGAACTTTTCCGGAGCTGGCTGGCCGATGCACTGGCGGCCGGAGTGCGGCAACCGCACGCCTTTTCGCTGGCCACGGCCGACGCTGCCGGGCACCCCTCGGCACGGATGCTGATCCTCAAGGACATTAACGACGACGGCTGGCAGTTCGCCACGGCACGCACCTCGCGCAAGGGCGGGGAACTGGCGGAGAACCCGAACGCCGCCATGAATTTCTACTGGCCCGAACTGGGCCGGCAGGTGCGGGTGGCCGGCGGCGTAGTGCTGCTCTCCGCGCAGGCCTCGGCTGCCGACTGGCAGGCGCGGCCGGCGGCGGACGGCAGCCCGAATCCGAACTGGCAGCTGTACGCGTTGCAGCCGCGGGAAATCGAGTTCTGGCAGGCCCGCGCCGACCGGCACCATATCCGGCACCGCTTGGCCCGCTGATCTTGCTGCCGTGCCGATCTTGCTAACGTCGGAGTATGGCTTATGCGAGTGAAAGAGAACGGCTGGCCGTGCCGGCCACCGAAGCGGCACGCCACCTGCTGGGGGCGGTGCTGACCCACGACGTCGACGGAGAGCGCGTGAGCGTGCGCATTACCGAGGTTGAGGCCTACATGGGCGACGTGGACCCCGGCTCGCACGCCTTCCGTGGACAGACCGCACGGAACGCCACCATGTTCGGGCCGGCCGGGCACCTGTACGTCTACCTCACCTACGGCATGCATTACTGCGCCAACGTGGTCTGCGGCACCGAAGGCTTCGCGACCGGGCTGCTGCTGCGTGCCGGTGAGGTGGTCGAGGGGGCCGAGGCGGCGGCGCTGCGGCGCGGGAACCCGCGCACGCACCTGGATCTGGCGCGCGGCCCGGCCCGGCTCGCCCAGGCCCTGGGGATAGCACGGCCACTGGACGGTGCAGATGTCTTCGCCGATCCGCTGCGGCTCACGCTGCCCGACGAACCCGTGCCCGACGAGCTGGTATCCACCGGTCCGCGGGTCGGCGTCAGCGGCCCCGGGGGGACAGACGAGTATCCCTGGCGGTACTGGCTGACCGGGGATCCAACTGTCTCGAAGTACCGTCCGGCAGTGCCCCGGCGCCGGCCGGCAGCAGCTGCGCCGGCCGGGAATCCGCAAAACGCATAACGGCGTCCGGGATGGAATCATCCCGGACGCCGTTCGGCGGTGCTGCCCCTTAGGGGGTTAGCTGCTTCCCGCTACGAGCGGGGCAGGGGAGCGTGAGCGGAAATGAGCTTCTGCTCGAGCAGCTCGTCCCAGAACGCACCCGGGATGTCAGCCTTCATCGCGGCGATATCCTCCCAGACCCGTTCGGGCCGGCTGGAACCCGGGATGACCGCAGTTACGGCGGGGTGGGCGGTGGAGAACTGCAGGGCAGCAGCCTTCAGGCTCACGTCGTGCCGCCGGGCGATCTCAGTCATCGCGGCGATCTTCTGCTTGATTACCGGGGGGATGTCTCCGTAGTCGAAGTGGTCGCCGCCCAGCAGGGCACCGGAGTTGAAGGGGCCGCCGACGACGATGCCCACGCCCTTTTCCTGCGCAGTGGGCATCATGCGCTGCAGGGCACGGTCGTGCTGCAGCAGCGTGTACTGGGTGGCGGAGAGGCTCATCGTCGGTGCGGCCTCGTCCATGTCCATGGCCAGCTCGATGGGCTCGGTGGTGTTTACACCCAGGCCCCAGCCGTTGATGACGCCCTCATCCTGCAGCCGGGCGAGGACGCGGAAAGCGCCGGTTCGAGCCTCGTTGAACTTGGCCACCCACTCATCACCGAGGAAGTCCCGGGAGGTGTCGTGGATGAACACGAAGTCCAGCCGGTCGGTCTTCAGCCGTGCAAGGCTTTCCTCGATGGAGCGCAGCGTGGCATCGGCGGTGTAGTCCGTGGCGATCTTGTTCGAGCGTCCGTGGTTGAAGAGGCCGTCGCTCTTTTCCTCTTCTTCATCCAGGATCAGCCGTCCCACTTTGGTGCTCAGCACATACTCATCGCGGTTGTGCTGGGAGATGACCTCACCCAGCCGGGATTCTGCGAGGCCGGCGCCGTAGAACGGGGCGGTGTCGAAGTAACGGATGCCTGCGTTCCAAGCGGCCTCAACCGTGGCCAACGCTTCGTCCTGGGGAATGTCCCGGAACATGTTTCCCAGCGGGGCTGTGCCGAATCCGATCTTGTTCTTGAGCACTTCGTGCAGGTTAGACATATGTTCCAATCCTTGACTTCTTATCGAAAATCCGGGGCCCGGTGAGGGGCCCCTTATCTGTCGGCAACTGTCTTTAGGCACCCTTTATTCCGGCAACCTGCCCGGATATCCCCGCGAGACAAGTGCCACAGCGTGCCGGTCCGGTCAGGGGACGCCGGGCCTGAGCGGGTAAGGTGGACGCGTGAAAGATGCCCCGGCAGAACCGGTAAACAACGAGTCCATTGCACAAACCATCGAACGCCTGGGCGCTGTCATTCCCGATTACCCCAAGCCCGGCGTCGTGTTCCGCGACCTCACCCCGGTGTTTGCCGACGGTCCGGCGCTGCGCGGCGTGGTGGACGCACTGATCGCCCCGTTCGAGGGCCAGTTCGATTTCGTGGCAGGCGTTGAAGCGCGCGGCTTCCTCCTGGCCGCAGCTGCCGCCTATGCCTCGGGCAAGGGCGTCATCACCGTCCGCAAGCCCGGGAAGCTGCCCCGCGAGGTCTTCTCTGAGAGCTACTCGATGGAGTACGGCGAGAGCACCCTGGAACTGCACCGCGACGATATGCCCGCCGGCTCCCGCGTCCTCATCCTCGATGACGTGCTGGCCACCGGCGGAACCCTGGGGGCCGCGGCCCGCCTGATCCGCAAGGCCGGCGCGCAAGTGGCCGGGTTCGGCGTCGTGCTGGAACTGGGCGAGCTGGGCGGCCGCGAACGCCTAGGTGACACCCCCGTCACCGCGCTCGTCCGCTACTAACCGCGCCCGGCGCGGCCGCCGGCACGACACGCGTGGGAGCAGGCAGCAGCTGAGAGAGAAACCGCATACATTAGTGACCTGCAAAAGTCCAAATGCACTGTAAGATTGACGCTCTGCCTTTGCGAGAGGGAACGCGAACATGTCTGAAACACCTTCAGCTTCAAACGAGCTGGAACACGAGCGTCAGTACGTGGCCGGTCTATACCATCGGCTGGACGAACTGCGCGCCGAAAAGATGGAGCAGCTCGCCGCGATCCGGCGCAGCCACTCCGCGGGTTCCCACCAGAACCGGTCCGAGCGGGACGCCTTCGCCACTATGTACGAGGACCGCCTGGCGCAACTGAACGCCGTCGATGAACGGCTGGTGTTCGGGCGCCTGGACCTCGACGACGGCGAGAAGCGCTACATTGGCCGCATCGGTCTGTCCACGGAGGACCTGCAGCGGCTGATGGTGGACTGGCGTGCCCCCGAGGCAGGCACCTTCTACCAGGCCACCGCATTTGAACGCCAGGGCGTCCGGCGGCGCCGGCACCTGATCCTGAAGGGCCGCGATGTGCAGGCCATCGAGGACGACGTGCTGGATTACTCCATGCTGGAAGACGAGCAGGCGCTGCAGGGCGAAGGCGCGCTGCTGGCGGCACTGAACTCCAAGCGGACCGGCCAAATGTCCGACATCGTCGGCACCATCCAGGCCGAGCAGGACCGCATCATCCGTGCACCCCTGGCCGGGACGCTGGTGGTGCAGGGCGGGCCGGGCACCGGCAAGACCGCCGTCGCGCTGCACCGTGCGGCGTACCTGCTGTACACGCACCGCGAACGGCTGAAGTCCGCCGGCGTGCTGCTGGTCGGCCCCTCCAACGCCTTCATCCGCTACATCGAGCGGGTCCTGCCTTCGCTGGGCGAGACCGGCGTGGTGATGTCCAGCCTGGGCCAGCTGATGCCCGGCATCAGCGCCGCCCATGAGGAAGACGCCGCTGCCGCGGAGGTCAAGGGCCGGCTGTATATGGCCGACGTCGTGGCCCGCGCGGTGGCCAACCGTCAGCGCCTGCCCGCGGGTCCGCGGAAACTCAATGTCGAAGGCACCATCCTTACGCTGACGCCCAGGCAGGTCCAGCGTGCCCGGGACAAGGCCCGTGCCACCGGCAAGCCGCACAACGAGGCGCGCGTAACGTTCGTGAAGATCCTGCTGCGTGAGCTCACGGAGCAGCTGACCGAACAGCTCGAAGAGTCCGCAGGAGCGGGCAACAGCACCGACCGGGCGTACCTGGCCGAAGACGTGCGCAGCGCCCGCGACGTACGCGTGGCGCTGAACCTGTGCTGGATGCCCATGACGCCGGAGAAGCTGATTTCGGACCTGTTCAGCAAGCCCGGCCAGCTCGAAGCCGCCGCACCGGACCTTAGCGACGCTGAGCTGGACCTGCTGCGCCGCAGTGCGGATGCACCGTGGACGGAGTCCGACGTACCGCTGCTGGATGAGGCCGCCGAACTGCTGGGCGAGCTGGACGCATCTGCCGGACGGGAGAACGCCGCGCGGGAAGAACAGCGCAAGCGGGACCTCGCCAACGCCGAAAGCGCCATCGCGAATACCGAGGGGTTCCTCGAGGACTCCGGTGCCCATGGCATCCTGTCCGCCGAGGACCTCGCCGACCACAACGCGGTGGGGGAGCAGCGGCTCACCGCCGCCGACCGTGCCGCCGTCGACCGCACCTGGGCCTTCGGGCACATAGTGGTGGACGAGGCGCAGGAACTGTCCGCCATGCAGTGGCGCCTGCTGATGCGCCGGTGCCCGCTGAAGTCCTTCACCGTCGTGGGCGACATCGCCCAGACCAGCTCCGCTGCGGGCGCCACCTCCTGGCAGGGAGCGCTGGCTCCCTTTGTAGGGGAGCGGTGGACGCTGGAAGAGCTGACGGTCAACTACCGCACCCCGGCGCAGATTGCCGAGGCTGCCGTGCGCATGGCCAACGCCGCCGGACTGGTGGTGTCCGCGCCCAAGGCCGTCCGTGAGGGACGCTGGGCGCCGTTCATTGATGAGGTGCCCCACGGAGGGCTCATCGAGCGCCTGCTCGAAACCCTCCCATCAGACCTCGAAGCGCTCGACGGCGGATTGCTGGCAATCATTGCCGAGGATCACCGGCTCGCGGAGGTACGGCGTGCGGTGACTGAAGCCTACGGTCCGCGCGTGGGTTCCGGTGCCGGTGGCCTGGAGCAGGACATCGTGGTGACGTCGCCCCGGGAGGCCAAGGGCCTGGAGTTCGACGGCGTCGTGATCCTCGAGCCGTCGGAACTGCTGACGGCTGCCGCCGGCAAGGTCGGAGACCTCTACGTGGCCATGACCCGGCCCACCCAGCGGCTGCGCCTGATCGCCGCCAACGGTATCCCCGCAGGCATTCCCGAAGAAGAATCCTGATAATTTAGAAAGCGTGTCAGAAAACGTGAACTCCCGGGGCCTTGTAGCCCAGCAGAACGATCCGTCCTTTGCCAACATCTGGCAGGAGCTCAAGTGGCGGGGCCTGGTCCAGGTCTCCACCGATGAGGCGGAGCTGGAAAAGCTCCTCGCCGGGGGACCCGTCACGTATTACTGCGGGTTTGACCCGACGGCGCCGAGCCTGCACCTGGGCAATCTGGTGCAACTGCTGACCATGCGCCGTCTGCAGTTGGCCGGACACCGGCCGCTGGCGCTGGTGGGCGGATCCACCGGGCTGGTGGGGGATCCCCGGCCGACGGCCGAGCGCACCATGAACACCAAGGAAACGGTCAGCGAGTGGGTGGGCTACCTGCAGGGCCAGGTCCAGCGCTTCCTGAGCTTCGAGGGTGACAATGCCGCCCGCATGGTGAACAACTTGGACTGGACGGCGCCAATGAGCGCCATCGACTTCCTGCGTGACATCGGAAAGCACTTCCGTGTGGGCACCATGATCAAAAAGGAAATCGTCTCCTCCCGCCTGAACTCCGATGAAGGCATCAGCTACGCCGAGTTCAGCTACCAGGTGCTGCAGGGGATGGACTACCTGGAGCTGTTCCGCAACTACAACTGTGTGCTGGAAACCGGCGGCTCGGATCAGTGGGGCAACCTCACCAGCGGAACCGAACTGGTCCGCAAGGTTGAGGGTAAGACTGTCCACGCACTGGGCACCCCGCTGGTCACCAACAGCGACGGCACCAAGTTCGGCAAGAGCGAGGGCAATGCCGTGTGGCTCGACGGGGAAATGACCAGCCCGTACGCCATGTACCAGTTCTGGCTCAATACCTCGGACAAGGACGTGGTGGACCGTCTGAAGGTCTTCACCTTCATGAGCCGGTCCCGGATCGAGGAGCTGGAACGCTCGGTCGCCGAAGCGCCGCATAAGCGCGAAGCGCAGCGTGCCCTGGCGTTCGACGTGACTTCGCTGATCCACGGAGCGGAGGCAACCGAAAAGGTTATTGCCGCTTCCGCCGCGCTCTTCGGCCAGGGCGAAGTAAAAGACCTGGACGAGGCAACCCTCAAGGCTGCCACGGCTGAACTGCCGGCCGTGACGGTATCCGCGGACGGGCTGGGGATCATCGACCTGCTGGTCGCCTCCGGCCTCTCGGGCAGCAAGTCCGAAGCCCGCCGGACCGTTTCCGAAGGCGGTGCCTATGTCAACAACGTCAAGGTGGCCGATGCGGACACCGTGGTGGACCCGGCTGAGCTGCTGCACGGCAAGTACCTGCTGCTGCGGCGCGGCAAGCGGAACCTTGCAACGGTTGAAGTGACCGCCGTATAGTTTTATTGCCTCCTTCGGGAGGCGAAGATCTTCCGCTTCGCGTCCCCGGCAGCTGCCGGGGGAGCGTGCGGCAGGTCACCTCGGAACGGTTTGCAAGGACCGGGCCGGGTGTGCAAAGATAGACGAGTCGCCGCGGCCGGGACGCTGAAATAAGCGCCCGAAGCATGGCGGCCAAACCCACCAAAAAACAGAGTTCCTCTGGTGCGCCCTTCACGGGGCCGGCAGGAAAGACTCCGGCTTTTTGCTGGGCCGGAACGGCGGTAGACACGCCTTCCCGGGGCTTCCGATAAGGATAACCGGGAATTGCGGAAAACGCCGGAATGGAATAAGATGGAAAACCTTGCAGCGAAGAAGAAAAGGAAAACATTGTTTTCCTGAGTATTTTCGGATTGCGTCTGTTGTTTGAGAACTCAATAGTGTGCCAAGTTTATTGATACCAATTTATTTTAATTGGTTGAATCGACTGTTCCGCCCACCCCGTGGGCTGGAATGGTTTTTTTAGCTGGTTTCGAATTTAGTG
>NZ_JASKLW010000012.1:0-230281 GCF_030125565.1 Arthrobacter sp. zg-Y1143 | reverse complement strand
TGCGCAGGAACAAACAGAAACAAACCACAACCATGAACACCCCCACCCCCTCAAAGAGGGAAGAAGCCCCACAGCCCTGTTGTCTCAGGACCCAACAGTGTGCCAAACGGTCAACCGGTAACCTGCCCGCACCGCTTTCCAGAACCCCAAAGGGAACGTACTCACTGATGCCAGGCAATCATGCCGGCGCCTATCCATTGATATTCCACCCTTGAGCACCCACCGGAAAACATATGCTTCCGACATGGGCATCTCCTGCAAAGCACACATCCAACACTGTGGAAGGACATCCGCTTCGAGGTGCTCCTTAGAAAGGAGGTGATCCAGCCGCACCTTCCGGTACGGCTACCTTGTTACGACTTAGTCCCAATCGCCGGTCCCACCTTCGACGGCTCCCTCCCACAAGGGGTTAGGCCACCGGCTTCGGGTGTTACCAACTTTCGTGACTTGACGGGCGGTGTGTACAAGGCCCGGGAACGTATTCACCGCAGCGTTGCTGATCTGCGATTACTAGCGACTCCAACTTCATGAGGTCGAGTTGCAGACCTCAATCCGAACTGAGACCGGCTTTTTGGGATTAGCTCCACCTCACAGTATCGCAACCCTTTGTACCGGCCATTGTAGCATGCGTGAAGCCCAAGACATAAGGGGCATGATGATTTGACGTCGTCCCCACCTTCCTCCGAGTTGACCCCGGCAGTCTCCTATGAGTCCCCGCCATAACGCGCTGGCAACATAGAACGAGGGTTGCGCTCGTTGCGGGACTTAACCCAACATCTCACGACACGAGCTGACGACAACCATGCACCACCTGTAAACCGGCCACAAGTGGGGGACCTGTTTCCAGGTCTTACCGGTTCATGTCAAGCCTTGGTAAGGTTCTTCGCGTTGCATCGAATTAATCCGCATGCTCCGCCGCTTGTGCGGGCCCCCGTCAATTCCTTTGAGTTTTAGCCTTGCGGCCGTACTCCCCAGGCGGGGCACTTAATGCGTTAGCTACGGCGCGGAAAACGTGGAATGTCCCCCACACCTAGTGCCCAACGTTTACGGCATGGACTACCAGGGTATCTAATCCTGTTCGCTCCCCATGCTTTCGCTCCTCAGCGTCAGTTAATGCCCAGAGACCTGCCTTCGCCATCGGTGTTCCTCCTGATATCTGCGCATTTCACCGCTACACCAGGAATTCCAGTCTCCCCTACATCACTCTAGTCTGCCCGTACCCACTGCAGACCCGGGGTTGAGCCCCGGGCTTTCACAGCAGACGCGACAAACCGCCTACGAGCTCTTTACGCCCAATAATTCCGGATAACGCTTGCGCCCTACGTATTACCGCGGCTGCTGGCACGTAGTTAGCCGGCGCTTCTTCTGCAGGTACCGTCACTTTCGCTTCTTCCCTGCTGAAAGAGGTTTACAACCCGAAGGCATTCGTCCCTCACGCGGCGTCGCTGCATCAGGCTTTCGCCCATTGTGCAATATTCCCCACTGCTGCCTCCCGTAGGAGTCTGGGCCGTGTCTCAGTCCCAGTGTGGCCGGTCACCCTCTCAGGCCGGCTACCCGTCGTCGCCTTGGTGGGCCATTACCCCAACCAACAAGCTGATAGGCCGCGAGTCCATCCAAAACCGCATAAAGCTTTCCACGAACCGCCATGCGGTGGTCCGTCGTATCCGGTATTAGACCCGGTTTCCCAGGCTTATCCCGAAGTCAAGGGCAGGTTACTCACGTGTTACTCACCCGTTCGCCACTAATCATTCTGTGCAAGCACAGAAGTCATCGTTCGACTTGCATGTGTTAAGCACGCCGCCAGCGTTCATCCTGAGCCAGGATCAAACTCTCCGTAAATGTTCATACAGACACAATGCCGGGGCCAAGGAAAATTGGCCGCCAGGCACTGCACTAAATTCGAAACCAGCTAAAAAAACCATTCCAGCCCACGGGGTGGGCGGAACAGTCGATTCAACCAATTAAAATAAATTGGTATCAATAAACTTGGCACACTATTGAGTTCTCAAACAACAGACTGCTTCCGGCACCAGCAGACTGATCCATCGGGATCAAAGCTCTGCGTCGCTCCGGAGCAACTTTTCTATCTTAGCCGCGCTTCTGCGTGAGTGTCAAACCGGCGTTTGTCCATCCGGCGAACCGGCGGGAAGACCTGCTTCCCCAGACTCACAACCGTTCGAACCTCTCGATCAGCGCGGGAATTAAGCTTAGCACGGTTTCTGCCTGGCTGCTTACGCATGCCAGGCAGAAACCGATCCCACCGGCTGCACCGCCGGTGCGCAGTACTACTGCTTGGGCATCAGGTACAGGACACCGAGCGGCGGGACGGTCAGGGTGGCCGAGGCAGGCTGGCCGTTGCACGCCCCTTCAACCGCCTGGACCACTCCCATATTGCCGACACCGGATCCGCCAAACTCGGCGGCGTCGGTGTTGAGCGCTTCAACCCACTCCCCCGACCACGGCATCCCCAACCGGAAGTTCTCGTGCGGAGCGCCGGCAAAGTTCGCCACGCAGACCAACGGATTTCCCTGATGATCCCATCGGATGAAGGACAGGACGTTGTGCGCCCCGTCGTTCTCATTGATCCACTGGAACCCGGCGGGCTCGTTGTCCCGGTCGGACAGGGCAGGGGTGTTGCGGTAAATCTCGTTGAGCTGCTTCACCATCAGCTGGATGCCCTTGTGCTGCGGGGTATCCGTCAGGTACCAGTCCAGCCCGTACTGCTCGGACCATTCCGCTTCCTGGCCGAACTCCGTGCCCATAAAGATCAACTGCTTGCCGGGGTGCGCCCACTGGAAGGCCAGGTAGGCGCGCAGGTTGGCGAGCTGCTGCCAGCGGTCACCGGGCATCTTGCGCAGCAGCGAACCCTTGCCGTGCACTACTTCGTCATGGCTGATGGGCAGCAGGAAGTTCTCGGTATACGCGTAAACCAGCGAGAACGTGAGCTTGGCATGGTGGTAGACGCGGTTGATCGGGTCTTCGGCCATGTACTCGAGGGTGTCGTGCATCCAGCCCATGTTCCATTTCAGCCCAAACCCGAGACCCCCCGTGCTCGTGGGGCGGGTGACACCGGGGAAAGCCGTGGACTCTTCGGCGATCATCACGATGCCCGGAACCCGCTTGTAAGCGGTTGCATTGACCTCCTGCAGGAAGGAGATCGCTTCCAGGTTTTCGCGTCCGCCGAACGCGTTGGGACGCCACTGGTCCGCAGGCCGGGAATAGTCCAGGTAGAGCATGGAGGCAACGGCATCCACGCGCAGGCCGTCAATGTGGAACTCCTCGAGCCAGTAAAGCGCATTGGCCACCAGGAAGTTGCGCACTTCGCGGCGTCCGTAATCGAAGATCAGCGTGCCCCAGTCGGGCTGCTCGCCGCGCAGCGGATCGCCGTGCTCGTAGAGGGTCTGGCCGTCGAACTTGGCCAGCGCCCAGGAGTCCTTGGGGAAGTGTGCCGGCACCCAGTCCAGGATGACGCCGATACCGGCCTGGTGGAGCCGGTCCACCAGGTAGCGGAACTCATCCGGATGCCCGAAACGGGCGGTGGGGGCAAAGTACGAGGTGACCTGGTAGCCCCAGGAGCCGCCGAACGGGTGTTCGGCCACGGGCATGAATTCCACGTGGGTGAAGCCCTGCCATGCCACGTACTCCGCGAGCTGGTCGGCCATCTCGCGGTAGTTCAGGCCCAGGCGCCAGGAGCCCAGGTGCACTTCGTACACACTCATGGGCGAGTTGTGCGGATCGCGTGCTGCACGCGCTTCCATCCACTCGGCGTCCTCAAACGTGTAGGTGGACTCGACCACGCGGGATCCGGTCAGGGGCGGCACCTCGGTGCCCTTGGCCATGGGGTCGGCCTTTTCCCGCCACACGCCGTCGCTGCCCAGGATTTCGTACTTGTAGCGGGCACCGGGTTCGACGCCGGGAAGGAAAAGCTCCCAGACGCCGGATCCGCCGAGGGAGCGCATGGCGTTAATGGCACCGTTCCAGCCGTTGAAATCGCCCTTGACGCGCACTGCCTGTGCATTCGGCGCCCAGACGGCGAAGCTCACGCCGTGGATGTCGCCGAGTACTGAGTTGTAGTGGTGCAGGTTGGCGCCGAGAACGGTCCACAGGTTTTCGTGCCGGCCTTCGCCAATCAGGTGCAGGTCCATATCCCCCAGTGAGGGCAGGAAGCGGTAGGGATCGTCGAACACCTGGGGTTCGACGCCGTCGTAGGTCACCTCTACCCGGTAGTCGGGCACAGTACCGGGGGTCCCTGCCTGAAGCGCGCCTACCCAGATGCCGTTGTACTCGTGCCGAAGCGGCAGCCGCCCGTCGGGCGTCACGGCAACGACTTCCTGCGCCAGCGGGCGCAGCGTCCGGATGGTCACCGTTCCGGACTCGTTTGCGTGGGCACCGAGAACGGCGTGCGGCTGGTAATAGCGGCCTTCGGATACGGCCTGCAGCACGTCTTCGGTCACGGGTACGGGCGCCGGGGCCGGTGCTGCTGTGTCCGGGTTGCCGGCAGCCGGAACATCGGGAGCCTCGGGTTCGGCGGTGGCTGCTGCGGACCGCGGCTTGCGGGGCTTATTCATGGTGCTCTCTTCCTGGCTGTCGTCGTCCGCACGCATGGCGTTCTCGGCCTGGGCCAGAATCTGCCGAACGGCTTTAGCCGGCACACTGACCCAGCGGGGACGGTTTCGAATCTCGTACACAACTTCGTACAGCGCCTTGTCCAGCCACAGGGCCAGGAACAGCGGGTCGCTGCGGTTGATGGCGGTGCCGGTTTCCTTCTCGTAACCGCGCAGGAACGCATCCGAGGCGGCCGCAGCCCAGCGGTAGGCGGCCTCGTTGCGCTGCACGGCGTCAGCTCCATACTCTTCGCCGGCAGCATCTTCGCCGGCAGCGCCGTCGATCAGGGCGACGCCGGCTGCGTAGTCAATGGAGCGCAGCATTCCGACGACGTCGCGCAGCGGGGCATCCGGAACGCTGCGTTCCGCGGCAGGCCGCAGCGGCTCCCCTTCGAAATCCAGGACGATCCAGCCGCGCTCAGGTGCGCGCAGCACCTGGCCGAGGTGGTAATCGGCATGGATCCGCTGCAGGTTGGGCAGGGTCTGGAGGTTTCCGAGCTGCTCCAGCAGGTACTCCACGGCGTCCGCGAAGGGACCCACTGTTTCGCCGGCTTCTTTCCAAGCCCACCGGATCCGGGCGCTGAGCGCGGACAGGAACTCTGCGCGTTCAATCGCCGACGGCGGACGGCTGCCGAAAGCTGCCGCGAGCTGCTGGTGGATCCGGCCGGTGGCAGCCCCCAGCTCTTCGGCCTCTGCCGAGAAGTCCCTGCCCTCAAGGGCTGCCGCGGAGGCGATCCGCCAGGCGTCCTGGCTGCCGGGGAAAAATTCGCGCAGGACGGACAGGTGTCCGGTCAGCAGGGTTTCCCCCGTTTCGTCCGCAATATCCTTCCAGGTGCCCGTGACCCACCCGTACGTTGCCGGCACATCCACCGAGCCGACCTCGGTCAACCGGGCGCTGACCTCGACGTCGGGGCTGACGCCGGCGGCCACAACGCGGTAGAACTTGACGATCAACGGTGCCTCGGGAGCCTGCACGACCACCGAAGTGTTGGACTGTTCACCCTTAAGCAGCTTGGTGGGCAGCGGTTCCACAAACGGCTCCCAGTCCTCGAAGCCGTCCTGGGCAAAACCGTGGGTGTGGCCGTCCAGGGATGATGCCTGGGCCCGCATGAGTTCAAGCCAGGCTGTGACGAACACCGGGTCGGCGGTGGCGTCGTACAGCCACCGCTCCCCCAGTTCCTCGTGGTGCGCCCGTCCCAGCAGGGACGCTTCGAGTTCGGGCGCAGCGTTTGACCGGTAGCTCACCGGCACGCTGATCACATCCCGGCGGTCGCCGGAGACGACGGCGATGAGGTGCACTTCCATGCCCACCTCGCCGTCGGGATCCTCGAGGCGGATGCCGCCGACCCGTTCCAGCAGCACATCCCGGCCCTTGGCCGGGAACCATCGCTGGCCGGGCAGCCAGGACGTCAGGATTTCGGGCAGGGACGGGTTCAGCTGGGTCATCGCCGTGCGGCCTCCGAGATTGGAATCATGGGAATAGCTTCGGTCTGCGGCGAAGAGGTGTCGGATTTCACCGACCGCAGGCGCAGCCAGTAGAAGTCATGGCTGCCCAGGGTCAGGGTCAGCGCCCCGTCATCCCCAATGGTGGGGAAGAGAGTGCCGCCGAAGGCATCGCGCAGGCCGCGGTTGGCAAATTCAGGCAGCTTCATGGACGCGGAAATAGGGTGCTGGGACAGGTTGAAGATGCACAGCATCGTCTCCCCCGGCTCTCCTTCCGGGTTGTTGTCCGGAAGCTCACGCACGAAGGCCAGGGCTGCCTCTGCGTCCGTGGGCACGTTCCGGTAGGATCCCAGCCCGAAGGCAGGGTGGGCCCGGCGGACCATAATCATCTGCCGGATCCAGTGCAGCAGGGAGCTGGAGCTGGCCAGCTGCGCCTCCACGTTGACGTGGTTGTAGTGGTAGACCAGCGACTGGACCACGGGCAGGTACAGCTTTCCCGGATCAGCCGTGGAGAACCCGGCGTTGCGGTCCGGGTTCCACTGCATGGGCGTGCGCGAGGAGTCCCGGTCTTCGAGCCAGATGTTGTCGCCCATGCCCAGCTCGTCCCCGTAGTACAGGAACGGGCTGCCCGGCAGGGCCAGCAGCATCGCGTGGATCAGTTCGATTTCGGAACGGGAGTTGTCCAGCAGCGGAGCCAGCCGGCGCCGGATGCCGATGTTGGCCCGCATCCGCGAATCCGGGGCGTACCAGCCGAGCATGGCCTGGCGTTCCTCATTGGTCACCATTTCCAGGGTCAGCTCGTCATGGTTGCGCAGGAAGGTCCCCCACTGTGCGCCCGGCGGGATGGCCGGGGTTTCCTCCATGGTCTGGATGATGGGGGCTGCCTTCTGGTCCCGCAGCGCGTAGAACAGCCGCGGCATGATCGGGAAGTGGAAGCACATGTGGCATTCGTCGCCGGTCTCGTCGCCGAAGTACTCCACCACTTCGTGCGGCATCTGGTTGGCTTCGGCGATGATGACCCGGCCCGGATAGTTTTCATCCACCATGGTCCGCAGGTCCTTGAGGAACCGGTGCGTGGCGGGCAGGTTCTCGCAGTTCGTGCCGTCTTCTTCGAACAGGTACGGGATGGCATCCGCACGGAACCCGTCGATGCCCTGGTCCAGCCAGAACCGGACGACGTCGAAGATCGCCTCGACAACCTTGGGGTTCTCGAAGTTCAGGTCCGGCTGGTGGCTGAAGAACCGGTGCCAGAAGAACTGCCGGCGGACCGGGTCGAAGGTCCAGTTCGATTCCTCGGTGTCCACGAAGATGATCCGGGCGTCTTCGTACTTCTCATCCGTGTCCGACCAGACGTAGAAGTCCCCGTAGGGGCCGTCCGGATCATTGCGGGACTCCTCGAACCAGGGGTGCTTGTCGGAGGTGTGGTTCAGCGGCAGGTCGATGATGACGCGGAGTCCGCGCGCATGCGCTTCGGCCACCAGGCGCTTGAAATCGCTGATGGTGCCGAACTCGTCCAGGACGTCGTAGTAATCGGAGATGTCATAGCCGCCGTCGCGCAGGGGCGACTTGAAGAACGGCGGCAGCCAGAGGCAGTCGATGCCCAGCCACTGCAGGTAGTCGAGTTTTTCGATCAGGCCGCTGAAGTCACCTGATCCGTCCCCGTTGGCATCCGCGAAGCCGCGGACAAGTACTTCATAAAAAACGGCCTTGCGGTACCAATGCGGATCATTGGTCAAGCCGGGTGCGTGCAGTTGAAACGGGTTGGGCACTAGGAGTTCCTCCGAACGGACAGGATGTGCGCGGGTTCAAAATGGGCGTCAAGTCGGACGTAGTTGTGGGCTCCCCAGCGCCAGCTCTGGCCGCTGATGAGGTCATCCACCCAGAAGGTGCCGTCTTCGTTGAAGTCCGCAGGGGTCAGGTGAAGGGCATCGAGGTCGAGGCTGACCGTGGATTCGCGGGCGCTGTGGGGGTCCACATTGACCACGATAATCAACGTGTCACTGCTGGACGGATCACCGGGCCGGACCTGCTTGTGCTTGGAGTAGACCACCGTCGCCTCGTCGGTGCTGGAGTGGACCGTCAGGTTCTCCAGGTCGCCCAGGGCGGGATGGCTGCGGCGGATCTCGTTCAGCCGGGTGATGTAGGGAGCCAGGCTGCGGCCCTCTGCTTCGGCGGCAGCGAAGTCACGCTGCTTGTACTCGAACTTTTCGTTGTCGATGTACTCCTCCGCCCCGGGCCGGGCCACATGTTCAAAGAGTTCGTAGCCGGCGTAGACGCCCCACAGCGGGCTGCCGGTGGACGCCAGCACCGCACGGATCTTGAAGGCGCCGGGGCCTCCGTACTGCAGGAACTCGGTGAGGATGTCGGGGGTGTTGACGAAGAAGTTCGGACGGAAGAACGCCGCCGAGTCATGGGAGACCTCGGTGAAGTAGTCCTCGATCTCCTTGCGGGAGTTCCGCCAGGTGAAGTAGCTGTAGGACTGCTGGAACCCGGCTTTGGCCAGGGCATGCATCATGGGCGGGCGGGTGAAGGCCTCGGCCAGGAAAATGACGTCCGGGAACTCGTCATTGACCGTGCTGATCAGCCATTCCCAGAAGCGCAGCGGCTTGGTGTGCGGGTTGTCCACGCGGAAGATCCGCACGCCGTGGCTGATCCACAGGCGCACGATGCGCAGGATCTCCTGCGCCAGGCCCTCGTAGTCATTGTCGAAGTTCAGGGGATAAATGTCCTGGTACTTCTTCGGCGGGTTCTCCGCGTAGGCAATGGAGCCGTCCACGCGGGTGGTGAACCATTCCGGGTGGCTCTGCACCCAGGGATGGTCGGGGGAAGCTTGGAGGGCGAGGTCGATGGCCACTTCCAGCCCAAGCCCGCGGGCGGTGTCCACAAAGGCATCAAAATCTTCGAAGGTGCCCAGGTCCGGGTGGATGGCGTCGTGGCCGCCTTCGGCCGCGCCGATGGCCCAGGGCGATCCGGGATCCTGCGGGCCGGCGACCAGCGTGTTGTTCGGGCCCTTGCGGTGGCTGGCGCCGATCGGGTGCACCGGCGGCAGGTAGATGACGTCGAACTGCATGTCCGCCACGCGCTGCAGGCTGCGGGCGGCCGTGCGGAAGGTTCCCGAAGTCCACTCCCGTGTGGCCGGATCAAGGACCGCGCCTTCGGAGCGGGGGAAGAATTCGTACCAGGCGCCCCGGCCGGCAAGCTCGCGCTCCACCAGGATCGGGAACCGGTCAGAGCTGGTGACCAGGTCGCGGATGGGATCGCGGTCCAGCACTTCGGTCACTGCGGAGGTGGCAGCGGCGGCCAGGCGCTCCTCGACGGGCAGTCCGGTATCGGCGAGCGCTGCTGCAGCGGACCGCAGGACGTCTGCGTCGGACCCGGTGCGCTCCGCTGCGGCGGCCGCGAACAGGTGGTGGCCTTCGGTAAGCATCAGCTCGACGTCGACACCGGCGGCGATCTTCACTTCCGCGTTGTGGTGCCAGGTGGCGTAGAGGTCGGCCCAACCCTCCACGGCGAAACTCCAGCGCCCGGTGTCTGCGGGGCGAAGCATTCCTTCCCAGCGGTCCAGGCCCAGGCCGACCGGGTGCATCCGGTTCCGGGCGGCCACGTTGCCCTGGGGGTCGTACAGCACAGCGCTGGCACCCACGAGGTCATGGCCTTCGCGGAATACGGTGGCACCGATGACCAGGTCCTCGCCCGGAACGGCTTTGGCGGGGAAACGGCCGTACTCAACCACGGGGGACACATTGGTTACGGGTATCCGGCCAAACCGGAGGTCCTTGGGCGGCAGGTCTTCTGGTGTCAATGCGCTGGATGTGGTCACAGACTAGACGTTAGCGAGATTTTGGGCAGAATGCTAAGGCAACGTACTTTTTGCGGGAATCGCCGCAGGTGGGCCCGGGTTTCACCTGCTTTTCAAGGCCTGCGGGAAATTCCGTTGCTTTTGTCAGTTATTCCGGTTTATGCCGCCGCGAAGTGCGCTAGCCTAACCGGGGTGAAGGCAATCCGCAGATTTACCGTCCGCACTGTCCTACCTCCCAGCATTGAGCCCCTCGGGCGGCTGGCCTGGAATTTGCGCTGGTCCTGGCACCAGCCCACGCTCCGGCTGTTCGAGAGCCTGGACCCCGAAGCCTGGCGTACCAGCGGCGGCGATCCGGTGAAGCTGCTGGGCACCGTAAGCCGGGACAAGCTTGAGCGCATTGCCCAGGATGAGCATCTGGTCTCCGTCATCCAGGACCTGGGCGAAGACCTCGACAAATACCTCCATGAACCGCGCTGGTACCAGGGACTGGGCGAGGACGCTCCGCAGTCCATTGCCTACTTCTCCCCTGAGTACGGCATCAGCGCCGTGCTGCCGCAGTACTCCGGCGGCCTGGGCATCCTGGCCGGCGATCATTTGAAGGCCGCCTCGGACCTGGGTGTGCCGCTGATAGCCGTCGGGCTGCTCTACAAGGCCGGCTACTTCAAGCAGGCGCTGTCCCGGGACGGCTGGCAGCTCGAAACCTACCCCGTGCTGGATCCCAACGGCCTGCCGCTGACCCTGCTGCGGGAGGAGGACGGCAGCCCGGCCAAAATCGCCCTTCCGCTGCCGGACAACCGGCAGCTGACGGCACAGATCTGGCGCGCCGACGTCGGGCGGGTTCCGCTGCTGCTGCTGGACTCCGACGTCATCGGCAACGACGACGCCGCCCGCGGCATCACCGACCGGCTCTACGGCGGCGGCGGAGACCACCGCCTGCAGCAGGAACTGCTGCTGGGCATGGGCGGGGCCAAGGCGCTGCGTGTGTTCCAGCGGCTGACCCATGCTCCCGCGGCTGAGGTCTTCCACAGCAACGAGGGCCACGCCGGGTTCCAGGGCGTGGAACGGATCCGGGAGCTGATGGATGAGGGCATGACCTGGGAGGAAGCACTGACCGTTGCCCGCGCTTCCACGGTCTTCACGACCCACACCCCGGTGCCGGCCGGCATTGACCGGTTCGAGCAGGCCCAAATCCGCCATTTCTTCAGTGCCGGGCTGGCCCAGTCGGTCCCCACGGACCGGATCCTGGCGCTCGGCGCGGAGAACTATGAGGGCGGCGACCCGTCCAAGTTCAACATGGCCGTGATGGGCCTGCGGCTGGCGCAGCGGGCCAACGGCGTGGCGAAACTGCACGGAGAAGTGTCCCGGGAAATGTTCTCCGGCCTCTGGCCCGGCTTCGACGTCTCCGAGGTGCCCATCACCTCGGTCACCAACGGCGTGCACGTCCCCACCTGGATTGATCCGGAGGTGACGGCCCTGGCCAGCGAAAAGTTCGGTGTGTCCACCGTCCACGACCGCGACTGGGGCCGGGCATACGAGATCGACGACAAGGACCTGTGGGACCTGCGGCGGAAGCTGCGCAGCAACCTGGTGCAGGACGTGCGGCAGCGGGTCAAGAACGCCTGGCGCAAGCGGGGGGCTTCGGACGCGGAACTGGCCTGGAGCGAGCACGTCCTGGACCCGGGCGTGCTGACCATCGGCTTTGCGCGACGCGTGCCCACCTATAAGCGGCTGACCCTGATGCTGCGGGATCCGGCCCGGCTGAAGGCACTGCTGCTGCATCCGACCAGGCCCATCCAGGTGGTGGTGGCGGGCAAATCCCATCCCGCCGATGAGCAGGGCAAAAAGATGATCCAGGACCTGGTGCGTTTCACGGACGACCCGGCGGTGCGTCACCGGATTGTGTTCCTGCCCAATTACGACATTGCCATGGCACGGACCCTGTTCCCCGGCTGCGACGTGTGGCTGAACAACCCGCTGCGGCCGTTGGAGGCATCTGGAACGTCCGGCATGAAGTCGGCCATCAACGGCGGCCTGAACCTGTCCATCCTTGATGGCTGGTGGGATGAAATGTACGACGGCAACAACGGCTGGGCCATTCCCTCCGCCAACCCCAGCAAGGGCACCCGCACCCGGGAGGTGTACAGCGCGGACCAGCGCGACGACATCGAGGCGGCAGCACTGTATGACCTCCTGGAGAACTCGGTGGCACCCATGTTCTACGGTGCCGAGCCCCCCGCAGATGCGGGCGCGGCCGGCCCTTCCGAACCGCCCGCCGATTCCCTGCCGCACGAGTGGCTGGAAATGGTCAAGCACACCCTCGCGGACCTGGGCCCGAACGTCTCCGCCGCGCGGATGCTCAAGGACTATGTGAACCGGCTGTACCGGCCGGCAAGCTCGTCGGGGCGGGCCATGACGGCGGAGGGATACTCCGCCGCCAAGGAACTGGCCCTGTGGATCACCCGGGTCCGGGACGGCTGGTCCACCGTGCAGGTGGAGCACGTGGATTCGGTGGGTGTCAGTGAGAACCCGCAGATCGGCGACAGCCTGACCGTACAGGCCTACGTCTCCCTGGGTTCGCTCCGGCCCGAGGATGTCAGCGTGGAAGTGGCCTACGGCATGGTCACCGAAAATGACCGCCTGAGCGGACACCGGCTCCAGGAACTGTCTCCGGAGGAGGACCTGGGCTCGGGACGGCACATGTTCAAGGGCACCATCCGGATTGAGCAGGCCGGACCGTTCGGCTACACCGTTCGGGTGCTCCCGACCCATTCAGGCCTGGCGTCCAAGGCCGAGCTGGGGCTGGTGGCCAACGCCTCTTAGCCGGTGTTGCACGGACGGGCACCGTACCGGCGCGGCCCGTCCGTGACCGGCTAGGCGGCGCGGTAGAGGCTGATGGAATTCGCGGGCACAGTGTCCGTCTCCCCGGCCGGCAGACGGGCACCGTGCCGGTTTGCCTCGCCCGGGACATCGGCGGTGGAAAACACCAGTTCGTACCCCAGGTCCGTACCGTCGGGTCCTGCTCCCGCGTCCTGGCTGATGCCGGCGTCCCGGCGCGCCGCTGACAGGGCTTCGGCGTCCGGCAGCCGGATCCCGACGTCGTGCAGCCCGCCGTTGAGCACCACCGACCCGTTCAGCGCCCCGTCGCCGGACCCGATCAAAACCTGCACCAGCCGGGTGCGCGGGTCATTCCAGCGTTCGGGGGTCATGGGTAAGCCGTCCTGGTCGAACCAGAGCAGGAAGGACTGCCGCGGGTCGGCCGGGAAGTGGTACGGCTGCCTGGCCAGGTATTCGCGGCGCAGGCGCAGGAGCGTGCGGGTGGTCGAGAGCATCCGCCGGGCGGAGTCGTCGAAGTCCCAGTGCAGCCAGGAGAGCTCATTGTCCTGGCAGTAGGCGTTGTTGTTGCCGCGCTGGCTGCGTCCGGTCTCGTCGCCGGCAGTCAGCATGGGAACGCCCAGGGACAGGGTCAGCGTGGCCATCAGATTCCGGGCGGTGCGGGCGCGGCCCGCGTTGATCCGCTCGTCGTCGGTGGGCCCTTCGACGCCGTGGTTGTAGCTGCGGTTCTCGCCGGTCCCGTCCCGGTTCTCTTCCCCGTTGGCCTCATTGTGCTTGCGCTCGAAGGTGGTCAGGTCGGCAAGGGTGAAGCCGTCGTGGGCGGTGATGAAGTTGATGGACGCCAGCGGGGTGCGGCCGGACCCGGCAAACAGTTCAGAGGAGCCGGCCAGCGCACCGGCCAGCCGGCCCATGGAACCGCCTTCGCCGCCGGCGGCCAGCGCCGCCTGGTCCCGGAGCCAGAAATCCCGGGCGATGTCGCGGAAATGGTCGTTCCAATCCGCCCAGCCCTGCGGGAAGCGGCCGGTCTGCCATCCGTCCGGGCCCACGTCCCACGGTTCGGAAATGAGTTTTACGTCCTGCAGCACGGCATCCGCCGCCACCGCCACCAGGAAGGGGTGCCGCGGGTTGAACTTTCCGTCACCGTCACGGCACAGCGTAGGTGCCAAGTCGAAGCGGAAACCGTCCACCCGGTATTCCTGCACCCAGTGGCGCAGCGAATCCAGGGCCAGCTGGACCACACGGGGCTCGCTGAAATCCAGCGTGTTGCCGCACCCGGTGGTGTCCACGTATCCGCCGTCGGGACCGTGCCGGTAGTAGGTTTCATCCCCCAGCCCCCGCCAACTCAAGGCCGGCCGTTCGGCCTTGCCCTCGGCGGTGTGGTTGTAGACCACGTCCAGCAGGACCTCGATGCCGGCTTCGTGCAGGGCCTTGACCATTGCCTTGACCTCGTCCTGCACGGCCTGGGCACCGGCCCGGCGGGCAGCCTCCGTAGCGTACCCGGCATGCGGGGCGAAGAAACCGAGAGTGTTGTACCCCCAGTAGTTGGTCAAGCCCAGCTCCTGCAGGTGCAGCTCATCGGCGTGGAAGTGCACCGGCAGCAGTTCCACGGCGGTGATGCCCAGGTCCTGGAGGTACTGGACCATCACCGGGTGCCCCATGCCGGCGTAGGTTCCGCGGAGCTCTTCGGGGATTCCGGGATGCAGCATGGTCTGGCCGCGGACATGGGCCTCGTATATGACCGTGTCCCGCCACGGGGTGTACGGCCGCGTTGAATCACCCCAGTCGAAAGCCGAGCCCGTGTAAACGGAGAAATAGACGGGGTCGGAGCCACTGTCTGCTTCCTCTATGCCGCGGCCGTAGGGATCCAGCAGCAGCTGGAACCCTCCCGGCTCCGCGGGAAGGTCCGCGCCCCGCGGCCAGAAACCGTACCGGCTGCCCGGCCGCAGCCCGAGGACCCGGCCGTGGTGGATGCCCAGCACCGTATCCGTGAGCGGCGCCGATTTCCAGCTGCCCGGCGCCGTCTCGTAGTAAATGTCCAGCGCGGGCACGCCCGGAGCGTAAACGGACACGTTGACGGTTCCGGGCACCTCCGGCACACCGGGCACCGCGTGCCGGAGGCCCAGCGGAAGGGGCCGCGAGTCCCGCTTCGGTGCGCTGCCCGCGGTGGTACCGGTAATCACGTGTGCCATGGTGCCCTTTGCTGCCGGAGGCGGAACCTGAGGACTAGGCGGAGCGCTGCCGGGAAATTTCGTACAGGGTAATGCCAACAGCCATGGAGGCATTGAGCGACTCCATGGCGGAATCGATCGGAATGGATACGATCTGGTCGCAGTTCTCGCGGACCAGGCGGGACAGGCCCTTGCCCTCGGAGCCGACCACAATGCAGATCGGCTCCTTGGCCAGCACGATCGACGGCAGTGACACGTCGCCGTCGCCGTCCAGTCCGAGGACAAAGATGCCCATCTTCTTGAACGTCTTCAGGGTGTTGTTCAGGTTGCCTGCGCGGGCCACGGGAACGCGGACGGCAGCACCGGCACTGGTCTTCCAGGCCGACGCGGTGACGCCCACGGCACGCCGCTCGGGCACGATCACGCCGTGCGCGCTGAAGGCGGAAGCGGAGCGGATGATCGCGCCGAGGTTGCGGGGATCCGTGATTCCGTCCAGGGCCACGAAGAGCGGCGCGTTGCGGATGTGCCCCTTCTTCCAAGCCTCGATGGTTTCGGAGGCAAGGTCCGTGGGATCAGCGTATTCGTACGGCGGGATCTGCAGGACCAGGCCCTGGTGCACGGCCTCGTTGGTCATGCGGTCCAGTTCCGGCTTGTGCGTTTCCATCACCGGCAGGCCGCGTTCGGCGGCCATTTTCAGGGATTCGCGGACACGGTCGTCCATGTCGATGCGGACGGCAACGTGGAGGGCCTTGGCGGGGATGCCGGCACGCAGGGCTTCCACCACGGAGTTGCGGCCGGTGACGACCTCTTCGGCGACCTTGCCGCGGACGTTGGTGCCGCTGCGGCCGCCGGCGCGGGAGTCGCCGCGCTTGGCAGCGGAGCGCTCGGAAAGCTGCTTGTTCTTGAACGCCTTGTGGTAGGGGCGGTCTTCAGCCTTGGGTGTGGGGCCCTTGCCCTCGAGGGCCTTGCGGCCGAGCCCGCCGGTACCGCCGCTGGGGCCCTTCTTGGCTTTGCGCATTGCGCCGGGACGTCCATTGTTGGCCATCGGTTACACCTTTACTAGAAGAAAGCATTCCCTTTCAGTTTACGCAGTGTCCGGCCGGGCTGCAGGACACCCGCTCCCGGGTCCGGGGGTTCGGCTCAGGCGAAGCTCCAGGACGCGCCGTCGGCAGTGTCCTCCACAGTGATGCCCACCGCGGCCAGCGCGTCACGGATCGCGTCGGCGCGGGCCCAGTCCTTCTCCGCCCGGGCCTGCCGCCGCTCGGCCAGGCGGTCCTGCACCAGGGCGTCCAGGGCGGCGTCGGCGGGCGACGACGACTCGGCCTCACGGGCATCGTCCAGTCCCAGGACGGATGTCATCGCCAGGACGGCGCGGAGCGCCTGCCCGGCGGCGTCGGCGTCGTTTTCGGCCAGTGCCGTGTTCCCGGCACGCACCGTCTCATGCAGCACGGCCAGGGCCTGCGGCACGTTCAAGTCATCATCCATTGCCGCAGCGAACGCCTCGGGAACGGCCTGTGGCCCGGCATCAGCCGCGGCTGCCTTGGCGGCTGCCTTGGCGATAAACCCGTCGATGCGCTCGACGGCGGCAGCGGCCTCCTGCAGGGAGGTGGGCCGGTAGTCCAGCACGGAACGGTAGTGGGCCTGGCCAAGGTAGTAGCGGACCACCCGCGGGCTGGCCGCCTCCAGCATTTGAGCCGGGCTGACGGTGTTGCCGATGGATTTGGACATCTTTTCGCCCTCGAAGGTGACCATGCCGTTGTGCATCCAGAAGTTGGCGAAGCCGTGGCCCGCGGCCTGGGACTGGGCCATCTCGTTTTCGTGGTGCGGGAACCGCAGGTCCAGTCCGCCGCCGTGGATGTCGAACTCGGTGCCGAGGTATTTGGTGACCATGGCAGAGCACTCCAGGTGCCAGCCGGGCCGGCCGCGGCCCCACGGGCTGTCCCATGCGGCCGTGTCCGGCTCACCCTCTTTATGCCCCTTCCACAGCGCGAAGTCCCGGGGGTCGCGCTTGCCGCGGGGTCCGGCGTCGGGCGCAGCCTGCATGTCCTCGATGCTCTGGTGGGTCAGGGACCCGTATTTTTCCCAGGAGCGCACGTCGAAGTACACGTCGCCGGAGTCATCCAGGGCCGGATAGGCGTGGCCGCGCTCGATCAGCGTGGCGATCAAGGCGTGCATTTCCGGGATATGCCCGGTGGCGCGCGGTTCATAGGTGGGCCGCTGCACGCCGAGGGTGTCATAGGCCCGGGCGAATTCCTGCTCGAAGCGGTACGCCAGCGCCCACCACGGCTCGTCCGGTACCACGCCGGGGGCCGGGTCCGCGCCGACGGAATCGGCGGCCTTGGCCAGGATCTTGTCGTCAATATCCGTCACATTGCGCACCACGGTGACCTGCAGGCCGCGGTACCGCAGCCAGCGGGTGAGCTGGTCAAAGGCGATGGCGGAACGGATGTGCCCTACGTGCGGGAGTCCCTGCACGGTGGCACCGCAGTAGTAGAGGCTGGCCTTTCCCTCCACCAGGGGAACGAAGTCCCGGACCTGCGCTGTCGCCGTGTCATAGAATCTCAAGCTCACTGCTCTAGGCTAGCCGAAACCGCCCGTGCCCGGGTCCCGGATTGGCTGGGGGTCAGCGGGTTGCGGAGGCGACGACGGCGGTGGCCACGGCGGCGATTCCCTCGCCCCGGCCGGTGAAACCCAGTCCGTCGGTGGTGGTGGCGGAGACGCTGACGGGTGCACCGGCCGCCGTACTGAGGACCGCTTCGGCTTCGGCCCTGCGGGGGCTGAACTTGGGGCGGTTGCCGATCAACTGCACGGCGATGTTGCCGATCTCGAACCCGGCCTCGCGCACGATCCGTGCCGCCTCGCGGAGCAGCACCACACCCGCGGCGCCGGCATATTCGGGGCGATCGGTGCCGAAATGCGTGCCCAGGTCACCCAGGCCGGCAGCGGAGAACAGCGCGTCCGCTGCGGCGTGCGCCACCGGATCGCCGTCGGAGTGGCCGGCCAGGCCGCGTTCATCCTCCCAGTGCAGGCCCGCAACCCACAGCGGCCGGGGCGCGGATTCGGGGGTGAAGGCGTGGACATCCACGCCAATTCCGGTGCGGGGCATGCTCATGTCAGTTCTCCGGATGCCGGTAGCCGCCGGAAAGGATCGCTTCTGCGAGCACCATGTCCAGCGGGGTGGTGATTTTCAGGGACAGTTGGGAGCCTTCGACCACGTAGACCTCGACACCCAGGGATTCGGCCAGCATGGCGTCGTCCGTCACGGAGGCAGCCTGCGCCTCGTCGAAGGACAGTGCGGCGTCGTGGGCCCTGCGGAGCAGGGCGGCCTCGAAACCCTGCGGTGTCTGGACGGCGCGCAGCCGGGAGCGGTCCGGGGTACCGGTGACGCGGCGGGCGGCCCCCGCGCCGGCAGCCGGTTGGACGGGCTCGGTGTCCTTGATGGTGTCCACCACGGGCACAGCGGGGATGACTGCCTGCGCGCCGTCCGCCAGTGCGGCAGCTACCCGCAGGAAAACCTCCGGAGGTGTCAGCGCCCGGGCGGCATCGTGGACCAGGACGGCGTCTAGGTCCTGCGGCAGTACTGCCAGCGCGGCACGCACCGATTCGGGCCGGCTGGCTCCGCCGTCGACGGCCCGGAGGTCCGGGCATCCGGGGGCGGTGAACTCGGGGGCGGCGCAGATGCCGCGCATCACGGTGTCGCCGGCAGGCACGGCAACCACAACCGCGGAGGCG
The DNA here is from genome assembly GCF_030125565.1 of Arthrobacter sp. zg-Y1143. Classification (NCBI taxonomy): domain Bacteria; kingdom Bacillati; phylum Actinomycetota; class Actinomycetes; order Micrococcales; family Micrococcaceae; genus Arthrobacter; species Arthrobacter sp. zg-Y1143. The sequence continues at coordinate 211,703 of NZ_JASKLW010000012.1, read as the reverse complement.
ATGCCTGCGGCAGATACTGCACGCAGGGTGTGGGCGAGCATCGGCTCACCGGCGAGCGGAACAGCTGCCTTGGGGATGCCGTAGCCCAGGCGCTGGCCGGAACCGCCGGCTACAACAACAACGCCGATGCGCCGTGGGGAGGAAAATGATGGGGACACCGTTCCACCTTAGCGGCGGAAAACGGCCGGAAAACAACAATTGCCGGCCCCGAAGGACCGGCAATTGCAGGAAAATGAATCGGTAGCCTAGCTTGCGAGTACCTCGTCAAGCACAACTGCCGCCTGGTCTTCATCCGTTTTTTCAGCAAGTGCCAGTTCCGAAATAAGAATCTGGCGTGCCTTGGCGAGCATTCGCTTCTCGCCTGCAGACAGCCCGCGGTCATGGTCCCGGCGCCAGAGATCGCGGACGACCTCCGCTACCTTGACAACATCACCTGACGCGAGCTTTTCCAGGTTTGCCTTGTACCGGCGCGACCAGTTAGTGGGCTCTTCAGTGAGCTCGGCCCGCAGTACGTCAAAGACGTGCTCCAAGCCTTCCTTGCCCACTACATCGCGCACCCCAACGAGGTCGACGTTCTCAGCCGGTACTTCAATGGTCAGATCACCCTGGGCCACCTTAAGCTTGAGATACATTTTCTCTTCGCCCTTGATGGTTCGCATCTTGATCTCTTCGATCTTCGCGGCACCGTGGTGAGGGTAAACAACTGTTTCGCCAACCTCAAAAACCATGTGGTCTTTCCCCTTTCCCGGCCCTCAGTTTACCAGAGATGCGACACGCCGAGTAGAGTTTTCGCAGGTCAGGTACCTCTTGGCGTCCCGGGTGGGTAGTATTCCGCCTCTTGCAGGTAGTTTGATGCGCCTGCCGCACCCTCCGGAACCGACCTCGGAATCCAGTTTTTCCCCGTTTAGCCGATAGGCTAGGCACCAAAGATAGCCTCAGGTCTGTAGACCGTAATACTTCAGGAGTTTGTGCTGTGAGATTCACACCCAAGAACCGGGTCCGCCGCGCCGCTGCGGCCGGCGTCATCGCGCTGGGCATGCTGGGCACGGCAGGTTGCAGCGCTGTGAACGAACAGGCAACCACCCGCGAGTACTCCCCCTCGGACGGCATTGTCGAGAACGTGGGCGACCTGCAGTTGCGCAACCTGTTGGTGGTCAGCAACGGCAACGGTGATCCGGGCCGGCTGATCGGCACCGTCCTGAACGATTCCTCGAACTCCCAGTCCTTCACGCTTGCCGTGGGCGGCTCCACGCTGACGTGGAACCTTCCGGCCGGAGACAAGGTCGTTTTCGAGGAGGAATCCCCCGAGCGAGTGACCGTCAGTGCCGTCGAAGTTCCCGCCGGTGACGGCATCGACGCCCAGCTGCAGATGGGCGCTGAGAAGACCGGCCTGAACATTCCCGTGGTCAACGGCGACCAGCCGTTCTACCAGCAGTACCTGCCCTCCCCCACGCCGTCGGAGTCACCCTCCGTGGTTCCCTCGGACGAGGCCACCGACGCAGGCACAGACACCAACAGCGAGACGGGAACGGCACCGACCAGCCCCTCCAACGGCTAGGACATTCCATTCCCCGAAGGGGGCCGGCGCTTCGGCACCGGCCCCCTTCGTTGTTTCCCGCGCGTCGGTGCCGGTTCGACCCCTGGGTTCAGGCCTCGAACTTGTAGCCCAGCCCGCGGACGGTCACCAGGTGCCGCGGCGCCGAGGAGTCATCCTCGATCTTGGCCCGCAGCCTCTTCACATGTACGTCCAGGGTTTTGGTGTCGCCCACGTAATCGGCTCCCCACACCCGCTCGATCAGCTGTCCGCGGGTCAGCACCCTGCCGGAGTTTCGCAGCAGCAATTCCAACAGCTCGAACTCCTTCAGCGGCAGCTGCACACCGGCACCGTTGACCTGCACCACATGCCGGTCAATATCCATCCGAACCGGTCCTGCCTCCAGTGCCGCGCCGCCTGAATCGGCAGCCTCACCGCGCCGGCGCAGGACGGCCCGGACCCGGGCCAGCAGTTCACGGGAGGAATAAGGCTTGGTTACGTAGTCATCCGCACCGATCTCAAGTCCCACCACCTTGTCAATCTCCGAATCACGGGCGGTCAGCATAATCACCGGCACGTCGGAACGCTGGCGGATCCGGCGGCAGACCTCGGTGCCGGAAAGCCCCGGCAGCATCAGGTCCAGCAGGAGCAGGTCCGCGCCGGACTGTTCATAGACGGCGATGGCGTCCGTCCCGTTGTCCACCACATCAACGTCGAATCCCTCCCGCTCCAGCAGATAGGAGAGGGGGTCGCTGAAGGACTCCTCGTCTTCGACAATCAAGATCCGGGTCAAGCGGTTGCTCCCTGCTTCGATTCATTTGTATCGGCTATGTCCATTTCCGGAAGCCGCACGGTAAAGGTTGATCCGTGCCCGAGCCTGGACCACAGGTCCACCTCGCCGCCGTGGTTGGCCACCACGTGCTTGACGATGCTCAGGCCGAGCCCGGTGCCGCCGGTATGGCGGGAACGTGCGGCGTCAATGCGGTAGAACCGTTCGAATATCCGTTCCTGTTCCTCCGGAGCAATACCGGCACCCTGGTCGGTGACCGCCACTTGGGCCATCCCGGCCCGGGACTGCAGGCCTATTCCCACCCGGCTGCCCTCGGGAGAATACCGTATGGCGTTGTCGATCAGGTTCCGGAACGCAGTGGTGAGCATTTGGGCATCGCCGAAAACGGCGGCGTCGGACTTCCCACCCAGGACCACCTCAATGTTCTTGTTCTCCGCGTTGGACCGGTTCGCTTCGACGGCGTCTTCCAGGACGCGGTTCACGTCCACTGGTTTCGCCCGGTCCACAATGTCGGTGCTCTGCAGCCGGGACAACTCAATGATGTCCTGCACCAGGGCGGTCAGGCGGCTGGACTCGCGGTGCATCCGCCCCGCGAACCGGCGGACCGCTTCCTCGTCTCCCGCGGCGTCGTCGAGCGCTTCAGACAGCAGCGAGATGGCACCCACCGGGGTCTTCAACTCGTGCGAGACGTTGGCGACGAAATCATTGCGCACTTCCTCCGTGCGGGTGATTTCGGTGCGGTCGTCAGCGAGGATCAGGACATATTCCTCCCCCACAGTGGCAACGCGCACCTGCAGGATCAGCGCCCCTTCCCCCAGCGGGCCGCGGGGCAGTTCCAGCCGCGCCTCCTCGATGACGCCGTCACGCCGAACCCGGGCGCACATGGCCAGCAGGCTGTCGTTGACCATGGTGTGCCCGCGCACCAGGCCGAAAGCGTACGCACCGGGACTGGCCCGGACCACACCGTCAACGGCGTCGGCCACGATATAGGCACGTCCGATGACGCCCAGGACCTCCGCCGCGCCCTCGGGCACCGTGGGTTCCGAAACATCGGCCAATTCCCGGCGCTTCCGCTGGCTCACTTCGTAGGCGAGGACACCGAAGGCACCAACGGCCAGGCCGAGCGCTCCGGCCAGCAGCGCCAGCAGTACAGGATTCACCTTCCTAGCTTAGGCACGCGATTCCCGGCCGGAACGATTCCTGATGGCTTTGGCCGATTAGTTAAACTAACGTTCATCTAAGGGGTCCGTGCGGTTAACCCCGGGCTGACATCCTGCAGGAGCGGCGTGGCCGTACCGCCCCCGCATTTTTTCGCAGAAACCACCGCTTTCGAGAGGACGCTTCAGTGCGCAAGGTTTTCCAGGCCGAACTTCACCAGATCGGTGAAGAACTGACCCAGATATCGCAGCTTGTGACGGAGGCGATGCAGAAAGCCACCCTTGCCTTCGAGGGCGCCGATATTGAACTGGCGCAGGATGTTATTGCCGCCGACGCACGCATCGATTTCCTGCAGAACGACCTGGACGAGCGGGCCATCGACGTCCTGGCCCTGCAGGGTCCCGTTGCCAGTGACCTGCGGATGATTGTGGGCTCGCTGCGTATGAGTGCGTCGCTGGAGCGGATGGGCGACCTTGCACGGCACGTGGCCCAGCTGGCCCGGCTGCGCTACCCGGCCAACGTAGTGCCGGAGGCGATGGTGGAAACGTTCCGGGAAATGGCCCGGCTGGACATCCGCATTTCCGAACGGCTCACAGATTTGCTGGAAACCCGCAACTTGGAACTGAGCAAGGACATCTACGCCGCCAACACGCGGATCAACGAGCTGCATGCAGGGGTCTTCAAGTCCATCGCCTCCGCCGACTGGAATGTACCCGCGGTCAGCACGGTGGACCTCACCCTGGCCAGCCGCTACTTTGAACGGTTTGCCGACCACGGCGTCTCGGTGACCCGCAAGGTCAACTACCTGGTGACGGGAGAATGGCAGCCGCTGTCCGAAAGCGGCGTCTAGCACCGGCGGCAGGCTCCGGACACAGCAAGGGCGGCCCCGCGCGGGACCGCCCTTGCTGTTTGTTTGCCGGCACTGCCCGAGCGCTGCCGGGCAATACCTGCGAAAGTCCTACTTCTTTTTGCCCTGGTTGGCCACGGCCTTGATGGACTCGGCGGCGGCCTCGGGGTCGAGGTAGGTGCCGCCGGCCTTCACCGGCTTGAGGTTTTCATCCAGTTCGTACACCAGCGGGATGCCGGTGGGAATGTTCACCGCGGCAATATCGGCGTCGCTGATGCCGTCCAGGTGCTTGACCAGGGCCCGCAGCGAGTTGCCGTGTGCGGCGATCATCACGGTCTTGCCCGTGCGGATGTCCTTGGAGATGTCCGACTCCCAGTACGGAAGGAAGCGGTCCAGCACGTCCTTGAGGCACTCGGTGCGGGGCAGCACGTCCGAACTCAGGTCCGCGTAGCGCGGATCGTGGGCCTGGGAGAATTCGCTGTCGTCCGGCAGGGGCGGCGGGGGCGTGTCGTAGGAACGGCGCCAGAGCATGAACTGCTCCTCGCCGTATTCGGCCAGGGTCTGGGCCTTGTCCTTGCCCTGCAGCGCACCGTAGTGGCGTTCGTTCAGGCGCCAGCTGCGCTTGACGTCGATCCAGATGCGGTCGGCGGTGCCAAGGGCCAGGTTGGCGGTGTTGATGGCCCGCTGGAGCCGGGACGTGTAGAGGATGTCCGGGAGGATGTTGTTCTCAACCAGCAGCTCACCGCCGCGGATGGCCTCTGCGCGGCCGAGGTCCGTCAGATCCACGTCCACCCAGCCCGTGAAGAGGTTTTTTTCATTCCATTCACTCTGCCCGTGGCGCAGAAGGATCAGTTTGTAGGTCATATAAGCCATGGTATCGGAGAGCACACCTGTCAGGGAGGGCGGCACCTGCACGGACCCCACGCTGCCCCGAGGATTCCAAGCCGCCCCTTCCGCCCGCAACCGCGTCCAGGACGCACCCGCAGTAGGGCTAGCATTATCTGGTGCAAAAAGCCCAGAAACCCGTGGGAAATGTGACCAGGGGCACTACAAACCCCAACCGGCTCAGGCGGGTGGACCGGTGGCTTGCGGGGCCTGCCAAGTGGCGGCTGCGCCAGGCCGCGGACCCCCTGATCGTGGATCTGGGATACGGTGCCGCACCCACCACCGCCGTCGAGCTGCATGGCCGGCTCGGCCGCATCCGTGCCGACGTCGAGGTGATGGGCATCGAAATCGATCCTGCCCGCGTGCTGGCCGCCAAACCGCTGGAACGGGAGGGGCTGAGCTTCCGGCAGGGCGGGTTCGAGCTGCCCGTGGACGGACGCCGGCCGGTGATGGTCCGGGCGTTCAACGTGCTGCGCCAGTATGCGGAAGAGGACTATGCGCAGTACTGGGACATGGTGTGCTCCCGCCTGGCGCCCGGCGGCATTTTCATTGACGGCACCTGCGACGAGATAGGCCGCCGGGCCACCTGGGTGGAACTTGATGCCGGGGGGCCGGTTTCGCTGAGCATTTCGCTGCGGTTCGGCGCCTTCGAGCGGCCCTCCGACGTGGCTGAGCGCCTGCCCAAGGCACTGATCCACCGCAACGTTCCCGGTGAACGGATCCATGCTTTCCTGCAGTCAATGGACCGGGCATGGGAGGAAGCCGCACCCATGGCGTCCTACGGGAACCGGCAGCGCTGGCTCAGCATGTGCGCAGCATTGAAGGCTGGCGGCGCACCGCTGCTGACTGGTCCGTCCCGGTGGCGCCTGGGCGAAATCACTGTGGCGTGGGACGCCGTCCGGCCCGCTTAGTGCCCGCTTAGTCCCCCGGTGTTGCCCGGGGCCGGTTGTTTACCAGGGGCCGTAGGGTCCCTGGTTGCCGCCCCTGCCGCGGGAGCTGCCGATGGCGGGCTTCACGTCGGCCAGGTACACGGAAGCGGCAATAACCGCGGCCAGCTGGAACAGCAGCAGGCTCAGGGACGGCACGGCAACCGCGATGACCCCCACGGCACTTGCTCCGCCGGTCAGGCCAAGCCAGAATCCCTTGGTGCGCTTGTAGGCCCGTTCAAAGTCTGCGGGCTTGCGCCGGACGCAGTCCAGGAACGCCCACAGCTCAATGGCGAGCGCGACGACGCCGAGCGCGAGGTAGAGGTAGTACTGGATCAGGTACATGAGGGCCACAGCGCTAGCCTACCGCGTAAGTGCCTGTTGCAGGTCGTTCCAGAGGTCCCCGGGGTTTTCGATGCCGGTGGAAAGCCGCAGCAGGCCTTCGGGAACGGTGTGCGGCTCTCCGGGCTGGCGGCGCCGCCGTTCGATCAGCGACTCGACCCCGCCCAGGGACGTGGCCGGCAGCCACAGCCGTACCGATTCGGTCACCTTTTCCGCGGCAGCCGCGCCGCCAGCCACCTCGATGCACAGCACGGAGCCGAATCCGTTCATCTGCGCCTGGGCCCGGGCGTACCCCGGGTCTTCCGGCAATCCCGGGTAGCGGACCTTCTCCACCTGCGGCGCCTCCCGCAGCCGCCGGGCCAGTTCCATGGCGGTGGCCTGCGAGCGCTCGATCCGCAGTGCCAGCGTGCGCAGCCCGCGCAGGGCCAGCCACACTTCGAACGGTCCGGCGACGGCGCCGTGCAGGGACCGGTATCGGAGCAGCTGGTCCCGGAGCCCGGGATCGGAGGTGGCCGCAGCGCCCAGGACCACGTCGGAGTGCCCGGCCAGGTACTTGGTCACGGAGTGGACCACGACGTCGGCGCCCAGCAGGAGCGGGCGGGTCACCAGGGGCGTGGCGAAGGTGTTGTCGGCAACCACCAGCGCCCCGGCGTCGCGGGCCGCTGCGGCCAGCACCGGAATGTCGGCGACTTCGAGCATGGGGTTGGTGGGGCTTTCGATCCACAGCATGGCGGCGCCGTCGAGCTGCGCAATCACCTCCCGGGTGTCGGCGATGTCCACGGTCCGCACCGAGAAGCGGCCGTTCGCGGCTTCCTCGGCTGCCAGCAGCAGCGAACCCTGGTAGCTGTGCCGGGGCATCACCACCACCCCGCCTGCCGGAACCAGGGACAGGGCGGCCATCACCGCAGCCAGGCCGGACCCGTAGACCAGGGCGGGCAGGGCGGCACCCTCCAGTTCGCCCAGCGCCTCTTCGAACGGGTCCCAGGTCGGGTTGGAATACCGGCCGTACCCGCGCTCGCCCGCAACGGGGCTGCCGGTGCCGAAGTAGGTGGAGGAGAGCACTATGGGCGGGTTCACCGGCGCATCGTGCTCGCGCACCGGCCGGCCGGCCGAGACAACGAGGGTATCGGGGGAAACAGCTGGTCCGTGCGGGGAGTAGGGGCTCATAGGGATCAGCCTAGTCCGGCGGAGCGTCCCCTCCGCCTACCGGATGCGGTGCGAAAGTGCTGCATGGGCTCCCAGCCGGACTAGGTAGGCTAGGCGGGTGAGCAATTCTAATCTCCCCGAAACCCGCGGCCTGTTCATTGCCATGGAGGGCGGAGACGGCGCCGGGAAGTCCACGCAGGCGCAGCGGCTGACCGAGGCCCTGGAACGCGCCGGGCACTGCGTCCTACGCACCCGCGAACCCGGCGGCACCCCGGTGGGCGAGGCGTTGCGCACACTGGTCCTGGAGCACGGCAACGGAGAAATCGACGCCCGCACCGAAGCGCTCATCTTCGCCGCCTCCCGGGCCGCCCATGTGCAGCAGGTGATTGCCCCCGCGCTGGCCGCCGGAACCGTGGTGGTGTGCGACCGGTACATTGACAGCTCGGTGGCCTACCAGGGCGCCGGCCGGGGGCTGGGCACCGACACCGTGCGCAGCCTGAACAACTGGGCCACCGGCGGACTGGAACCGGACCTGACCGTCCTGCTCGACGTCGAACCCGAACGCGGGCGGGACCGGCGGACGGCGGGGCAGGGCACCGAAGACCGGCTCGAGTCCGAGCCGGACGCCTTCCACCTGCAGATCCGCCGCGCCTTCCTGGAAACCGCGCAGGCCGAGCCGGGCCGGTACCTGGTGCTCGACGCCGGCCGCCCCAGGGACGAACTGGCCGAGGCCATACTCCGCCGCGTGGAAAAGCTGCTGCCGTGAGTGTGTGGGATGACCTGCAGGGGCAGGACCCGGTGGTGGAGCAGCTGCGCCGAGGCGCCGCCGAGCCCCGCCCGAACCACGCCTGGCTGTTCACCGGCCCGCCCGGTTCCGGCCGCTCCAATGCCGCCCGCGCCTTCGCCGCCGCCCTGGTCTGTGAGCAGGAAGACCTTTCCCTGCGCGGATGCGGAAAGTGCAAGGCATGTGTGACCGTGCTGGCCGGGTCCCATGCCGACGTCACGTCCGTGACCACGGAGAAAGTCACCATCAGCATTGACGAGGCGCGTGACCTGGTGCGCAAGGCCCAGGACAAGCCGTCCACCGGCCGCTGGCGGGTCATCATCGTGGAAGACGCGGACCGGATGCAGGAACGCAGCACCAACGTGCTGCTCAAAGCCATCGAGGAGCCGCCGCCGCGCACCATCTGGCTGCTGTGCGCCCCCAGCCCCGGAGACGTCCTGGTGACCATCCGCTCCCGGTGCCGCCCGGTGGGCCTGCGGCTGCCCCCGGTGGAAGATGTCGCGCAGCTGCTGATCCGCCGCGACGGGATCGCCCCGGAGGTTGCTATGAACGCCGCCCGCGCCGCGCAGAGCCATGTCGGTGTGGCCAAGCGCCTGGCCACGGACGAAGGTGCCCGCAGCCGCCGGGAGAGCATTGTGCGGCTGCCGCTGTCGCTGCGGAATGTCTCCGGAGCCATGAAGGCGGCCGCTGACCTGGTGTCCCTGGCCGAGGCGGAAGCCGCCAGTTCCTTCGAAGAACGTGACGCTGCAGAGAAGCAGGCCCTGCTTGCCTCCCTGGGCGCACCCGAGGGCGGGACCCTGCCGCCGTCGCTGCGCAGCCAGGTGAAGCGGCTGGAAGAGGACCAGGTGCGCCGCGCGAAACGGTCCAAGAACGACTACTTCGACCGGGCGCTGACGGACCTGCTGTCCTTCTACCGCGATGTGCTGATGATCCAGATCGGCAGCCGCGGACCGCTGGTGAACGAGGCGATGCGCCGCGAGCTGGACGAGTTCGCCGCCTACGGGTCCCCGGAGCAGACCCTGATGCGGATGGAAGAGATCAACACCGTCCGCCGCCGTCTGGTGACCACCAATGTGGCGCCGCTGCTGGCCATCGAGGCGATGACCGTGAGCCTGCTGTAATGTCCACAGCAGGACCTTCCCGCCCTCTTCCGCCAGCCTTCGGACGCCGCAGGCCGAGCCGCACCAGGAGTAAGAAATGACTACCGCCACTGCCCGCCGCCGCTTTCCGCGGATGGCCGCCGCGGCCGTCTCGGCGCTGCTGCTGGCTGCTGCCACCGCCTGCACTCCCGGAGACGGGACGGACCCCGGGGCGGCGGAGCCCGGGCCCGCGGAATCGGCGACGACGGCGTCAGCGGACATCATCGGCGATGTGCCCGAAGAGCTGCAGGAGTTCTACAGCCAGGAAGTGGCCTGGGAGGAGTGCGAAGGGGACTTCCGCTGCGCAACCGTCACGGTGCCAATGGACTATGAAGATCCCGGTGCCGGCACGTTGGAGCTGTCCACCATCATGGCCAGCGCCGACGGTGAGGCCGAGGGCACCATTCTCATCAACCCGGGTGGTCCCGGCGGTTCCGGATACGACTTTGTCCGCCAGTCCCTGGACCAGGTGGCCAGCGACCGGCTGCGGGAGAACTACAACGTGCTGGGCTTCGACCCCCGCGGCGTTGGCCGCTCCTCGCCCGTGAAGTGCCTGGATGATGAGGAAATGGACGCGGCACGCGCCGAGTACGTCGACCCCGGCACCCCGGAGGGACTGGAAGAGGCACGGCTGAGCGCCAAGGCCTTGGCGGATGCCTGCGCTGCCGAAACCGGCGATCTGCTCGGCTTTGTGGACACCGCCAGCGCCGCCCGCGACATGGACGTGCTGCGCGCCGTCGTCGGCGATCAAAAGCTGAACTATCTGGGGTTCTCCTACGGCACCTTCCTCGGCGCCACCTACGCCGAGTTGTTCCCCGGGAACGTGGGCCGGCTGGTGCTCGACGGCGCCCTGGACCCGTCCTCCAGCAACGAGGAAGTGACCCTGGGCCAGGCGGCCGCGTTCGAGAAGGCCATCCGCGCGTATGTTCAGGACTGCCTGACCGGCCGGAACTGTCCGCTTGAAGGCACCCCCGACCAGGCGGTCCAGACCATCCAGGAGCTGCTGGCCTCGGTTGAAGCCAGCCCGATGACGGCGGCGGACGGCCGCGTAGTCACCGTCTCCACGTTCGTTAGCGGCTTCATCCTTCCCCTCTACGACGACGCCAACTGGCCGGTGCTGTCCCAGGCACTGGAGGGTGCACTCAAGGACGGCGATCCCACCATGATGCTCCGGCTTGCGGACATCAGCGCAGACCGGGACGAGGACGGGCACTACAAGTCCAACAGCACCGTGGCCTTCAGCGCAGTCAACTGCCTGGACTACCCCATGGTCAGCGACGACGCGCAGATGGCCGCGGACGCCCGGGACCTTGAGGCAGCCTCCCCCACCATTGGCAAGTACCTTGCCTACGGCGGCATCACCTGCGAGGTGTGGCCGCATGCACCGGTCAACGAGCCGCATCCGATCAAGGCCGCCGGTGCCGCGGACCTCCTGGTGATCGGCACCACCGGCGACCCGGCCACCCCGTACGAATGGGCGCAGGCACTGGCTGCGCAGATGGACTCCGCCGTGCTGGTGACCTGGGAAGGTGAAGGCCACACGGCTTACGGGCGGGGCAGCCAGTGCGTGGAAGACGTGGTGGATGACTACTTTGTGGACGGCACGGTGCCCGAGGAGGACCTGGTTTGCAGCTGATCCCGTGCCCGGGTTCCGGAGCGCGGCAGGCAGCCATTTTGACCCGCACCGAAGGTGCGTATAAAGTAGTTCCTTGTGGATTCTGCCCGGCAACGGACAGCTGAAGCCCGCCTCCTTAGCTCAGTTGGTAGAGCGTCTCACTCGTAATGAGAAGGTCGCCAGTTCGATTCTGGCAGGAGGCTCCACTAAGCCCCCGGCACCTGTTGGTGCCGGGGGCTTTTGCGTGCCTGCATAAAACCCGCAGCGGAACAAGCAGTCCGCCGCCTATCCGCGGGGCGGGCGCATGATCGGTTCCGGCGCCGAACCATTTCGCTCCCGGGGCTGCCGTCGGCCCCCGTGCATGTTCCTCGCCGAAGGGGCAGCGCTTTACAGTTTCTGCCCGGGGGTAACAAGCGAAATCACCCATTTTGGCGAGAGGTCCCTCCCATGAAAACCCGAAAACTGCTCCTCATTCCGGCGGCCGTGCTCGGCGCCCTTGTTGTCGCTGCCGGCCCTGCGGCCGCCGAAGACGGCACCTGGCAGGCGGAACTGGCACCGGCCAACAACAGCGGCACCAGCGGCAGCGTGATGGTCGAGGTCCACGGCAGCGAGGCCACGGTGCACATGTCCGTCACCGGCGCCGCCGAAACCTGGCGCGGCGCACCCTTCCCGCACACCCAGCACATCCATGTCGGCGGGCAGGGCGTGTGTGCCGGTCCGGAATCGGATTCCGACGGCGACGGCGTCGTCAGCTCGCCCGAAGGCGCTCCCCTGACCGGGCACATCAGCACGTCCCTGACCATCTCCGGAGACACCAGCCCGGCGTCCGCCGTCGCCGTCGACCGGTTCCCGGGCGGCGGAAGTTACAGCTACGAGCGGACCGTCATGCTGGATCCGGAAACCATGGCAGCCCTGCAGGCCGGAACCGCGGCCGTGGAAATGCACGGCGTGGATCCGGCGCTCCTGCCGGCAGCGGCACAGCAGAAAACCAGTCCGGAAGATCCTTCGCTTCCGCTGGCGGCAACCCTGCCCGCAGCCTGCGGCATGCTGATGCCCTCCCAGCTGGACGGTATGCCGCGCGGCGGAGCGGCCGCCGGGGTGGAGGTGGAAACGGCGGCCCAAGGTGCCGCTGCATACACCGCGCCGGGCGCCGGGGCGGCGTTGGGCGCGGCCGGCCTGGCCGCCGCCCTGGCTGCCGGGGCGGCAGGTGCGGCTGCTGCCGGCAAGCGGCGCGCGGCACGGCGCAGCTGAGCCCGCTCCCCCAGTCCCTTGCGGAAACACTGTGCATAAATTGGGCCGCCCTTGTGCCGGGCTTGACCGTTTCCTGCCGGAAGCGGGCCTAGCCTCACAGGGAGGATAACAACCGGCGGCCCATCGCCGGAGGAAAGAGGGAATTCGCATGGACACAGCAATGAGCGGCCACACCATCCGCCGCTACACGCGCGTCCAGCGGGATGCCTTCGTAGGACCGGTATGCACCGAGTGCAACCGCCGCATGGTGCCCAGGTGGATCGAGGACCGGGGCCGTTGGATTATCAACGGGTTCCAGTACCCCGGCGTCCGCTGCAGCAACCATGAGCGCCGTGTCCTGCCCGAATACTTCGGACTCCCGCAGCAGGACCCGACCGCGGGCCTGACGGCGAGGAGCGAGTCCGCAGGGTCTGCCCGGCGTTCCAAAGCCGGCAGCCGGTTCCTGGGGCTGGGCACCAAACGCGCAGCGCGCGGCGTCGCCTAGCCTCCGGACCCTTGATATGCCCGGCCGTCCCCGGGCAACTGACCAGGAGCCCCCGCTGTTTTCCCCAAGAAACGGTGGGGGTTTCTGCTGTCCAAAGGGTGCCGGCAGCGAAGGCCGGTCAGTCAGCAGGTGCCGGGGGAATCCGCCCGGCCAGCAGGGCCTTGATCCGCTCTTCGGCGCCCGGAAGGGTTTCGGTGGCGGCCACGTTGGCTTCTTCCACCGCACGCACAACCTCGTTGCGCTGGATCTTCACGCCGCGGGGGGCATCGATGCCGATGCGCACGCCGTCGCCGCGTGAGTCCAGAACGGTAATAACAATGTCATCCCCGATCAGGATCTGCTCTCCGGACCTGCGTGTTAGCACCAGCATCCGCTCACTCTACCGCAATCGGGGGCGCTGTCCGCCGAAGCGCGGGACGGCAGGTTCTCCGGGCTTGGCGGCCCGGCCCTGCGGCGAGGCCCGGCGGCGGGCTAGAGGACCGGCGTGGGCGACGGCCAGCCGTCGAGCCAGCCGATAGGCAGGCCCAGCGAGTTGACGGACTGGGGAGTCCCGGTGGTGTCGATGCCCTCGACGGCGGCGGCGTCCACCACCACCGCGGAGCGCACCGCGCCCACCCAGGCGGCGGTGTCTTCGGGCTTGCGGCCGGCGTCCACGGCCACCCAAACCTGGTCAGCGGCGAGAGCGGAAATCAGCGTGGAGTGCCGGCCCATCTCGGTTCCGGAGCGACCCAGCCCGTAGGCGAGGAAAATGGCGTGCCCGGCCATGACACCGGCGGCCCTCGCCGTGGCTACCGCCCGGCGGTCCGCCGCCCGGCCCACCCCGTCCGTCTCCAGCACACCGGCTACCCGGACCGCAGCCGCTCCGCTGCCGGCCAGATCCGCCATTGACCGGCAGACCTCCAGGGCTTCATCGCCCAGGCCGACCACCATGACCAGGTCCCCGGCGCCGCCGAGCGGCGCCGGGGGCAGTGAGGTGCGCTGGACCGGTTCCAGCGCCATGCCCGGCTGCTGGTTCCCCTGGAGCTGGCCGGCCTGCAGCTGGTTCAGCTGGATCCGGTTCAGGGGTACGGGAGCCGGCGGCTGGGCCGGGGCGAATGCGGCAGGTGCCTGCACCGGGGCCCCGGTACTGGCTGCAAGGGTGTCCATCAGCTCGGCGAAGGCATGCGATCCGGTAGAAACGGACGGAGCAGCGGGTGCGGCCGAGTGCAGGGTGGATTCGGCCCGGTCCGCTTCTTCGAGCAGCGCCGAAATGCCTGCGCGTTCCGACGCACGGCTGGGCAGGTCCGGCTCGACGGCGGCGCGGCGCCTGCCGCTGGGCGGCAGCTCCACCGTCACCTCATAGTGCTGGCGGGAGAGGAACCCGCCGATCCCGCCCACGGTGACCTTCTCGGCGGCGATAATCCTCGCCCGCGGCCCATGCTCGGCAAACACCTGGGCTTTCAGGGCGTCAAGCGACGTCCCTTCAAGCTGAAATCGTCTCGGTTCCACGCACCACCCCTACAGTCTCGATACTGACATTACCCGCTGTCGCTTCCTGGTAGGACAGTACCGGCAGTCCGCCCGCCTGCGCCGACACCAGCCGGCGGATAGCGGGGCGGAGTGCCGGGGCGCAGACCAGCACCGCATTGAAGCCGGCATTTTCGGCTCCGGCGACGGCGTTCCGCAGCGAGGCCAGCACGGTTTCGATCCGGGCGGGGTCGAGCAGGATCTGGCTGCCCTGGTCCGAGGGACGCAGCGCTTCGAGCATGGACTGTTCCAAAGACGGGTCAATCATGATGACCCGCAGGACGTTGTCGGCAACATACTGGGCGGCCAGGGCCGGGCCCAGTGCCGTGCGGGCCGTTTCGATCAGGCCCTCCGGGTCCGAGGAGACCTTCGCGCGCAGCAGCAGGGACTCATAGATCCGGGGCAGGTCATTGATGGGGATCTGCTCGGCCAGCAGGCCCTGGAGCACCCGCTGCACTTCCGCCAGGGACAGCACCCCGGGCACCAGTTCATCCACGGCCGAGGGGTTCACCTGTTTCACCCCTTCGGTCAGCACCCGCACGTCCTCGCGGGTTAGCAGCCGGGCGGCGTTGGCGGTGATCACCGCGGAGAGGTGCGTCACAAGCACGGATACCCGGTCGATAACAGTGGCACCGGCCATTTCCGCGGCATGCTGCATTTCCGCGGGAACCCACTTTCCGGCCAGCCCGAACACGGGTTCCACGGTGGCGGTGCCGGGCAGCCCGTCCAGGTAGTCGCCCAAGGCCAGGATCTTGCCGGAGGGCGCCTCTCCGCGGCCTGCTTCCACTCCGGCAATCCGGATGACGTAGGTGGACAGCGGCAGGTCCACGCTGTCGCGGGTGCGGACCGGCGGCACCACAATGCCCAGGTCCATGGCGATCTTGCGGCGCAGCGCCCGGACCCGGGCCAGCAGGTCATCGGAGCCGCCGGTGACAATGTCCACCAGATCCGGAGCGAGCATGATCTCCAGGGCGTGCACCCGCATCTGCTCAATCAGGTCTTCGGTGGTCTCCGAGGCGGCCGGTGCATCCAGGGCGGCCTGGGTGCTGGCCTTCTCCGCCTCCGCCGCCGCTTCCCGTTTCTTGATCCGCTGCGACGCGAAGATCAGCAGCGCGCCGATGACAATAAACGGCATCTTGGGCATGCCCGGGATCAGGGCCATCACAATGGCCGCTCCGCCGGCGACCATCAGGGCGTTCCGGGACTGGCTCAGCTGCGCCCCCGCGGTGCTGCCCATATCGGCTTCGGCATTGGAGCGGGTCACGATCATGCCGGTGGAGACGGCCATCAGCAGCGCGGGGATTTGGGTGACCAGCCCGTCGCCGATGGTCAGCAGGCTGTAGGTGTTGACGGCTTCGCCAACGGACATACTGCGCTGGAGCATCCCGATGGCGATGCCGCCGATGATGTTGATGATGATGATGATCAGGCCGGCAATGGCGTCGCCCTTGACGAACTTGGAGGCACCGTCCATGGCGCCGTAGAAGTCGGCTTCGGCGGATACCTCGGCACGGCGTTCCCGTGCCTGGGTGTCGGTGATCAGGCCGGCATTCAGGTCCGCGTCAATGGCCATCTGCTTGCCGGGCATGGCATCGAGGGTGAACCGCGCCCCCACTTCGGCCACGCGCTCGGCACCCTTGGTGACCACCACGAACTGGATGACCACCAGGATCAGGAAGATCACCGCGCCGATGATCAAGGACCCGTTCACTGCCACGTGCCCGAAGGCTTCAATGACCTGCCCGGCATATCCCTCGCCCAGCACCAGGCGCGTGGAGGCCACGTTCAGTCCCAGCCGGAACAGCGTGGCAACCAGCAGCAGGGACGGGAACACCGAGAAGTCCAGCGGCTTGCGCACGAACATGGTGGTCAGCAGGATCACCAGGGCCAGCAGGATGTTGATGATGATCAGCACGTCCAGCAGCGCCGCAGGGATGGGGACCACCAGCAGCAGGATGATGCCGATGACGCCTACGGGGACGGCGAGTTTCAAGAGGTTGCGGTTGCGTTTCACTGCGCGGCCTTACGGTGTTGTGGGGTGGTCACGGGTAGGGGCGGCACGGCCGCCATGGTGTGCATTCCGGCAGCGGATCCGCGCCGCTTCAGGGACATAACGAAGGCCAGCACGCGGGCGACGGCGTTGTAGAGTTCCGCCGGGATTTCGGCGTTCAGTTCGCACGCGCTGTGCAGGGCACGCGCCAGCGGAATGTCGGACACCATGGGGACGCCCTTTTTTTCGGCTTCCTCACGGATCCGGGCGGCAATCACACCGGCGCCCTTGGCCACGACCCGGGGCGCGGATTTGCCCGGCTCGTATTTCAGGGCCACGGCCACGTGGGTGGGGTTCACGAGGACGACGTCGGCGTCCCCCACGGCAGCCATCATGCGGTTCCTGCTCATGGCCAGCTGCCGGGAGCGTCGCTGGGACTTGACCAGCGGATCTCCTTCGCTGTTCTTGTTCTCGTCCTTGACTTCCTTCTTGGTCATGCGGGTGCGTTTCCGGTTGCGCTTCATCACCACGAAGATGTCCGCCGCGGCGAGGATCAGGCCCGCGGCGACCGCCGCCTGCAGCAGCAGGGCGGTGCCGCCGCCGGCTGCTTCCAGGACGGCGGACACGGGCAGCCCGCCGGCCGACATCAGCACCGGCATCATCTGCTGGATTACCGCATACAGGACCAGGCCCACCACCGCTGTTTTCGCAAGCGACTTCACGCCGTTCCAGAGCGCCTGGGTGCCGAAAACGCGTTTGACCCCGGCAAGCACATTGAACTGTTCGAATTTGCCCTTGAACTTCTTGATATGGATGCCGCCCTGCATGGCGGCGGTGAGCAGTACCGCCCCGGCCACTACCCCCAGCAACGGGCCGAGGATATAGGCCATGCTGCCGAGCCCGTCATTCATCAGGGTCACGGCCACCTGGGGATCCGGGTTCGCGATGATGGTGGAGACGCCGGCCAGCACCTCCCCGGCTGCCTCGGAGCCGCGGGAAATGGTGAACGGCATCATCAGGGCCGCCATGCCTACCCCCACCCACGCGGTGAGGTCTTCGGATTTGGAGAGCTGGCCCTTGGACCGGACCTCCTTCATCCGTTTCTCGGTAGCCTGTTCGGTCCGTTCGCCTGTGGGCTGTTCCGGCATTTATCCCACCCCCGTCACGGCACGCACAATGGTGGACACCAGTGAGGAAACAATGCGCGGCAGGGCCAGGAAAACCATCGAGGCCAGGGACAGCGTCAGCAGGATCTTCAACGGGAAGCCCAGGGCGAATGCGTTCAGCGCCGGGGCCACGCGGGTAAGCAGGCCAAGCCCGGCGTCGGCCAGGAACAGCACCACCAGCAGCGGTCCGGCGATCTGCACCGAGGCAAGGAACATCTGGGACACGGATGTGGCCAGGGCAGAGACCGGCTCGGCCAGGTCCACTCCCCCGGCCAGCGGCAAGGCGGTGAAACTGCGCAGCAGCCCGCCGATGATCAGCTGGTAGCCGTCAGAGGCGAACAGCAGCGCCAGGGCGGTGATCTGGAAAATGCGGGTGAATTGGGCACCGTTGACCATGGATTGCGGGTCAAAGGCCTGGGCCAGCTGGAAACCGCCGAAGGTGTCGATCAGGTTGCCGGCGGACTGCACGGCGGAAAACACCACCATGACCAGGAAGCCCAGCAGCGCCCCCACCAGCAGTTCCAGCACCAGCGCCATGAAAAACGCTCCGGTGTCCAGCGCGCTGTACCCCTGGCTGAGCTGCGGGGCCACGGCCAAGGCCAGGCCCAGGCCGATCATGGCCTTCACGCGTGCGGGGAAGGCGTTGTAGGAAAACGGCGGAGCGATGACCAGGAAGGCCACCATCCGGACCGAGGCCAGCAGGAACGCCTCGATCCAGTCCTGGTCAAGGGGAATGTTCATCTAGCCGCCGCCGAGAAGGGACGGAATCCTTGAGAACATTTCGTGCGTGAAGGCCACTATTTCGGAGATCATCCAGTGTCCACAGACCAGCAGGGCTATGGCCACGGCGATGGCCTTGGGCACGAAGGAAAGCGTCACTTCCTGGATCTGGGTAATGGACTGCAGCAGCGAAATCGCGAAACCGACCACCAGCGCCGTGATCAGCACCGGTGCGGACAGCTTGGCCGCCACCCAGAGGCCCTGCATGGCGATGTCCAGGACGGCATTTGTATCCACTAGGGGCCGCCCTGGTAACTGTTGATCAGGGAGGTAATGATCAGGCCCCAGCCGTCCACGAGGATGAACAGCAGGATCTTGAACGGCAGGGAAATCATCACGGGGGGAAGCATCATCATGCCCATGGACATCAGCGCGGCGGAGACCACCAGGTCAATGACCAGGAACGGCACGAAAATCACGAACCCGATGATGAACGCAGCCCGCAGTTCCGAGATCATAAACGCCGGAATCAGGGTAGTCAGCGGCACGGATTCGGGGCTCTCGGGGTTTTCCTGCCCCGCGGCGCGGGTCATCAGGGCAATGTCCTCTTCGCGCGTGTGCGCGAGCATGAACTGCTGCAGCGGCCCGGAACCGGTGTCGATGGCGGTGTCGAAGTTGATGGAGCCGTCCAAATAGGGCTGGACGGCAATCGTGTTGATCTCGCTGATGACCGGGGCCATGATGAACAGCGACAGGAACAGTGCCAGCCCGGCGAGCACCTGGTTGGGCGGGATTGACGGCAGCGACAGGGCGTTGCGCGTCATCGCCAGCACCACGAAGATCTTGGTGAAGGACGTAAGCATCAGCAGCAGCGACGGTGCCACGGAGAGCAGCGTGATGCCGATCAGCGTGGTCACGGCCGTGGAGGGCGCGCCGTCCTGGCCGTTGATGTCGATGCTCAGCCCGCCGCCGTCGTCGGGCTCGGCGGGAGCCCCCGGAGCCGTGGGCGCCACGGGCGGCACCGGGTCAAAGGTGGTCGCGTGGCCGGCGGCAGCGCTGAGCAGCAGCAGGGCAGCCACGGCCAAAAGGAGCGCGGCGGCCAGGCCCAGGGCATTGCGGGTGCGTCGCACGGCGACGGCGGTGCTCACCCTTTTCGCCCCTGGCGCAGGAAGTTTCCGGTCTGGCGCCAGGTCTCCGGCGACAGAATGGAACCGCCCAGGACGGACTTGGCCGGCACCGGTTCGGTCAGGGGCAGGGCGCGGGCTGCGCGGTGCGCGCGCCGGGTGGGCGCCGCAGCGGCGTCCGCGGTGCCGTCCCCTGCGGCCTGCAGGGAAGCTGCAAACTCGGCGTCCGGCGCGGCGTCCGCTGTTTCCGGTTCAGGCGGAAGGTCCGAAGTGTGCAGCACATTGACCGCACCTTCGGTGACTCCCAGGAGGAAACGCTGCCCGCCGGTTTCCACCACAACCACGGAGGCCTTGGGAGTTATGGGCTGCCGGCTGACCACCCGGATCGGGACCTGCTCGCCGCGGTCAGTGCCGGCGACCTTGCTGAAACGCCGCTGCAGCCACCACAGCAGGCCCAGCACGGCGCCGAGCGAAACCAGGACACGCAGTCCCAGAAACAGGGTGTCCACTAATTAAGCCCCTCAACCACGTCCAGGATCTTGGTGATGCGCACGGCGTAGTCCTGGTCGATAACCACCACTTCACCGTTGGCAATGAGCCGTCCGTTGAGCAGGATGTCAGCGGGCGCTCCCGCGGAACGGTCCAGTTCCACCACGCGGCCGGGTTCGAGGTTCAGCACGTCGCGGACGGACATGCGCGTGTGTCCGATCTCCACGGTCAGCGCCATCTCAATGTTGTTGATGCGGCCCATTTTGCCGACGATCGAATCGTCCGCGGAACCGCCGTGCACAGACGGGGTGTCCCGCAGCCTGATGGCAAACCAGCCGGCCGTGCCTTCAGCGGAACGGAGCTCGAACACCACGCTGGCGGGATCGGCGAACAGCGCCGACGCGTCTTCCGTGCGGGCCTCGCCCAGGACGCCGACGCCGAGGGTGGCGCTGGCGGCTTCGAGCGACGGGCGCAGGACGTCTGCGGCTGATACCAGCGGCGAATCGGTGCCGGCGATGGCGGACAGCGGCGATGAGCTCGCCAGGACCACTGCCAGGTCGGCGGATTCGGCGCCTACAAAGGAGGCGGTGACCGCGGCAGCGGTTTCCGACGCCGGCACCCCCGCACCGTTGTGGGCAATAGGTTCCAGGACAAGCGGGGTGGGCAGGCCGCGCACCAGGGCGGAAACGGCGTCCGCGTGCAGGCTGTGGGGGCTGGTCATAACTACTTCTCCTCGATACTGACGATGCTGCCGGCAAGGCGGGACCCGCTGGCTCCTACGGCGGCCTGGGCCAGGGTCTGACCGTCAACGGTGACGTTCAGCGGACGGTGGCGGGGGTGGCCAAGGTTCAGGACGTCCCCCACGGCCAGGCGAAGGACCATGGCGGGTTTCACCACAATGGGTTCCAGCTGCAGGCAGACCTTCACCGGCACGTGCGTCAGCTGCCCCTGGATAAGTTCGGCGGGGCTGGCGTGGGTGGACTGGGCGCCCAGCGGATCCAGCTGGGGCAGCAGGGCCGCTGCCGGTATGGCGACGGTAGCCGGCGCAGTGGTTTCGCCGACCACCATTTCGAAGGTCGCGACGATCATCGGGTCACCGGAGGCGGCCGCCTGCGCGAACTGGGAGTTGTACTGCACGGATGCCAGCGTCAGCGGAGACGTGAGCAGGTGGCCCAGGGAGTAGTGCAGGTCCTCGACGGCGTCGTCCATGATCTTGCCCAGCAGGGCCTGTTCAATGTGGGTGAACTTGCGTTCGGGTGCGGACTGGAACCCGGTGCCGCCGAGCATATGCCCCACCCAGGACAGTGCGGCGTCCATGGGGAACTGGATAACGGCCTTGGCCGAGGTAGCGGCCATGTTGAACAGGACCATGCCGGTGTTGTCCGGCAGGGACGCGGCGTATTCGTCGTAGCTGAGGACCTGTACCTGCTCGGAGGTTACCTGTGAGAGCACCCGCACCTTGGCAGTGAGCTGGGTTCCCCACTGGCGGGCGAACGTATCGAACGCCATTTCCAGTACCCGGGCATGTTCGCGGGCCAACGTAGTGGGCCTGCTGAAGTCGTAAACCTCTACCGGTTTGGCTTTAGCGGGCGTGCTTATAGGAGGTGATTCTTGGACCGTCACATCCGGGACTATCGGCAGCGCAGGCCCGCGCGTAAGGGACGCGGTCAGCTGCCCGCCGCAGCTTGCTGTTCGGCCACGATTCCAGGGATCAGCGATCTCACGTCCTCGCTCTGTCCGGACAGGACCACAATGTCCACCCGCCGGTTGCGGGCCAGCTCCTCAGTTGTGGTGCCCGGCGTCAAGGGACGGGATTCGCCGTAGCCCACGGCCTTGATCTGGCCCTGCGCCACGCCGCCCTTGGCCACGAGGTAACGCAGCACGTTGACGGAGCGTGAGGAAGACAGCTCCCAGTCCAGGGCGTCGGTAGCGAACTGCCGGACCTGGGCGGTGTGCCCCTCGACGGATACCTGGTAGGTGGTGGGTGCCAGCGCCGGGCCCACGGTGTCCAGCACCTGCGCGGCGGCTTCGGTGAGGTCCGCCAGATCCGGGGCGAAGAACATTTCGGAGCTGACCAGGCGGATGGTCAGGCCCCGCTCATCCATTTCAAACCGGACGGCGTCTTCGAGGCCTTTTTCCTGCAACCCGGCATAGATGGCGTCCTGCAGCGCCGTGAGGTCGTCCACTTCCTTGGCGGCCAGGGCGGCGTCGGGCTCAATGATTTCCTCATTGTCCACTTTGTCCGGCGGCACAATGATGCCGACGGCGGTGTCCACCGTATTGGTTTCCGTGGCACCGAATCCGGTGGCCAGGGATTCCTTGAGCTGATCGAACTTCTCCTGGTCCACGCTGGACATGGCAAAGAGGACGATGAACATACACATCAGCACGGTGACCATGTCCATGTAGGAGGCCATCCAGCGTTCGTCCGGGTGGTTCTCCTCCTCGACCTTCGGCTTGCGCCGCTTGCTGGCACTCACGCTGCGTCCTGGACCTTCTCGGCCTTCTCCGCCTTATCCGCCTTGGTGCCCAGCGCGTGGGCGGGAACCATGGCCCGCAGGCGTTCGCCCAGCAGGCGGGGCTGGCTGCCGGCCTGGAGGGCCAGGACACCTTCCATCAGCAGGGTCATTTCTTCGGCTTCAAGATCTGCGAGGCGCTTGAGCCGGGAGCTGATCGGCAGCCAAATGAAGTTGGCCGAGAGCAGGCCCCACAGGGTCGCGACAAAGGCCGTGGCAATCATCGGTCCCAGGTGGTCCGGAGTGGAGAGGTTTTCCAGCACGTGGGTCAGGGACACCACTGTGCCGATGATGCCCACCGTCGGCGCGTAGCCGCCCAGGCTGTTGAAGAACTTGACCGGGATCTTGTCGCTGGCGGTCTTGGTGGCCACTTCGTCTTCGAGCAGCATCCGCAGTTCGTCGCCGTCAGTGCCGTCAGCGATGTTCTGCAGCGCGGTGCGCAGGAACGGGTCCTCCACTTCGGCAGCGTCCTGTTCCAGGGACAGCAGGCCCTCGCTGCGTGCCTTCTCGGCCAGCAGGACCACACGGTCAATGGTTTCCTGCGGCTGCGGGGTTTTGCCCAT
This sequence comes from Arthrobacter sp. zg-Y1143, assembly GCF_030125565.1. NCBI lineage: Bacteria > Bacillati > Actinomycetota > Actinomycetes > Micrococcales > Micrococcaceae > Arthrobacter > Arthrobacter sp. zg-Y1143. The sequence continues at coordinate 188,728 of NZ_JASKLW010000012.1, read as the reverse complement.
GAAGGCCCGGGGCAGGGCCTTGAATGCAATGAGGAAGTCCTTGAGCGTTCCGCCCGCCAGGCCCACGGCGATGGTGGCGCCGAAGACAAGGATCATTGGTGCCGGCAACAGAAGCGCGCCAACATGCGCGCCTTCGAGGGTGATCATGGCGTAGAGCGAGCCGAAGGCTAGCACCAGGCCGATTATTGTTGCTGGATCCATTAGTTGTTCCTAGGGCGAAGGGGCACGGTCTTGCTGGGGGTCGGGACACCGGACGGTTCCGCGGAAAAGACTTCGGGCACTAGCCCCAACCCGGGTCTTTCACGGACCGGTGCAGGGGTGTCCCGCGCCATGGAAATCACCAGGGCCCGGTAGGCGGCGATCCGGTCGATCACTTCCTGCATGCTCTCGGTCACGATGTACTTCGAGCCGTCCACCATCACCAGCGTTGTGTCCGGGTTGGCGTGGATCCGCTCGATCAGATCAGGGTTGATCGCAAACTGGGCGTCGTTCAGACGCGTGAGTACAATCATTGCCCTGCCCTGGTTCGTTCCACGGGACTCCGATAAGCCCTCACCCCTACTTTCGGCCGGTGCGCCCGGATTGTAAGGAAGACCGCTGTTTCGCGCGTCACGGCCCGGAACGCAGCGCCTTAAAAGCAGAACGGCCCCGGCTGCCGTGCAGCGGGGCCGTTCTGCGTGAAACTTCGGTTAGCGCTTCAGGTTGGTCAGTTCCTGCAGCACTTCATCCGAGGTGGTGATGATGCGGGCGTTGGCCTGGAAGCCGCGCTGGGCCACGATCAGGTTGGTGAATTCCTGGGAGAGGTCCACGTTGGACATTTCCAGGGAACCGGCAATCGCGTTGCCCATGCCGGGGTCGCCGGGGCCGCCCAGGACGGGGTTGCCCGAGTTCACCGTGGCGGTGAAACCGGAGTTGCCGGCCTTTTCCAGGCCAGCCGGGTTGGTGAAGGTGGCAACGGCAATACGCGCCAGTGCCTGCTTGGCCCCGTTGGTGAAGGAACCGATCAGCGTGCCGTCCTTGGCGATGGAGAAGGACTCCAGGGTGCCGGCGGCGCGCCCGTCCTGGCCGGTGACCGACGCGGTGCTGACGCCGGCATAGCTGGACAGGCCGGTCAGGTCCACCGTCGCGCCGCCCACGGTAATGGAGGCCGCGCTCCCGGCCACCTGCTTGCCGTCGGTAAAGTTCAGGTTCGCTGATTCAGGGGTTGAACCCGGCGCGGAGACGGACCAGCCTCCGGCGGTGCGGGTGAAGGTCAGCGGGATCACGCTGGCGACGCCGTTGTTGTTGTACACCGTCATGTCGCGGACGATCGTGCCTGCCGGCACCGGCGGCGTAGCAGCTGCGTCCCCGGCGGTGGTCTCAGAGGGAAGGTTTCCGCCCATGGTGACGTTCCCGGTGGCCTTGGCGGGGGAAATGGCGCCTTCCGGCAGGGTGACGTTGCCAACCGCACCGCCGGTGTTGATGACTCCGTCAACGCCGGTCCAGCCCTGGACAATCTTGCCGTCCGTGGTGACCAGGCGGCCGGAGGCGTCGACGTCGAAAGCGCCGGCGCGGGTGTAGGTGGTCTGGTCGCCCTGCTTGGTGACGAAGTAGCCGTCGCCGGAAATCATCAGGTCGGTAGCACGTCCGGTGGACTGGGCCGAGCCCTGGGTGAAGTTGGTGGTGATACCTGAAACCAGCACGCCCAGGCCTACCTGGGCCGGGTTGGAGCCGCCGTTGTTGGCGCCCGGGGCTGTGGCGCCCTGGGTCAGCTGGGAGAGGGTGTCCTGGAACTGGACGGCCGTGGCCTTGTAGCCCGAGGTGTTGACGTTGGCAATGTTGTTGCCGGTGACGTCGAGCATGGTCTGGTGTGAACGGAGTCCGGAGATACCGGAGTAAAGAGAGCGAAGCATGGCTGGCGCCTTTCAGCTTGGGTGATGCAGAGGGAAGGTTAGGCAGAGACTGGTGTTGTTGCGGGCGCAGGAGCCGGCGCAGCGGTATCCGGTGCGGCCGCTGTTGCGGAGACGACGCCGGAGATCCGGTCGAGCAGGACGTCCTTGCCGTTGATGTTGACGGTCGGAACGCCGGCCGCATAGGAAACCGAGCTGGCTGTTCCGGTGACGGGCTTGCCGGCGTCGTCGGTGTAGGTGACGCTCTGGCCGATCAGTGCGGCGGCCGCGATGCGCATCTGGAGGGAGAAGTTCTCTTCATCCATCTTCGCCATGGAGGTGAGCTGTTCCATGGAGGCCAGCTGGGTGGTCTGGGCGATCATTTCGTTGGTGTCCATGGGGGAACTGGGGTCCTGGTTGCGCAGCTGGGTCACCAGCAGATGCATAAAGACCTCGCTGTCCATGGATTGTTTGGGTGCGCGGGTGGCTTCGGCGGCGGTATCAGTACCGCGTGTTGCCACTAATGCTTCGATGGGCACGGGGGTCTCCTTTTCTAGGCCAGGAAGTCGATGGTTGAGGCCGGTCCGGGAAGTCCGGGACGGTAAGTGCGTGGGCGTGCGTCATCCGCGGCAGGGCGCCGGGCTTCAGCGTTGGCATTGGCGGAAGCGCCGGGTTGGGTTTCCCCGCCGCGGCGGCCGGCAGTTCCGTCCCCTGCGCCCTCGCCCGGGGTGCCGGAAGAGGAAAGGGACAGGTTGGCGTTCATGCCCGAACCGGCCAGGTCCCGGCGCAGGTCCGTCATCAGGGTCCGCAGCGCGTCACGTCCGGCTTCCGACGGGGCAAAAAGTTCAATCCGGACACCGTCCGCGCCCACATGGGCACGCACCGTGACCGGTCCCAAATTGTCCGGCGTGACGCTGAGCGTCATGACGTGTTCACCCTGCGGTGCCGCGGCCAGGCTGAACAGCGGCTGGGCCACCTGGGTCAGCAGCGGGGTTGCGGCGGGCGCGGGCGGCGCGGCGGATGCATGCACCGGAAGTGAGGCGATGGGAGCGGACGGCGACGGCGGTGCGGGGGCAGCGACCGGGCCGACGGCGGGAGCCGCGGTATCCGGTACGGCCGCCGCAGCGTCTGCGGTCCCGGTGGCCGGAACCGCCGCGGCAGCCGCGCCAGCCAGGAGCGGAGCCCCAGTTCCAGCAGCCGCGTCGGCGACGGAAACAGTATCGGCCGGGGCCTGCCCTGCTGCCGGAGCAGCCGCCGGGCTCCCAGCCGCCGGTATCCCGGAAAGGGAGGTGCCGGAAACGGGCGGAACGGAAACGGGTTCGGCGGCAACGGAGGCAGCGGCACCTTCCGCAGCGCTTGCTGCCGCCGGGTGCGCGGATGCTGCCGTTGCGGACGACGTGCTGCCCTGCGTGGGAGCAGCGGACATCCCCGATCCTGCCGCGCCGCGGAAAGCGCCGGCAACGGAGGCCTGCATGGCTGTAGCAGCTGCGGGCACGGCAACGGAGGGGGCTGCAGCGGGGGAAACTGCTGCGGCCGCCGGCCCGGCCGGTGCCGAAGTTGCTGCTGCCGCACTGCCGATGCCGCCGGCAGGGCCGGAGGTTGACACCGGCATCGCTGCACCGGAAGCGCTCCCGGCGGCTGCGGATCCGCCCGAAAGCGTTGTTCCGGCCAGATTTGCGAAGGTTGCTGCCGGGGAAGCCGGAGCTGCAACCGGGACCGGCAGGGGTGCAGTCCCTGCCGTGGCCGCCGCCGAATCGGGATTGAGGACAGGGGTGTCCGGGGTGTCGCCGCCGGTTGCCGGCTTTTCGGCCGGCAGGGCCCAGGTTGTATCTCCCGTTGTGTTTCCGGTTTCTACCTGTGTTCCCGGCTGTGCTTCCAACTGTGCTTCCAACTGGGCTCCCGGCTGGTCGGCCGGGGCGTTCTTCCGGGCGGTACCAGGCGCTGCCGTCTGTGCCGACGCCGCCACGGCGTCCTCCAGGGAAGAGCCAAAGGATGCACCGGCGTCGGGCCATGATGCACCGGCCTGCGGCGCTCCGGACGGAGCGGTCCGCGTAGCGGGTGCGGGGGCGGCGGGCCGCGGCATCCCGGTGGTCACGCTCATGCTGCGGATCCCATCAGGGCAGACTGCGCGGCCCGGGCGGAGGCCACCAGGTCGGTTACTGTCGAGGCGTCCATGGCTCCGGCCGTTCCCGAAGTTCCGGCGGCCGCGGCGGGCAGGATGCGGCGGATGGTGGTCAGGTTCGCGTCGGTTTCCCACGCATCGCGGATGGCAATGGTCTGGCCCGGTTGCGGGGCGTCCACTGCCTTTCCGTTGCCAAGATAGATGGCCACGTGGCCGCCGTCGTGGCTGAAGAGCAGGTCCCCGGCCTGTGCCTGTGCCAGGGACGCCACCTCGGTGCCGGAGCTCATCTGGTCCCAGGTCACCCGCGGCAGGGTGTAGCCCAGGTCCTTGTAGACGTTCTGCACAAAGGAGGAGCAGTCCAGGCCCTGCGCCGGGTCGTTGCCGCCCCAGACGTAGGGCAGGCCCAGGTACTTCTGGACGGCGTCGAGCACCTTGCCGTCGGCAGGCGCACCGGTTCCGGTGGAAGCAGCGGCGGTCAGTGAGGACAGCGTAGAGGCGAACTCCGCGCCGGAACCTGCCACGGAGGAAGCCGAAGCGGAGGCAGCCTTCTTCACATCCGCGGTGCCGGAGAGCTGGGTCAGCGTGCTCCGGATTTCATCGATCCGCCCCAGGGCGTCGGTCATGCTCATCAGTTGGCTTCCTTCTGCCGGCGGTGCCAGGCGGAGCCGGCAAGTTCGTCCAGGATGTTTTGTTCGGTGCGCAGGTCCTCGGCGGCTTCGGCCGCGGCGTACTTGCCTTCCAGCTTCTCCAGCCCCACGGAGCGGGCCCGGGCGGCGGAGAATTCGGCGCGGGCCGCTTCCACTTCCGCGGTGCGCCGGGTGCCCAGCGCGTTCAGGTCCGCCAGCATGCTCCGGGACGAGGCCCGGGCGGCGGCAATGGCGATGAGCGTGGCTGAGTCCATGGCCTGGCTGTTGCTGGATTCCAGGGCACTGTAGGCCTCGGTGCGGGCCTGTACCGTTTCCTTCTCGCGGACATTGGCGGCCGCCAGTGCACCGGCTGCGCGTTCCTGCTGCATCTGGCGCAGGCGAAGCAGGCCGGCCAGGGGAAAGGTGCGGGGCATCAGGACACCCCCAGCATTCGGGTCAGGTTGTTCAACTGCGCCCAGGCGGTTTCGGCCGGGGTCTGCTCATCCATGCGCTGCTGCAGGAAGGCGTTGATGGCGTCTTCGTTGGTCACGGCAGCGTCCACCAGCGGATTGGAACCGCGCTGGTAGGCGCCGACGTCGAGCAGGTCCTGGGCGGCCCGGCGGGCTGCCATTACCCGGCGCAGCGTGGACGCGGCGTCGCTGCGTTCGCGCGGGTTGACCCGGGAGGCCACCCGCGAAATCGAGGCCAGGGCGTCGATGGACGGGAAGTGGCCGGATACGGCCAGCTTGCGGTCCAGCACCACGTGGCCGTCCAGGATGGACCGGGCGCTGTCGGCAATGGGTTCGTTGTGGTCGTCGCCGTCCACCAGCACCGTGTACATGCCGGTGACCGAGCCGTGTTCGCCGGTACCGGCCCGCTCAAGCAGCTGCGCCAGCAGGGAGAAGGTGGAGGGCGGGTAACCCCGGGTGGCGGGCGGTTCGCCTACGGACAAGCCAATTTCACGCTGTGCCATGGCCACCCGGGTCAGTGAATCCATCATCAGCATCACGTGGGCGCCGCGGTCGCGGAAGGACTCGGCAATTCGGGTGGCCACGAAGGCGGCGCGCAGCCTCATCAGGGCGGGCTCGTCCGACGTCGAAACCACCACGATGGACCGGGCCAGGCCTTCAGCACCCAGGTCGTCTTCGAGGAATTCGCGCACTTCGCGGCCACGCTCCCCCACCAGGGCAATCACGGACACTTCGGCGTCGGTGCCGCGGGCAATCATGGACAGCAGCGAGGATTTGCCCACACCGGAACCGGCGAACAAGCCCATGCGCTGGCCGCGGCCCACGGTGGTGAGGGTATCCAGGGCACGCACGCCCAGCTGCAGTGGAGTGTCAATGCGGGTGCGCAGCATCGCGGACGGGGTTTCGTGGTCAAGCGGCACCAGGGCCTCAATGTCCAGCGGTCCCTTGCCGTCGATCGGCCGGCCCAGCCCGTCCAGCACGCGGCCGAACAGTCCGGCTCCGGTGGGTACCAGCAGCGGCGTGCCCTTGGACCGGGCGGGTGTGCCGGCGGTCAGGCCGGTAAGCCGGCCAAAGGGCATGCAGCGGATGCCGTCGCGGGTGGCAGCCACTACCTCCGCGTCAATGGCAGCTCCGGGGTGCCCGATGGAAACCAGGTCCCCCACGCCGCAGTCCAGGCCGGCAATTTCCACGCTGAGGCCGAGCACGGAGGAAACCCGGCCCACCCGCTGGGGTGCGGCTTCGCGCAGGGCGGCGGCGAACCCCGCGGGGCGCGGGCGCCACGCGGTGGCCGTCATGACCGGTCCTCAAGCAGGGCGGCGCGGGCGCGTTCGACGGCGCTGCTCAGCGAAGCGTCCAGATATCCGTCAGGGAATTCAGTAACCGCGTCGCCGCGCGGCAGGCTTGGGTCGCCCACAAAGTCGACGCGGGCGCGGCGCAGGGTGTCTTCATCCAGTGCCGCCAGGTCCACCGGGTGCATCCGGACCCGCTGCACCAGGTCGGTGTCCACCCCTTCCAGGGCGCGGGCCAAGGCAGACCGGGCCGAGGCGTCGTCGTTGGCCAGTTCCCGGCGCAGCAGGGCTTCAGCCAGGTCCATCGCGGCAGTGGCCAGCGTGTCCTGCATCTCGGTCATCAGGGCCACGGTGCGGCCTTCGAGGCTGAATACCGCGGCGTTTAGCGCGGCGAGGCTGCGGTTCACGCGTTCCTGGCCGCGGCGCATTTCATCCTCGTACTGTTCCTGCAGGGTGCGGCGCAGCAGTTCGGTATCGGCGGCCGCCGCCCGCAGGCCTGCGGCGTAACCGGCCGCGTGGCCGCGTGCCTCCACCTGGGCGTTGAGCTGGTCTTCGTCGGCGGCGCCCAGCGCGGTGTAGACCAGGCGGGAGAAGGTCTCAGTAGACATATTCTTCCTCGTCCGCGTGGTGTACCTCGATGATGCCCTGGGCTTCCATTTCGCGGATGGCCCGGACAATGTTGGCGCGGGCCTCCTCCACCTGCGAGAGGCGGGCGGGGCCGGACACCTTGATTTCGTCGTCGAGCAGTTCCCGGTTGCGTTCGGACACGTTGGTGCGGATCGCATCCAGCACCGGCTCGGTGGCGCCCTTCATGGCCAGGGCCAGGGTGCCCACATCGATTCCGCGCAGCACCAGCTGCACGTCGCGGCGCTCGAGCTTGACCAGGTCGGCGAAGGTGAGCATGCGGGAGCGTACTTCCTCGGCCAGGTCCGGATCACGTTCCTCGAGGGATTCGAGCAGCGCGCGTTCGGTGACGGCGTCGGAACGGTTGATGATGTCCACCAGCGGCTGGATGCCGCCGATCGCATCGGTGGCTTCGCGGGCGGCGCCCAGGGCGGAGGCCCGGGCGCGCAGGGTTTCGGCCACCACGCGTACGGCTTCGGGGGTTGCCCGGGCCATGGTGGCAATGGCCTGCGCCACGTCGGTGCGCAGGTCCTGGTTCAATCCGGTGAGGACCGCCGAGGCACGCTGGGGGCGCATGTGCGCCAGGACCAGGGCAATGGTCTGCGGCAGTTCACCGTCCAGGAGGGAGATCACCTGGTTCGGTTCGGCGCTCTCCAGGAATTCGAAAGATTTGCCGGCCATGGAGGAGGCCAGGCGCTCCATGACGCCGGAGGCACGCTCGACGCCGAAGGAGGCTTCCAGCAGGCCCATGGCGACGTCGCGGCCGCCGTGGGCGCGGCGCCTGCCTTCAACGGTCATGTCATAGAACTCATTGATGGCGTCTTCGGCCACGGACGCATCCACCCGGCGGAGCCGGACGATCTCCGCGGCAATGGACTGGGCCTCGGCTTCGGTGAACTGCTGCATCACGACGGCGGCGCGCGAGGTTTCCATCTGCATCAGGACAATGGCGGCCTTCTGGGTGCCGGTCAGTTCGCCCTTTGCCGGTACGTCATCCGGGACAGCCAGGCCGAGCCCCAGCCCGGCCGGGGCGGTAGCTAGTTCGGTCATGACCGGCTGTCCTCCATGAGGTTGCGCAGGTAGTCTGCGGTGCGTACCGGATCCTGCGCGGCGAGGGCGTCGAGTTCGGCGCGCTTACGGTCCTGGCCAACGGCTGCGGCAACAATCTGCATGGAGGCGGTGTCCGTGGGAAGGGGTTCCGGTTCCAGCATGGCCAGGCTGGTGGCCGGGGCCAGCGGATCCAGTTCGGGCAGCTCGCCCAGGTCCACGGCTTCGCGGTTCTGGCGGCGGGAGCGCATGGCGTAGGCCACCAGGGCCAGGATGATCACCAGGACGATGCCGGCCACGATAATACCCATCCGCAGCATTTCGGCGCGGCGTTCAGCCTCGTCGGCTGCTTCCGCTTCGGCCAGTGCGTCTTTGGCACTCGTGGCGCCGTCAGCGTTGAAGGACACCATTTCCACCGTGATTTCATCCCCGCGTTCGGTGTTGATGCCAGCGGCGGTGGAAACCAGGGCTTCCAGGTCCGCAACGTTTAGTCCGGCGGCGGCCTGGGTATTCAGGGCCACCGAGACGGTCTGCCGGTTCAGGGACCCTGCAGGGATGTCCCGGGTTTCGGTCACCTTGTTCACGGCGTTGTTCTTGGTGCTCGTTTCGGATTTGAAGGATCCGTCGTCGTTGGTGCCGTTGGGCACAGCGATGTTGTCCGGACCCAGGACGCCGGCGGCGGTACCGCCGTTGGCGCCGGTGTATTCCTCGGTGCTGGTGGATTCATTCAGCGCCGGGGTGTCCTGCGGTGCGGTGAAGGACTCTTCCACCCGGTTGGCGGATTCGTAGTTCATGTCCGCAGCCACTGCCACGGTGGCGTTGCCGGGGCCTACTACCCGGTCCAGCATGGTCTGCACGGAGGCGGTCACACGCTCTTCGTAGTCGGTGGCCTGCTTATCGGCGGAGCCGGTGGCGCCCACTCCAACTGCGGAGAGCACGGTGCCGCTGGCGTCGATTACGGCAACGTCGGTGGACTGCATGCCGTCCACCGAGGCCGAGGTCAGGTGCACAATGGCCGAGACCTGGTCTGCGCTGAGGGTGGTGCCCTTGGCGGTTTCCACAAAAACGGAGGCGGTGGGGTCGGATTTCTCCGACACAAAAACGGTGTCTTCGGGGATGGCGAGCTGCACGGAGGCATTCTTCACGCCGTCGATGGCGCCCACTGTTTTGGCGATTTCGCCTTCCAGGGCCCGCTTGTAGGTGACGGACTGCTGGAACTCGGAGGAGGTGACCCCCATGTCATCCAGCAGGGAGTACCCGCCGGTGGATTCGGAGGGCAGGCCGGCACCGGCAGCCTTGAGCCGCTGGTCGTAGACGTTTTCTTCCGGAACCATGATGGTGCCGCCGCCGTCGGCAACTTCATACGGAACACCGTCCGTCTTGAGCTGCTCCACAATGCTGTTCGCGTCTTCGGCCTGCAGCCCGGAGAACAGGGGCGTGTAGGACGGTTTGGTCATCCAGGAGGCAAGCATGGCTATCCCGAGGGCCACCACGGCGATACCAATGATGGCAATGGTTTTCTGGGCGAGGGTGAACTCGCGGAGGGTGGTGCCGATCCGGCCCGCCATCGCATTCATAGCCGGGGGCATCAGGCCTGCATCCGCATAATCTCGTTGAACGCGTCAACGCCCTTGTTCCGCACCGCGGCAACAAGTTCCAGCGTGAGGGAGGCGCGGGTGGAGGCAATGGTGGCGGCATGGATGTCATCCAGGTCTCCGGTCACGGCCTGTACTGCCAGGGTCTTGGACGTGGACTGCAGTTCGGTGACGTTGTCCACGGCCCCGGTGAGGGACGTGCCGAAGGCCGAGCCGTCCGTGGAGACTGCCGGGGTGGCCGCCTCAATGTACGCCGTGGGCGTGGTGCCGCTGACGGCGGCGATGGCGGGAACGGGCATTAGGAGCGTCCAATCTGCAGTGCTGCTTCATACGTGCTCTTCGCACGGTCAACCACGGCGGCGTTGGCTTCGTAGCCGCGTTGGGCAAGGATCAGGTTGCCCATCTGTTCCGACAGGTCGATATCGGGGTACCGGACGTAGCCTTCGGCGTCGGCCAGGGCGTGGTCCGGCTGGTAGACCATCCGGCCTTCGGCGTCGCCGTACTGGACACCGGAGACGTAGACGCCGGTGCCTTCCGCGCCTTCCTGCGCCACAACGTAGCGGGCTTGGAAGGCCGCGCCGTCGGTGCTGGAGACGTTGTTGGCGTTGGCCAAGTTGTCGGAGACTGCGTCCAGCCATTTGCGGTGTGTGGTCAGTCCGGTGGCGGCAATGCCGATGGCATCAAAAGTCATTAGTTGGTCCTCATGGCCGTGCGGAGGGAGCTGGCTTCTCCGCCAACAGCCTGGGTGGCGAACTGGTAGCGCAGCACAGTGTCAATGTTGGACAGGGTTTCCGTGTCCAGGTTGACGTTGCTGCCGTCCAGGCGGGTGGGTTCCAGGGAGCGCGCGGTGGTGGCGGCGGCCGCTCCGTTGCCGGCTTTCACTGATTTAGCGAGGGCGTCTTCGAAGCTGACGCGCTGGGCCTTGTAGCCGGGGGTATTCACATTCGCGATGTTGTTCGCGATGGCCCGCTGACGGAGGGCAAGGCCATCCAAGGCACTTTGCAGCGCAATGGAGGAAACGGAATCGAACACGGTGGGACCCAGTTCTCGCTAAAGGGACGGTGCGGCCGATCCGTGGCCTTTTACGCGAGCGATCCATGCTCTCAATGGTGATTATCGGCAGTTAAATAAACCGCGTAAGGAATCACCGGGTAATTTTTTGATTTTTTTGAGTACTGGGTATATAGGTACTAAGTACCCTGTCTAATTCCGTGCTTTATTAGCCGTCGACTTCGAGGTAAACGGCCGACGACGTCGGGCCGGGAACGCTGCGGATCAACATGCTCTGCTTGCGGTTGGTACGCGACTCATTCCGCAACTGGGCGTAGGCGCGTGACTGTGCCTTGGACAGCAGCCGTGCGCGGGTGATGAGGGCTTCCGGCAGCGGGCCCAGTTCGGCCGGCGGCTCCCAGTCGGCGGCAGCTTCGCGGGCCTGTTCGGTGAGGGACTGGCCTTCGAGGAAGGACTCCAGGTTGTCTTCGAGCTGGGTCAGCACGGTTTCCCAGAGCATGAAGTTCTCCAGCTCCGCGGGGGTGCGGTAGGGCTCTGCCGATTCAGCCGACACCGAGGACTCCTCCGGGAGTTCCGGCTGCAGCAGGCGCGACACCCGCGGCGGGCAGCTGCGCGGCGGCCTCGTGCCAGGCGGCGCGGATTGGTTCGAGCAGGTCGATGCATTCGCGGGTCAGTTTCGCGTCCCGGCCGATGTTGGCGTTCATCAGCGTGGACAACGAGTACGTGTAAATGGCGTGCAGGTTTTCCCCGCCCTCCCAAACGTCCGTTTTCAGCGTGCCCAGCAGTTCGGTGATGATGGCCTGCGCGTGGAGCAGGTTTTCCGAGGCTACTTGCCAGTTGGCAGTGGTCTGGGCTTCTTCGGCACGGGCCAGGTCCAGCAGCAGCCGGTCATAGAGCATGGTCAGCAGGCGCGCCGGGGAGGCGGAGAGCACTGCGTTGCGTGCGTATTCGGCACGCTTGGCTGCAAGTCCGTAATTCACGGTCACTTCTTACTCGAGGAGGCGGAGAGGGAGTCGAGCTGGCCGGTGAGCCAGTCCATCTGGCTGTTCAGGGTGCCGAGCTTAACTTCCAGGTTGGACCAGATCATTTTCAGCGTGGATTCGCGGGAAGCCAGGCGCCGGTCCCAGTCCTCAACCTGCGTGTTGAGGGACTTCACCACGGTTTCCTGGCTGGTGATGCGCTTGGTTATGGAGCCGTCGTACTTATCTGAGGCAGCCTTGCCGGCCGCTTCGACCCGGGAGGCGATGGCGGTAAGCGCGGCCTGTGTTTTTTCCGGGTCCGCGGCCAGGGCGGTGCTGAACTTCTCGGCATCGAACTCGACCGTGCCGTATTTGGTGAGGGTGATACCGATTTCCGACGGAGAGCGTCCGTCCAGCGCACCGGTGGCGGCATCAATGATTGACTGCTTCAGCGAGCGGGTGGCCGAGTCTCCGGTAAATACTCCGCCGGTGGTTTTTGTGACGCCGTCTGACGTGTTCACTGATACGGCGGAGTTCCGGTCGATGTAATTGAACACGTCGGTGAGGCCGGTGACTAGCGAGGCCGCGACGTCGGAGATCGCCTTGGCGTCCCGGCTCACGGCCACGGTCACTGGCTGGGCGGAGACGGCAGACACCGTAATGTCCACGCCGGGCATCAGATCGGCAAAGGTGTTGGTGGCCGAGGTAATTTTCGTTTCCGCGCCGGGCACTCCGGCCCACAGCGTGACCTCAGCGTCGGATCCCGCGCGGATGGCACCCAGATCGGTGCCGTTCTGCGAGACGGTGAACGCTCCTGCTGCACCGGTTTCGGCGGCGGTGAACTGCATACGGTACTGCTGCACGCCGTCCACGCTGCCGGCGGCGATCTTGACGGCCGTGACACCCAGGTTGGCCTTGTTGACCGTGCTGATGACTTCGTCCATGCTCTTGCCCGCGGTGTCCAGCTCGGTGATGGCCCCGTCGACGGAAATCGACAGCGCGTCACCGTTGGGCCAGGCGGCCATGGCTCCGGACAGGGACACCTGCGCGGTGGCCAGCTTGTTCACCGTGAGGTCCAGCGACCCGGCGGCGGCACCGGTCTTGACGGTGGCCTTGATACTGTCCGAGCCGGAGACTGCGGTGTAGCGTTCCGTGCCGGCCGGCTTGGCGATCTTCCCGGCCGCCTCGGTCAGTGACGCGATCTTGCTATTCAGGTTCTGCAGGGCGGTAGCGAATAGTTTATTGGTCTCGACCTTTTGCTTCAGCAGCGCCTGGGGACGGGCTTCAACCTTCATGAGTTCGGTGATCATCTCGGTGGTTTTGATGCCGCTGATCAGCCCGTCAATGCCTAGCGCCATGAAAATGCTCCTTGAGAAGTCCTGCTGGAAAGGTTCTGCCGAAAAGGTTTGCGGTGAAAAAGCGAAGGCAGGGAATGGGCTGGCGGCGGGAAGCGTGAGGTCCAAGTCATGTTTCCCCGCCGCCAGCGGCCATTCACCTGCCGGTCATACGGTCACTGCTGATAAATCCGTGCTGCCCGATCTGCTACTGCAGGAGCGACATAACGCCGGAGTTCATCTGGTTGGCCTGGGCCAGCATGGCGGTAGCGGCCTGGGACAGGATCTGGGACTTGGTGAAGCTGCCCATTTCCGCTGCCATGTCCGTGTCGCGGATACGGGAGTTGGCCGAGGAGAGGTTCTCCACGGACACCGCGATGGAGCGCGAGGTGGACTCCAGGCGGTTCTGCTGTGCACCGAGGGTGGCGCGCTGATCCGAAGTGGACTTGATGGCAGCATCCAGCTTGGTGGTCGACGCGGCTGCGTTTACCTGGGTATCAACGGTCAGGTCGCCCATCGTGGTGAGCGTGGCGGCCACGTTGGCCAGAGTGACGTCGATGGTCTCGTTGGCATCAGCACCAACCTGGATCTTCAGCGTGCCTGCAGTAGCGCCGGAGGTCACGGTATTGTCCAGCAGCTGGATGCCGTTGAAGTTTGTCGTGTCCTTGATCCGTCCCAGTTCCGAGGTCAGGGCCGTGACTTCGGTCTGGATAGCGGTGCGGGATTCGGTGTTGTTCGTATCGTTGGAAGCCTGAACCGTCAGGTCACGCATACGGTTGAGGATGTTGTGGACCTCGGTCAGGGCGCCTTCAGCGGTCTGGATGAGGCTGATGCCGTCCTGGGCGTTGCGGCCGGCAACGGTGAGACCGGAAACCTGGTTCTTCAGGCCTTCGGAGATCGCCAGGCCGGCGGCGTCGTCAGCTGCACGGTTGATGCGCATGCCGCTGGAGAGGCGCTCCACCGACTTGGCCTGCGAGCTCTGGTTGAGCGTCAGGTTACGCATGGCGTTGAGCGATGAAACGTTGGTGTTAATTGTGAAACCCATGATGTATTCCTCCGTGAGTGGGCTGTACTAACCGGCCCGTCCGTGGGCCTGCAACCATAGCTATCGGCGGAGCATCAAAGAGTGTTAGCGATTCGGAAAAGAATTTTTTATTCGTTTCCGTCTGCCAGGAACGCCGCTAGGAAGCGGCAGGATTAAATACTGCCGGCCGCCCCGGAATGCCGGGAAGCCCCACCGGAAATCCAGGAAGACCCGCAGCCCCGGGAAGCACCGGCGCCAGGTGGTGCCGGGTAATCCCGCCGGCCGTGCGGTCCCCCACAGAAGTGAGGTAGGCATTGCGGCGGGCCGGGGCAATCCGGGAGGAAATCTGCGGGGCATTGCCCTCGTCCGAGTAATGCGTGCCCAATCCGTCGCGGAGCAGGCGGACCGCTTCGGCACGCTGCTGTGAGACAGCCGAGTGCGTGCTGCCGAGTTCTTCGGCAATCTCCTTAACCGTACGGTCGTGGAAGTAGATTTCCTCCACGATGTACCGCATCTTCTCCGGCAGGGCAGCGACCGCTGCATTGAGGTACTTCAACCGTTCGGTAGCCAGCAGGGAGCCCTCCGGCGACGGCATGTCAGCGACCAGGAAGTCGGTCACCGACTCGTCCAAGCTGGATACCGTGCGGGAAGCATCCGAAAGGGCGTCTTCGGCGACGGTGCGGTCCACACCCAGAGCCGAGGCAATTTCATCCACATTGGGCGTGCGCCCAAGCGCTGCAGTAAGGGTTTCCTTGACCGCCAGTGTTTCCTTGATCCGGCGCCGGGCGGATCGGGTGGCCCAATCGCTGGAACGCATTTCATCAGCGAAAGCACCGACGATGCGGCGGCGGGCATACGCACCGAAAGGAACCCCAAGATTCGGGTCAAAGGAATCGGCCGACGTTATCAGGGCAATGGAGCCGGCGGAGGCCAGGTCATCACGCGAAAGGTGCGTGGCCTTGGCGCAGACTTCGGATACGAGATAGCCAACCAGCGGCAGGTTTTCCACCACGAGCGCATTGCGTTCGGTACGATTCAATCTTTGGACCCCCAAGCCCTTGTTCCCCAACTGTCCCCAACTGATCCCCCAGTTGTGCGCCTGCCCGTGGTCAGTGGCTGAGTCCGCTGTGCTATCCACACGTGAGCGCTTTAGCTGAAACATACCACTAACATTCCGGATCAACCGGCCGATAGTGCTTTTTGACGGACAAATTGCAATGCGTCCGCCAATCCAAAGACTTTTGCCGCAGGTTGGGGCCTGGAACCAGACGTCTTTTCGTTATAGAGACATTCAGTGCACTACCTAGGAGGTGAGCCAAGCATGGGTACTCAGAGACTCTCCGCACTTCTTTGGGAGGAGCGTGAGTTATTGGAACTTCTTGTGTTCAAGCTCGAAGAAGAACAACTGCTGCTCACCTCCGGAAAAACCAAATGGCTGACGCACGCGACCCGCGAGGTGGAGCAGGTCCTGGAACGCCTCCGCGGGGCCGATCTGGGGCGGGCCGTGGCAGTAGCCGGCCTGGCCCGCGAATGGGGCACTGCCGAGGACGCCACCCTCCGCGAACTGGTGGCGGCAGCGCCGCCCGGGCCCTGGACGGAAATCTTCAACGCCCACCTCCAGGCCATGACGGAACTGACCGTGAAGATCCGCGAACTGCGCGATATCAACGAACAGTTCCTCCGCACGGCAGCCAGGTCGGCCCAGGAAACACTGGCGGGAATGAATCCCGAGGCCAACACCTACACAGCGTCCGGCACATCGGCCGCCCCCACCTCAGCCGCCCGGCTGGTTGACCAGAACATTTGACGTTAAGGACTCCTAAACAATGAGCACCTTCAGCGGCCTGAACACGGCATACACCGGCCTTTCCGCGGCCCGCAAGGGCATTGACGTGGTGGGCCAGAACATCGCCAACGCCAACGTTGCCGGCTACACCCGCCAGCGCCTGAACACCTCCGCTGCCCCCTCGCTGGCCCCGATGGGCAGGTTCTCCACCGGTACCGGCGTCGGCCAGGGCGTATCCGTGGACTCCATTGCCCGGCTGGGCAGCCTTCAGCTGGATACCCGGGTGCGCAGCACCGCCGCCGTGGCCGGCTACTCCGCCGTCCGCGCCAACGCCCTCATTGCCCTGGAGGACAGCTTCAACGAACCGGGCAAAAACGGGCTCTCCACCGCACTGCAGAATTTCTCCGCTGCTTGGCAGGGCGTAGCCAACAAGCCGGGCGACAATACCGCCGCTGCCGTGTTGCTGAGCGACACCGCAGCGGTGGCAGGCCAGATTGCCGACGGATACAACAACGTCCGCGACCAGTGGAACAGCACCCGCAGCGGGCTCAATGACATGGTCAGCGAACTCAATGACAGCGCCTCGCAGCTGGCCACGCTCAACGGAGCTATCCGGTCCACTCTTGCTTCCGGCGCATCCGCCAACGAATTGATGGACCAGCGCAACTCGTTGGCCACCACCATCGCTGCCCTGAGCGGTGCCACGGTCCGGGAAACTCCGGACGGCATGGTGGACGTGCTCATCGACGGCAACGCGCTGGTCACGGGCACAAACGTACGGACCCTGCAGGTCACCGGCGGAACATCCATCGATGACACCGCGGCACCCACCGTTTCCTGGACGGACCGTGCCGGCTCCGCCGGGATCAGCCGCGGCGAAATTGCCGGCGCCGTTTCACTGCTGGCTCCGGCAGGAGCCGGGGGGATCTTCGCAACCGCCGCCGCGTCCTACAACGAGGTTGCCGCCACCTTGGCGGCCACCGTCAACGAACTGCACAGCCAGGGCGCCACCACCGGCGGCGCCACCGGGCTAAACTTCTTCACCGTCGGCAGCCCCGCAGCCACCACGCTGAAAGCGATTCCCACAGACGCTTCCGGCATTGCCACGGGAACGCCCGGCGCAGGCACTTTGGACGGCAGCATGGCGGACAAAATCTCCCAGCTGGGTTCCAAGGCCGGCTCCGCTGACGCAGTGTGGAGCACCTTCGTGACAGCCACTGGTGCACTCAGCCGGTCCGAACTGCAGCAGGCAACGCTCGCCGGCGTGGCTTCCTCCTCCGCTGTCGACCTGCAGCTGTCCAACGCCTCAGTGGACCTGGATGAGGAAAACGTGAACCTGCTGATGTACCAGCACGCTTACCAGGGTGCTTCCCGCGTGATGAGCGCCATTGACGAAATGCTCGACACCCTCATTAACCGCACCGGAATTGTCGGAAGGTAACCCCGTGATCAGCCGCACCACCAACCAGACCATGGCCCGGACGGCCCAGCAGAACCTGCAGGCCAGCATGTCCCGCATGGCCAAACTGCAGGAACAGGTCACCTCCTCCGCCACCATTGGCCGCCCTTCGGATGACCCGACCGGCACGGCCAATGCGCTCAAGGTCCGGTCCGAAATCCGTGCGAACGTTCAGTACGGCTCCAACCAGAGCGACGCGGAGGGTTGGCTCAGCGTTACCGACAGCGCATTGAGCAATACCACCAAGATCCTGGGCCGGGTCAAGGACCTTGCCCTCAGCGCCACTACCGGCACTATGTCACCGAGCGACCGCAAGGCAATTGCCACGGAACTTGCCGGCCTGAAGACTGACCTGCTGCGCGAAGCCAATACCACCTACCTGGGCCGGACAGTGTTTGCCGGGACCTCGGACACCGGTAAGGCCTTCACCGAAGACGCGGGCTCCTACAACTACAGCGGAAGCGGCACCCCCACTACGCGTCGATTGGACGGCAGTACCCTGATGCGCGTTGATACCGATGGTGAAGCAGTGTTCGGCAGCGGAGAGGGATCAGTCTTTCGCCTGGTGGATGACCTGGTAAAGGATCTGAACGAGAATAACGATGCCAGCGGATACCTGACCAAGATCGATTCCGCCGCGGAAACGGTTCGGATGGAGCACTCCGCCCTTGGCGTCCGGCATGCCGCCACGATCAAGGCCAAGGACACCCTGGCGGAGCAGTCGATCAGCCTCGAATCCCGGCGCTCCGGCATCGAGGACCTGGACACTGCCAAAGTCATCATGGACATGAAGCTCCAGGAAGTCGCCTACCAGGCGGCTCTGGCGGTCACGGCGAAAGCACTGCAGCCCACACTGATGGACTTCCTGCGATGAGCACCGGCCTCACCTTCCTGACGCCCCCTCCCGGGTTGGCTCCCGAGGTCCACTTCGACCTCGAGGAGATCGACGGCGCGGCCGGCCTGTTCGCCCTGAGCACCTCCGGCAACGGGGGCACCGCCCGGCTCTACGTGCTGGACGCCTCCGTGTACCTGCCGGACTACCACCCGGAAATCACCGATGACCAGCGCCACCAGCTGCAGCTGGAAACCGCGGCCGACGCCGCCGTCCTGGTGGTTGCCAACCCCGCCCTGGACGGAACCACCGTCAACCTGCTGGCACCGATTGTGGTCAATGTGAACACCGGCAGCTGTGCGCAGGTGATCCTCGAAGGCCAGGACTGGCCGGTCCGTGCTCCCTTGGACCCGGTAGCCGCCTGAACGCACGCACTGATAAACCAAAAGGCGCACACCCCGCGGGGTGTGCGCCTTTTATGTTTCGCGAAAAGCTAAGGCTTAGGCGAAGTCGGCCGTTGCCGGATCGGCGCCGTAACGGGTGCCGTTGTCCAGGGCGTTGATGGCCTCGATGTCCTCAGCGCTGAGCCGAAGGTCCAGGGCCTCCCAGTTTTCCCGAATCCGGGACTCGGTCACGGACTTGGGGATCACAATGCTGCCCAGGGCCAGGTGCCAGGCGATGACCACCTGGGCCGGGGTGGCGCCGTCGTACTTCGCAGCGATCTCCACGAGCTTGGGGTCCTCGAGCAGGCCCTTGCCGGAGCCCAGCGGGGACCAGGACTCGTGCAGGATGTTGTGCTCGGCCTCGAAGGCGCGCAGATCGGCCTGGTTCAGGTACGGGTGGGTTTCCACCTGGTTCAGGACCGGGACAACGCCGGTGGCGTCGATGATTTCCTGCAGGGCTTCCTTGGTGAAGTTGCAGACGCCGATGGACTTCACGCGGCCCTGCTTCTGCAGTTCAACCAGCGCCTTCCAGGTGTCCAAGTACTTGTTCTGCTTGGGCTGGAGCCAGTGGATCAGGTACAGGTCCAGGGTTTCCAGGCCCAGGCGCTCCATGGAAGCGTCAAAGGCCTTCAGGGTTTCTTCGTAGCCCTGGTCCGCGTTCCACACCTTCGTGGTGATGAACATGTCTTCGCGGGGGACGGACGTGGCGGCAATGGCGCGGCCGACACCGGCCTCATTGCCGTAGATCTTGGCCGTATCGATGTGGCGGTAGCCAACCTCGAAGGCCTGTCCCACTACCTTTTCGGCAACCTCGTCCTCAACCTGCCACACGCCGTAGCCGAGCTGGGGAATGGTATTGCCGTCATTAAAAGTCACAACCGGTGATGTAGTCATGGTCTCATCCTTGTCCGGAATGCGCCGAGGACAAAGCCGATATGCTCTGCGCGAAAACGGGCGGCAGCCTATTCCCGATTCCGCGAAGTGTTTTGGGCGGCTAACTACAATTGCGGGGCTGCTGCCAGCGCACGCTCGGCTTCCGTAACGTCTTCGGCCACCAGCTCCGCGCGGCGTCGCACATTGTCCAGGCCCGCCGAGGCGACTCCCCAGCGCTCTGACTCCAGCCGGGACATGGCGGCCGCTTCGGCCGCTGCGGCGAGCGAGTTCCCGCTGCGCGACAGTGCCCGGTGCACGGTCGTCAGGGCGCCCGGAATGTTCTGCCCGCTGCTGGGCAGCTGCTGCTGGGCGCGGACGCAGACCTCGCGGATCCGCGGCAGCAGCGCAGCGAGTTCGTTGGCGACGGTGACCAGTTCGTTGTAGACGGCGTCGTCTTCCACGCCTTCGAGCATCTGGTAATACCGGTCCAGGCCCCGGGTAAACCGGTCATGGGCACGGCGCCACACTCCCTTGCCCAGTTCCGCGTCATCCTTCCGCCCCTGCCGGGCGGCTGCAAAAAGTGCCATCTACGTCCTATTACAAGTACTGGCCGGGGCCCGCGTGCGGTTCCTGCCGCGGGCTGCCCGTCCCTTGGGAAGCACGGCGCGGCTCCCCGTCGTCTCCAACAACAATTCCAGGGGCCAGCATGGTCCCGGGCGGCAGCTGGCGCAACTGAAGCCGCCCGGCCGCCTGGCTGGCCGTCTGTTGCGCGGCAATGGCGGTCTGGATACCACGGAAGAGACCTTCCAGCCAGCCCACCATCTGGGCCTGCGCTATCCGCAGTTCCGCGTCGGTGGGGGTTGAATCATCCAGGAACGGCAGGTTGATCCGGTGCAGCTCGTCCACGAGTTCGGGTGCAAGCCCGTCCTCAAGCTCGCCAATGGAGCGGGCGTGGATCTCCGCCAATCGGTTGCGTGCGGCGTCGTCAAGCGGGGCATTGCGCACCTCTTCAAGCAGCTGCTTGATCATGGTGCCGATGCGCATGACCTTCGCCGGCTCATCCACCAGCTCGTTCAGTTTGGCGGGGCCGCTTTTACCTTTGCCCTGCCCGTTCGGTGCGTCCGCTGCCTTGTCCACCTCACCGGCGCCGCTTTCTGTTCCCGCTGTACCCGCTCGGGCAGTACCGTCCTCCGCCGGGGTCTGTGACTTCTGGGCAGGAGCGTCCGGGGCCGCGCCGGGGCCGTCGGAGGATCCGTTCTGATCAGTCATGGCATTAATGCTCTCACGCTTAGTGACGGTTGCCTCCTGTCCGGCCGGCTTTCCGGCCGTATTGGCAGCAACAAAGCGACGCATATACGCACGACGGCGGCGCCGCAGGTAGGTGCGGCGCCGCCGTCGTTAGTGGTTCCGTCCTGGCGGGTGCAGGCTCAGCAGCAGCGGCCCTGCGGGTTGGCATCCTGGCGGTCCATCTTGTCCCGCCAGAACTCCTTCTCGCTCATCAGCGGGGACGCACAGCCCGACGCCGCGTGGAAGTCCGCGTACTTGCGGTACGCGTCTTCCCCCATCACGTCGCGGAAGAACCGCACGAAGCTGCGCACCCCCTGCCCGACGGCGACGGCGGCACTCATGAGTGCGCGGCTTTCTTCGCCGGCCGCTGGGCGTCCGACAGGGCATCCCACTGGGCCAGGATCTCCTTTTCCGCCGGAGTGGTCAGGAACCCCGCAGGCGCGAACTTCCGGGACGGGATCGCCGGGTCTTCAGCACTGGGGGCGCCGCCGGAACGGTAGGAGCGGATGGTGGCGATGATGGCCGTGATGATCACGATGATTGCCAGCGTCACGAACACCACGGACAGCGTGGTCTGGATCAAGGTGTTGCGCACCACCGCTTCCATGGCTTCCACGGTCTTGGCCGTGCCGAAGCTGGTCTTCCCTTCGGCCAGGGCCGCGGAGAAGGCCTCATGGTTGGCCCAGTAGCCGACGGCGGGAACCGGCGAGAAGATCTTGTAGAACGACGCCGTAATGGTCACCACCGCGGCGAAGGCCAGCGGCAGCGCCACGATCCACAGCCACCGAAACGCGTTCTTTTTGGCGATGATGGCCATGCAGACGGCCAGCGCAATGGCGGCGAGCAGCTGGTTGGCGATGCCGAAGAGCGGGAACAGGGTGTTGATCCCGCCCAGCGGGTCCGTGACCCCCATGATCAGGATCGACCCCCAGCCGGCCACCATAATGGCGGTGCTGATCCATGCGCCGGGCCGCCAGGACATGTCCTTGAACTTCGGGGCGACGTTGCCGATGGTGTCCTGCAGCATGAACCGTGCCACGCGGGTGCCGGCGTCTACGGCGGTGAGGATGAACAGGGCCTCGAACATAATCGCGAAGTGGTACCAGAAAGCCATCATGGACGGCCCGCCGATCAGGGAATGCATGATGGTGGCCAGGCCGACGGCGAGCGTGGGCGCGCCGCCGGTGCGCGACACAATGGACTCTTCCCCCACGTTGGAGGCAAGGCCGGAAAGCATGTCCGGGGTGAGGTTCACGCCCGTCAGGCCCAGGCTGTTGACGAAGGCGACGGCGCCCTCCACGGTTCCGCCGGTGGCGCCGGCGGAGGCGTTCATGGCGAAGTAGATGCCGCGGTCAATCGAGACGGCGGCGACGAGCGCCATGATGGCCACGAAGGATTCCATCAGCATGCCGCCGTAGCCGATGAACCGGGTCTGGCGTTCCTTCTCCAGCATCTTGGGGGTGGTGCCGGAGGAGATCAGGGCGTGGAAGCCGGACAATGCACCGCAGGCGATGGTGACGAACAGGAACGGGAAGAGCGGGCCGGCGACCACCGGGCCGTTGTCCCGGCCGGCGAATTCGCTGACCGCGGGAACGGAGATTTCCGGGCGGACAATGATGATCGCGACGGCGAGCATCACGATGGTGCCCACCTTCATGAAGGTGGAGAGGTAGTCGCGGGGGGCCAGCAGCAGCCAGACCGGCAGGACGGCGGCAATGAAGCCGTAGATGATGATGCCCCAGGCGATGGTTGTCGGTTCCAGGGTTAGGGCGTCGCCCAGCGGGGTGCCGGCAACCCAGCCGCCGCCGATGATCGCGGCCAGCAGCAGGACGAAGCCGATGATGGACACCTCGGTGACCTTGCCCGGCCGCAGGAAGCGCAGGTAGACGCCCATGAACAAGGCGATGGGGATGGTCATGCTGACGGAGAAGACGCCCCACGGGCTTTCGGCCAGGGCGTTCACCACCACCAGGGCGAGGATGGCCACGATGATGATCATGATGACCAGGGTGGCGATCAGTGCTGCGGTGCCGCCGATCAACCCGAGTTCGTCGCGGGCCATCTGGCCCAGCGAGCGGCCGCCGCGGCGCATGGAGAAGAACAGGACAAGGTAATCCTGGACAGCGCCGGCCAGCACCACGCCCACAATGATCCAGATGGTTCCGGGCAGGTAGCCCATCTGCGCGGCCAGGACCGGGCCGACGAGCGGGCCGGCGCCGGCAATGGCGGCGAAGTGGTGGCCGTAAAGCACCCGCCGGTCGGTGGCGGCGAAGTCCTTGCCGTCCGCCAGGTACTCCGCGGGAGTGGCACGGCGGTCATTGGGCTTCAGCAGTTTGGCTTCAATGAGCTTGGAGTAGAAGCGGTACCCAATGAAATAGGTACACACCGCGGCGAACACGAACCAGATGGCGTTGACCGTTTCGCCGCGGACCACGGCCAGCATGGTCCAGCTCAGGCCGCCCAGCAGGGCGATGCCCGCCCACAGGGCAATCTTTCCCGGCGTCCACCGGCGGTCTTCCGCCGCCAGCATTTCCGGGTCCACGGCTACCGGCGGCAGTGCCGGGTCCTGTTCCAGGACGTCGCCGTCCGGTATTCCTTCAGTTTCGGCCCGGTGCCGATGGTTCTCGCTCATGATGATCCCTCTATCTGCGGTGGCTTGTCTGCGTTGACATTTCAACCGATGGGCAGGGAGTGACCCTGCTCCTAGAGATTATCAGCGGGTGAGTCGCACGTCACAGATACACGTGACGGCGGCCGCACAAGTGCAGCCGCCGTCGTTGTGCCCCTGGGGACTCCGGAACTAGAGGGTGAGCAGGATCTTGCCCGCGTGCTGCCCGGAGTCGAAGTACTCGTGGGCGGCGGCCGCCTCGGCCAGCGGGAAGGTGCGGTCCACCAGGGGCCGGATCTGCCCGGAGACCAGCAGCGGCCAGACATGCTCACCCACCGCGGCCATGATGGCACTCTTTTCCTCCACCGGCCGTCCGCGGAGGGTGGTGCCGATGACGGCGGCGCGTTTGATCATCAGCTGGTTCAGGTCCAGTTCGGCCTTGATACCGCCCTGCAGCCCGATGATCACCAGCCGGCCGGCGACGGCGAGCGCATCCAGGTTCTTCTGCAGGTACTTGGCGCCCACCACGTCAAGGATGACGTCGGCCCCGTGGCCTCCGGTGGCTTCGCGCACCGCTTCGACGAAGTCCTGTTCCTTGTAGTTGATCAGCACCTTGGCGCCCAGCGACTGAGCCAGTTCCAGCTTTTCCGCGGACCCGGCGGTCACCATGGGAACGGCGCCGAAGGCCGCGACCATCTGGATGGCCATGGTGCCGATGCCGCCGGTGGCCCCGTGGATCAGGACATAGTCCCCCTCCTGGACTGCGGCAGCCATAAAGAGGTTGGAAAAAACGGTGGCTGCCGTTTCCGGCAAGGAGGCGGAGGTGACGGCGTCGAAGCCGTCCGGCAGGGGCAGGACCTGGCCGGCGGGCACGGCCACCTGCTCGGCGTAGCCGCCGCCGGACAGCAGTGCAACCACTTCGGTTCCCACTGCCGGGCCCTCCACGCCTTCGCCGAGGGCGGCAATGCGGCCCGAAACTTCCAGCCCCGGATATTCGGAGGCTCCGGCCGGCACCGGATAGTGTCCCTGGCGCTGCATCGCGTCGGCGCGGTTGATGCCGGCGGCAATGACATCTATCAGCACTTCTCCCGGTCCGGCTGCGGGCGTGGGTACATCCTGGAGTTCAAGCGCTTCCGGTCCCCCGGGCGTCCCAATAACGATCGCTTTCATGCTGTCCTTCCTGGTTCAGGGAATTTTGGTGAATTCATCCCTTCTGCCAGACTACTAGTGAGGAAGGTTGTCCGAGCGGCCGATGGAGCTGGTCTTGAAAACCAGTGTGCGGTAACCCCGTACCAGGGGTCCGACCCCCGCCCGGGCCGGGCCCACCCGCAACCGCGGCCCGGGCACGGGGCCCGCTTTTCCTTTTGCCGGCACCTCCCGGGGCACTACGGTGATCCCATGACCGGGGTGGAGCAGCAGGAACGGACGCGGATCCTGCGCGCCCTGGAAGACATCACCGATTCACTCCAGTCCTCGGCCCTGTCCTCGTTCCTCGATCCGCTGCTCGCCACGGACCTGACTGTTCGGCAGCTCAAGGTCCTCACGGTGCTGGTCACCATCGAGGAGGGTGCGACGGGCAGTGGTTTGGCTCAATCCTTCGGCGTTTCCATGGCCTCCATGTCCGGACTGGTGGACCGGCTTGTGGCTCAGGGCGTAGCTGTCCGCTCGGAAGATCCCGTGGACGCCCGGGTGCGCAGGGTGAAGGCCACCCCGTTGGGCCGGACCGTGGTGCGCCGCCTGGTCGCAGGACGTCCGGAACTGAATTCCGACATCCTGGACCGGCTGCCGCTTGCTGACCTGCAGGCGCTTGAGCAGGGCTTGCGGGCGATCTCCGCCGAGGTTACCCGCAGGGCGCACGCCACGGGATGACTACCGTGCCGCTGCAGCGCCGGGGCCGCAGCGGCAGGGCCGTCATTGCCGTCCGGGCGCCGTGAGCTGAACGTGTCCGGCGCCGTCGGCCGGCAGGACGGTAAACAGGGCAGGTTCACGGAACCCCTTGTCGGCGAAGGCTGACAGCACCCCGGCACGGACTGCGTCCTCGTCGTCGTGCCGGACCAGGGCAATGGCCGAACCGCCGAACCCGCCTCCGGTCATCCGGGCACCCATCGCGCCGGCAGCGAGGGCGGCGTCCACGGCCAGGTCCAGTTCCGGGCAGGAGACCTCGAAGTCATCCCGCAGGGAGATGTGCGAGGCGGTCAGCAGTTCACCGATGGAGTCCACCGCGCCGTCGCGCAGCTTCTGCGCCACCTGCAGCACCCGCTGGTTCTCACTCAGGATGTGCCGCACCCGCCGCTGCGTCTGCCGGTCCAAGCCGGACAGGTCCGCGTCGGCAGGCACTTCGCGCAGCGACTCCGCGCCCAGCGCTGCCGCGCCCCGCTCGCAGGACTGCCGGCGCGCACTGTAGCCGCCGTCGGAGTGGCTGTGCTCCACCCGGGTGTCCATCACAAGCACTGAGAGGCCGTGCTCCGCTAGCGGCAGCGGCACAATTTCAGAGTCCAAGCTCCGGCAGTCCAGGAACAGGGCGCCGCCTTCGGCGCCCATCAGGGACGCAGACTGATCCATGATGCCTGTGGGTGCACCCACAAACTCGTTCTCCGCGTACTGGGTCAGGCGGGCCATCCCGGGACGGTCCAGCCCCAGACCGAGCAGGTCATTCAGCGCCACGATCACCGCCACTTCCACGGCATGCGATGAGGACAGGCCGGCACCCACCGGAACGGTGGAATCCAGGAGCAGGTCGAATCCCGGTACGGACGCACCGGCATGCTGCGCCAAGGCGTACACCACACCGGCAGGATAAGCGGCCCAATCAGCTGCCAGGCCCGGTTCCAGCCCACCGGTGGAGAACTCCGCCCGCGTCAGTCCGAGACCCTTCTGCGCATAGGTGGAGGCGAGGCGGACGACGTCGGTGTCCGCTTCCGGGTCCTGTCCCGGACGGCGCAGGCGCACCGCCACCAAGGCGCTGCGGTCAATGGCGAACGGCAGGACGAAGCCGTTGTTGTAATCCGTGTGCTCACCGATCAGGTTCACCCGCCCCGGGGCGCACCACACGCCGTCGGGCTCCGCGCCGAAGACCCCGGCGAAGCGGCGGGCCAACGCACCGGCCCGTTCCTCCAAATTAGTGGCGCTGGTTGCGGTGCTCATACCCGGACCTCCCGGAGCTTGGCGGCGGTTTGCTCCGCCGTGGTGTCGTTGACGAAAGCACCCATGGCAGCCTCCGAGCCCGCGAGGAACTTCAGCTTGTCCTCCGCCCGGCGGGGACTGGTCAGCTGCAGGTGCAGCCAGCCCGCCTCGCGGTCCGCGGCGGTAACCGGAGTCTGGTGCCAGGCGGAAATGTACGGGGTGGGAGTTTCGTACAACCCGTCCACCCGCCGGAGCAGGTCCAGGTAGACGGCGGCGAGCTCGTCACGTTCCGCCCCGGTCAGCGCGGCCAGGTCCGGAACCTGCCGGTGCGGCACCAGGTGTACTTCCAGGGGCCAGCGGGCCGCGTAGGGGACGTAGGCGGAGAAATGCTCGCCGGCCAGGACCATCCGGTCCCCGGCCTCCGTCTCGGCGCGGAGCAGTTCTCCCATCAGGGGCCGGCCATGCTCAGCGAGGTGCAGGCGGGAGCGTTCGGCCAGACGGGCGGCATGCGGCGCGGCGTAGGGGTAGGCGTAGATCTGCCCGTGCGGGTGGTGCAGCGTGACGCCGATGTCCTGGCCGCGGTTTTCGAACGGAAATACGTGTGCGATGCCCTCCAGCGCGGACAGTTCCTCCGTGCGCTGCGCCCAGGCTTCCACCACCGTCCGTGCCCGGTTATAGGACAGCGACGCGAAGGACCCGGTGTGCTCGGGGGTGAAGACCACTACCTCGCAGCGGCCGAACGCGGGATCGGGACGGCCCCACAGTTCCCGGCCGCCCGCTTCCCCCGGCTCCGGCAGGGTGCCCAGGGCCGGCCCGAGGGAGGGGAACCGGTTTTCAAACACGACGACGTCGAAGTCTCCGGCGGGGATTTCAGAGAACCGGTCCGCGGTGGTGGGGCACAGCGGGCACTGGTCCGCGGGAGGCAGGTAGGTGCGGGCCTGCCGGTGTGCGGCAACGGCCACCCATTCCCCGGTCAGCCGGTCAAAGCGCACTTCTCCGTTGCCGGAACGGGGATCCAGCGGGCGGGCGTCATGGACGGAGTCCACCGGCCGGCCGCCGCGGTCCGTGAAGAACAGCGATTCGCGGCCGTCGGCGAGCCTGTGCCGCCGGTGGACGATGGGCAGCGGCACGGTTTCCCGTGCTGCGCCGGACGTGCTGAACACTTACTGGCCTCCCATACCGGACGTGGCGAAACCCCTGATGATGTGACGCTGGAACAGCATAAAAACAATCAGCAGCGGCAGCGCACCGATCATTGCGCTGGCCATTTCGGAGGCGTACTGGACTCCGTAGGCATTCTTCACCGTACCCAGTCCCACGGGGATGGTCATGATTTCCGGGGAATTGGTCACGATGAACGGCCAAAGGAAGTTGTTCCAGGCACTGATGAACACAAAGATCGATACGGCGGTAATGATGGACCGGGACAGCGGCAGCACTACGGCGAAGAACACCCGGAAGTCGCCGGCCCCGTCCAGGCGGGCCGCCTCCTCCAGTTCAACGGGAATCTGGTCGAAGAAGTTCTTCATGACAATGACCATCAGCGGCATCACCACCTGGGGCAGGGCAACGCCCAGGATCGTGTCAGAGAGACGCAGCGCGATCATCTGGTCGAACAGCGGCACAATCAGGATCTGCGGCGGCACCATGATCGCGGCAACGGTAAGGCCGAAGAGCCACTTGCGGCCGCGGAACTTCTGCCGGGAAAACGCGTACGCGGCCATGGCGGAAATGGCCACGGTGATCACGGTGACGATGGTGGAGACCAGCACGGAGTTCCAGATCCAGAGCGGGATGTCGCCGGCCGCCAGCACGTTGCGGTAGGCCTCCGCCGTCCAGCCGCTGTCCGGCCAGAACTTCAGCGGTGCGGCGGAAACATCCGCCTCCGCCTTGAAGGAGGACAGCACAGCCCACAGCAGGGGCACGGCCCACACGACGGCGAGCACCGCCACCACGGCGTACGCCGCCACCCGTCCCTTGCGGCCGGGGCCCAGGGTCAGGCTGCGCAGGTGTTCGGCTTCGCGCTTTTTCTGTGCGCGGGCACGGACCCGGCGGCTCAGGGCGGCTTCGTCCTCCGGCCGGGTTTCGGATGCGGGTGCAGGAGCAGTTGCAGTAGCCATGTCAGGAGTCCTTCCGCTTTGCGAACCACATCTGGGCCAGGGAGACCAGGACGATGAGCGCGAAGAAAATGTAGGAGGTAGCGGAGGCGTAACCGAGCCGGTACCCGATGAATCCGGAGTCGTAGATGTACTGCAGGATCGAGCGGGTGGCGCCGTTCGGTCCGCCCTGGGTCAGCAGGAAGATCTGGTCGAAGACCTTCAGTGAGGCGAGGGCCTGCAGCAGGATGATCAGGCCCGTGGTGCTTTTCATCATGGGCAGGGTGATGGAGAACAGCCGCCGCCAGGACCCGGCGCCGTCCAGCTGGGCGGCTTCATAAAGGTGGTCCGGGATGTTCTGCAGGGCCGAGAGGTAGAGCAGGAAGTTGAATCCGACGGTCCACCACAGCGTCACCAGGGCAATGGACCACATGGCCACGTGCTCGTCGCTCAGCCAGCCCACCTGGCTGAAACCGAGCCGGTCCAGCATTCCGTTGACCAGGCCGAAGTCGTTGGTGAAGAGGAACGCCCAGATGGCGGTCACCACGGAAACCGGGAGCAGGAACGGGGCGAAAAAGGTCAGCCGCCACAGCCACTGGCCCTTCAGTCCCGTGTAGACGAGGTACGCCATCACGAAGGAGACCACTACCAGCGGCACGGAGGAGATCACGGTGAAGAACAGGGTGTTCCCCAGCGAGGACCACATCTGCGGGTCGGTGAGGGCCTCGGAGTAGTTCGAAAGCCCCACGGTCTTGGCGCCCTCGGTGACCAGGGACCGGTTGGTAAGGCTCATCCACAGCCCGTAAATGATCGGCCAGATCAGGAAAAGCCCGAAGAAGAACAGGTAGGGGGCCAGGAACCAGTAGCCGGTGCGCGACGTCGGACGCCGGCGCGGAGCGCGGGAATTCAGCCTGGTACCGGCGACGGCCGGAAGGCCCGGAGAGTTGGCAGGAGTGTTGGTGGTGGTGGTCATGGCTGGCTCCTCAGGCGGTCGGGTTCGGGGCGGCGAGGAAGCGGTCCATGGCGGTGAGCATTCCGCCGACGGCGTCCATCGGCTTGGTCTGGCCCCGGAAGGCACTTGAGAGCGCCTGCGACATCTGGTTCTGGAAATCGGTGCCGGCACCGGCGAACCAGACCGCCGGGTCAAAGACCACGCGTTCACCGGCTGCGGCGTAGTCGGCCTGCGGGCGCAGTTCCTGGTATTCGGCGGTCTGCTGTGCGGGCAGGTAGGCGGGAATGTGGCCCGCCGTGCCCCACTGCGGGCCGCCCTCACGGATAACCGAGCCGACAAATTCGTAGATGGCGCGGCGGCGTTCGTCCGTCATGGAGCGCTGCTGCGGCAGGACATAGCTGTGCGAGTCCGCGTAGGCGGCCGGAGTGCCGAACATGGTGGGCATCGGCATGCCACCGGTCTGCGGCACCGCCTTCTGCAGGCCTGCCACCTCCCACACGCCGGACAGGATCATGCCCACGCGCCCGCCGTTGTAGGCGGCCAGCCCGCTCTCGTAGTCCATGTTTTCGGTCAGGCACTTGCCGTCCATCCAGGATGCGACGGCCCCGATCACTCCTGCCGCCCGATCCTCATCAATGGCTGCCGGCGAGCCGGGTTCGAGTTGGTACTCGCCGCCGGTCTGCCGGTACAGGCCCCAGAACAGCCTCCAGGCCTGGGCGGTGTCCATCAGGTAGCCGAAGCTGATGCCGTAGCCTCCGGTGACTTCCGCCAGCTTGCTGCCCACCTCATGCAGCTCTTCGGGCGAAGAGATCGGAAGGGTGCCGTCGGAGGCGAGCACGCCGGCCTTTTCGGCCAGGTCCTGGTTGAAGAAGGTGATGAAGGGGTGGGTGTCCAATGGCAGGGAGTACAGCTCGCCGTCGTAGTGGCAGGACTCCCACACCGCGGGGGCGAAATCCTTTTCATGGATGCCAACTTCGGCCAGCAGCGTCTTGTCCCATGGCTCCAGCAGGCCACCTGGCGCATAGCCCGGCATCCGGGAAATGTGCATGATGGCGGTGTCCGGCGGCTGCTGCGAAGCCGAGCTCATCGCCAGCTTGGTGTAATACGGCGGCCCCCAGGAGAACGTGGTGGGTTCGATGCTCAGCCCGGTTCGGGCTTCCACATCGCTGATGATGCCGCGCATATTGGCACCGTCGGCACCCTGGAACGGGTCCCAGACCGTGACGGGCGCCCGGCCGGAAGCGGCCGTGCCGCCGCAACCTGCCAGCGTGCCGGCGGCGCCTGCCGTGACGGCCGCCGCCAGCGCCCCCCGCAGGAACTGCCTGCGGTTCGGAGTTCTGTACTTGGTGTTCATTCTGCTCCATTTCCGGGCTCTGGACGTGAACTCATCATTGAGGTCAGTGTGACTGGTGAGCTGAACCACATGGGCAGGATTCTAACGTTAGCAATCGGTCACCGCCTATTCTTGGTAATTGCAAGTACACGGCCTCGGCCGCTGACAGGTAGTGGAAAGGGTCGGGAACGTGAAGCGAGTGGGCGTCAAGGAGGTCGCAGAGCGAGCCGGCGTGTCATGGAAGACCGTCTCCAACGTGATGAACAACCGCCCGGTGGTGCATCCGGAAACGCGCGCCCGGGTCCTGCAGGCCGTGGAGGAACTGGGATATACCCCTAATCTGATCGGCCGCCAGCTGCGCCAGGGTTCCACCCGCGCCATCGCCCTGGTGGTCCCGGACCTGCGCAACCCGTACTTTGGGGTGCTTGCGGAGACTCTGGAATCCGCTGCCAAGCGCCGCGGTTACACGGTCTCCATTGAAATTTCCGGCGGAACCGTGGACTTGGAGCAGCACTACCTGCACGGCTGGCACGGCCGGCTGTTTGACGGGCTGATCTTCTCTCCTTCCGCCGTCACCGCCGAAGCCATCACCAAACGCACCGACCCCACACCCATGGTGCTGCTGGGTGAACGGATTATCAGTGCGGACGTACCGCATGTGGCCATCGACAATGTGGCCTCCAGCATGGATCTGGTCCGGCACCTGGTGGAGGGCGGACGACGCCGGATCGGGTTCCTTGGCGCAGACGGCACCGGCGGGATTTCCACCGGCAGCCAGCGGTTTGAGGGCTACCGGGCAGCCCTGCGCTTTGCCGGCCTGCCCTATGACCCGGCGCTCGTGGGCACCACGGGCTCCTGGTTCCGCAAGGAGGGCTTCGATATGGCGCAGCAGATCCTCGCCGCACCCGGCGTGGACGCATTGGTCTGCGCCAATGACCTCCTCGCCGTCGGCGCCCTGACGGCGGCACGCGGGCTGGGACGCCGTGTCCCGCAGGACCTTGCGCTGGTGGGCTGGGACAACATTGACGAAGTTGCCTATACCGCCCCGGGCATTACTTCCGTGGCACCGGACCTGGAGGCCCTGGCCGAAGCGGCGGTCTCCTCCGTGCTGGGCGAACTGGACGGCGAAGTGGTGATCCCGCACCGCATCGTCGAACGGGAGTCCTCGGCGCCTGCAGTATAGGCAGGGCGGAGCAGGGTCGGTGTGCCGGGTATTTTTGCCGATGAATTCTAACGTTGCAATTCTGGGACGGCTGCGGTTGACTGGGATCACAATTTTCACCTCTCCGCCCGAAGGACCAATGATGACCCTCCCCGCGTTTGACCCTCCTGTGACCGCAACGGACATCCCCCGCCCCGAGCATCCCCGGCCCCAGTTTGTCCGTGACCACTGGCTCAACCTCAACGGGACTTGGGATTTCGAAATCGACCGCAGCGATTCGGGGTTGGACCGCGGCCTGCTGGAACGCGCCCTGTCCGGGACCATCACGGTTCCGTTTGCCCCGGAGTCCGGGCTTTCGGGCATTGGTGACACTGATTTCCTGGATGCCGTCTGGTATCGGCGGACCGTGAAGATTCCCGCGGATTGGACGGGCCTGCGCCCGGTCCTGCATTTCGGTGCGGTGGACTATGACGCCACCGTGTGGGCGAACGGCATCGAAGTGGTCCGGCACCGCGGCGGTTTCACCCCTTTCGAAGCCGACCTCTCAGCGGTCGCCGGGCCGGGCGACGACGTCGAAATCACTGTCCGGGCCCGGGACCTGCACCATCAGGTCCAGGCCCGCGGTAAACAGGCGACCTGGTTCGCCAACACCCACTGCCAATACACCCGGACCACCGGCATCTGGCAGACCGTATGGCTCGAAGGCGTACCGCCGGTGGCAGTAACACGGGTCCAGATCACCCCAAACCTGGCCGCCCGCAGCTTCGCCGTCACCGCACCCCTTACCGCGAACCTACCCAACGGCGTCCTGACCGTGCGTCTGACCGACAACGCCGGCACCACAGTGGCCGAGTCTTCGGTCAGCACCGCCTACGACCTTGCTCCGGCCCTGGTCCTCAGCCTGGCAGAAGCGGACGTACGCCTGTGGGACGTGGGCGACCCGCAGCTCTACGGGGTGGAGATTTCCCTGCGTTCCGGAGACACCGAAGTAGACAGGATCCGCAGCTACACGGCGCTGCGCTCGGTCAGCATTGACGGCAATTCGTTCCGGCTCAACGGCCGCCGCGTCTTCCAGCGCCTGGTCCTGGACCAGGGCTACTGGCCCGAATCCCTCATGACCGCGCCCTCCGACCAGGCCCTGATCGATGACATCGAGCTCTCCCTTGCGGCCGGTTTCAACGGCGCCCGCCTGCACCAGAAGGTTTTCGAAGAGCGGTTCCTCTACCACGCCGACACCCGCGGCTACCTGGTCTGGGCTGAATTCGGGGACTGGGGCGTCTCCGGACAGGGCCCGATGGGTGAAAACCAGAAGCCGGACGCGTCGTTTGTCTCCCAGTGGCTGGAAGCGGTCCGGCGCGACGTCAACCACCCCTCGATTGTGGGCTGGTGCCCGTTGAACGAGACCCACCAGGTGATGCATGACCGGGTGACCGTGCTCGACGACGTCACCCGGGCCATGTTCCTGGCCACCAAGCTGGCGGACCCCTCCCGTCCGGTGATTGATGCCTCCGGGTACTCCCACCGGGTGCTGGAGACCGATGTCTACGATTCGCACTCCTATGAGCAGAGCCCGGAAGCTTTCCGCGCAGAGCAGGCCGGCTTGTCCGTTGGGAAGCCCTACCTTAACCGCCCGGACACGCTGGGCGAGATCGGACTGCCGCACGGCAAGACCGAGTATTCGCTGCCCTACGCCGGCCAGCCGTTCTTCATCTCCGAGTACGGCGGCATCTGGTGGAACGAGCAGGAGGCCTCCGAAGCCGAGCGCGCCGAGCGGGCGGCCGTGGGCAGCGACCAGGCCGATTCGTGGGGCTACGGAGACCGGGTCCGTTCCGAAGAGGAGTTCTACGCCCGCTTCGAAGGCCTCACCAACGTGCTGCTGGATGACCCGAACATGTTCGGCTACTGCTACACCCAGCTGACCGATGTCTTCCAGGAAAAGAACGGCGTGTACGACTTCAAGCGCGGCGAAAAGTTCGACGTCGAACGCCTGCGCCGCATCCAGCAGCGCCCGGCCGCGTATGAAGAGCGCACCGACTGACCCTCCCGCCGGCGGTGTGGTGGTGGACACAGCATGCCGGCAGGCCCCGTAGGATAGGCCCGTGGTTCCTGGCCGCCATGGGGGTGCGCCGCCACACCATTAGTTCCACAGGAGATACATATGAGCACCACAGCGCGGCTTCGCCGTCTGGCACTTCCGATTATTTTTGCCGGACTGTTGGCTGGCTGCTCCGGCGGCACGGCCCCGGGCAGCCTGGAAGTTGGAGACTGCTTCTCCGCTCCGGAACCGGACTCCGAAACCCGGGAAATCTTCGACGTTGACGTGGTCGAGTGCGAAGAGGCACACAAGCAGGAAGTTTTCGCTGTCGAGGAACAGGCTGAGGGTGACTACCCAGGCGTATCCGAGCTGGAGGCGAAGGCGCAGGAACTTTGCGCCGAAGAGTTCCAGGGCTACGTAGGCACGTCTTTCGACCTGTCGGAGCTGGAAGCCTCCTACATTGTTCCCACCGAGGATTCCTGGAAGAACGATGACCGGGACATCACCTGCACCCTCGGTGCCGCCAACGGCCCCGAGGTCTCCGAGTCCTACAAGGGTTCGAGCCGCTAGGGCAACCACCTTTCGCGTTAACTGAAAGGGCACTGCCGGCCTCTGGGGCCGGCAGTGCCCTTTTGTTACGTCCGGGACCGGTTGGCAAGTAGTGGGGGTGCCACCCCGTACACTGTGCTGGCGATCACTTTTCTGCTTTTCCGGGGGGTTTGGCAGAACTTGGGTGACGTGCAGCGCAGCACGTCACCCTCCGGTCATCTGTACGTAACCTGCACCGTTTAGCGTCATCTCCGTACAACCGCACCCGTTACCTGATCACCACTGTTCGCCATCACTTGCGCACCCCTTGCCGCCGCCCCTGGGCGCGGCCATAACCCGTCGGCCGCCACGGCCGACCAAGGAGTATGAGGCATGAGACCTTCAATCCGGAAGGCTGTGCTGGGAACAACCCTCTCAGCCGGCCTGCTCGCCGCGCCGCTGACCGCGTTCCCGGCCTACGCCGAGGAGGGCGGCGATCCCGCCGCTCCCGGCATCATTATTAACGAGGCGTACCTGTCCGGCGGCAGCGCCAACGCCCCCTTCAACACCAAGTTCGTGGAGCTCTACAACCCCGGCAGCGAACCCGTCAGCCTGGACGGCTGGTCCCTGCAGTACCGCGCAGCCGGCACCACAACCGCCCCCACCGGCATCGGCACCCTCTCGGGCACCATCGCACCGGGCGGCTACTATCTGGTCTCCGGCGCGAGCAACGGCACCACCGGAGCACCCCTGCCCACTGCCGACGCCACCATCGGCGCCAGTTTCGGCGGCGGAGGCGGCACCCTGATCCTCTCGAACCAGGGCACCCGCGTGGATCCGCTCCCCACCGGCTCGGTCACCGGGGCGCCCGGGGTGGTGGACCTGCTCGGATACGGCACCTCCAACACGTTCGAAACGGCCGCCGCCGCGGCACCGGCAGGCAACTCAGACCCGAAGTCGCTGAACCGCACCGGTTTTGCGGATTCAAACAACAATGCCGCTGACTTCACGCTGAACGCCTCGGTCACCCCCACCTCCACCGCCGGTTCCGTCCCCACCGAGCCGACCCCCACGCCTACACCCACGCCCACGCCCACGACGCCGGGCACTCCCGGAGCCGGGACCGTGCCGATCGCCGCGATTCAAGGCACCGGGGAGGCCAGTCCGCTGATCGGCCAAACCGTGACGACCCGCGGCAAGGTCACCGGCGTTTATCCCACCGGCGGCTTCAACGGGTACTACATCCAGACTCCCGGGACCGGCGGAGACCTTGATCCCGCTGCACACACCGCCTCAGACGGCATTTTCGTCTTCTCGGCGGCCACGGCCGGACAGGTTGCCGCCGGAGAGTACGTGGAGGTCACCGGCACCGTTGGCGAGTACAACGGGCTGACCCAGCTCACCGTCGCTGCGGGCGCCCTGACCAAGCTCAGCGAAGCGGCACCCGAGGTCAAGCCTGCGGCAGTGGCCTGGCCCGCCGCCGAAGCACAGCGCGAAACCCTCGAAGGCATGCTGCTGGCACCCCAGGGCAACTTCACCGTCACGGACAATTTCTCCCTGAACCAGTACGCGGAGATCGGCCTGGCCGCCGGCGACACCGCGCTGGTCCAGCCCACCGCAGTGGCCGCCGTCGGCACTCCCGAGCACGCCGCCGTCGTCGCGGATAACACTGCCCGTGCCGTCAAGCTCGACGACGGCGCCAGCACCAACTTCCTCAACGCCGCCAACCAGGGCAAGCCGCTCCCGTACCTAACCCCGGAGAACCCGGTCCGGGTGGGCGCTGCAGCCACCTTCAGCACCGGCGTGATCCTGGACTACCGCAACAGCGGCTGGAAGTTCCAGCCGCTTACGGAGCTGACCCCCGCCAATGCGGCCACGGTCCAGCCGGCGTCGTTCGAGAACACCCGCACACCGGCACCCCAGAGCGTGGGCGGCAACCTGAAGCTCGCCTCCTTCAACGTGCTGAACTACTTCACCACCACCGGCGACACGGTGCCCGGCTGCACCTTCTACAAGGACCGCGCCGGCGCACCCGTCACCGTCCAAGGAGGCTGCGACGTCCGCGGTGCCGCCAATGCGGCCAACCTGGAACGCCAGCAGGCCAAAATCGTGGCCGCCATCAACGCCCTGGGCGCAGACGTGGTTTCGCTGATGGAGGTGGAGAACTCCGCCACCTTCGGCAAGGACCGCGACGAGGCACTTTCCCGCCTCGTCGCTGCCCTCAATGCGCAGGCGCCGGGAACGTGGGACTACGTCCGCTCCCCTGCCGATCTGCCGGCCGACGAAGATGTCATCCGCACCGCGTTTATCTTCCGCACCGCAACGGCCGAGCCCGTGGGCGAATCCACCATCCTCGATGACGAAACCGTCTTCTCCAACGCCCGTGAACCGCTGGCCCAGGCCTTCCGGCCCGCCGGCGGCGAAGAGGGCACCGAAATCCTGGCTGTTTCCAACCACTTCAAGTCCAAGGGCTCCGCACCGTCCTCGGGCGAGAATGCCGACACCGGGCAGGGCGGCTGGAACGCGGACCGCGTCCGCCAGGCGCAGGCCCTGGTGGCCTTTGCCGCAACTGCATCCGAGGCCGCCGGAACTGACAAGGTCTTCCTGCTGGGCGACTTCAACGCCTACCACGCGGAAGACCCCATCAAGGTGCTGGCCGACGCCGGCTACGTTGATCTTGGTGCCGCCACCGGCAAGCATTCCTACGCGTTCGGCGGCACGGTCGGCAGCCTGGACCACGTCCTGGCTTCCCCGGCGGCCAGCGACGCCGTCACCGGCACCGACATCTGGAACATCAACTCGGTGGAATCCGTGGCGCTGGAATACAGCCGCTACAACTACAACGCCACCAACTTCTACGCACCGGATCCTTACCGGTCCTCGGATCATGACCCGATTCTCGTGGGCATGGACCTCACTCCCGAAGGTACCGGCACCGCCACGCTGAACCTGTTGAACATCAACGATTTCCACGGCCGGATCGACGCCAACACGGTGCCGTTTGCCGGAACCGTGGAGGAACTGAAGGCTGGTGCGCCTGCCGGCAGTTCACTGTTCCTCTCCGCGGGAGACAACATCGGTGCGTCCCTGTTCGCCTCCTCGGTGCAGCAGGACCAGCCGACCATTGACGTCCTCAACGCCCTCGGGCTGCGGGCCTCGGCAGTGGGCAACCACGAGTTCGACGGCGGCTTCGCGGACCTGACCGGGCGCGTGGCCCCGGCCGCCCGGTTCCCTTATCTGGGCGCCAACGTCTACACCAAGGGCACTACCACTCCCGCGTTGCAGGAGTACGAGATCCTTGACGTCAACGGCGTGAAGGTGGCCGTCATCGGCGCCATCACCCAGGAAACCGCCAGCTTGGTCAGCCCCGGCGGCATCAGCAACCTGGACTTCGGTGATCCGGTTGAGGCCGTGAACCGTGTGGCCGCGCAGCTGGTGGAGCAGGACCTGGCCGATGTGATCGTGGCCGAGTACCACGAGGGCGCCGGCAGCGGCACCCCCGACGGCGCCACCCTGGAGCAGGAACTCGGGGAAGGCGGCGCATTCGCTGAAATTGTCAACGAAACCACGCCGCTGGTGGATGCCATTTACACCGGCCACACCCATAAGCAGTACGCCTGGGACGCCCCCGTCCCCGGTGCGGACGGCAAGACCCGTCCGGTGGTGCAGACCGGCTCCTACGGCGAGTTCATCGGCCAGATCAAGCTCGAATACAACGCCGGCACTGATGAGGTCATGTCCTACTCGGCAGCCAACGTGGCCCGCACCAAAACGGCCCCGGCGGACCTGGTCGCCGCCTATCCGGCTGTCGCCGAGGTGAAGCGGATTGTCGACGCAGCCCTGGCGTACTCGGCCGAGGTGGGCAACCAGCCCGTTGGATCCGTCACCGCGGACATCACCACCGCCTTCGTGGGCACTGCCCGCGACGACCGCAGTTCCGAGTCGACCCTCGGCGGGCTGGTGGCAGACTCGCTGCTGTCCACGCTCTCCGCACCCGAACGAGGCGGCGCCGAAATCGGCGTCACCAACCCGGGCGGACTGCGCGCCGAGCTCTACTACGGGCCCGACGGAGTAATCACCTATGCCGAGGCCAATGCCGTCCTGCCGTTCGTCAACAACCTCTGGACCACCACTCTCACCGGTGCCCAGCTGAAAACGATGCTTGAACAGCAGTGGCAGCCCGAGGGCAGCTCGCGGGCTTTCCTGGCCCTGGGACTCTCCGACAACATCACGTACACCTTCGATCCGGACCAGCCGCGCGGTTCCCGGATCCAGAGCGTCACCATTAACGGCGCCGCCATGGATCCGGCCCGCGACTACCGGGTGGGGACCTTCAGTTTCCTGGCGCAGGGCGGTGACAACTTCACGGTCTTCCGGGAAGGCACAAACACCCGGGATACCGGCCTGGTGGACCGTGACGCCTGGATCAGCTATATCTCGGCCAACAGCCCGCTCTCTCCCGACTTCGCCCGGCAGGGCGTAGCGGTCAAGGGCGCACCGGCTACGGCAAAGGCCGGTTCGGCCGTGAGCTTTACGGTGTCGCAGCTGAACCTGACCTCGCTGGGCAGCCCCGCCAACACCTCACTGGCGGTCAGCTTTGTCGACGCGGCCGGCACGGCCACCGCCCTGGGCACCGTTCCGGTCTCCGCAGGATCCGCTGCCGTAACGGTGACCATTCCGGCGTCGGCGTCCGGGGCCGGCCGGCTCGTCCTCACGGCAGCTGAGTCCGGCACCACGGTGACCCTCCCGGTCACCGTGGAGAAAGCCGCTGCTCCCGCCCCGGTCTGCAAGGCACCGGTGGCGCCCAAGCACTGGTGGGACGTGCGCGGCTGGGCACGGTACGCCTACGAGCTGGCGCAGTACATCCTGTGCCTGACCGGGCGGCGGTAACCGCCCGGGCATGACCCGGCGGCCGTAAACCAGAAGCGCCGTCCCCTTACCCGGGGCGGCGCTTCTGCCGTTATGGTGGGGTTCCGTGCAGGCCGTGACAACGGCTGGAACAGGAGAAGGCACATGGACCACCGCCAGGACTTTCCGCCGGAACGGCACCGCACAGTGCGCAGCGGCGATGCGGAGCTCGCGGTGTACGAGTACGGTCCGCCGCCGTCGCCCGGGTCCCCGAGCGTGCTGCTGGTGCACGGATATCCCGACGACCACCTGGTTTTTGACGCCGCAGTGCGGCGGCTGGCCGCCGGACGGCACGTCATCACCTATGACACCCGCAACGCCGGTGCCTCCCGGGTGGACGACGGCGCCGCTTCCGGGCTCTCCCCCTACCGCCTGCCGGCATTGGTGGACGACTTGTATGCCGTCCTGGCCGCAACCGGAACCGGGCCGGTTCACCTGGTCGGGCATGACTGGGGGTCCATCCAGGGCTGGGCTGCCATCTCCGATCCCCGTGCCGCGGACCGGATCCTCAGTTACACCAGCATCTCCGGGCCTGATCTGGCCCATTTCCGGCACTGGCTGAAAGTGCGGCTGCGTTCCCGGCTATGGCCCGAGGCGCTGAACCAGGCGCTGCGCAGCAGCTATGTGGCGGCTTTCCAACTGCCGGTCCTGCCCGAGGCCGCGTGGAAGTACGTCCTGACGCCGCGGTATGAAAAATCCGCGGGCCGGCGCATCGGTGACAACGCCGCCCGCGGACTGCAGTTATACCGGGCCAACATGTTTACCGCCGCCCGTCCGCCGGAGGAACGCTATGCCGGCCCGGTTCAGGTGGTGGTCCCGTTGAAGGACCCGTTCCTCTCGCCGAAGCTGGTTTCCGGGCTGCAGGAACGCTTCCCCGGGGTGGAGACGGTGGAGGTAGACGCCGGCCATTGGTGGCCCGAGCAGAACAGCAGCGAATTTGCCGATCTGCTGGATCGCTGGCTCGCCCGCCATCCCGGAACCGGCGGCTGATCGGAGCCCCGGGCTGATCGGAGCCCCGAAAACACCGAAAGCGGCAGCCGGCGCGGCTGCCGCTTTCGGGTTGGCACCCGCCGGTGTCAGGAACGGCGGCGCCGGTCCTTGCCGGAGGAACCGCCTTCGCCCTCCATCTCTATTTCTTCCTTGCTCACGTCTTCGCTCACCGTTGCCTCATCGGTGACGGTTTCGGTATCCAGCCGGACACGCTCCACCGGGACGGTCTTCTTATCCACAACCGGCTCTTCGGCGTGCAGCGTCACCTCGTGCTCCTCTTCGCTGATAGCCGGTCCGTCCATCGCAGCATCACGGTTGGCATCGGTGATGGGCTCGCGCTGGATCCTGGCTTCCTCGTGGCTCACCGGGACCGTCTTGGTGACGTTTTCGGTGGTGACGTACTTGCGCAGGCGGGCCCGGCCGGATTCCCGGCTCTGCTTGCCCACGTGCAGCTGCTCCTCGGACCGGGTCATCGCGTCATCGGTTGTGGGACCGGAGGTATCGTGGCCCACCTTGGGGGCATGCTGACCGGGGTTGGAATCCGCAAAGTTGCCGCTGGTGCCCGACGTCGTGGTGGTCCCTGACGTTGTCCCTGACGTGGTCCCTGACGTGGTCCCCGACGTTCCGGCGGTCCTCGAAGTGTCCGTTCCCGA
Source organism: Arthrobacter sp. zg-Y1143 (assembly GCF_030125565.1). NCBI lineage: Bacteria > Bacillati > Actinomycetota > Actinomycetes > Micrococcales > Micrococcaceae > Arthrobacter > Arthrobacter sp. zg-Y1143. The sequence continues at coordinate 147,691 of NZ_JASKLW010000012.1, read as the reverse complement.
TCTGCCGGTTCCGCCGGAAGACGTACCGATGGAGTAGTAGCTGTAAAGCTCGTCCTGTTCCTGCTCGCTGATGTGTCCGTCCTCATCCACCCGGGGAGCATCTTTGATCATGCTCTTGGAATAGGGCACGTGAACCACGGATCCCTCGAGGGTGGCTTCAGCCAGCGGGACAAAGGTTTCGGACGAACCGAAAAGCCCGGTCTTGGTGGTGACCCAGGCCGGCTGCCCGGTTTCGTCATCCAGGTAGACCTCACTGGCGGAGCCGATCTTTTCTCCGTTGGGCCCTTCAACGGTGCCCTTGTTCAGGATGATGTCGATCTGTTCGGTGGTGATCACAGTTGTCTCCGGTTTCTGCGCGGAAAGCGCTGGTGCTGTTGTGTATTCCCCGGCCCCCTCGAGACTTAGTCTGTTGCGTTAGTCGCCGAGCCCCGCCTTATCCACGCGGCGGTGGAAGCGCATGCCGCCCAGGCCGCCCAGGATGGCCCCGAGCAGTGCCACTGCCGCGGCAATGATCGCGGCGATAATCACCGATGCCGTGGCGTTGCCGCCGATCTCCGGGATCTGTGGGAAGCCGTTGAGCTGGACGAGAATGTTGAACTCGTTGCCGGCAATGGCGGCAATAATCGCCGCGACGATGGCGATGACGACGGCCCACACCCACACCGCAATTCCCTGTTTGATGCCGTTGAACCGGGCCATCCGGCCTGCCACATAGCCACCGCAGTAGTAGGCGATGAAGAGAATCACCAGCAAGGTAATGGTCCCGGCCACGCTCACCGTGGTGGAGTCAGCGGATGCGGCGTCGTTGTTGTTGGCCACAAGCACCGCGCCGAATGCTGTTGCCAGCGCGCTGAGCAACACCGTGGTGCCGATGGCGGTAAGCCAGCCGAAAAAGGCCGAGCCGATCTTCACACCGCCGAAACTGGCCTTTTCCCGCTCAACCACACCCTGTCTGCTGGTGTCCGCTTCGCCGTCCGCGCCGGTCCGGAGTCCGTCCGGCGCTGGGTTCGCCCCTGCCCGCGGCCGCTGCCCTGCTTGAGGCCGGTCCGGTCCGGTCCCGGATCCCCGTGCGCGGTCTCCCGCCGCGCTGGCACCTGTGCTCATGAGCTGTGTCCTTCCCGCTGGAACTTCCTCAGTGACAGAAATATCTACAGAAGTACCCCCGGTATGGCTACGGTAAGCGTCTGCAGCCAGAAAAGACAGACTGCTTACTAAATTTTTGTCTTGACCTGGCGGAGCCCCCGGGTTCGGGAATGGAACGGGCATATACCGGCGTTACCATCACCAACACACGTCAAGATTAATCAAGGAGAAATCATGACAACGCAGCTCGAAGCAACCTCCCCGGCCCTCACCGATTGGATTCCCGCCAAGCAGTTCATTGGCGGCCAGTGGCGGGACGGACGCTCTGAAAAGGTACTCACCGACACCAACCCCTTCGACGGATCCCAGCTGCTGACCATGCAGCAGGCCTCCCGCGAGGACCTCGACGACGCGTACGCCGCCGCCGAGGAAGCGCAGAAGGACTGGGCGGCCCGGACCCCCAATGAGCGCCGCGCCGTGATTGCCCGCGCTGCCGAAATCTTCGACGAGCGCCGCGATGAAATCGTTGCCTGGCTCAACGCCGAGTCCGGCAGCACCATGATTAAGGCCAACATTGAAGTTGCTTCCGCGGCTGCAATCACCCGTGAGGCGTCCACCTTCCCGCACCGTGTCTCGGGCAAGATCATGGACTCCAACACCCCCAACAAGGAGCTGCGGGTCTACCGCGGCCCCCTCGGCGTCGTCGGCGTGATCAGCCCCTGGAACTTCCCGCTGCACCTTTCCCAGCGCTCCGTGGCCCCGGCGCTGGCCCTGGGCAACGCCGTGGTGCTGAAGCCGGCCAGTGACACCCCTGTCACCGGTGCACTGATCATTGCCAAGATCTTCGAAGAGGCGGGCCTGCCCGCCGGCGTGCTGAGCGCCGTCGTCGGCGCCGGCTCCGAAATCGGCGACGCGTTTGTGGAGCACCCCACCCCGCGCATGATCTCCTTCACCGGTTCCACCCCGGTGGGCAAGAACATCGGCGCCCTGGCCGCCACCGGCGCCACCCTGAAGTACACGGCGCTGGAGCTCGGCGGCAACAGCCCGTTTGTTGTCCTCGCCGACGCCGACGTGGACCAGGCAGTCCGTGCCGCCGCCATGGGCAAGTTCCTGCACCAGGGACAGATCTGCATGGCAGTGAACCGGATCATCGTTGAAGACGCCGTCTACGACGAGTTCGTGGAGAAGTTCACCGCACACGTGAAGACGCTGAACGCCGGCGATCCGACCGACCCGAAGAACGTGGTGGGCCCGATCATCAACGCCAAGCAGCTTGACGGCCTGAAGACCAAGATTGAGACCGCCAAGTCCGAAGGCGCCCGCCTGGTGCTCGAAGGCCAGGTTCGCGGCCAGGTGCTGTCCCCGACCGTCTTCGCCGACGTCACCAAGGACATGGAACTGGCACGCGAGGAGATCTTCGGTCCCATTGCGGGCATCATGCGCGCCAAGGACGCCGAGGATGCGCTGGCTCTGGCCAACGACACGGATCTGGGCCTGTCCAGCGCCGTGTTCACCTCCAACCTGGAGACGGGTGTTAGCTTCGCCCGCCGCATCAAGGCCGGCATGACCCACGTCAACGATTTCCCGGTCCAGGACGAGGCGCACATTGCCTTCGGCGGCGAGAAGAACTCCGGCCTCGGCCGGTTCAACGGCGAGTGGGCCATTGACGAGTTCACCACCGACCACTCCATCAGCGTCCAGCACGCTCCGCGCGAGTACCCGTTCTAAGCGGAACACACGCCTAACGACGGCGGCCCTGCACCTTTCCGGTGCGGGGCCGCCGTCGTTTCGACCCGGAGTCACCGGGACTGACCGACCCAGCGGCGGGGTTCCGGACGAGGCGGAACTAAGAGCTTGGCAGGGGCACGGCGGCACGCCCGGCGTCGTCCCGTCCAGCCCCCTCCCGCCGCACACCGGATGCGGCTGCCAGCACTGCGGCAGCAATGTCGTCGGCATCCTGCAGCGTGCGCGAGCCTTCCGCGGCGGATGACCCCGCTTCGGCCGCGATGGCCGTGCCCCACTGCACCGAGGACAGCTGCAGGCCCAGCACAAAGAGGTTCTCCACCGGTTCGCCGCTGACGCCCACTGTCCGGTAGGGCGGCATAGTGACGTCCAGGCCGGGGGTTAGCACGGGGGTGCCGTCCGCGGACATCATGACCTTTGGCCGGGCCAGGCCGTCCCGGATGAGCCCGGCCAGCAATGGCGAAACGCTGCGGTCTACCCGGTTGGGCGGCATCATGGCCTCCATGAGCGTGCGTCCGGCGTACTCGGTACCGACCCAGGGCGAGGATGCGGTGAACACACCCCTTGCCTCGTCCACGTCGAACCGCGGATCCGGGCCCACAAAATGCACCACTCCTGCGCGGGTCAGGGCGGCCAGCTGCTCAATCCGTTCCGGCGGCGGGCCGCTTGCGAGGCCTTCCACCAGCGGCTCGAACCAGCCGCGCAGTTCCGCAAGCCATGATGCTTCGGCAAGCCCGCCGTCGGCCACTACCGACTTGAGCAGGGTCCGCCCGGCGTTCAGGGCACCGATGGCCATCTTCAGCGGATCGTCCTCACCGGCGGCGGAACCGGCGGCGTCCTCTTCAAGGTATGCGAGGACGGCGTCGTCGAGGTCCTGGGCGCCCGCGAACGGACGCCGTCCCAGCGGCTGGGCCAGTGCTTCGAGGTTTGTCCGCCGGTCCGCGGGCACGTAGCGGTCCAACACGGCTTCCTTCGCCGCGTCCCACTCCGGACCCGGCAGGTACAGCGCTGCTTCGAGGTCGCCCAGGAAGGCTGAGGGCTCCCCCCGGAGCTCCGTGCCGGCCACCCGGGCCAGCGTGGAGTAGTACGCCCACACGGCATCGCGGTGCAGCAGCGGCCACAGGTCGTGGTCGAAGCCCGGCAACAGTCCGTCCGCACGGAACGCGAGCGCGGTTTCGCGGGTGAACCAACGCAGCCGGATGCTGTGGGGAATGTAGGACTCCAGCCGGGCCTTGGCGCGGTAGGGCGTGCCGCGTCGGGAGGCGGCTACCAGCTTCGGTTCCCGGCCTGAGGGCTCATACCTCAGCGCGCGCCCGGCGGGCAGGCCGGTGGGCACGAACCGGCCGCCGCGGCCCAGTGTCACCGCCGCCATCACGTCGAAGAAGTTCAGGCCGAGTCCGCGGATCAGCACCGGCTCACCGGCGGGCAGGCGGGAGAAGTCGACGTCGGCGGGAACCGCAGGCGGCAGGTAGGTAAGGCCGTGCCGCTCGGCGGCGTCCTGCAGCCGGGCCTGCTCTGCGGACAGCAGCGCCGGCAGGTGGCCCACGGCCAGGACGACGGCGTCAGCGGCCAGAACCTCCCGGCCCTCCACTTCCACCACCAGTCGTCCGTCCGCCGCCCGGGTTACGCCCAGGGCTTCGGTTCGCCGGTGGGTCAGTTCCACTCCGTCCGCAGCGGCCGTTTCCTGCAGCTGCCCGTAGGTCCACTCCAGGTACCGTCCGTATAGTGCCCTGCTGGGAAAATCCGCCGGGCCCAGGGACGCCAGCTCGGCACGGTCACCGGCCGGAAGGCCGGCGGCGGCGCGGGTGCCGGCGGACATCAGTTCACGCCACTGGTTAAAGGACAGCCCCGCCGGGGAGGGCAGCAGGTCCCGAACAGTGTCTCCGGCCGGCACCACGGTGGGGAACAGCGCCGGCGTGTTCATCAGGAACAGCCGGGACTGCCCGGTCCGCCACACATGCCCGGGGCCGGGATTAAACGGATCAATCAGCTCAATAGTCAGCGGTCCCGGCGTCCCAGCGGCACGGCGGCGGCTGAGCAGGCGGTCCACCACGGAGAGTCCGCGCGGGCCTGCGCCGATAACAGCTACCCGGAAACTCTGCGTGTGATCCATGCATCTAGGGTATCGGCAGGGAGAGTCCCTCTATGCCCCGGCTGAGCCAGCCGGGGCTGGCCGGGGCCGGCCGGGAACTAGGATGGGGCCCATGACACCGGCAAACCGCAACGTGGATTCCGCAGAGACCGACGAGTTCCTTTGGCTGGAGGACATCTACGGAGACAAGCAGCTGGACTGGGTGCGGTCCGAGAACAGCATCACCGAGGATCTCCTGTCCCGCACCGGTTTCGAGCGGACGCAGGAGCGGCTGCTGGAAGTCCTGGACTCCACGGACCGCATTCCCATGGTGTCCAAGCGGGGTGGGTACTACTACAACTTCTGGCGTGACGCCGGGCACCCCAAGGGCCTCTGGCGCCGCACCACGTGGGAGAGCTACACCGCTGCGGACACCGAGTGGGAGGTGCTGCTGGACCTGGACGCGCTCAGCGCCGCCGAGGGCACCGAATGGGTGTGGGCCGGCGCCCGGTTCCTGCGTCCCGCGGACGGCACCTCCTACCGCCGTGCCTTGGTGGTCCTCTCCCCCGACGGCGGTGACGCCTCCCGGTACCGGGAGTTCGACGTCGTCGAGAAGGCCTTTGTGCCCGGCGGCTTCGACATTCCCGCAGCCAAAAGCCGCATCAGCTGGGCCGGTGAGGACAGTCTGTACGTGGGCACGGACTTCGGTCCGGGTTCCATGACCACCTCGTCCTACCCCCGCACCAGCCGGGTCCTGCGCCGGGGGCAGGAGCTGCAGGACGCCGAACCGTACTTCGAGGTCCCCGAAGACCACATGATGGCGGTGGTGCAGCGTGACCAGACACCCGGTTTCGAGCGCGACATTGCCGTGGACATCATCGATTTCTACAACAGCCGCACCTTCCTGCGCGAAGGCGGCGAGTGGGTGCAGCTGGACGTGCCCCTGGATGTCACTGTGGACGTGCACCGGCAGTGGCTGCTGCTGCGCCCGCGCAATGACTGGGAGCTCGACGGCGAGACCCACCCGGCCGGGTCCCTGCTGGCCGCGTCGCTGGCGGACTTCACCGGCGGAACCCGGCGGGTGCACCGGATCTTCACCCCGGATGCCGCCGCCGCACTGCAGTCCTGGAGCTGGACCCGGGACCGGCTGCTGCTGAATGTGCTGCGCGATGTCAGCTCCGAGATCCTGGTGCTGGACCCGGCTGACGGGTGGACCGCGGAAATCCTGGATGCCTGCCCGCCGCTGCACGCCGTGGACGCCTTTGCGGTGGACGACGAGGATGAGGAAGCCGGCAATGACTACTGGCTGGTCAGCACCGGGTTCCTGACCCCGTCCACCATGTCCCGCGGCACCCTGCCCGTCGGCGGGGAGGCCGGCTCTGAGGCGGTTGCCGTAAAATCCTCGCCGGCGTTCTTCGACACCACCGGGCTCGCGGTGGAGCAGCACTTTGCCGTATCCGCAGACGGCACCCGCGTGCCGTACTTCCAGGTGGGCCCGGAGGACCTGGTGCTCGACGGCGGCAACCCCACCTTGCTCAACGGGTACGGCGGGTTCGAAGCTTCGCTCACCCCGGCCTACAGCGGCGTAGTGGGCCGCGGGTGGCTGGAGCGGCGCACCACGGATGCCGGCGGAGCCGAACGCCGGGGCGTGTACGTGCTGGCGAACATCCGCGGGGGCGGGGAATACGGTCCGGCCTGGCACCGTGCCGCCCTGCAGGAAAACCGGCACCGGGCGTATGAGGACTTCGCCGCCGTCGCGCAGGACCTCGTGGCCCGCGGCGTGACGTCACGGGAGCACCTGGGCTGCACGGGCCGCAGCAATGGCGGCCTGCTGGTGGGCAACATGCTCACCACCTATCCGCACCTGTTCGGCGCCGTCTCCTGCGGCGTGCCGCTGCTGGACATGCGCCGCTACACCAAGCTTTCCGCCGGATACTCCTGGATTGCCGAATACGGCGATCCGGACGATCCCGAGCAGTGGGACTTTGTAAAGACGTTCTCCCCCTACCACCTGCTGAAGGAAGACGCGGATTACCCTCCCGCCCTGATCTGGACCGCCACCAGCGATGACCGGGTGGGGCCGGTGCAGGCCCGCAAAATGGCCGCCCGGATGAAGGCGCTGGGCGTGGACAACGTCTGGTTCCACGAGTCGCTGGAGGGCGGCCACGCCGGTGCGGCGGACAACCGGCAGTCCGCCCGGATGCACGCCAGGTCCTACGAATTTCTCTGGGAAGCGCTCACCGGCGGACTTGGCTGAGGCGTTTTGCCCTAACCGGCAAGTTGCCGGTAGTCTTGTCAGGCTGGCAGCGGAAGCTGCGGGCCATGCTGGATATGCAGGTTAAATCTGCAGGTTTGACGCATGTTGGAGACGTGCCAGAGCGGCCGAATGGGCTTCACTGCTAATGAAGTGTGGGCCTAAAGCCCACCGGGAGTTCAAATCTCCCCGTCTCCGCCACTAGTCCCCCGGTTTTCCGGGGGACTTTTTGCGTCTATCCCCCAAGATGCCGGTTTTATCCCCCAGCGCTTCCGGACAAATGACAGCGCCGCGGTCGGGTAGATTCGCCTCTGTGACCAACAACAGCATTCGGCTCCAAGGCCCGCGCGTCACCCTGCGGGATATTGAGCCGGGCGACCTCGACGCCGTGCACGCCTTCACGTCCGACCCTACGGTCACTCAGTGGTCCACCTGGGGACCGAACACGCTTGCCGAAACCCGCGCCTTTATCGCCGCAGCCGCCGCTGAAGCCGGCCAGCCCGGGCGGAACCTATTTACCCTCGCCGTACTGGTCGAGGACCGAGTGGTCGGCACCGCCGGTGTTTGGGGAAAAAGTGCCGCCGACAGCACCGGCGAGCTCGGCTACACCCTGCACCAGGACATGTGGGGCCGGGGCATCGGCACCGAAACCGCCGGCCTGCTGCTGGCCCACGCATTCGGACCCATGGGGTTGGAGCGGGTGGAAGCCACCTGCCATCCGGAAAACACCGGTTCGGTGCGTGTGCTGGAGAAGAACGGCTTTGTCTTCGAGGGCAGGCTGCGGGCGCATAAGAAAGTCAACGGAGCGCGCCGTGATTCGTTGTTGTTCGCCGCACTGCCCTCGGACCGGCCCCGCGGATAAGCTGGCAGCCACCCCCTACCGTGAAGGAAGTCTCCATGGAAATGCGTCTTCTGGGCCGCAGCGGCACCGCAGTCAGCAACTATGCGCTGGGCACCATGACCTTTGGCAACGAGTCCGACGAACGGGCTTCACACGCCATCCTCAACGACTACGTCAACGCCGGCGGCAACTTCGTGGACACCGCTGATGTGTACACCTCCGGCGCCTCCGAAGAAATCATCGGCCGCTGGCTGCATGCCAATCCCCGCGCCGCCGCCGACGTCGTACTCGCCACCAAGGGCCGGTTCCCGATGGGGGCCGGCGCCAATGACCTGGGCACGTCCCGCCGGCACCTGCGCCGCGCGCTGGAGGATTCCCTGACCCGGCTGGGGGTGGACCATGTGGACCTCTACCAACTGCACGCGTGGGACCCCTACACGCCGCTGGAGGAAACCCTGGGTTTCCTCCAGGACGCGGTAACGGCCGGGAAAATCAGTTACTACGGGTTGTCCAACTTCACCGGCTGGCAGCTCACCAAGGCGGTTTACACGGCCCGGGAGCACGGCTGGGAACTGCCGGTTACGCTGCAGCCGCAGTACAACCTGCTGGAGCGGGAAATCGAGTCCGAAATTGTTCCGGCAGCGCTCGACGCCGGCCTGGGCCTGCTGCCCTGGTCGCCGCTGGCAGGCGGCTGGCTGACCGGCAAGTATGACCGCGAAACGGTGCCCGCCGGCAACACCCGGGTGGGCGACAACCCTACCCGGCAGTTCCAGGGCTGGGACCTGCGCAGCCACAACGAGCGGACCTGGCGGATTATCGACGAGCTGCGCGCCGTCGCCCAGGTGCACCAGGCGACGCCGGCACAGGTGGCACTGGCCTGGCTGGCGGACCGCCCAGGGGTGACGTCCGTGATTCTGGGCGCCCGCACCACGGACCAGCTGGCCGACAATCTGGGCGCGGCTTTCCTGACGCTCACGCAGGAGGAAACCCAGCGGCTGACCGAGCTGAGCATGCCGCAGGTGGGCAACTATCCGTACGGCCCGGACGGGTTGAACCAGCGCGCCCGGCTACTCGAGGGCGGCCGCTAAAAACCGCTGAACCTCAGGGTTTGAGGAAGTCCTCGGGGCGCAGCTGCTGCGCCCACTTGCTGATTTCTTCTTCCTGCAGCTCATCCGGCTTCGCCGCCGGCGTCGGGTTTTCGGCGCTCGGTGCAGGCTTCCCGTCGGTCTCCGGGATCGGCCGCACGTACGGCTGCGGGTGGGCGGCCATGTTCTGGATGGCGGCCCCCGAGGCGCGGATGCCGGCGCCGGTGAACTGTGCGTAAAGCTTCAGTGCCTTCACGGGCTGGCCCTGCGCCAGCGCGGCGTACACCTGCTGGTGCTGGGCCGCGTTCAGCAGCGACGCCGCTTCCTTGGCCGCCTGGGGGGAGGTGCCGGTTTCCGCCGTGGAACGGGGCCGGGCGGGACGCTGCGCTGCAGGCCGGGTCTTGCCGGTACTGTCCCCGTCGCCGCCCGGAGCTTCAGCTGCCCGGCGCTTCTGGATCCTGCCCACCAGCGCGCTGACAACTGCTATTGAGAGGACAAAAAGAAGAATCACCGCGAGCTCCATACCTCGATCCTAGCTTCGCTTTCTCCGCGCCTTAAAACGGCCGGTATATTGACGTTCACCACAGCCACGGCCTATCAACGGAGATGCCATGACAGCCAGCACCACCACCCAGTTACGGTCCCTCCGAGTCGATATCCGGGACGGGGTGGCGGAAGTGCAGCTGATCGGCCCGTCCAAGGGAAACGCCATGGGGCCGGACTTCTGGACCGAACTGCCCGAGGTGTTTGATGCGCTGAGCACCAACGACGGCGTCCGGTCCGTGCTGCTCTACGGTTCCGGCGGCACGTTCAGTTACGGCCTGGACCTCCCGGCCATGGCCCCGGTCTTCGCCCCGATGCTGGCTGCCGGCGGGATGGACGCGAAACTGCGCGAGGATTTCCGCCGCCGGATCAAGGCCCTCCAGGACTCGGTGAGCTCGCTGGCCCGCTGCGCCAAGCCCGTCATTGCCGCAGTGGACGGCTGGTGCATTGGCGGCGCCATTGACGTGATTGCGGCAGCGGACATCCGCATTTCCTCCCCTGCCGCACGGTTCAGCGTACGGGAGGTCAAAGTGGCCATTGTTGCGGATCTGGGCTCCCTGCAGCGGCTGCCGGCCATCATCGGCGAGGGAGCCACCCGGCACCTGGCCCTGACCGGCGAGGACTTTGATGCCGCCCGCGCCTATGCACTGGGGCTGGTCACGGAACTGGCGGACGACGTCGTCGCACGCGGCCGTGAACTGGCCGCCGCTGTGGCGGCCAATCCCCCGCTGGTAGTGCAGGGCGTCAAACAGGTGATGAACCGGCGGACGCAGGGACCGGTGCAGGACGGCCTGGACTATGTCCAGGTCTGGAACACCGCGTTCCTGGCCAGCCGCGACTTCGGCGAGGCCACCGCCGCGTTCGCTGAGCGCCGCCCGCCGGTCTACCGCGGGGAGTAGCCGGCACGGTCCCGGCGCGGCTCGTCACGGGTGCTTCCTAGCCGCACAACGACGGCGACGGCGGCCGCCGCGGTGAGGGCCGGGATGAGTGCCGCGCCGGTCAGGGACGGGCAAAATGCCAGGACCACGGCGGCAGCCAGTGCCGTCAGGCCGAGCGCGGCGGTCAGTGCCTCCCGCGTACGCAGGGCCAGGAGAATCAGCGCTCCGCCGAACACCGGGCTGAAGACCAGGTCCGGCGTAAAGGGAATGCACAGGACGGCCAGTGCAGCCAGTGCGGCCATGGCTCCCCGCTGAACCCGGATGCCCTGCCGGGTTTCCGCCCGGGCGGTGAGGAACCAGGCGGCGAGAAGCAGTGCCGCGGCCAGGATGCCGGCGCCGAAACTCATCAGTTGCGTACCGGCCCAGTTCTGCGGGAGGAAGGGCAGCCTGCCGGCCCCGGCAAGCTGCCAGGCCGTGCCCAGCAGCGCGCCTATTCCGGTCGCTGCGGACAGGTGCCGGCCCGCCCGTCGGTCCGCCGGACGCGCATCCGCTGTGCCTGCCGTGACGATGCGCGTGTTAGATGCTGCGGCCATGCCGTCCCCCGGTCTGCGGCCCGGTTGGATACCGGGGTTCCGGGAAATCTAGCATGCCCCGGCCTGGTGCCCCGCCGGAACCCCGGCCGTAGAGCGGAACAGTCAGGCGGCAGGCCGCAGGGCGGCGTCGATCAGGACTTCCGCGGCGGCACGGGCCTGCACCGCGGCTGCGGAATCCCCCGCTATGGCAGCCGTGCTCTGGGCCCCTTCGGCCAGGATCGCCAGCTGTGCCCCCAGGGTTTCCGTGGCGCCGAGGTCCCGGGCCAGGCCGGCCATGTACCGCTGGAAGGATTGCTTGTGTTCCCGTGCGAGTGCGGCCACGGCAGGATTGGTCCCGCCCAGTTCACCGAAGGCGTTGATGAACGCGCAGCCGCGGAAATTCCCGGTACAGAACCAGTCCTGCAGGTAGTCGTAGACGGCCAGCAGCCGCTCTCTCGGGGCCTCCCCTGCCACGGCTACGCGTGCCTCAACCGCTGATTCCCATTCCTCGTGTTTACGCCGGAGCACTGCGGAAATAATGTCGTCCTTCGACGGATACAGGGAGTACAGCCGCCGTAGTGAAACGCCCGCGGCAGTACGCAGCTCGTCCATCCCGACGGCAGCGAATCCCTTGCGGTAGTACAGGTCATCGGCTGCCGAAAGGACGCGCTCCGCAATGTCTTCGTTCGTCATATCTCCAGTCTACTTGACGCGAGAACGAACGTTCTCTATTGTCTAGTTCACACCGTGAGAACGATCGTTCTCGCGGTACCGAAAAGAGGAGTCCATCATGGGTTACATCGCCGCAGGCACCGAGAACAGCACCACCACCCACCTCTACTACGAAGACCAGGGCACAGGCCAGCCGGTTGTGCTGATCCACGGTTACCCGCTGGACGGCTCCAGCTGGGAGCGCCAGACCCGCGAACTGCTCGCCGCCGGCTACCGCGTCATCACCTACGACCGCCGTGGCTTCGGCCAGTCCAGCAAGGCCGGCTCGGGCTACGACTACGACACGTTCGCAGCTGATCTGAATACCGTGCTGGAAACCCTGGACCTAAACGATGTGATTCTTGTCGGGTTCTCCATGGGCACCGGCGAACTCGCGCGCTATGTCTCCCGGCACGGGTCCGAGCGCATCGCCAAGCTTGCCTTCCTCGCCTCCCTCGAACCGTTCCTGGTGGCCCGGGAGGACAATTCCGAAGGTGTCCCGCAGGAAGTCTTCGACGGGATTGAAGCAGCCGCCCGGGCAGACCGCTTCGCTTGGTACACCAACTTCTTCTCCGACTTCTACAACCTGGAGGAGAACCTGGGCAGCCGGATCAGCCAGGAGGCCGTCACCGCCAGCTGGAACGTGGCCACCCGCAGCGCACCGGTTGCCGCCTACGCGGTAGTGCCCACCTGGATCGAAGACTTCCGCGCCGACGTCGACGCCGTCCGCGAGAGCGGCAAGCCCGTGCTGATCCTGCACGGCACGGCGGACAACATCCTCCCGATCGACGCCACTGCCCGCCGGTTCCGCAAGCTGGTGCCGGAAGCGGACTACGTGGAGATCGACGGCGCACCACACGGCCTGCTGTGGACCCACGCTGCCGAGGTCAACGAGGCACTGCTGGGCTTCGCCGGCAAGTAGCGCAGCGCCAAACCCGGCTCTGACCGGCGGCGGCAGCGGGACGCGTCTGCGGCCCGCTGCCGCCGTTTTGGCCGAACCGCCCACCGAATAAAGCACGGCATGGGGCAGCTCACAGTATGGTGTGGGCATGTTCGCATCCGATGCATGGGGGGCCATCATTGAGGACGCCCACCGATATCCGTCACCGCACAACTCACAGCCGATGAAGATCCAGCTGCGCAGCCCGACCGAGGCCACGGTCTACTACGACCTGGACCTGGGGCTGCCCGCGGAGTCCTTTGGCATACCGTTCGGCCATGTATGCGCAGGGGTTTTCCTGGAATCTGTCCGTGTGTGCGCGCGGGTCCGCGGATATGACGTCCGTGAAGACCTCCACCACAATGACATGGACTTCGGGGCCGCGGACCGGCTTCACCTCATCGGTGACCTCACCCTGGTGCCGCGGCCTCCCGACGCGGAGGATGTGGCCTCCTTCGAGGCCTTCCAGGCACGGCAGACCTCCCGCCGGCCGTATGACAACACCGTGGTGGCACCCGCCGCTGTCGAGGAGGCCGAGGCCACGGCACGCCGGCACGGGCAGGAATTCCGCAGCACCAGCGACGCCGCCCTCGTCCGCAAGGTGGTGCACATCAACCAAGCCACCCTGTTCGACGATCTGCGCAAAGACGCCGTGCACCGCGAAATCCTCACGTGGCTGCGTTTCTCCCGCGCCGAAGCCCGGGAGAGCGGTGACGGCCTCAGTGCGGAAACCATGCTGATGCCCGGGCCGGTGCTGCGTTTCGCCATGCACCACCGGGGCCTGTGGGAAGCACCGGTGATCGGGGCGCTCATCCGCCGGATCTACCTGAACACCATGCGGGGCGTGCGCCAGCTGGGCTGGTTGGAGGGGCCCTTCAACGGACCCGCCGACTACGTGGCGGCGGGGCGCACGTTTATGCAGATCTGGCTGGGTTTCACCCGCCGGAATGTATACCTGCATCCGTTCGGCACCGTTATCACCAACCCTCGCTCGCACACCGAGTTCGTACAAGCTGCAGGAGCAACCGAGGGTAACGGGCGGATGGCCTGGATGCTCTTCCGGTTTGGCCACAGCACCCCGCCACCCCCGGCGCACCGGCGCCCTGCTTCTGCCATGATCGTTGACCCCGTCCAGGAGCTGCATCCGTGAAAAAGCTGTTGATCTTCTCCTTTGTTGCCTTGCAGGAACGCTTTGTGCGCCTCTTTATGCCTCGGGTTGCCACCCACAAGCTGCTCCTGCTGCCCGGAATCGAATCGTTCCGCTGGACCATGGGCCGCTGGCGGGCGTGGCGCACCTTTGAACTGGCGGCCCGCAAGGTTCCCGCTTACCGGGAGTTCCTGGCCAAGCAGGACTTCCCGGGCCGGCTCACCGGCAACGGCAAGGTCTGCGACGAGTTCGCGCAGATCCCGGAAATGGATAAGGACAGCTACATCCGCCCGTGGACCACCGCCGAGCGCTGCATCGGCGGCAAACTCCCCCGCCGCGGCGTGGTGGTTGACGAATCCTCGGGCAGCTCAGGGGTGCCCACCAGCTGGGTCCGGGGTCCCGACGAGCGCGAGGCCACCCGGCAGCTGCTGCAGCTGGGCTTTGCCCGGACCGCCGCCGAGCTGGACAAGCAGCCCTTCGTGCTCAATGCGTTCTCCCTGGGTGCGTGGGCCACCGGCATGAACGTCACCTCGTCGCTGACCGACGTCACGATGATCAAGTCGATCGGTCCGGACAAGGACAAGATCATTCAGACCATGCGGGAGTTCGGCCCGGGTTTCACCTACATCATCCTCAGTTACCCGCCCTTCCTGAAGGCCCTATTCGAGGACCCCCGGCTGGACTGGCAGGACTACGACATAGTTGCCGCCTTTGGCGGTGAAGGCATCAGCGAGAACATGCGCGCCCACATTAACCGCTACACGCACGGTGCCTTTGGTTCCTACGGGGCGTCCGACCTGGAGATCAACCTGGCCATTGAAACGGACTTTTCCGTGGCGCTGCGCCAGGCCGTGGCCCGGCATCCGGAACTGGCCGCGCGCATCACCAAGCAGCACGAGTACGGCGTCCTGCCGATGATCTTCCAGTTCAACCCGTACGGCTATTTGATCGAGACCAACGACGCCGGGGAACTGCTGGTGACGATTGCCCGGCGGGAGAACATCAACCCCCGGATCCGCTACAACATCCATGACCGCGGCCATGTGATGCGGGTGCGGGACCTGTTGCCGGTGCTGCGCGAGTACGGCCTCCACGACGTGCTGCGCGAGCAGCTGCTGGACCTGCCACTGCTTTTCCACTACGGCCGTTCGGACCTGTCGGTGGACTTCAACGGGGCCGTGGTGGCCCCTGATGCCCTGCGGGACGTCATCTACAACGAGCCGGCGCTGCTCGACGCCGTGGAAAACCACCGGCTCATCAGTTATGAGGACGACGGCGGCAACCGCCAGCTGCACATTGCGCTGCAGCTGACCGAACAGGCAACCGCATCCGGGGCGCTCGACACGGAGCGGTTCCGTCCGCACGTGCTCGCCGAGCTGCGCCGGATGAACGGGGACTTCAACAACGCCATCCGCACCTCCCCCGCTTCATCCCTGCCCACGGTGGCCTTCTACGACTTCCGGACCGGCCCCTTCACCGCCGACGGGCGCAAGCTCAAGAACGAGTACGTATGGCAGCTGGACGGGGATGAAGCCACGCAGTGGGACCTGGATCTGTCCTACGCGGCGCAGCCCTAGCCGATTCCCGCAACCCGCCTAGGCCTTCAGCGCCAGCACAAAGGGCAGCACGGATTCAGCCCCGGCCTCGCGGAGCACCCGGCCCGCTTCGGTCAGGGTCCAGCGGCTGTCCGCAAAATCGTCCACCAGCAGCACCGGTCCCGGGTTGGCCGCGAACCAGGCTGCGCCCTCGGGCGGAACAGCAAACTGGTCCCAGACCGCGGCCAGCCGGAAGGCACTGTTGCCGCCGGGGCCGCCCGTGGGCCCGCCGTGCGGGGCCAGCAGCGCGCCCAGATACGGGATCCGGCCCAGCTCGGACAGGCCGCGGGCCAGGGAGTCCACCAGCTGCGGGTGGGACCGGGACGGAACACTGACTATGGCCACGGGCCGCTGCTCCCAGCCCCACTGCGCCAGCACCTGCACGCAGCCGTTGACCAGGGCGGGATCGGCCGGGGCATCCTCGACGCCGGGAGCGAAGATCTCCCGCAGCCGTCCGCCCCAGCCCAGATCCGTGAGGCGGGCCAGCGCGCGGCCGGAGGACACCGCCTGTGCGGGTTTGATCTTGCCCTTGACCGGCACCCCCAGCCGGTCCATGCCGGAGGGGTACATGCCGCGCGGATCCACTTCCACGCCCACTTTGCTCAGCGCGCTGCCGGCGTTCTCGGTGGCCTCGGCAGCGACGTCGTCGGCGAACCAGCGCCCGGCGCAGTTGTCGCAGCGCCCGCACGGCGCCGCTGCCGGATCGTCCAGCTGTTCGGAGAGGAACTGCATGCGGCAGCCGGCGGTGCTTTCATAATCGAGCATGGCCTGCTGCTCGCGTACCCGGGCGGCGGCAATGCGTTCGTAGCGTTCGCGGTCGTAATGCCAGGGCTGGCCGGTGCCCCGCCAGCCGCCGGACACCTTCTCCACGGCGCCGTCCACGGCCAGGACCTTCAGCAGCAGCTCGAGCGGCGAGCGCTTAAGGTTCACCCGGGTCTCCAGCACACCGGTGGAAAGCACCGTGCCGCCGGCCAGCTCGGCGAGCACCGCGCTGGCGGGTCCTTCCGCGGGCATGGAGGAGGTGGCGAAGTACTGCCAGATGTCGCGGTCCTCAGCACCGGGCAGCAGCAGCACGTCGGCATTGGGGGTGCCGCGGCCGGCACGTCCCACTTGCTGGTAGTAGGCCACCGGGGAGGACGGGGCGCCCAGGTGCAGGACAAACCCCAGGTCCGGTTTGTCAAAGCCCATGCCCAGCGCACTGGTGGCCACCAGCGCCTTGACCCGGTTCTCCTTCAGGGCCGCTTCGGCTTCCTCCCGGTCCGCCGGATCGGTCCGCCCGGTGTAGGCCAGGACCGGGTGGCCGGCCTTCTGCAGCAGCCTGGCGGTGTCTTCAGCGGCGGAGACGGTCAGGGCGTAGATGATGCCGCTGCCGGGCAGGTCGTCAAGGTGGGTGAGCAGCCAGCCCAGCCGGGAGCGGGCATTGGGCAGCCGCAGTACCCCCAGCCGCAGGCTTTTCCGCGCCAGCGGACCGCGGATGGTGAACACGTCTTCGCCGCCGGAGGCCAGCTGCTCCTCGATGTCCTTCACCACGCGGCTGTTGGCGGTGGCCGTGGTGGCCAGGACCGGCACGGAGGAGGGCAGCTGCTCAATTAGGCTGCGGATCCGGCGGTAGTCCGGGCGGAAGTCGTGGCCCCAGTCGGAAATGCAGTGCGCTTCGTCGATCACCAGCAGCCCCGAGCGGCGGATCAGTTCGGGCAGGTGCTGTTCCCGGAACCCGGGGTTGTTCAGCCGTTCCGGGGAGACCAGCAGCACATCCACCTGATCGGCTTCCAGCTTGGCGGAAATGTCCTGCCACTCCAGCTGGTTCGCGGAGTTGATGGCCTCGGCGCGCACCCCGGCACGGGCCGCGGCTGCCACCTGGTCCCGCATCAGGGCCAGCAGCGGGGACACAATCAGCGTTGGTCCGGCCCCGCGGGCGCGCAGCAGCAGGCTGGCCACAAAGTAAACGGCGGATTTGCCCCAGCCGGTGCGCTGGACCACCAGGGCCCTACGGCCGCCGGACACCAGCGCTTCGATGGCTTCGAACTGGTCCTGGTGGAACTGCGCGGAATCATTGCCCACCAGCGCGCGCAGCAACTCCACGGCCTCCGCGTGCAGTGCGGAGGATTCCGGGGCACGGTCCTGCGCCCCGTCCTGCGCCGAGTCCTGCATCGAGTCCTGTGCCGTATTCTGTTCCGACTTGAAGGGGGTGCCGTGCGTATCCGTGCGTTCCATACCTTCCACTATCCCAGCCCCGTCTGACTGTTTTCTGCACAGGAATCGGCTTGTGGACAAGACCGCCGCGTCGGGCGCCCCCTATAGACTGGCCCACGTGAACAATGCATTCGACCTCTCCGCGTCCTTCAAGGCCTACGACGTCCGCGGCGTCGTAGGCGAGACCATCACTGAACAGATCGTCGAGGCCGTAGGGGCCGCGTTTGTTGACGTTCAGGGCCTGGCCGGGCAGACGGTCCTGGTAGGCGGTGACATGCGTCCGTCGTCGCCGGAGTTCATCCGCGACTTTGCCCGCGGGGCCACCGCGCGCGGCGCCAACGTGCTGCTGCTGGACCTCATCTCCACCGATGAGCTGTACTACGCCTGCGGTGTGCTGAACGCCGCCGGCGTGACCTTCACGGCCAGCCACAACCCGGCCCAGTACAACGGCATCAAGATGGCCAAGGCCGGAGCGGTACCCATCTCCTCGGAAACCGGACTGAAGGACATCCAGGCGCTCGCTGAGAAGTACCTGAATGACGGCGCCATTCCCGCCGGGGCGCAGACCGGGCAGATCTCGGTCCGCGACGTGCTGGCCGACTACGCCGGCTACCTGCGCAACCTGGTGGATCTCTCCGGCATCCGCCCGCTGAAAGTAGTGGTGGACGCCGGCAACGGCATGGCCGGCATGACCACCCCCGCCGTGCTGGGCAACACCATCCTCCCGGGCCTCCCCTTGGACATCATCCCCCTGTACTTTGAACTGGACGGGTCCTTCCCCAACCACCCGGCCAACCCGCTCGAGCCGGAAAACCTGTGCGACCTGCAGGCCGCCGTCGTCGAACACGGCGCAGACATTGGGCTGGCCTTCGACGGCGACGCCGACCGCTGCTTCGTGATTGATGAGAAGGGCGAGCCGGTCAGCCCCTCCGCCGTCACCGCCCTGGTGGCCCGCCGGGAAATCGCCCGCGCCAAGGCGTCCGGCGAAGAAACCCCGGTGATCATCCACAACCTGATCACCTCCCGCGCCGTTCCGGAGCTGGTGGCGCACGACGGCGGCCGCGCCGTCCGCACCCGGGTGGGCCATTCCTTCATCAAGGCCGTGATGGCCAGCGAAGGGGCGGTCTTCGGCGGGGAGCACTCCGCGCACTACTACTTCCGCGACTTCTACAATGCGGACACCGGCATGCTGGCTGCCATGCACGTCCTGGCCGCCCTGGGCGAGCAGACCCGCGTCCTTTCGGACCTGGCCCGCGAATATGAGCCGTACTTCTCCTCCGGCGAGGTGAACTCCCGGGTCGAAGACGTTCCGGCCGCCGTCGCCCGCGTCCGCGCCGAATACGAGCGCGAGGGCGTCACGGTTGATGCCATGGACGGGCTGACCTTCACTTCCGATGACGGCGCCTGGTGGTTCAACCTGCGCGCCTCCAACACCGAACCCTTCCTGCGGCTGAACGCTGAAGCAGAGGACCTGCCCACCATGGAGCGCGTCCGCGACCACGTACTTGAACTAGTGAGGAAATAAGAACATGGCTGATGTTGAACTGAACGGCAGCGAACCGTCCGCACAGGTCCAGGAGGACCTGAACTCCCTGCTCGGCACCGCGCTGGGCGTCACCCAGGAGCAGCTCGAGGCGCAGGGCGCCTTCCTGCCCGCCGCACTGGTGGTCCAGAACGACGGCGAGCTGCGCATGATCGCCGTCTCGCCGGAAGAAAGCGACGAAGACCTCGATGCCGATGCCATGATCGATGACCTCTACACGGTGCTCACCGAGCAGAAGGGTGAGAACCGTGCCGTGGCCGTGTTCTCCGACATCCACCTGCCGGAGGAAAACACGGACGCCATCCACGTGGTGACCGAGCACTCCGAAGGTGTATGCATTTCGGCCATCCAGACCTACTCCAACGACGGCGACGAGTGGACCTTCAATGAGCCCACCTGGGAATCCGGCGACCGGATTGTCTGGGCTCCCGAAGCCTAGTTAACGGATCCGGATCACGCCGGGTCAAAGCAGCAAAACAAAAGGGTGGCCCCGCCGGTTCCGGCGGGGCCACCCTTTTGCTTTTGGTACTGCTGACCGGTCTCAGGCTGCGGCGAAGCGCTCCTTGAGCTCGTCGAGGCGGTCCTGCAGTTCCTGCGGCAGGGTGGCACCGAAGCGGGCGTACCACTCGTCAATACCGTCCAGTTCGGTGGCCCATTCCTGCGGGTCCACCCGTACGGCCTGCTCCACGTCCTCAGGGGTCATGTCCAGGCCGGTGAGGTCAATCGAGTCCCCGGTGGGCACATAGCCGATGGGGGTTTCGACGGCGCCGGCCGTGCCTTCGAGCCGTTCAATGACCCACTTCAGCACCCGGGCGTTGTCGCCGAAGCCGGGCCAGGCGAACCCTCCGTCGGCGGTGCGGCGGAACCAGTTCACCAGGAAGATCTTGGGCAGCTTCTCCTGGTTGGCCTTGCCGCTGAGCTCAATCCAGTGCCGCAGGTAATCCCCGGCGTCGTACCCCATGAAGGGCAGCATGGCCATGGGGTCGCGCCGGACCACACCCACCGCGCCGGCGGCGGCCGCCGTGGTTTCCGAGGAGAGCGTGGATCCCATGAAGATGCCGCTGGCCCAGTCGCGGGCCTCGGTGACCAGGGGGACGGTGGTCTTGCGCCGGCCGCCGAAGAGAATGGCGGAAACGGGCACGCCGTTGGGCGAGTGGTACTCGTCCGCAAGCATGTCGATCTGGTCAATCGGGGTGCAGAAACGCGAATTCGGGTGCGCGGCGGGGTGCCCGGCATCCGGGGTCCACTCGTTGCCCAGCCAGTCGGTCAGGTGCGCCGGTGCCTCATCCGTCATGCCTTCCCACCACACACCGCCGTCGTCGGTCAGGGCGACGTTGGTGAAAATGGAGTT
The DNA here is from genome assembly GCF_030125565.1 of Arthrobacter sp. zg-Y1143. Lineage (NCBI taxonomy): Bacteria > Bacillati > Actinomycetota > Actinomycetes > Micrococcales > Micrococcaceae > Arthrobacter > Arthrobacter sp. zg-Y1143. The sequence goes on along the minus strand of NZ_JASKLW010000012.1, from coordinate 127,141 downwards.
GCCCTTGGCGATGGCGCGCATGGCGTTGGGGTTGGTGCTCCACCCGGTGCCGGGGGCGACCCCGAACAGGCCGGACTCCGGGTTCACGGCCCGCAGTTCGCCTTCCTTGCCGAACCGCATCCAGGTGATGTCATCGCCCAGGGTTTCGACCTTCCAGCCCTCGATCGTGGGATCCAGGAGGGCCAGGTTGGTCTTGCCGCAGGCCGAGGGGAACGCCGCGGAAACGTAGTAGTCCTTCTGCTCCGGGCTGGTGAGCTTGAGGATGAGCATGTGCTCGGCCAGCCAGCCCTCGTCCCGGGCCATGATCGAGGCAATGCGCAGGGCATAGCATTTCTTGCCCAGCAGCGCGTTGCCGCCGTACCCGGATCCGTAGGACCAGATGGAACGGTCCTCAGGGAAGTGCACAATCCACTTCTCGTCGCTGCACGGCCACGGCACGTCCTGCTCGCCCTCGGCCAGCGGATAGCCCACCGAATGCAGGGCCGGGACAAAGAAAGCGTCCAGTTCCTCCATCTTGCGCAGCACGTCGGTGCCGATGCGCGCCATGATCCGCATGGAGGCCACCACGTAGGCGCTGTCGGTGACTTCGACGCCGAACTTGGGGTCCTCGGCGTCCAGGTGGCCCATCACGAAGGGGACCACGTACATGGTGCGCCCGCGCATGGACCCGGCGAAGAGCCCGTCCAGCTTGGTCCGCATTTCGCCCGGATCCATCCAGTTGTTCGTGAAGCCGGCGTCTTTCCGCTTTTCGGAGCAGATAAAGGTCTGCTCCTCCACCCGTGCCACGTCCTTCGGGTCCGAGAACGCGGCGAACGAGTTCGGGAAGGTCTCAGGGTTGAGCCGGACCAGGGTGCCGGCGTCCACCAGTTCATCGGTCAGGGACCGGTTTTCCTCCTCGGAACCGGTTACCCAGTACACGCGGTCCGGCTGCGTCAGCTCGGCAACTTCGTTCACCCACGCTAGGAGGGCCTGGTGGGTGGTTGGGGCGGCTGCCCCACCCTTTGTGTCCAGCGGCTGGCTGGCAGCGTTTTCGCCGCTCTCATCGAGAACTAGCTGACGCGCGTCATCGCCCATGACTCTTCCCTTCGTTGGGTCAGTGGTGTGTTTTGATGCTAAGTGCGCCGTACCGACCGCTCCGGCGGCAAAGATCTCACCTTTACCGCCGCCGGAAGAGACGGACCCTGAAATCCAAGAGAAATGTGGCTCCCACCCTACTCCAGTGTGACTAACGTCACATAGACCGGTCTAGTGACGCAGCTGACACCTCCTCGAATTGGCGTTGCCCCGGAAAGCCCGCTATAGTTATCTACGGCCAAACAGCCACGAAAGAACTTGAAAGAGTCTTGAAGAACTGAAGAATCACCGGTGAAAATCGGCTCCAGAGGTTTGATAGGATAGTTCTTATGCGTGCGTAGCTCAACGGATAGAGCATCTGACTACGGATCAGAAGGTTGGGGGTTCGAATCCCTTCGCGCGCACCACTCAGACCCGGTCTGATCAAGGAAACTTGATCAGACCGGGTCTTTTGTTTTCCCGGTGCGAATCACGGTGCCTCCCCATACCGCCGCCGGGTTGCCCCTCCCGGCACGTGATGCAAGGCTCAATCCATGACTGAGACCATGCATACAGACGTAGTTGTCATCGGCGCCGGCGCCGTGGGCGAAAACGCGGCCGGCCGCGTTGTTCAAGGCGGGCTGTCCGCCGTCCTCGTGGAGGCGGATCTGGTGGGCGGGGAGTGTTCCTATTGGGCCTGCATGCCATCCAAGGCGCTGCTGCGTCCGGGCACCGCATTGAACGAGGCCCGCTCCCTGGCCGGTTCACGGGAAGCCGTCACCGGCACCCTTGATGCCGCTGCCGTGCTGGCCCGCCGGGATTCCTTCACCTCGCACTGGAACGACGAGGGCCAGGTCGAGTGGGTGCACAGTGCCGGAATCGAGCTGGCGCGGGGCCGCGCCCGCCTTACCGGGCCGCGCGAGGTGGAAGTGGCCGCCACTGACGGCCGGACCCTGCAGATCACCGCCCGGCACGCCGTCGTCCTGGCCACCGGATCCACGCCCACCGCTCCCCCGCTCGACGGCTTGGACGCGGTCGACTATTGGAGCACCCGGGAAGCCACCTCCGCACAGGAAATTCCCGGCCGGCTGGTGGTTATCGGCGGCGGGGTCGCCGGCGTCGAACTGTCGCAGGCCTACGCCCGGCTGGGCTCCACCGTTACACTGCTCGCCCGCGGGCCGCTGCTGAAGTCCTTTCCCGAACCCGCCCGCGCCCTGGTCGAAGAGGGCCTGCGCTCGGCCGGCGTGGATGTCCGCACCTCCACCTCCCCTGCCTCGGTCCGGAAGTCCGACGACGGCGGCGTGGAGGTGACGCTGGAGGACGGCGGCACGGTCAGCGGAGACAGGCTGCTCGTTTCCACCGGACGCCACGCCAACCTGGCGGGGCTGGGACTGGAAGAACTGGGCCTGGATCCGCGGAAACTGGACACCGACGATACCGGCCGGGCCACCGGCGTCGACGGCGACTGGCTGTACGCCGTCGGCGACGCGGCCGGGAAGGTGCTGCTGACCCATCAGGGCAAGTACGAGGCCCGCGCCACCGGTGATGCCATTGTGGCCCGGGCGGGAACGGATGCCGTGAACCCGGCACCGTGGAGCCGCTTTACGGCCACGGCGGATAAGTACGCCGTCCCGCAGGTGGTGTTCACCGATCCGGAGGTGGCCATGGCGGGCCGGACCCTGGAGCAGGCCCGGGCCGACGGCATCAACGCCTCGGAGACATCGCTGGAGATCGCCGTCGCCGGTTCATCCCTCTTTGCCGACGATTACAAGGGCTGGGCGCAGATGGTGGTGGACGAGGACCGCAAGGTGCTGGTGGGAGTGACCTTCGCGGGTCCGGGCGTTTCGGAACTGCTGCACTCGGCCACCATCGCCATTGTCGGGGAAGTGCCGGTGGACCGGCTGTGGCATGCCGTCCCCGCCTACCCGACCATCAGCGAGGTGTGGCTCCGGCTGCTGGAAAAGTACGGCCTCTGACCCGGATGGCTTCGGCTCCGCCGGTGTGGCAAACCTCTCGCCGCCGTCATTTGCACTGACTAGTCAGTTTCACCTAGGTTGGCAGATGCGCCTCTCTGCGTGCCAGGCGCGCGACATCTCGCTACATCCCAGGACAAAGAGGCGAAGACACCATGCTCAGTGCGGAAGACCTATTTATTAAGGGGCGCCATAGTGCGCTCCTGCCGCCGACGTCCCTGCGCCTGGAAGCCGGCGGTTTGCTGCTGATCCAGGGGGATGACCAGTCCACCCGCACCGCACTGGCCCTGGCGCTCTCCGGCAGGATGCGTCCCACCTCCGGCACCGTGGCCTGGGGCCGCAGCGACCGGCTGGAAAACCTGCGCCGGCACGCAGCCCTGGTGGATTCGCCGGAGGTAAACGAACCGGAGCGGCATTTCCGCGTGCGCGACCTGGTGGCTGAGGACCTGGCCCTGATCCCGCGCCGCAGCCGGCCGCACGCCGACGCCGGGGCCTGGCTTGCCGCCGAAGGCCTCGCGGAACTGGGCCCGCTGTGGATCGAGGAACTGGAACCGGCGGCCCGGCTGGACCTGCTGGTCCGGCTGGCGCTGGCGGACTTCGCCGTCGAACTGCTGGTTTTTGATTCCCCGGACCGCCACCTGGCGGATCCGTACGTTTGGCTGCCCATCCTCACGGACAGTGTGGCGTCCGCTGAACGGCTGGTTACCGCCGTCGCTGTCCTGGCGCAGATTCCTGCAGACTGGACCGGACCGGCAGCCTCCGCCGGCGCATCGGCCGGCGCCACCGCCCAGGAGGTGTCCGCGTGACCGTCTTCCGCCTCGCCCTGAGCGAGCTTAAACGCATGACCGGCGGCATCCTGCCGAAGCTGGCCATCCTCGCCCTGTCCCTGGTGCCCCTGCTGTACGGCGCCATTTACCTGTATGCGAACTGGGACCCGTACGGGAACCTGGACGGCATCAAGGCCGCCCTGGTGGTGGACGACGACGGTGCCGACACCACTGACGGGCGCTTGGAGGTCGGTGCCACCGTGCAGGAGAACCTGCTGGAGGACGGCACCTTCGACTGGGAGATCGTGGACAGTGCCGACGCCGCCGAGACCGGGGTCCGGGACGGCACCTACGAATTTGCGCTGACCATCCCGGAGGATTTTTCCGCGAACCTTGCCTCTGCGTCGGATCTCGGGAACGCCCGCCAGGCCAGCCTGCATGTGACCACCAATGACGCGAACAACTACCTGCTGAGCAGCATCGTGGACAAACTCACGGGCTCCGTGCACGACAGCGTGGCGGCCGAAGTGGGCGAGGAGACGGCCAACCAGCTGCTCACCGGGTTCAGCACCGTACACACGCAGCTGGAGAAGGCCGCCGACGGCGCGGGGCAGCTGGCCGACGGCGCGGGCTCAGCGGATTCCGGCGCGGCGGAGCTGAAGTCCGGCCTGGACACTCTCTCCACCGGGGCGCATTCGCTGGTGTCCGGCCAGGAGCAGCTGGCAACCGGCGCCAACAGCCTGGCCACGGGCGCCACCCAGCTTTCCGGCGGAGCGAATGAGCTGTCCACGGGTGCGGGGCAGCTGTCCAGCGGACTGGGCCAGCTCTCCTCCTCCACGGCTGCGCTGCCGCAGCAGACCCGGCAGCTGGCTGACGGGGCGAGGCAGGTTGCAGATGCAACGGCCGGCCTGAACAGCAAAATCACCGCAGCCACGCAGGCCGCGCAGCAGAACGTCACGGACAGCGTGACCCGGCTGGTGGCCAGCGGCGTGCTCACTCCCGCACAGGCCGCCGCACTCCAGCAGGAGCTGGCCGGCGCGCAGACCGGAACCGCCGGCCAAGACCAGCTGGCACAGCTGCAGACGCTGGCCACGGGCGCTGAGCACGTCGCTGCCGGCGCAGAGCAACTGGCCGCCAACGCGCAGCCGCTGACCGACGGCATCAGCGCCGCCAACACCGGCGCCGCCAAGCTTTCCACCGGAGCGTCGGATCTGGCCGCCGGTGCGGACAAGCTCGCTGCGGGTGCCGGTGACCTGGGAGCCGGCGAACAGCAGGCCCTGGACGGTTCCCGGCAGCTGGCCGACGGCGCGGACTCCGCTGCCGCAGGCGCCGGCACCCTGAAGGACGGGCTCACCCAGCTGAAGGACGGCTCCGCGGAGCTGGCCCAGCAGCTCGATGAGGGCGCCGGAAATGTGCCCAACCCCAGCGACGAGGAACGCGCCAACGCTTCCTCGGTGATTGCCGATCCGCTAACGGTCAGCACCGTGGACCAGGCCGAAGCGGGCACCTACGGCGCCGGCCTCGCCCCGTACTTCCTGACCCTGGCCATGTGGGTGGGCATCTTTATGCTCGCCCAGGCCATGCGGCCCATCAGCCGCCGCGCCCTGGCATCCAACGCTCCGGCGTGGAAGATAGCCCTGGGCGGCTGGCTGCCGTTCCTGGTGGTCTCCCTGGTCCAGGCCACCCTGCTGTACGCGGTGGTGCGGTTCGGCCTCGGACTCGACCCGGCGCACCCGGTCCTGGCGTGGGTACTGCTGCTGATGGCCGCCATGGCATTCTCGGCCCTGATCCAGGGCATCGTGGCGCTGCTGGGTTCAGTGGGCAAGTTCGTGGTGCTGATCCTGCTGGTGCTGCAGCTGGTCTCCTCCGGCGGCACCTTCCCCTGGCAGACCATTCCCGCCCCGCTGCACGTGGCCCACGACCTGCTGCCGATGGGTTACATGGTGAACGGCCTGCGTCAGCTGCTGTACGGCGGGGAACTGGCCCAGGTCACCTCGGTGGCGGCGGGGCTGCTGGCTTACACCGCCGTCGGGCTCCTGCTGTCCCTGCTGGCGGCGCGCAAGCACCGGCTGTGGACGCTGAAGACGCTGCAGCCGGAAATCGACATCTAGCCTCGCCGGCACCTAGGTGCCGCGTGCTGCCTCAGGCGCGCGGCACCACAAAGTCGGTGATCCGCGCGTCTCGGCCGTCCAGCTCCGCCCAGGGCAGCGCGGTTTCCATCACGGTGAGGCCCGACGTCGGATAGCGGGTGGCCATCTCCATGACGGCCTCTTCATCCGAGTCGGCCGAGGCAAGGCGCATGGCCAGGTCCTGGACGCCGGGCAGGTGGGCGATTACCAGCAGGCTGGTTACCGTTTCCGGCACGTGGTTGATCAGGCTGAGGATCCGCTCGGGGCTGGCGTCATAGAGCCGGTCCTCGAGTTTTGCGGTGGGTGCCTTGTCCCCGAGTTCCTTGCACACCCAGGTGCAGGTCTGCCGTGCCCGCAGTGCGGAGGAGCAGAGAATGAAGTCCGGGATGCTGCCGTGCTCGCGCATCCACACGCCGGCCAGCGGTGCGTCCCGGTGCCCCCGGCCGGAGAGCGGACGCTCGTGGTCTGCGACGTCGCGGGGCCAGTCGGCCTTGGCATGGCGCAGGAGCTGGAGTTTCTTGAGGTGGTGGCCGGTCATTAATTCAGCTTAGCCGCGGACGGAATGAACGCGTTCCGTCCGCGGCTGCGGTTGTCACTTCGGGGCTGCGGGCCCGCCGCTGGCTAGATGCTGTATTCCGGTGCAGCCCAGACAACAACCTCGGGGTGCTCGTAGAAGCGGTACCCCTGTCCGCGCACGGTGCGCACGGTGTTGGCCAGGCGGCCCAGTTTGGAGCGCAGGCGGCGGATATGGACGTCGATGGTGCGCTCGTTGGGCACCTCTTCGGCGTTGCGCCACAGTCCGGCCAGCAGCTCTTCGCGGCCGACGGTCCGGCTGGCGTTTTCCACCAGGTAGTTCAGCAGCTCGAATTCCTTGAACGTCAGGTTCAGGGTGTCGCCGTCCAGGTGCACTTCGCGGCGGGACAGGTCGATCAGGACGCCGGAGGGCCGGGTCGCTGCCGGAACCGGCGGCGCCGGGGTGGGCTGCTGGACGGGCTGGCGGCGGGCGACCGTGGGGTCTCCCAGTGCCTGGCGGACCACCTCGATGTCCGTGCCGGTGGCACCGGCCGGTGCGAGGGCGACGGCGGCGTGGCTCTGTGCGCCGGGCACCAGGGTCTGGACGTGTGACCGGATTTCGGCGGCCAGCTTGCTCAGCGAGGTGCCGTTGGCTGCGGCGGTTTCCTCATCAAGGCCAACATAGATAACGAATCCGCGGGCCGTGGTGTCATTGCTGACCGCCTGGGGTCCGGGAATGCCGTTGGGAGTGACCACCGGGGTGGGGGCGGTGACGGGGTTGGCGTCCTGGCCGGTGACGGCGCGCAGCGGACGCGCTGCGGCACTGCTGGACGGCTGGACACCGTAGGACTGGTTCCCGAACGGCTGTGCACCGTAGGAGCGGGGGAAACCGCCGGAGGCGGAGCGCTGGGAACCTGATCCGGCGCGGTTCTGCGCGGCGCGCAGGGAGATGTGGACGTAACCGGATGCTACTGACATGTGGGACCTACTCATCGTGAATCGCCGTCATCACGGCTCGAAAGCGGGGGGTGTGCCCGGTCGAGATGGCGGCTATTATGCCCAATGCTTGGGCCTGAGTCTTACCTGAGGATGGGGGTGGTTCCAGAGGTATGCATTCGACAACAGCACGTCTCCTGCGTAGCGCGGGCGCCACCGGGGAAGACTGCGACTGGTGCTGCCGTGTTGGTGTTCACGCTTCGGATTATTGCATGTAACAAAGGGTAGCGCGCAAGTAACAATGCCACTCTTGTCTCACATAGTGGACAGATTGCGTAGTTTTGTGACGCACTTCACATAAAGACACAATGAATAGCTATGCATAAATATGCATAAGACCTAAGCGGATTCCGCACGTAGACGATGAGACCGATGACTAGTTTCCACATGAAGGAGCAAAAAAGCGCCCGCCCCCGAACCGTAGGTCAGGGAGCAGGCGCCATCAAACTGAAAGTGTTTGTCCACATAATGGACGGAGATTGCAGGGCCGGCCAGGAGTGGCCGTCCCGTCCCGGATAACCCGGGACGGCAGGTTAGACGACGCCGTAGAGGCGGTCGCCGGCGTCGCCCAGGCCGGGAACAATGTAGGCCTTCTCATCGAGTCGCTCATCGATGGAGGCCAGCACCACGGTGACGTTGGCGTCCTGGAGTTCCTCCTGAAGCACGGAGAGTCCCTCCGGGGCGGCCAGCAGGCAGATGCAGATCACTTCTGCGGCACCGCGGTTGAACATGAACTTGATCGCTTCGCGCAGGGTGCCGCCGGTGGCCAGCATCGGATCCAGCACGTAGACCTGGCGGCCGGTGAGGTCATCCGGCAGCCGCTCGGCGTACGTGATGGCTTCGAGGGTCTCTTCGTTGCGGGCCATGCCGAGGAAACCAACCTCGGCGGTGGGCACCAGACGGGTCATGCCTTCGAGCATGCCCAGTCCGGCACGCAGGATCGGCACCACCAGCGGGGTGGGCTTAACCAGTCCGGTGCCGATGGCGGAGGTGACAGGGGTCTCGATGGGGACCGGCTCCACGCGGACGGTCCGGGTGGCTTCATAGGCCAGCAGGGTAACCAGTTCTTCGGTCAGCTGACGGAAGATCGGAGACGGGGTGTCCTTGTCGCGGAGAACGGTGAGTTTGTGGGCAACGAGGGGGTGATCCACTACAAGTACGCGCATACTTCAAAACTACCATTCCGGCCCTGCCCTTACCGCGTTGCCCTTACCGCGTTCGCCCGCAGGTGCGCGGATGCGGGACGATGGAAGCATGGAGTCCCTTTCCCGCAGGCACGAGGCCTGGATGGATCTTGCCCTGGACCAGGCCCGGCTGGCACTGGACACTTCGGACGTGCCGATCGGCGCCGTCGTACTGGGGCCGGACGGCGAGGTGCTGGGCACCGGGCGCAACGAACGCGAGGCGACCGGGGACCCGACGGCGCACGCGGAGGTCCTGGCCATCCGCGACGCCGCGGCGAAGGTGGGCGAGTGGCGGCTGGCCGGCTGCACCCTGGTGGTGACCCTTGAGCCGTGTGCCATGTGCGCCGGGGCGATTGTCCTGGCCCGGGTGCCGAAGGTGGTCTTCGGGGCCTGGGATGAGAAGGCGGGGGCGTCCGGTTCCGTGTTCGACATCCTGCGCGAACGTCGCCTGAATCACTGGGTGGAGGTCTTCCCGGGCGTCCGCGAGGAGGAAGCGGCGCGGCTGCTGCGGGACTTCTTCGGCTCCAAGCGAAACGTCTGAGCCGCCGTTCCGTCTGCCTGCGTTTATACGTAGGCTTACTAAATCCGGAACGCGACAAGCAAAGGAGTTTCCGCAATGGCATCAGAGCAGGACGGACGAGACATTGTTGTCAGCATCCTCGAGAAGGCCAAGATCGCCACGGTGACCACCGTGGACCTGCAGGGAAACTTGGTCAGCCGGCCGCTGCAGCTGCAGGAGGCGGACAAGGACGGGAACCTGTGGTTCTTCACCCCGGACCCCTCCCCCAAGGCTGACGAAGTCCGGGCGAATCCTCATGTGAACGTAGCCATCCAGGATTCCAAGGGCTTCCTGTCCATCAGCGGAACCGCCACCATGACCAGGGACGTGGAGAAGATCGACGAACTCTGGAAAACCTCGGTGGAGGGCTGGTTCGAAAAGGGCCGCGAGGATCCGGCGGTGGCGCTGCTGAAGGTGGATTCCCACACGGCCGAATATTGGGCCTCGGACGAACCGAAGATCGCCAGCATGTTCAAGATCGGCAAGGCTGCGGTGACCGGCGGGACGCCCAACGTCGGCAAGAACGACGTCGTCGACCTCTAGTTCCGGCGGCTTCGGCGGCGGCGGCAGGGCCGCTTTTGGGTGTTGGGCCTCTAACCCGGTAAGGTTGACGCGTTGGTGACGTGTCCGAGCGGCCGAAGGTGCAACACTCGAAATGTTGTTTGGTGTAAAAGCCAACGTGGGTTCAAATCCCACCGTCACCGCCAATGAAAACCCCGTAGATCTTCGGATCTACGGGGTTTTCTTTTTATCTGGACCGGCTCGACTCAGAAGCTGTGCGCCTAATACTCCTTGTCCGGGGTCAAGAAGCTCGCTAGCCTCGGCCAGGTGAAGCCTCAGAGCACCGCAGCCCGGCCTTCCCGCCACACCATCAGCAGGTTTATCAGGGTGGTCCTGATCGGCGGCGTGATCCTTCTGGCTGGTGGGGTGATTGCCGCAGCCGGCGCACGTATGGACCCTGCACCGCTCGCGGCCCTGACCGGCGGCGCGGTCTGTGTTGCGGGGATCTCGGGAATTGTGTTTCAGGGTATGGGCAGGTGGGACCGCGATCCCGGGTACTTGCTCACACGGAAGACACTTGCCACCACCTTCATTCTCAGCGCTTCCGGAATGGCGCTGTTGTTCTGGTCAAGCATCCTCTGACATCGACCCTATCGCGGGTTCGATAAGCGCGCAGAAAGGCCCGGATACCGGCGTGGATTCCACGCCCGGTATCCGGGCCTCTCTGTTGCGGGCAGTTACTCCCGGTTCACAGGCTTACTCGCGGTGGAGCTTGTCCTGGACCGTGCCTGCAACCTTCTCCACTACGTTGGGGATGTCGGTGGTGCCGTAGTAGCGCGCATCCGGGCGGGTGACGTCCGGCATGGGGGCCGTCGTCGTCGGGCCCTCGTGGTAGCTGAACTCGCCCTTGCCGTCCGGGGTGGGGCCGGAAGCCCAGGAGCCCTCGGAGGCGTGCTTGCCGTCGGAGAAGTTCAGGTACTGGTAGGACACTTCGCGCTCTTCCTTCTTGATCGGGAAGTTGCTCGGGACCGGCAGGAGCTCGTAGCCCTCTTCCTGCAGTTCCTTCGCAGCAGCGGTCCACATGTTCTGGTGCATGGTGTCGCGGGCCAGCAGGAAGGAGAGCAGGTCCCGGACGCCCTTGTCATCGGTCATGTGGTAGAGGCGGGCGACGGCGAGGCGTCCCTGCATCTCCGCATTGGCGTTGGACGTGAAGTCGGCCAGCAGGTTGCCGGAAGCAGTCACGTAACCGGCCGTCCACGGGTTGCCGTTGCTGTCCACGGGACGGGCGCCGGCACCGGCCACAATGGCGTGCTGGACATCCATGCCGCCAACAACGGCCGCAATCGTGGGGTCCGACTGGACTGCGTCGTCGGTAATTCCCAGCGGAGCCTTTTCCAGCAGCTGGGCAATCATGATGGCCAGCATCTCGACGTGGCCCATTTCTTCGGCGGCAATGCCGTAAAGAAGATCCCGGTATTTGCCGGGAAGGTGCGAGTTCCAGGACTGGAACCCATACTGCATGGCTACGGTAATTTCACCGTACTGGCCGCCGAGCACTTCCTGGAGCTTGCGTGCGTAGACGGCATCCGGCTTATCCGGTGTGGCCTTGAACTGAAGTTCCTGTTTGTGAAAGAACACTATTCACCTCCGCATATCTGGCCCGCATCGAATGGTCGCCGCTTTGCCGACACCGCGCGCCTGTAGCTAGAACCTAGCCCAGAAGATAACTAATAAGCAAACTTATTATCTCCAAATAAGCACTGATGAGCAGCCGCCTTTGTAGGATGAAGCATGGACAACAACGGATCACAGCCCACACTCACCCAGCTCCGCAACCGCCAGACCGAGCTGGTGCTGGCCCTGGCTAACGAAACCCGGTCCGACCGGCTGCAGCAGTACAGCGACGAACTCGAGTTCCTGGTTAAGCACATCCAGGAACGCGAGGAAGCCGAAGCGGCCGGAACCGCCACAGCACCCCAGCAGACCGCTCCTGCCGAAGAGCGCGCAGCAGAAGCGCAGGGCGCAGGCGTCGGACAGCGGGAAGACGGCGTCGTGATCGAGCCCGGTTCGAATCTGGCGGACGACGTCGCCCGCGACAACCGCTAAGCGGCCCGCCGTCCGGTACGCCGGCCGTTAGCCCTCCCAGAACCGCCGGACGTCGTCGGCGATCTCCTTTGCCTGCCGCCGGCCGGCGGCCAGGGAGGGCTTGCGTGTCGAATCAAGAAGCATGTTGGTGCCGAAGGCCTGCAGGGCCTGCGCATCCGCTTCGATCAGGAACGACGCACCTTCCTTATTAATGGTTTTCAATGCCTGCGGCAGCGTCGGTCCGAACGGACTCTGCGGCGCCTCGAGCCCGCAGGAAATCACCAGGACCTTCCCATGCCCGGCCGCGACGTCGGCGTTGGTCCCCGAACGCATCCCGCCGTCCATATAGACGTGGCCGTTGATGTGCACCGGCGGCCACACAGTAGGCACCGTGCAGCTGGCCGTCACCGCCAGGCCCAGATCCACGCCGGAGCTGCCGTCAAAGACCTTGAACCGGCCGTCCTCTGCGTCCACGGCGGTGACGCCCAGGGCCTTTTCCGGCCACACCGGATACGGAACCAGCATCCGGATGCTGTTCACCCAGGCTTCCTCGGTCAGCTGGGTATCGGCCTTCAGCGCCAGCTGCCCCAGCCGGGCCCGGGCCGCTTTTTCCCCGCCGCCGCCCATCCCGGCCGCGCCCATGATGTTCATGAACCGTTCGCCGTCGAACGAGTCCGGCTCCTGGTAGTCCGGCGCACTGGCCCCGTCCTCCGCGGTTTCCTGCGCTGCCACGGCGGCCGGCACCTGACCGAACCGCAGCGCGGTGCCCACCACGGAACCGGCGGAGGTTCCCACCACCAAGTCCGCCTCATTCAGATCCACCCCCAGGTCCAGCAGCTCCGCCAGCAATCCGATTTCCCAGGCAATACCGGCCACTCCGCCGCCGCCCAGCACCACAGCACGCGTTGAACGCATGGTTGTTCCTCCTTGGCTTCCGCCGTTAGAGACAAGCCGGAGAGGTCCGGCCTTTCCTTGTTGGGCAGTGTAAGCCCGATCTTCCGTCGCCGGGACATACCGGCGGTTGGTTGTACGGTTCGCTCCGGGGCAGGGTTCCGGGCTTGAATGGTTCCATGGCATTGAGAGTTTTGATGGTGGGCCGCAAGCACGAGGACTGGGTGGTTGACGGGATCCGCCGGTATGAAAAGCGGCTGAAGAAGCCCTTTGACCTGACCTGGGTGCCCATTCCGCATTCCGCCCGGGAAGGGGACGCCGCCCGCAAGGAAGAGTCCGAGCGGCTGCTGGGCAAGGTTGGTTCGGACTACGTGGTCCTGCTGGATGAACGCGGCAAGGCCATCACGTCCCCTGCCTTGGCAAAGACCCTGCAGAAACCGCTGGATTCCTCCCGCAACGTCACCCTGATCATCGGCGGGGCGTACGGCGTGGACCAGAGCGTGCATGACCGGGCCGACTTTGTGTGGTCCCTCTCCCCGCTGGTCTTCCCGCACCAGCTGGTCCGGCTGATCCTGGCCGAACAGGTGTACCGGGCCCAGGAGATTGCCGGCGGCCGCCCCTATCACCACGAGTAGGCTCTCCCTCCCTGCACCGGATGGCCCAACCGAGCCGGTCAACCGCGCACGGTAAAGTGGGAGCAGTTTTTCAGCAGTCCGGCAGGCCCTGCGCCGCGGCCGGCGGGACCGGAAAGGGAGCCATGCCCCAGCGCGCTGACCCCTTTCGCATGCTGCGTGCCGCCGCTGCCACCGCGGCAATCCTGGCCCTGGCCGTCGGCGCGCACACGGCCGGCGGAGGGAGCCTCCCGGCGCCGGTCCTCCTACTGGCCCTCGGCGCCTTCACCCTGGCCGGCGTCACCGTCACCACGGGGCGGCGGTTCCGTCCGGGCCGCCTGTTCCTGGTGCTCGGTTCCGCCCAACTCGTCCTGCACCACGCCCTTGCCGTCCTGGCACCGGCCACCCCGGTGTCCTGCGCGCCCGGCGCCGCCGCTGGCCACAGCGGCATGGCCAGCCACCACGCAACGGCGCTGGAGTGCCTGCCGGCCACCCTTCCGGCCGCTGCTGAACACGGCCTGCACGACGCCGGCCCCGCACTGCTCCTGGCGCACCTCGCCGCCGTGGTCCTCAGCACGCTGGCGCTGGCCCGCGGCGAGGACGCACTGCACGCCGCGGCGGCCTGGCTGCGCCCCCTGTTCACGGCGCCGTCACCCGTTTCCTTCCCGACCGCCCGGCCCGCCGCCATTTCTTCTCCGGCTCCCGGCCGGGTCCGGTCCCGGCACTGCCCTTCACGGCCGGTGCGCGGACCGCCGTCGTACGCGTTGGCCTAATCCCTTTTTCTTCATCCGTGCCGCTCCGCGGCTGCCGGCGCCTTCGCGCCACTGAAAGGTTTTCCCATGCGTACCTCCACCTCTGCCCTCCTCGCTGCCGGCGGCACCGCCGCCCTGATGGCCCTTGGCCTGGGCCCGGCCGCCGCCCACGTCCACATCACCCCGGACACCACCGGTGCCGGCGAGACGGCACTGCTCACATTCGACCTCTCGCACGGCTGCGAGGGCTCCCCCACCACGGCCCTGACCTTCACGCTGCCCGATGAGCTGACCGATGCCACCCCCACCGCCCACGCAGGCTGGGACGTCAAGAAGGTCACCGAGGAACTGCCCGAACCGCGCACCCTGTCCAACGGGTCGCAGGTCAGTTCCCGCACCAGCGCCATTGTCTACACCGCCCAGCAGCCGCTCGCCGACGGCGTCCGGGACAGCTTCACGCTCAGCGTCACCCTGCCCGGGGAAGAGGGCGCCACACTGGCGTTCCCCGTGCTGCAGACCTGCGCGGAAGGCCAGACCGACTGGTCGCAGGTGCCCGCCGAGGGCCAGACCGCCCACGACCTGGACTCCCCCGCCCCGGCCCTGACCGTCACCGAGGCCGATGACGACCACGGCGACCACGGCGACGGGCACGACCAGGGCGCACCGGCGTCGGCCACGGACTCGGACCGGGACGATGATGACGGCGACGTCGAAGCCGCGCAGACCGCAGGCTACGTGGGTCTGGGTGCCGGCCTGCTCGGCCTGGCCGCCGGCGTCACCGCACTGGTCCGGACCCGGGGCCGCAGCAAGGCCTAGCGCGCTGCGTTCCGGGGTTTGAGCGATGCCCGTCCCAGCCCTGAGCAGGGACGGGCATCGCTGTTATTCGGCTTTGTGCTCCAGACCTTCATCTATGCCGCGGAGGTCCAGCACGAAACGGTAGCGGACATCGTTCCGCGCCAGCCTCTCCAAGGCGAGGTCCGCCTCCTTCCACGGAAGGGTCTCAACGTCGGCAACAATGCCGTGCCGGGCACAGAAGTCCAATAACTCACGTGTGCGCCGGTGTCCCCCGCTCCCCGCCGAAGCCAACCGCTTCCGCCCGATCAGTAGATCTGTAGTGGCGAGAGTGAATGGGCCGAGATAGCCGAGGGAGTACAGGATGCCGTCGAGGTCCAGCGCCCTCAGGTACGGGGCCAGGTCATGCTCAACAGCTACCGTATCCAGGACAACGTCGAGGGTGCCCCGGCTCTCCTGCATGGCCCGCGCATCGGTTGAAACTATTACCTTCCCGGCACCCAGGGCCCGGGCATCTGCAGCTTTGGCCGGGGTGGTGGTAAAGACCGTGACCTCTGCTCCAAGCGCCCGGCCCAGCCGCACGGCGAGGTGCCCGAGACCGCCCAGTCCGACGACACCGAGTCTGGTACCGGGCCCAACACCGGCTGCCCGAAGCGGCTCCCACACGGTCACCCCGGCACACATCAGCGGTGCGGCACCGGCCGGATCAAGTCCGTCGGGCAGCGCATAAACGAAGTCTTCCCGGGCCACGTACCGCCCGGCGTACGCGCCCGCGGTTGTGCTCCCGTCCACGCGGTCCTGCCCGCCGTACGTCAAAGTCGGAAATTCCTCGCAGAAGTTCTCCTGCCCGGCCCGGCACATCCTGCAGGCCCCGCAGGAGTCAACGATATTGCCTACTGCCACCGTGTCCCCCGGTGCGAACCGCGTCACGGCGGGACCGACCGCTGCTACTTCCCCGATGAACTCGTGTCCCGGCACCAGCGGATAGGTGCCCCCGGCACCCGCGTGCAGGGCGTGAAGGTCTGAATGGCAGACCCCGCAGAAGGTAATCCGGATGTCTACGTCGTCGTCGCGCAAGGGACGGCGCCGGATAACAGCCGTCTGCAAAGGACCGCCGGGAGTAATTGCCTGAAGGGCTATGGTTTCCATTCCCGCCACACTACCTACTAGTTGGTAGTAAAGATATACTCTTCCCATGCCAAACGCTGAGGAAACCCGCCGCCGCATCCTCCATGCAGCCACCGAGGAATTTGCTGTCCGGGGCATCGCCGGAGCCAGGGTAGACCGGATCGCCGCCGCATCTGGGGCTAGCAAGCCCATGCTGTACGCCTATTTCGGCTCCAAGGAGCAACTGTTCGAGGCAGTATTCACCTCGCACGTGCTAGCCAACAGCAACCGGGTTCCGTTTACTGCGCATGACCTTGCCGGCTATGCGCTGCGCTTGTATGACGACTATGTCGCAGATCCGGCGCTTGTCCGGCTGATTGCCTGGAAGCGCCTCGAACGTGAATCCGCGGGCTATCTATACCCCGGACTGCAGGAGAATGATGCGGCACACCTGCGCGACATCGAGCAAGAGCAACGAACGGGGGGAATCCGTTCGGATATCGAGGTGGAGGATGTCTGGTCGCTCCTGATTTCAATGGCCTCCACTTGGGCTCAGGCTTCAATCACCGCTGTCGCCGGCGGAGGGGATCCCGCCCACGTCCATCAGAGGCGCCGGGCAGCACTGGCCGCCGTGGTGAAATCCGGCCTGTGCGTTCCGTAATCGTCAGCGCGGCCCGCCCGACGGCCGCGCAAACCCGTAACGGTTATGCGTCTTTCCGCCCCGCCCAGCGGGGCGGATTGACGCGCCCCGTCCGCAGGGACAGGGTGAGAGCATGAACAACCGAAACGCCGCCTCCCGTCCCGCCTCCGCCTCCCGCCGGGCACTGTCCCTTCTGGCCCTGCTGGCCCTTTCCGGCTCCGCGCTGGCCGGCTGCGGATCCCGGGATGACGACGGCGGCGGCGACGCGACGGCGTCGTCGTCGGCCTCACCCTCTGCAAGCGCGACGCCGACCGTTGGCGCCACGCCCGCTCCGGCAACCTCTCCCGCCGGCACCGGCGGGGCGGCTGCGACGGGACCGGCGCTGTGCACCGCTGACATGCTCAGCGGAACGGTGGAAGACATCCCCGGCGGCGCGTCTGCCGGCGGAGTGGCCCGTGCCCTGGTGCTGACCAATGCGTCCGGCGGGGGCGCCTGCACCATGATGGGTTACCCCGGCGTCTCCTACCTGGATGCTGCGGGCCAGCAGGTCGGGGCTGCCGCCGGAAGGCTCGACGATGTTGCCGCAACCCCCGTAACGCTGGAGCCCGGCCAGTCCGCTGCTGCGGAACTGCGCGAAACCGTGGCACAGAAATACGGTGAATGCCAGGTACAGGACACAGCCTCCCTGCTGGTCTACCCGCCGGAGGACACCACGTCCCTGACCGTCGCCTACCCCTCCACGGGGTGCCTGAACGGTGACATTGAACTGCTGCAGGTAGGCGCACTGCAGGCCCGCTGATATTCGGCCTGCAGCCAAACCTGGCCGGCTGCGGGAAAACTGTCAGCGGTGTGGGGAAGAATAGTGGCATGACATCGGCGTCCTCGGTGCAGGCCCTTTCCCGGCAGGCCCGGTCCGTGCTCGGCAAATTCACCCCCGCCACCCGGGAATGGTTTGAGGGTGCCTTCGCTGCGCCCACCCCCGCCCAGCTGGGCGCCTGGGATGCGGTCAGCGAAGGCGCCAATGCCCTGGTGGTAGCCCCCACCGGCTCCGGCAAGACGCTGGCCGCTTTCCTGTGGGCGCTGGACAGCTTCATTGCCGCTGCCGCGCAGACCACGCCGGCGGATCCCACCCTGGACATTCCCCTGCCGGCGGCCGGAAAGGCGTCCGGCTCCCGGCGCGCCAAGGAACCGAAACGCAAAACAAAGGTCCTGTACATTTCCCCGTTGAAGGCCCTGGGCGTGGACGTGGAACGGAACCTGCGTTCCCCGCTGATCGGCATCACGCAGACCGCCAAGCGGCTGGGCCTGCCCGCGCCGTCCATCACTGTGGGCGTCCGCTCCGGCGACACCCCGCAGAATGAGCGCCGCGCGCTGCTGACCCGGCCGCCGGACATCCTCATCACCACCCCTGAATCCCTCTTCCTGATGCTCACCTCCCAGGCCCGGGAAACCTTGGCCGAGGTGGAAACCGTCATTGTGGACGAGGTCCACGCCGTGGCCGGCACCAAGCGCGGCGCACACCTGGCCGTGACCCTGGCCCGGCTGGACGCCATGCTTGAAAAGCCCGTGCAGCGGATCGGGCTCTCCGCCACCGTGGAACCGCACGAAACCGTGGCCCGCTTCCTGGGCGGCAACGCGCCGGTGCGGATTGTGGCGCCCGAATCCAAGAAGAACTGGAACCTCACCGTCACCGTCCCGGTGGAGGACATGACGGACCTCGGCGGGGCTCCGGCCGCCGAAGACACCGCGGAGGGCGGCTACGCCCCGCAGGCGAGCATCTGGCCGCATGTGGAGGAGAAGATTGTCGACCTCATTGAGGCCAACCGCTCCACCATCGTCTTCGCCAACTCCCGGCGCCTCGCCGAACGGCTGACCGCCCGGCTCAACGAGATCCATGCCTTCCGGCTCGAAGCGGCGTCCGCGGCCACCGGGACCGACGACGCCGCGCCGGTGCCGGCCGTCGGACCCGGGATATCCCGCCCGCCGGCCCAGATCATGGCGCAGGCCGGAGTGTCCGTGCTGCGCCGCGCAGACCTGGCGGTGGAGGACGACACTCCGCTGCTCGCCCGCGCCCACCACGGCTCGGTGTCCAAGGATCAGCGCGCCCTGATTGAGGATGACCTGAAATCCGGCCGGCTGCGCTGCGTGGTGGCCACCAGTTCCCTGGAACTGGGCATCGACATGGGTGCGGTGGACCTGGTGGTGCAGGTCGAGTCCCCGCCCTCGGTGGCCAGCGGGCTGCAGCGGGTGGGCCGTGCCGGGCACCAGGTCGGGGAAATTTCCCAGGGCGTGATGTTCCCCAAGCACCGCGGTGACCTGCTCAATTCCGCTGTCACCGCCGAACGGATGCTGGCCGGGCAGATCGAACCGCTGTCCATTCCGGCCAATCCGCTGGACATCCTCGCCCAGCAGACCGTGGCCGCCGCCGCCCTGGGCTCCATCGACGTGGAGGAATGGTTCGACGTCGTCCGCAACTCGGCACCGTTTGCCGGCCTGCCGCGCTCTGCGTTCGATGCCACCCTTGACCTGCTCTCCGGCCGCTACCCGTCGGACGAATTCGCCGAACTGCGCCCGCGGATCGTCTGGGACCGCACCGAGGGGACCATCACCGGGCGGCCCGGAGCCCAGCGCCTGGCCGTGACCTCCGGCGGCACCATCCCGGACCGCGGACTCTTCGGCGTCTACCTGGTGGGCGATTCAGAGGGCAAGAACAGCCGCCGGGTCGGTGAACTCGACGAGGAAATGGTCTACGAATCCCGGGTGGGGGACATCTTCGCCCTGGGCGCCACCAGCTGGCGGATCGAAGACATCACCCATGACCGGGTCCTGGTCTCCCCCGCCTTCGGCCAGCCGGGCAAACTGCCGTTCTGGCGCGGGGACTCCCTGGGCCGGCCGGTGGAACTGGGCCGGGCACTGGGCGCGTTTGTGCGCGAGATGGCCGGCTCCGACGACGACGCCGCCCGCGAACGGCTGGCCGCCGTCGGACTGGACGAGTGGGCCGCCGGGAACCTGATCACCTATCTGCGCGAGCAGCAGCAGGCCACCGATGTGGTCCCCAATGACAAGTCCCTGGTGGTGGAACGCTTCCACGATGAACTCGGCGACTGGCGGGTCGTCCTCCACAGCCCCTACGGCATGCCGGTCCACGCGCCCTGGGCGCTGGCCGTGGGCGCCCGGCTGCACGCCCGCTACGGACTGGACGGCTCCGCGATGGCCTCCGACGACGGCATTGTGCTGCGGGTGCCGCTGATGGAAGACGAACCGCCCGGCGCCGAACTGTTCCTGTTCGACCCAGAGGAACTGGACTCCATCGTTACCGCCGAGGTGGGCGGCTCCGCCCTGTTCGCCTCCCGCTTCCGGGAATGTGCGGCCCGCGCCCTGCTGCTGCCGCGGCAGAACCCCTCCAAGCGCACCCCGCTGTGGCAGCAGCGGCAGCGCTCGGCGCAGCTGCTGGATGTCGCCAAAAAGTACCCTACGTTCCCCATCGTGCTCGAAACGGTGCGCGAATGCCTGCAGGACGTCTACGATCTGCCGGCTTTGAAGGACATTGCGTCCGGCATCGAGCGCCGCGAGATCCGCCTGGTGGAAACCACCACGCCCTCGCCGTCGCCGTTCGCCCGCTCGCTGCTGTTCGGCTACGTGGGGGCCTTCCTCTACGAGGGTGATTCCCCGCTGGCCGAACGGCGGGCCGCGGCCCTGTCGCTGGACCCCACGCTGCTCAATGAACTGCTGGGCCGGGCCGAGCTGCGCGAGCTGCTGGATGCACGGATCATCAGCCGCATCGAGCAGGAGCTGCAGCGCCTGGCACCGGACCGGAAGGTCCGCGGGCTCGAAGGCGTGGCCGATCTGCTGCGCCTGCTCGGCCCGCTCTCCGTCCCCGAGGTCGCCGCAAGGCTGCAGCCGGCCGAACCCGCACCGGAGGGCACCGCACCGGAACCGGCATCCCAGGACTACGCGGAAGAGCTGCTGGACCAACTGGTCCGCGCCAACCGCGCGCTGCGGATCGGTATGGCCGGCACCGCCCGCTACGCCGCCATCGAAGACGCCGCCCGGCTCCGCGACGCCCTGGGCGTCCCGCTGCCCATGGGTGTGCCGCTGGCCTTCATCGAGCCGGTGGCCGATCCGCTCGGTGACCTGGTGGGCCGCTACGCCCGCACGCACGGGCCCTTCACCGCGGCGGAGGCGGCGGCCCGGCTGGGACTGGGCGTCGCCGTCGTCACCGGCACCCTGCAGCGCCTGGCCGGTGAAGGCCGGGTGGCCGAGGGCGAGTTCCGCCCCGCGGAAACCCTGCTGCTGGACGCGAACGACGGCGTGGACTCCACTCCCCCGGTCACCGTCACAGTGCCCGGCGCGCCCGGCGGCACCGAATGGTGCGACGTGGAGGTGCTGCGGCGGCTGCGGCGCAGCTCGCTGGCGGCGCTGCGCTCCGAAGTGGAACCGGTGGACCCGGCCACCTACGGACGGTTCCTACCTGCCTGGCAGAACGTGGGTTCCGGGCTGCGCGGGCTCGACGGCGTGGCCACCGTTATTGACCAGCTCTCCGGGGTGCCCATCCCGGCGTCGGCGTGGGAACCGCTGATCCTGGGCTCCCGGGTGCGGGACTATGCGCCGGCCATGCTGGATGAACTGACCGCCACCGGCGAAGTGATCTGGTCCGGCAGCGGCTCCCTGCCCGGCAACGACGGCTGGATTTCCCTGCACTTGGCCGAAAACGCTCCCCTGACTCTTGCTCCGTCCCCGGACTTCGAGCCGGGCGCCCTGCACCTGCGGCTGCTGGAGGTCCTGGGCAACGGCGGCGCGTATTTCTTCCGCCAGCTCAGCGACGGCCTGGCCGGAAACGGTCCCGCGGAAACCGATGCCAATGTGGTGTCCGCGCTGTGGGAACTGGTCTGGGCCGGACGGATCAGCAACGACACCTTCACCCCGGTGCGCTCCCTGCTCTCCGGAGGGAAAACAGCGCACAAGCAGCGGGCCGCCACCCCACGCGCCCGCACCGCCCGGATGGGGCGGCTGGGCCGGGCGCCGGGCGCTTCATTGACCGGCAACTCCCTGCGGCTGGCCGGCGGCGGCACCGCAGCCGCCACGCTGCGCAACGCCCCGCCCATGGTGGCGGGCCGGTGGAGCATGCTGCCGGCGGTGGAAACCGACACTACCCTGCACGCCCATGCCACGGCGGAGCTGATGCTGGACCGCTACGGTGTGGTCACCCGCGGCTCCGTTGCCAGCGAGGGTACGGCCGGCGGCTTCGCCCTGCTCTACCGGGTGCTGGCCCGGCTGGAGGAGATGGGCCGGTGCCGGCGCGGCTACTTCATTGAACAGCTCGGGGCCGCGCAGTTCGCGGTCCCGGCCACGGTGGACCGGCTGCGCTCCTTCTCCGAAGACGCGCAACTGAAGCAGCCGGAGCCCACCGCCGTCGCCCTGGCCGCCACCGACCCCGCCAACCCCTACGGCGCGGCCCTGCCCTGGCCGGCCCTGGACGGCGGGCACCGGCCCGGCCGGAAGGCCGGCGCGCTGGTGGTCCTGGTCGACGGGGACCTGGCGCTGTACGCCGAGCGCGGCGGCAAGACCCTGCTGACCTTCACGGAGGATCCGGCGGCGCTGGAACTGTCCGCCGCCGCCCTGGTCCGCATTATCCGGCGCGGCGCGGCGGAGAAAATGGCCATTGAGAAGGTTAACGGCGCCGACATCCTGGACACCGAGGCCGCCCGGGCGCTGACCGCCGCCGGTTTTTACACCACCCCCAAAGGCCTGCGGTACCGTGTCTGAGATGCGCGGCACCGTCCGCGGCGAACGGAGGGGACGTGCCTGAGGGCGATACCATCTGGCGGGCAGCCCGGGACCTCAACGCCGTTTTGGCCGGCCAGGAGCTGACCCGTTGCGATATCCGCGTGCCGAAATTCGCCACCACGGACTTCACCGGCGACACGGTGCAGGACGTGGTGTCCCGCGGTAAGCACCTGCTGATCCGCGGCGGCGATCCCGAAGACGGCTGGATCCTGCATTCGCACCTGAAAATGGAGGGGCTCTGGCACGTCTACGCCCGCGGCGAGAAGTGGCGGCGTCCGGCCTTCAAGGCGCGCGCCGTCCTGGAAACCGCCACGCACCAGGTGGTCGGGTTCGACCTCGGTTTCCTGCGGGTGCTGGCCCGCAAGGATGAGGAGGACGCCGTGGGCTACCTCGGTCCCGATCTGCTGGGTCCGGGCTGGGACGCTCAGGAGGCGCTGCGCCGGCTGCGGGCCGAGCCGGAGCGGCCCATCGGCCTGGCGCTGCTGGACCAGCGGATCATGGCCGGGATCGGCAACATTTACCGGTGCGAACTGTGTTTCCTGGCCGGCGTCCACCCGCTGACCCCGGTCTCCGACGTGCCGGACCTGCCGCGGCTGGTGGACCTGTCCAAGCGGCTTCTAGAGGTCAATAAAGCCCGTCCCCGCCGGATCACCACCGGCGCCATGGGGCGGGACCAGCTTTGGGTGTACAACCGGGAACGGCGGGGGTGCCTGCGCTGCGGCACCAAGGTGGCCCATGAGCTGCTGGGCGATAACGAGCTGGAACTCCGGGACCTGTATTACTGCCCGCACTGCCAGCCGCTGCGGGGTTAGGTCTTCTACCGCAGCCGGGCGGCGGCCTGCCGGGTGGCGGCACTGATGCGGCGCAGGCGTTCCGAATCGAGCTTCCAGGCCTGCCAGTACAGCTGCACATCCTCGTAGGCGCTCCCGTCCAGCAGCACCAGCGTTCCGTCGTCGAGGTCCGAACCCAACTGCAGTTCCGGCAGCATGCCCCAGCCCAGCCCCGCGCGGACCGCGGCCAGGAACGCCTCCGAAGACGGGATGGTGTGCCGCGGCGGAAGGCCGGTGACGCCGCGGGCCGCCAGGAACCGCCCCTGCAGGTCATCCTTGGCGTTAAAGCGAACCACGGGCATGGTGTCCCAGCTGACCCCGTCCGCCCCGGCGTATTGCTGCCGCAGGGCCGGCGTGGCCACCGGGAGATACCGCATGGCGCCCAGCAGCTCGGCCCTGCATCCGTTGACCGGCACGGGATCGGCAGTGACGGCACCAATGACGTCGCCGCTGCGCAGGAGCCGGGCACTGTGGTCCTGGTCCTCTACCTGCAGTTCCAGCGTGCCGTCCGTCCACGCGGCAGCTTCGGAGAGGACCGGCCGGAACCAGGTGGCAAGTGAATCAGCGTTAACGGCCACCGGCGTCGACGTTCCGGCTCCGGTGCCTGTGGACAGTGCCGTCCGGGCCTCGGATTCCAGCAGCTGTATCTGCCGCGCCATCCGCAGCAGGACCGCCCCCGCCTCGGTCGGAGTACACGGAATGCCGCGCCGGACCATGATTTGCCCCTCCGCATTCTCCAGGGCCTTGATCCGCTGGCTGACCGCTGACGGACTGACATGGAGGCGCTCGGCAGCCGCTTCGAAGGTTCCTTCGTCCACGACGGCGGTCAGGGCCCGTAGTTGCTCGAGGTTCATGAAGCAAAGCTAATGCATCCGAAGAATAATTCGTTGGCCTGAATTCAGTGTGCTGGTTACGGTGAACATATGTGGAGCATCGCGGCAACCGGCATGGTCACCGGCCTTGGACTCATCGTGGCTATCGGCGCGCAGAACGCCTTTGTGCTGCGGCAGGGCATCCGGCGGGAACACATCGGCACGGTGGTGCTGCTGTGCGCGCTCAGTGATGCCATCCTGATCCTGGGCGGCACAGCCGGTATCGGTGCACTGGTCTCCAGGTTCCCGCAGGCACTGGATTTGCTGCGCTGGGCCGGCGCCGCCTATCTGGCCTGGTTCGGCATCCGGTCCATCCGCTCGGCACTGAAGCCGTCCTCGCTCGGCGCACAGGAACCCCGTTCCCGCGGATCGGTGGTCAGCACCGCGCTGGCCCTGACCTACCTGAATCCGCACGTTTACCTGGACACGGTGGTGTTTCTGGGCAGCCTTGGCAACCAATACGGCACCAGCGGCCGCTGGATCTTCGCGGCCGGGGCAGTGGCCGGCAGCGTCCTGTGGTTTTCGGCCCTGGGCTACGGCGCCCGGTCGCTGGCGAAGTTCCTCAAAAGCCCCCGCACCTGGCAGATCCTTGATGTGTTGATCGGCATTGTGATGCTGGCGCTGGCCGTGCTCCTGCTCCTGCGCTGACATTATGTCGACGCCACCGGTGGACGCTTATCTGCGGCTGCGCACCGAGTCCGGTTTGACACCTAAGCGGCCGGACCAGGCAGCAGCGGCCCTTGCCGGCAGCTGGGCCGCGGCTCACATCGTGGAAGCCGAAACGGGACAGCCGGTGGCCATGGGACGGGTGGTCGGTGACGGCGGCTGGTATTTCCTTATCGCAGACATGGCCGTCCTGCCCGGGCACCAGCGGCAGGGCTTGGGCGACCGCGTACTCACGGCATTGCTGGAAACCATCCGCGCCGAGGCACCCGCCGGGGCCTGGGTCACGCTCATGGCCGATCCTCCGGGGCGCCGCCTCTACGCCCGGCACGGATTCCGCGAATTCGCCCCGGATGCACTGGCCATGGCCCTGACCCTGTAGCTGCGGCGAACCTGCTGCCGGCTCTCGTTTCTGCTGCCCATTCACGTTTCTGCTGCCCATTCACGTTTCTGCTGCCGGTTTAAACCGGCAGCAGAAACGCAAAGCGGCAGGACAACCGAAATGTGTCGCAGCGATCCCTAGGCGGGCTACCTTCCAGCAGGGCTAGGATTATTCGAATGGACACCCCGCAGCAGGACCCCGAACGCAACGGGTACTGGTATTCGCCGGACCCGGAACACCCCCGGGCCCGCGACGTTTTGGATGCAGTGCGCAGCTACCGGGCAGCGGAAACCCGGGTCCGCCGGCACACCCAGGACGCCATGGGGATGAACGAGAATGACCTGCTGGCCATGCGCCACCTCATGCAGGCCCGGCAGTCCGGCGGGAGTCTTGGCCCGAAGGACCTGAGCCGGCTGCTGGGCATTTCCACCGCCTCCACCACGGCACTGATCGACCGGCTCGAGAAGGGCGGCTATGTGCGCCGGCGCGCCCGCCCCAATGACCGCCGGGCCTGGGAGATTGTCCCCACCGAGGTCTCCGACACAGAAGTCCGGCAGACCGTAGGCGACATGCACGGGCGGATGCTGCAGGCAGCTGCAGAACTATCCCCGGAGGAGGCCGATACCGTGATCCGGTTTATGGCCCGGCTCCGGCAGGCTCTGGGCGGGACGCCCGGCGAACCCGCTCCGGACGGTTCCGCCGAGGCCGCCGGTACCGCCCAGTAGCTATCCAGGTAGTCCGCACCGCCACGTGCCGCTGGACAGCACGCGTATACCCATTTATGGTTAGCTGAGCTAGTAGCTAGATAGGCTAACTAAAGCATCGGGGGAAGCATGGCGGCAAGCGCGCTCGGACACCTGTCCCAGGCACCGTCACTGCCGCGGACGGATACCTCCGGATTCAGCCCCCACGTACTCATTGACGGCCGCTTCTGCCTGGATGAGCCCATCGGCCGCGGTACGGCCGCCTATGTATGGCGGGCCACCGATCTGGCGACCCTGGACAAAGTTGCCGTAAAGATCTTTTCCTCTCCGCTGGGCCACTCGCCGTCGGGCCGCGAAGCCGCACGCGAGGCCGAGGCCCTGGGCGCGGTAAGCAATCCGCATGTGGTCCAGGTGATTGCCACCGGAACCGTCGGGCATCCCGCAAGCGGGGTGCAGACGCCGTATCTGGTTCTCGAACTGGTGCCGGGACCCAATCTCCGCCAGCACCTTGCCGGGAGCGGTGCGCTGCCGCCCACGGCCGCTGCACAGCTTGGCACCGACCTTACGGAGGGCCTGGCCGCTATCCACGCCGCGGATTATCTCCACCGCGACATCAAACCCTCGAACATCCTGCTGGCCCCCGGAACCGGCGCGAAAGTCGCCGACCTCGGCACCGCCGTCAGCACGCTCCTGCCTGCCCGCAGCGCTTCGTCCTACGGCAGCTTGCCGTACATGAGCCCGGAGCAGGTCACCGGTTCCCGGCTAACCCCCGCCACGGACATCTACTCGCTGGGCCTGGTACTGCTGGAAGCGCTGGCCGGACGGCGGGCATTTGACCTGCCGCAGGTTGAATCCATGGTGGCCCGGACCGTCCGGGCACCGGAGATTCCTTCAACGCTGCCCGCCGGTTGGCGGTCACTCATCACCGCTATGACCGCACTGTCCCCGCAGGAACGCCCGACGGCGGAGCAGTGCCGGCGCGCCCTGTCGGCTCTGTTTGAGGACGCCCCGGCAGGATTCCGGGACATGGACCTCAACGCCGCCTGAACCGCGGTCGCCGGCTGCGAACCGGTCATGCGGCTACCAGATCAGCCCAGGCGGCCTGCCATCCGGTCGCGCATTTTGCCCGAGGCCGCGTTCAGCCCCACTACTTCCACTTCAGTGCCGCGCCGCCGGTACTTTTCCGCCACCGCATCCAGTGCCGCCACCGTGGAGGCATCCCATACATGGGAGCTGCTGAGGTCAATGACCACGCGCGCCGGATCCTGGACGTACTCGAACTGCGAGTACAGGTCATTCGAAGAAGCGAAGAACAACTCGCCGTTGACCGTATAGGTGGCGGCCGCGTTGCCGGCGTCGTCCTCCGCCACGCTGCGCTCCACCGTCACGAAGTGCGCCACCCGCCGGGCGAAGAGCACCATCGCCACCAGCACACCGACGCCGACGCCAGCGGCCAGGTTGTGGGTCCAGACGGTCACCACCACGGTGGACAGCATGACGGCTGTTTCGCTCTTGGGCATCATCTTGAGGGTGGACGGACGGACGCTGTGCCAGTCGAAGCTGGTCACGGCGACGAAGATCATGACGGCCACCAGGGCGGCCATCGGAATGAGCGCCACAACGTCCCCGAGGACCACCACGAGCAGCAGCAGGAAAACGCCGGCGAGGAAGGTGGAAATCCGGGTCCGGGCGCCGGAGCCCTTCACATTGATCATGGTCTGGCCGATCATCGCGCAGCCGCCCATGCCGCCAAAGAAGCCCGTCACGATGTTGGCAACCCCCTGACCCCACGCTTCCCGTGTCTTGTTGGACCGGGTATCTGTGACGTCATCCACCAGTTTCGCCGTCATCAGCGACTCCAGGAGTCCCACGAAGGCCACGGCCAGCGCGTACGGAAAGACCACTTGCAACGTATCCAGGCTGAGGGGAACATCCGGCAGCAGCAGCGACGGGAGGCTGTCCGGCAGGTCGCCTTTGTCACCCACGGTGGGGACAGCGATGGAAGCGGCCACCGTGATCGCCGTGATGACGACAATCGCTACCAGCGACGCGGGCACCGCCGTCGTCAGCCGCGGCAGCCCGAAGACGATGAGCACTCCAAGGGCCGTGAGCGGATACACCAGCCACGGCACCCCCAGCAGCTCGGGCACCTGGGCGATGAAGATGAGGATGGACAGCGCGTTGACGAAACCCACCATGACCTGGCGCGGGATGAAACGCATCAACTTAGCCACACCGAGCAACGCGAGCAACACTTGGAAAACCCCTGCCAGCAGCACTGCGGCAATCATGTACTGCACACCGTGGGACGCCACGAGCGGGGCGATAACCAGGGCGACGGCGCCGGTCGCAGCGGAAATCATGGCCGGGCGGCCGCCCAGGAAGGAAATGGTGACAGCCATGGTGAAGGCAGAAAACAACCCTATCCTCGGGTCCACACCGGCGATGACGGAGAAGGCCAGCGCCTCGGGAATGAGCGCGAGGGCCACCACCAATCCGGCAAGCACCTCGGTCTTGAGCAGCTTGGGCGTTCGCAGCGTCCGCCGCACCGATTGGCGTTCCTCCGGTGTGAGTGCCGGTACGGAAGAGGTTTGCGGGTTCTGTGCTGCACGAACTGGTTTAGCGGCCACCGGGCTCCGTTCCAAGGGGTCTGCGGGCGGAATCGCCCAACCCAATTTACGTCCGGGCACCGGATATCCTGAAATGGTGATGCAATCCCCGCTACCCGTGCGCAACGGAGTTAATGCCACCCGCCTGCGCCTGCCCGACGAGGGTCCCTGGGAAACCGCCATGGACTATGTCCTGGAGCGCTTCGGCCATGTGGATCCGGACGGGATTGTGGACCGCTTTGAGCGGGGCGAGGTGGTGGGCCTGGGCGGGATTCCGCTGACCCGGGCCACGCCCCTGAACGCGCACACGTTCATTTGGTACTACCGGGAACTGCCGCCCGAGGAGCGGATTCCGGTGGAGATCGGCATCCTGCACCAGGACGAGGACCTGCTGGTGGTGGACAAGCCGCATTTCCTGCCGACGACGCCGGGCGGTATGTACGTGGCCGAGTCGGCACTGGTGCGGCTGCGGGTCCAGCTGGGCATTCCGGACCTGATTCCCATGCACCGCCTGGACCGGATGACCGCCGGCGTGCTGCTTTTCTCCACCAACCCCGCCAGCCGGGGCAAATACCAGGTGCTGTTCGAGAAGCGGCGCATCGAGAAGGAGTATGAAGCCGTGGCCCCGGTGCGGGAGGACCTTGAGCTGCCGCGGATTGTGCGCAGCAGGATGATCAAGTCGCGGACGTATCTTCTGGCGCAGGAAATCGAGG
The DNA here is from genome assembly GCF_030125565.1 of Arthrobacter sp. zg-Y1143. Classification (NCBI taxonomy): domain Bacteria; kingdom Bacillati; phylum Actinomycetota; class Actinomycetes; order Micrococcales; family Micrococcaceae; genus Arthrobacter; species Arthrobacter sp. zg-Y1143. The sequence continues at coordinate 98,028 of NZ_JASKLW010000012.1, read as the reverse complement.
GCGAGCCGAACGCCGAGACCCGGATTGAGCTGATGGAACGTGCCGGCGGGCTGGGCCGCTACCGGCTGTTGCCGCACACCGGCAAGACCCACCAGCTGCGGGTGCACATGGCGTCGCAGGGGATCGGGATCCTGAACGATTCGTTTTATCCGGAGCTGCTTCCGCAGGCGGCGGACGACTATTCGAAGCCGCTGCAGCTGCTGGCGCGATCCGTGCGGTTTACCGATCCGCTGACCCGGGAGCCGGTGGAATACCGCAGCCGCCTCACCCTGGATGCGTTCCCGGGCTGAGGACGCTGCCGGGCTGTCCCTGGCATTTCCCGCCGAAGAGCCGGTTACAACACCGTCCAGCGCCCGCGCATCCGCCGCAGCACCCGCAGGTCCTGCCCGTTGGCGACTTCCTCCACGGCGGCACGCATGTTGATGGCTGCCCGGCGCGCCCGTGAATTCTCCACGGAGAACTCGTCATCCGGCACCGTAAACCGCAGCGTGATCCGCGGAACCCCGGACACAATGTCGAGCTGATTCGCTTCCACGTGGTGTGCTGTGCCCAGCGCCGCAACCGCGGTTTCCATGACGGCCTCGGGCTGGTTGCCCGGCTTTAGTCCCAGGATATTCAGCTGGACGCGGAAGGAAGGCATAGCTCCAGCCTAGTGCCGCGGGGCCCGGTGCCGGTCCGTGGACCAGGGCTGCCGGACCCCGCAGGTTGATGCTGGCTAGACCTGCTCTTCGGGATTGAAGTCAGCAAGGGGATCGCCGCCGCGGTGGGAGGGATCATCGCTTGCGTCTTCCTCATCACCTACAGTCGGGTCACCGAAGTCGACGTCGTTGGCTGCCTCACCGATGGTGGGCTCCTCCGGCGGAACCTGGTCGGCGCCGGTGAGGAAGCGTTCCTCGGCGGTCTCGTCCCGCAGGGTCTGATCGGAGAGCTCGCCCGGTTCGTTCAGGGGCTCCTCTCCGCGGATCAGGGGATCTTCCTGCCAGTTGTCCGGGTTGTCCTCTGCGGCGCCGGGGTACGTCAGGTCTTCGGCGTCCACCAGTTCGTCCTGCTCCAGCAGTTCGTCTTCGGAGACCACCGAAAGCTCGTCGGGGGTGGCAACCGCGGCTACGTCGTCGGCCAGGACCGGATCGTCGCCCAGCTCGGGGTCAGGAATGCTCTGCTCGCTCATAAACCATGCCTTTCGGTCCGGTAAACCGGGCCGCCGTTGCTGCGACCCATTTAGTAAGCCTACTGATCCTTTACGCACTCTGCCACCCGGCCTCTTCCGGGCTGCCGGACAATCTGCTGCCAGTTTGGGAAATCCCTCCGGTTTGCAGTGGCAGGGATTTCCCAAACCGGTCGATTTTTCCCGTGCCGTAGGGAAATCGCCCGCCCCCGCAGGGGCCGCCCCCAGAGCCCTAACGCAGCGCGGACACCCCAGTAACGTCCCGGCCGACAATCAGGGTGTTGATCTCGTACGTTCCCTCGTAGGTGTAGATGGCCTCGGCGTCGGCAAAGATCTTGGCCATCCGGTAGTCGGTGACAATCCCGTTCCCGCCCAGGATGCTCCGGCCCAGTGCCACGCTTTCGCGCATCCGGGCACTGGCGTAGGACTTGGCCAGCGCTGCCCGGGCCATGCCTCCGCTCACTTCACCGCCCGCGTATCCCCCGTGCTCAAGCTCCGTAACCCGGGCCAGCATCCCCGTGCTGGCCACGGCGTTACCCAGGATCTGCACCAGCTGCTGCTGGATGAGCTGGAAGGAAGCCAGCGGGCGGCCGAACTGGAGGCGTTCGACGGCGTAGGCCCGGGCGACGTCGAACGCCGCCAGCTGTGCGCCCACGGCCTGCCAGCCGACCATGATCCGGGACCCGCGCAGCAGCTGCTTGGTGTCGTCGAAGCTTTCCACTCCGGCCAGCAGATCCGCCGCGGGCACCCGCACGTTGTCGAGGAAGATGTCGGCGTTCTGCACGGTGCGCAGCGCGGTCTTGTTTTCAATCCGGGTCCGGGTCACCCCGGGCAGGTTGGCGTTGAGCAGGAGACCGCGGGTGCGGCCCGTTTCCGGTTCCAGTGCCCACAGCACCATGTAGTCGCAGAACGTACCGTTGCCGATCCAGCGTTTTGCACCGTTGAGGACCCAGGTGTCGCCGTCGCGCACTGCCGTGGTGGCCATGCCGCCAGCCACGTCCGAGCCGTGCTCCGGCTCGGTGAGGGCAAACGCGCCTGTTATGCGCAGGGCGCGGGCGTCCTCCAGCAGCCGGGCCTTCTGCTCCTCGGACCCAAAGGCGTGCAGGGCCTCCACAAACAGGTCATGGTGGACCATAAAGAAGGTGGCCAGGGACGTGTCCGCACGGGTCATTTCCGCAATGACGAGACCCGCAAACAGCGGTGAGTGGCCCTGCTGCACGGGGGTGGACAGGTCCAGTTCAGCCAGCTTTGGCAGCAGCTCGGCGGGGAACCGGGCCTCATTCCACCAGGTGCCCGCGTGCGGAAGCACTTCCGCGGCAAGGAAGCGCCGCAGCTGCGCCAGCTTGTCCTTTTCGGGATCGGAGAGCAAGTCTTCAAAGGCGTAAAAGTCGGCGTCCGGCAGATCCGGCAGGGCCTCGGCCGGGAACGGGTTCGTTTCCGTCATCAGGCTCAGCGAGGTCCCATCCGGATGGCGCCGTCCAGGCGGATGGTTTCCCCGTTCAGCATCTGGTTTTCAATGATGTGCGCGGCCAATGAGGCGTATTCGGTGGCGCGGCCCAGACGGGAGGGGTGCGGCACCTGCGCGGCCAGGGAGTCCTGGGCAGCCTGCGGCAGGCTGGCCATCATGGGTGTCTCGAAGATGCCCGGGGCAATGGTGACCACCCGGATCAGGTGGCGGGCCAGCTCGCGGGCCAGCGGCAGGGTCATGGCAGCCACCCCGCCCTTGGACGCGGCGTAGGCCGGCTGGCCGATCTGCCCGTCGAAGGCCGCCACGGACGCGGTGTTGATGATGATGCCGCGCTCCTCGGTGCCGTTGGCCGTTACGGGTTCGGTTTCCGCCATGGCGGCCGCGGCCAGCCGGGTCACGTTGAAGGTGCCGATCAGGTTCACGCTGATCACGCGGGCGAAGTCCTCCAGCGCCAGCACGCCGTCGCGGCCCAGCACCTTGCCGGGGGTCGCGATGCCGGCGCAGTTCACGGCCACCCGCAGCGGTCCGGCGGCCATGGCGGCTTCGACGGCGGCCTGCATCTGCTCGGGGTCGGTCACGTCGCCGGGCACGAAGCGGGCGTTGTCGCCCAGTTCCCCGGCATAGGCCAGGCCGTTGGACTGCGGCAGGTCAACCAGCACCACGGACGCACCGGCGTCGTACAGTTTCCGCGCCGTTGCGCGCCCGAGTCCGGACGCTCCTCCAGTGACTATTGCTGATGCGCCTGCGATGTCCATGCGTTCCTCCTGCTTGCCAATTCCCCGTGCTGATCCATCTGCCGCAGCAACTGTAGTGCAGCTCACACGGCAGGATCCGAGCCTACTGTGCGTCGGCTGGTGCCGCATCCTCCGCGGCTGGTCTAGGGTTGGCGCATGCTCTTCGAGGACCCTGCCCTGGACGCCGACGACCGCGCCGAGGCAGCCGCACGCACGGTTAGTGCGGCTTTCGGCCGGCAGCTGGCCGGATTGCCCGGCACCCATCTGGCTGCCACCCGGCACCCGTTGTCCCGGCTGGCGGAGCTGCGCCAGCCCTGGCATTACTGGTGGCAGGCACACTATCTGGACTCACTGGTGGATGCGGCTCTGCGGGAACGCCGCACCGGCACCCCGTTCCGCGGACCGGAGCATCCCGCCGCCGCCGAGCTGGCCCCCGCGCTGGTGCGTACCATCGGGCTGCGCAACCGGATGCGGTACACCAACCGGTTCTACGACGACATGGCCTGGCTGGCACTGTCCGTGGGACGCCTGAACTCCCTGTCCGGGTCCCGCGACCGGCAGCGTCCCTACCGCAAGGTTCTGCAGACCCTGGACGCGGCCCTGGTATCGGCCCACACGAACGATCTGGGCGGCGGCATCTATTGGAACCGTGACCGGAACTTCAAGAACACGCCGGCAACCGCCCCGGCTGCCCTGCATTTTGTTCGGACCGGGTCCCGGGACCGGGCTCAGGCGCTGGTGGACTGGCTTAACGCCACCTTGCTGGATCCGGAAACCGGCCTGTACATGGACGGGGTGAAGGTGGTCCGCGGCCGCCCGCAGCTCGAATCCCGGATCTTCACCTACAACCAGGGGCCGGTGCTGGCTGCCCTGCTGGAATTGGGCGGCAGCGCCAACCTCGCCCGGGCACAGGAGCTGGTGGCTGCCGTTCGGCAGCATTTGACCGACGACGGCGGCCCCTCGCCGGTGCTGCGAACCCACGGTACCGGGGACGGCGGGTTGTTCACGGGAATCCTGGCTCGGTACCTTGCCCAGGCCGCAGTGTCGCCCGCCTTGCCCGAACCATCCCGCCGCACAGCGTCGGAACTGGTGGACGCCACCGCGCAGGCCCTGTGGGAGGGGCGGGCCAAACGCGGGGAATGGGAGCTGTTCTCCACCCATCCCCTGCAACCGGCCGCCAACACCTATCCGGGCGGCTCCACGGTGGAGCTCTCCACCCAGCTGCAGGCGTGGATGGTGCTGGAAGCGTCGGCCCGGGTGCGGCGGGCCGACCTGGACGGGTAACCCGGCCCGGCACCGTACCGGTGGTACGCCGGGGTCAGCTGACTTTCAGTGGATGCTGCGACGCCGCGGCCTTGCCATCCAGGTCTGCCAGGGTGATCAGGTGTTCCGGGTGCTGTGGAAGCAGGAACAGGCGGTCCATGGTGAGGCTGCTGTCCACGTGCAGCACTTCGCCGGAATCCAGCAGCCGCCAGTTGGGGTCCTCGTCCATTTTTTCGGTGGCCACCATCACGGCCGGTCGGTTTTCCTGCCGCATCTGGTCGCTGTGGACACTGATGCGGTCAGTGCGTTTGTCCCCGTGCTGGTTTCCGGAGGCCACCTGCAGCACATACAGCGGATGGGTGTCCGGGTAGCGGACCGCCCACAGATCGGTGGCGGTAGTGAGGACGAGGTTGACCGCGTACAGCCGGAGGTTTTCCGCCACCCAGGCCACGGCCGTGCCGATGGCTTCGGTGACGTTGCCGCCGTTGGCCCTTGCTTCGGCGGTGATGAGCGCGAAGACACGTTCGCTGTCCGTGTCCCCCTTCACCAGGCCATACACATCCAGTTGCCGCAGCCGGTCATCGAGCTTGTCCAGGTCCTCCACCACGCCGTTGTGGGCCAGCAGCCGGCCGTCCTGCTCAAAGGGGTGGGTGTTGACGGCGGTGTCAGCGCCGGTGCTGGCGTAACGCACGTGGGCAATGAACGTGGTGCTCTCCAGGTCCCGTGCGGCCTGGGCGTACTGAACGTCCTCGTAGGCCGCAATGGGTGCCTTGTCCGTGTGCGGCTTCCCGTCGGGGCCGAAGGTGCCGATGCCGAAACCGTCCGCTTCCTTCCGGCTTTGCCGGGCCAGGCTGTCCGGTGCCGTGAGGAGCCAGAAGGTGGCCGCGACCGGGGTTTTTCCTGCGTGCATACCGAAGAGCCGGCACATCTGGACCTCCTGGTGGAACCGGTTGGACGGCCGGCTGCTGCTTCTGTCCCGGCCCGGTGGGATGCCCCTATGCGTCCGACGGCGTGTCCGCCGGGGACGGGGGCGGGGGTGTGCGTTTCTGCGGATAGGGACTGCGGTGTTCCCGGAGCATCTGGACAAAGGCCTCAATGCGGCGTTCCCTGCCCTGCTGCGTTTTGAGGTTCTTGAGCCGGAAATACATGGCATAGCGGTTCTGCGCGGTCAGTACGTCGAACATCCGCTGGGCTTCGGGATCGGCGGCAATGGCTGCCTGCAGGTCCGCCGGGAGCTCCGCCGCCGCAGGTCCGGCGTAGGCGGCGTCCCAGCGTCCGTCGACTTTTGCGCTGAGGACCGCGTCGCGGCCGGCCGGGTGCATCCTGCCCTCTGCCTCCAGCCGGTTGATGTGCCCCACGTTCCGCAGCGACCAGACGCTGCGCGCTCCCCGCGGCTGGAACCGCTGAACATAGCTCTGCTCGTCGCGTTTGTCCGCCTGGGCGTCAATCCAGCCGAAGCAGAGGGCCTCGTCCAAAGCCAGTTTGTAGGTCAGCCCCGTTACGGTGCCGCCCTTGCGGCCCAGCACCAGCCGTACGCCGGAAGATCGGGCATAGTTGTGCTCCAGCCACTCCCGCCAAGCCCCGGCATCCGGCAGGAGGAGCTCCGGGAGCTCCCGTGTCATGGATCAAGCGTAGGGCGGCCGCGGCGCGGCCCGAAAGGCCCCGGGGCTGTATTGGAGCCGTTCAGCCGATGGCCGAAGCGCAGCGTGCCGAATGACTGGCAGGGCCTGTTTGGGGTAGAACACTGCTATGAACGTTCGTACTCCTGACCCTTATCCAGGCTGGCTTTCCGAGGAAGACCTCTACGAAGCCCGGCAGCGCCTGCCCATGGTTTACGTTGAAGCCGTCCCGGTCCGGTGCGACCCGCTGGGCTACGTCACGGAGGTGGGGCTGCTGCTGCAGGCCACACCCGAGGGCCGGATGGTGCGTTCCTTCGTCTCCGGGCGGGTGATGTACCGCGAAACCATCCGCGGCGCGCTGCTGCGCCACCTGGAAAAGGACCTTGGCCCCATGGCGCTGCCGCAACTGCCGCCCACTCTGGTGCCGTTCGCCGTCGCCGAGTACTTCCCCTCCCCCTCCCAGAGCGGGCTCACTGACGAGCGCCAGCACGCCGTCGCGCTGGCCTACCTGATTCCCGTGACCGGTGAATGCGATCCGCGCCAGGATGCCCTGGAGCTGTCCTGGCTGACGCCGGAGGAGGCCCTCAGCCCGGCCATCTACGCCGAGTTCTCCGGCGGGCGGGGCGACCTGCTCCGCCAGGCGCTGGCCTCGGCCGGCTGGGGCCGCTGACCGGGACGCTGACGAACCGGCGTTACCGGAGCTTTATATAATGGGAGGTCTGGGGAGCCGAGGTCCAACCACGAAGGAATCGCCATGTCTGAGAGTGCGCCGGAAACGTATACGTTCCGGGTCAATGCGGAACTGCTAGCCCCCGGCCAGAAACTGGTTCCCGGTGACGGGCCCGCGGCACCGCTGGCTCCGGTCGCCGGCACCAGTGTGGAGGAAGACGACTTCGGCACTCCCGCGCTGGTGATCGTGAAGCTTGAGGACGGCAGCTCGCTGCGGCTGGCGCACGGATCATCCGTCCGGGTACAAGCCCCGGCACCGGAGGGCGCGCCGTCGGACGCCGTGCGCCAGGTGCCCTCCGAAGAGGACAACGCGGCCGAAATCATCGCCGAAGCCGCCGCAGCGCATCCCGGTCATGCCGCCGTGCAGGAGATTGCCGGCCGGCTGGAACGCGGCCTGAACGTGAAGTCCGGCAGCAATCTCCAGGATGTCCGCGACCTGGCCTATCTGCTGTTCGTGGACCTGGGCGATTCCGGGAACGCCCTAAAGGTCTGCAACGTCATCACCGGGCTGCCCTTTGACGGGAACTTCGGGCGGTGGAACTGGATCCAGGGTGCGTTGAGCCTGGCCGCACACATCACCCACGAGGCCGGCGACGACGAGAGCGCTGCCGCGTACAGCCAAGCAGTGCGCGCGGCGGACGCAACCGAGACGGACCCCTTGAGGGCGAAAGTCGCAGCCGAACTGCTGCAGCGCCAGCTGAATGAACCCAACTTGTATGACCGGGAAATCCATCGTGCCGCTGAGGCAGGCAACGAGGACAGCGAGAAGGAATGGCGGGTCCTGCGCCTGAACGCCCTGCTGTACCTGCGGGCCCACGGCGGTTCGCAGACCCTCACGGACGCGGAAATCGACCGCCGGATCCAGACCGAACTTATCGCCGTCCGGGGCTAAGGCGCTTCCGGCGCAGGTGCACAACAACCACCACGGCCATGCCGACGGCGGCACCAATCAGGGTCTCAATCCCCCGGTCCCGCAGCAGTTCCACGGGATTGCTGGGATGCGCCAGTTCCGTGCTGACCAGCGCCAGGGGCGTGACCACCGCCTGGGCCAGCGCGTACTGGCGGGCAATCAGCATTTCAGCGCCGAACTGGCAGGCTGCGATGACCAGCACCATCTGCCAGGGTTCCAGGCCGGGAAACAGGATCAGGGCCGTTAGGACCAGGCCCGCGAACGTGCCCAGGATCCGCTGCAGACCGCGGTAGACCCCGTGGCGGGCGGTTTGGCCCACCAGCGGAACCGTGGCGGCCACCATCGCCCAGTAATTGTGGCCGATGCCCAGCATCGTGGCAATGGATCCGGCCAGAAGCGCGGCCACCGCGTACTGCAGCCCGTCTATATAGATGAGGCGGCGCTGTGCAGCGGAGAACCGGGGACGGACCGGACGGCTCCAGTCCGTGCGGTAGTGCCGGGCAAGCATTCCGGACTGGCCAACCAGGATGGAGAACGCCACCGTCAGGACCGCAACGAGCATGCCCTGCCAGACCGGCGGCTGGTTCGGCACCGAGGAGATAGCCGCAAACGCAAAGATGTGGAACAGCGAGCCGGCCGGCCGCAGCCGCCAGAATCCGGTGACCACGGTGCCCAGCCCCGCCACAAGGGTGGTGCCTATAACGGTTCCCCACTCATCCAGGTCCAGCCGTGCGCACAGGGCTGCGGCCAGGATGACGGCCAGCATCAGCGCTCCGGCGCGGACCTGGTGGCCAAGGCGCTGGCGGTGCGGTTCGTTGCGCCCGTAAATGCCGGTGAAGGCACCGAAGGAGGCAAAGATCGCCAGGTCGATGCGTCCCAGGAACAACACCAGCAGAAGCGGCAGGCCAATACCGATGGCACAGCGGATGGCCACGTGGTGGTCATTGTTGGCCGGAGCAATCCGGAACATTTCTTTCAGGTGCGTCAAGGGGGCAGACACAGCCTTTCTTGCCGTGGACATCGCAGAAGGAGTGGGCCGGTGACCCGGATGTGCCTTCCGAACCCGCACCTTCCAACGTATCCCCGGAGAAGTTCGGGCTGAAATAAATGTGGGGAACGTCCCACACCGTCCCCTCCGCCGCCCGCAGCCCCCGCGGCGCCCCCAGCGGCCCGGCGTCGTCCCCGGAAACCGAGCCGCCCGGGGTAGGGCAAAATGGAAGGGTGTCTTCTTCAGCCTTCTCCTTCACCCTCGGTAAGCGCCTGCGCGAAACCGCCCCCGCAGCGGCCGAAGCCCGCGTAGAGGCGAACGGAGGCGGCTTCCAAGGCCGGACGGGCACCATCTCCACTCCGCACGGCGAGATCAAGACCCCGGCGTTCATCGCGGTAGGGACCAAGGCCACGGTCAAGGCCGTGCTGCCCGAGTCGGTTGCGGAGCTGGGCGCGCAGGCTGTGCTGGCCAACGCGTACCACCTGTACCTGCAGCCCGGCCCGGACATCCTGGATGAGGCCGGCGGGCTGGGAAAGTTCATGAACTGGTCCGGCCCCACCTTCACCGATTCCGGCGGTTTCCAGGTCATGAGCCTGGGTGCCGGGTTCAAGAAGGTCATCAACATGAATGCCGACGGCACCACCCATGCCACGGGAGCGGACGACGACGTCGCGCCCGGCAAGGAACGCCTGGCCCACATTGACGACGACGGAGTCTGGTTCAAGTCGCACCTGAACGGAGACAAGCACCGGTTCAGCCCGGAAATTTCGATGCAGGTCCAGCACAAGATCGGCGCGGACATCATGTTCGCCTTCGACGAGCTGACCACCCTGATGAATTCGCGCGGCTACCAGGAAATGTCGCTGGAACGCACCCGCCTGTGGGCGCTGCGCTGCCTGGCCGAACACGAGCGGCTCACCAAGGAGCGGGCTGGAAAACCGTACCAGGCACTGTTCGGGGTGCTGCAGGGCGCCCAGTACGAGGACCTGCGCCGCAAGGCTGCCCGGGACCTGGGTGCCATGGACTTTGACGGCTTCGGCCTGGGTGGCGCCTTCGAAAAGGAGAACCTGGGCACCATTGTCCGCTGGTGCACGGAGGAACTGCCGGAGAATAAGCCCCGGCACCTGCTGGGCATTTCCGAACCCGATGACATTTTCACGGCCATCGAGAACGGTGCCGACACCTTCGACTGCGTCTCCCCCACCCGGGTGGCCCGCAACTCAGCGTTCTACACGCCGTACGGGCGCAAGAACCTCTCAAACTCCAAGTTCAAGAAGGACTTCGGTCCGCTGGTGGACGGCTGCGACTGCTACACCTGCACCAACTACACCCGGGCGTACATCCAGCACCTGTTCAAGTCCAACGAGATGGTCAGCCATACGCTGATCTCCATCCACAACGAACGGTTCACCGTAAAGCTGGTGGATGACGCCCGGCTGGCCATCGAGGACGGGTCCTTCTTCGACTTCAAGGCCGAGGTGCTGGGGAAGTACTACAGCGCCTAGTTCCAGGTGCGCGGCAGCGGTTCGTTCTCCTGCTCATCCGGCTGTCCGGTGACGTTCTGCTGCTCGGCGGTGGGATCTTCCGGGCCGCCGGTAGGGGCACCGGCTCCGGACTGCTGGCCCGCCTGCTGGTTTCCGGACCCGTCAGGCTCCGGCGGATCGACAATCTGCAGCTGTTCTTCGGCCTTGGTTTCGTTCTGTTCGAAATCTTTGTCCTCGGGCATGCTGTCCTCCAATTAGGAATTGTCCGGCTTGGCTACGGTCTGCTCATCCTCTTCCAGGGCGGGCTGGGAATCACGTTCCTCGTCGGCGGGGCTCTTGTCCTCCTGCGCATCCTCGAGCAGCACCTTGGTGACTTCGTCGTTGAACTCGTCGCGGGTTCCCGCAAGGTTCTCGTCTACTGCCCGGGCTCCGGGGTTGGGGACCTGTTCGGAACTGCTCATGTTTTTTCTCCTGCCGTAGTGGGGAAGTGAAACGCGTGCGTCTGTCCACCCTTGCACAAACCGGTGCAGATTTCGCCCCGCGGTTATCCGGCAGGCGCCGGTTCCAGCTCCGGTCCGGCATACGTCGGTTCGCGCCTCTTGATCACCCGGATGACCATGGCGGTCACCGGCACAAACAGGAACTCGACCAGTGTCTTGTACAGGAACCCGAACACCACATAGTTGAGGAACCCGCCGGCGTCGGTAATCCCGATCACCGGTGCGGCGATGGCGCAGAAGATGAGTGTGTCGGCGAATTCACCCACCCCGGTGGAGGCCATCAGCCGGCCCACCAGGGCTTTTTCGCGGAACCGTTCCTTCATCCGCACCAGCACCATGGAATTCAGCAGCTGCCCGGCCAGGAACCCGAGCAGGCTGGCGGCCACAATCTGCCAGACCGGGCCGAGGGCTACCTCCAGCGCCGCCTGCTTCTGGAGCCCGTACGCGTCAGTGAACCCGGGCAGCGCAATGATGATGGCAAAACTGACGACGGCGAGCAGCGCCATGGCGAACCCGGTGAAGATCGCTCGTCGGGCGGCCTTGAAGCCGTACACCTCGCTGACCACGTCGCCCAGGATGTAGGCCAGCGGGAAAAGGAAGAACCCGCCGTCGGTCACAATCTCCCAGCCGCCCGGGAGGGCAAACTGCACGCCTTTGGTGGCGCCGATGTTGGAGATAACGATGACCACGCACATGAGCGTCAGGATCAAGTCGTACTGGGAGCTCCCGCGGGAGGCGTAGGTTGCAGCGGTTTTCGCAGCTGCCCGTGGCTGTGCAGTCATGGCATTTTCCGTTTCGGTAGTGGTTCGCCTGGCTTCCGCCGGCTGTATTAGCACTGTGCCCGCTGCCCCGGGCGGCCCTTCAGGACCGCATCCATTCTGCCATGCCCCGGAGGCCGTCGCGGGCCCGCCCCGCTTCCCGCTGATTCCCCGGCATCCCGGCCCGCTGAATGCCTCTTTCCCCCTGCGGCTTTCCCCTCCGGCGCGCCTTTTTGAACGCGTTCAATTCTGTGGTCTACTAAACGCTGAAATTACTGCAAAAGGGAGCATCATTGGCCGTCACCGTCAAGAGCGAACAGACGCGCCGGCTCCTCATCGAAACGGCACTTCAACTGTTCTCCGTCCAGGGCTACGAGCAGACCACCATGCGTGCCATTGCGCAGGATGCCGGGGTCTCCGTGGGCAACGCGTACTACTATTTCCGCTCCAAGGATGACCTCATCCACGAGCTCTATTCATCGCTGCAGGACGAGCACCGGTCCCTGGCACTGCCGCTGATCCGCGAGGGGCAAAACCTCGGTGAGAACTTGATGGTGATCCTTTCCTCGGGTTTGGCCACCATGGCCCCCTACCATGCCTTCGGCAGCCACTTCCTGCGCGACGCCATGGCCTCGAACCGCCGCGCCGACGCCGCCGTCGGCCGCGGGAAGTCCATCGCCTTGTTCCGCCAGGCCGTCACGAGCGCCCGGCCGCAGCCGCCGCTGGCCATCCGCGACGACCTGCCGGAACTGCTGTGGCTGATGTACATGGGCATCACCCTCTTTTGGGTTTACGACCGTTCCCCTGGCCAGCGCAGGTCCCACAGCCTGGCAGCGGGCCTTGCCCCGCTGGTGGCGAAGCTGGTGATCCTTTCCCGCCTGCCCGTGGTCCGGAACATCGTCGAAGACGTGGTGCGTCTGCTGCGCGGCGTCCGCCGGGACGGCTAACCCCGGGACGGACAACCAGTACGACGGCGGGCGGCGGCGGGCGGCTCCAAGGCGCCCGGTTACGGCGCGATTTATCAGGGTGGCCGGTTCCGCCGGTTTAGGTGGAAGATAGAGCCATGTCTGCAAACACACACTCTGCCGCGGCCGCAGCTCCGGCCGTCACGCTCACCATCGCCGGTTCCGAAGCCACCGGCGGCGCCGGCGCACAAGCTGATCTGAAGACCTTCCAGGAACTGGGCGTCTACGGCATCACCGCCCTGACCTGCATTGTGTCCTTCGATCCCAAGGACTCCTGGAACCACCGCTTTGTGCCGGTGGACCCGCAGGTGATCGCCGACCAGCTCGAAGCCATCACCACCGCCTATGACCTGGACACGGTGAAGATCGGGATGCTCGGCACCCCGGCCACCATCGACGTCGTCGCCAAGGCCCTGCAGGCCCAGGACTGGAAGAACCTGGTCCTGGATCCGGTGCTTATCTGCAAGGGCCAGGAACCCGGCGCTGCGCTGGACACCGACCAGGCGCTGAAGGCACAGATCCTTCCCCTGGCCACGTTCGTCACCCCCAACCACTTTGAATCCATGTCCCTTTCCGGCATGGACTCCATCGAAACGGTCGAGGACCTGAAGGAAGCAGCCCGCCGCATCCACGAGGCCAGCGGCGCGGTGGTCCTGGCCAAGGGCGGTGTCCGGCTGGAAGGCGAGGACGCGGTGGACGTTTTCTACGACGGCGAGACCATGGAGGTGCTGCGCGCTCCCAAGGTGGGCGACGTCGCCGTCAGCGGTGCCGGCTGCACGCTGGCCGCCGCCATCACGGCCGAACTGGGCAAGGGCGCCACCCCGCTGGAAGCGGCCAAGACCGCCAAGGCATTCGTCACCGAAGGCATCCGCAACCGAGTCTCCTCGAACGCACCGTTTGATGCCCTGTGGCAGGGCAACGCGGGCCAGGGCCCGGCCCTCTAGCGCCAGCCCCACCCCTGCCGTGGGCAAAAGTTACCGTTGGGAGCGTCGAAAGGGCACGATTTACCGTTTTCTGCTGCTTCTGCTGCGAAAACGGTAAATCGTGCCCTTTCGTTTTGCCCGGGAGACGGATCGAGATTACTCACGGCTGGATGTCTCCGGTTCCCGTGCGGCGTTTTCAGTCCGCGGGCGCACCGGATAGCCGCTGAGGATGGAAACCCGGTTGAAGGCATTGATGGCCACGGCGGCCCACTGCAGGCAGGAGTACTGATCATCGGTCAGGGCTTTCCGCGCCGTCTGCAGTTCCTGGTGCAGTGCCTCGGTTCCTGACTGCAGGGTGGACGCTTCGGCGATGGCGAGGGCAGCGCACTCCACCTCACTGAACACCGCAGCGTCCCGCCAGGCCGGAAGCACCGCCAGCTGCTGCCCGCTGACGCCGGCATCACGGGCCAGCCGGACGTGCAGGTCCAGGCAGTAGGCACATCCGTTGAGCTGGGAGGTGCGGACATTCAGCAGCTCCATTACGGACCGGGGCAGCCCCGCCTGCTCGGCCGCCTCAGCGACCTTCAGGGCCAGTCCATTTAAGGCCCGCCAACTGGCCGGGTCCGACTTATCAAGAAAAAACCCTGGCATCGTGCTCCTTGGTGTCCTTCAACCCGGCGGCCGGTTCCGGCACATTGAGGGTCTCATTGCTGTTGCCCCTAAGTCTGGCGTATGTCCGCTTATCGGTTGCATCCATGACAACCCATGGCCGGGGGCGTCCTGGGTTTTTGAATCTCTGCCTGCACCGCATACCCGCCGAACCGGCTTCGGACAGGGGCACGGAATAACGCCACACGGTGTGCTGTTCAATCACCGGGCAAGGGGCCGGATAGAGCCCGCTTACCTGCTTCCATCCGCCTATTGGAAACGAGGAATCATGAAATCCCGTAATTCGCTCCGCTCGCTCAAGGCCCTTCCCGGCAGCCAGGTGGTGCGCCGTCGGCGGAGGCTCTTTGTCATTAACAAGAAGAACCCGCGGATCAAGGCCCGCCAAGGCTAATCACAGGGGATGATCCGGCGCTGCGGCGCCCCTCGGGGTCCGCCGCAGCACCGGCATTAATCTTCCGGAGAATAGCGCGAAAGATAACTGCTCAACGGGCATAAAACAATAGGCCGGCAGGTAATTCGCATTGTGGGACACCAACCTTTGCAGGGCGGGATTGCTCGTCTATTGTGTGCCTACGGCTGCTTGGTTTGGGGGCCGTTACGTGCACGCTGACACTCCTGACGGGGGTTGGAGGCACAACGGAAACCTGCCGCAGTGTGTCAGCAGCCGGTGCAAAGTCTCTTGGACATGCCCGGTAGCGCTCGGCGGAATGTTCAAGGAGCGCAATGAGATTGTCCATCCACCACAAACCCGGCGCGGTTCTCACTGCCGCATTCGCCGGGATCGCACTCACAGCGTCCCTGGGCCTGCCGGCCCAGGCCACCGCGGTACCAGAGGCACCTACCAACAACGACGGACTCGCCCAGGGCATATCGCTTGAGCAGTTCCAGGCGCAGAAGGTATCCCCGAGCCTGCGCGACGCCTCAGGCCAGGTCTCCGTCTACGTCCAGTTCACCGGTGAAGGCGCCTTTGAACAGACGCAGCCCCAAGAGGTCAAGGAAGGCAAAGCGGAGCCGGTGGTGAACAAGCCGCTGGTCGAAGAAATCCGCAGCAACATCGCTTCCCAGGCTGAATCCGTGGCTCAGGAAGCCGAGGCCAGCACCCTCTACACCACCACCAACACCCTTCCCGGCACGGCCATCGTGGGTGACGCTGAGGCCATCCGTGCCCTGGCAGGGCGTGACGATGTCCAGCGCATCACCAAGATTGTGTCGAAGTCCGTGGACAACAAGGGAACGGACATCGACACCCGTGCACTGAACACCTGGGTGGAGCGCCAGCAGACGGGCAAGGGCATCACCATCGCCGTCCTGGACACCGGCATTGACTACACCCACAGCGATTTCGGCGGTCCCGGCACGCTGGAGGCCTACGCAGCAGCGCAGGCATCGCCCATCATTCCCACCGCGGACAGCGGCCTGCTGGATGCGGCCAAGTTCATCGGCGGCTATGACCTGGTGGGCGACGACTACAACGCTGATCCAAGATCCCCCACGTACCAGCCTGTCCCCAAGCCTGACCTGAACCCGCTGGACTGCGGCGGTCACGGCAGCCACGTCTCCGGCACCGCAGCAGGCTACGGCACCAACAATGACGGCACCACCTTCCGCGGCGACTACTCCAAGCTGACGGCGGACCAGGTCAATTCGATGCGGATCGGACCCGGTTCCGCCCCCGAAGCGTCCCTGGTGGGCATCCGCGTCTTCGGCTGTGAGGGCTCCTCCGACGTGGTGGGCCAGGCCCTGGACTATGTACTCGACCCCAACGGTGACGGTGACTTCTCCGACCGCGCGCAGGTTGTGAACATGTCCCTGGGCTCTGACTACTCCCCCGTGGACGATCCCGAAAATGACATTGTCAACAAGCTCACCGAGCAGGGCATCCTCTCTGTTGTCGCATCGGGCAACGCCGGAGATGTCTACGACGTCGGCGGTTCCCCGGGCAATGCCAAATCCGCGCTGACGGTGGCCAGCACCATCGGTTCCCAGGTCACCCTGGACCGCGCCGATGTCCTCGCCCCCGCCGAGCTCGCAGGGACGGCTTCCGGCCAGTACTCGTCGAACTTCAACTATTCCAACCCGGACGTCACGGAAGCCCAGCTCACCGGAACCGTGGTCGCCGCCCCGGCGGACAACGCCTTTGGCTGCAACCCGTTCCCGGCCGGCTCACTGACCGGCAAATGGGTTTGGCTCCAGTGGGAAGCGGACGGTGCGTTCCCCTGCGGCTCCGGCGTCCGTTTCAACAACGCCCAGGCTGCCGGTGCCACCGGTGTCGTCTTGGATTCCCCGCGGGCGGTCTTTGACGCCGGAATCGGCGGCAACGCCACCATCCCCGGTATCCAGCTGAACGCTGCCTCCTCCGACCGGTTGCGTCCGGCCGCGGTGGCGGGCACCCTGACCCTGCGTCTGTCCCCCGCGTACAAGGCCACCACATCCGGTCCCTCCGGAGTCGGTGACACTGTCAGCTCCTTCTCGTCCCGCGGCGTGCACGGCTCCAACGGCGTGGTGAAGCCCGACGTCGCTGCTCCCGGCTCTGCCATCGGCTCCGTAGCCGTGGGCTCGGGCGACGGCGCCGCCGTCAACAGCGGCACGTCCATGGCCACTCCCCATGTGGCCGGCATTGCCGCCCTGGTCTACGCCGCCACGGACCTGAACCCGTATCAGGTGAAGACGGCCATCATGAACACCGCAACCCATGACGTGATCGCCGCCAACGGAGCCGTCCACGCTCCGAACCGCGTCGGTTCAGG
The DNA here is from genome assembly GCF_030125565.1 of Arthrobacter sp. zg-Y1143. Lineage (NCBI taxonomy): Bacteria > Bacillati > Actinomycetota > Actinomycetes > Micrococcales > Micrococcaceae > Arthrobacter > Arthrobacter sp. zg-Y1143. The sequence goes on along the minus strand of NZ_JASKLW010000012.1, from coordinate 81,106 downwards.
CCGTGTGGATGCCTTGGATGCCGTCAGCACCAAGGTGCTGGCCTACGCCACTGAGGATCCCGCCCTGACCAGCGTGAACTTCGGTGTGTTGGAACTCGGCAAGGAAGCACTTGTCCTCACCAAGCAGATCACGGTGGAAAACAGGTCCGACCGGCCTATGTCCTACAACGTCAGCTACCTGCAGGCCTCGGCCATGCCCGGCGTCGTCATCAGCACCACCCCCTCGGTGAACGTGCCGGCCAACGGCAAGGCCTCCGTGGATGTCACGCTGAGCATTTCGGATCCGGCAGCCCTGGCCAAGACCATGGACCCGGCCGCTGACGCCACACAGCTGGGCATCACCCGGCAGTTCCTGGCCGATGTGTCCGGGCGGGTGCAGCTGACCGCCAACGGCACGCCTACCCTGCGTGTCCCGGTCTACTCTGCCCCGAAGCCGACCTCGGACATGAGCGCGGGCAAGGAAATTGCCTTCGCAGATTCCGAGGCGCTGAAGAGCACGGTCACCCTGCAGGGACGCGACCTCAACCAGGGCACGGGTGCTTCACGCTACCTGTCCCTGGTCTCGCCCCTGGTCCTGGGTGCCGAGAGCCCGCGGTTGGCATCTGTAAAGATGGATTCCATGTACGCCCTCGACGTGCAGGCAGTGGGCGCTTCTTCCACTGTCCCGACCGTAAAGGCCGCCGGCGGTGACCTGCAGCAGTCCCTGGTCAACTTCGGCGTAAGCACATGGGATAACTGGCCCATCCTGGGCGGCGCCACCGAGATTGATGTGGAGATCGACACCAACGGTGACTCGGTTCCCGACTTCGTGACGTTCACGAGCCGCGCCGACGACGTGGACATTGTCCTCATCTCGACCTACCGCCTGAACGCCGACGGAACTGCGGTGCAGGTGGACCAGACCGCAGCCAACGGGGTCCAGGGCAACACGGACACCAACACGTTCGACACCAACGCAGTGACCCTGCCGGTGCGGGCTGCAGCCCTGGGCCTGGACGTCAACGCCGCATCGGCGCCGCTCCAGTACCGGGTCACCACATGGAGCCCGTACAACGTGAATGACGCAGGTCAGAGTGTGGCCGTGGACAGCACCGGATACGTGGCGTTCGACGCCGCCAACCCGGCGTTGACCTTCAACGGTGCCACGCCGAGCGCCCTGTTTGCGGACGTGAACGGCGGCAAAATCGATGTAACCCGCCGTGCGGGAACCACCGATGCCAAGGCGCTGTTCCTGCACCTGCACAACGCTACCGGTGACCTCAGCGGCACCAACGGCGACGGCGGGCGTGCAGAAATCCTGCCCATCAAGGTTCCGGCCAAGGCAACGCCTACGCCCACGCCGACGCCTACCCAGACGGCCACGCCGAAGCCGACGGCTACACCCAAGCCGACTCCGACGTCTACGCCTAAGCCCACTGCCACGCCAAAGCCGACCGCAACGCCCAAGCCGACCGCCACACCCAAGCCCACGCCGGCCAACCCGGTCAGCGCGGTCAGCAAGTGCTCCGGCTCCGGCGCGGAGATTGCAGTGACGGTCAAGAACACCGGCACCAAGCAGGCTGACATCACGGTGAAGTCGAGCTACGGCACCGTGACGGTCAAGAACCTGGGGGCCGGCAAGAGCAAGTCCGTGACCATCAAGACCAAGCAGTCCTCCATCAAGGGCGGCGAAGTCACGGCCAACTACACCTTCAACGGCAAGGGCAAGACCGAGAAGGCAAGCTACAAGGCCAAGTTCGAAGGCCAGAAGTGCAAGGGCGGACACGGTGGTGGCCACGGCCACGGCCGCAGCTAACCCGTAATCCCGGTGCGGAGGTAACTCCGCACCGGGATACAACCCCTGGTTAGACAGCAGCGGACTCCGGCACACGCCGGGGTCCGCTGCTTTTTCCATGTCATCTCCGCCGGCACCGATGCCGATGGTCGGCGCCACGTCGTGATCGAGACCGATCTGCCGCCGGGCTGCCCCACCTGTGGTGTTGTCTCCTCCCGCCAGAAGGAACGCCGCCTCCAACGCGTCAAGGACATCCTTCTTTGAATCCACCTCCCAGATCCCGTATCGGGCCCGTGCCACCGGCAGACTGCGCAGCTGGGTCGTGCAGGCCGTGATCCGGGTGCGTGCGGCCTTGAACGAGGCGAGCAGTGGATGACGACCATCGTGGACCTGGACACCGGGCAGATCCCGGGCGTGGTCGACGGACGGGACCAAACCGGGGTGGGTGCCCGGACAGCGCGTGGATACCGAAACTCGGATATCAAAAGCGTAACGAGCAGGTTCAATCGGCACGTAGTTTTGGAACCGTTTACGGCCAGAGGTTTCCACTTGCTCCAGATGCTGGCGAGACTTCAGCTGAGTAGGTTGCCAATCTCGCTGCTACGGCTTCCTCGATCGGGAGAAGCTACCGTCGTCCTATCGAGACCGCTGTCCGCTGAGGGTCCGCGCCCACGGCTCGTCGACGTCGGACAGGCCCAAGATCAGCGTGACATTTTCGAGCATGCCGGCGCCGAACCAGTGCCGGACTGCAGCGTCGTCGTGGTTCAGAAGCTCACTAACGAGTTCGACCTGCCTGGCGTAGCACGTGCGCACGGCCTCTGCCACGAGCGGCTCGTCAGCTGCGCAACTGGCTTGCATGAGGAATCGCATGACGTCCCGGTCCTCGATCAGAGTGCTGTAGGCGGACTGGATCGCGCGCATGACCGCCTCCGCCTCCCGGGGCGGACCGATTTCTTCGGCAGCTCCGGTCAAAGCATCCGAGAGCAGCTCGGACACGTGGAGGACGGCACCGGCGAACAGCGCCTCCTTACTGGCGAAGAGGCGGTAAACGTAGGGCTGAGATATTCCGGCCCGTACGGCGATCTCGCTGGTCGCGGTGCCGTAGTAACCCTTGCGCGCGAAACAGGCCACGGCAGCGTCCAGTACGACTTGACGACGTTGATCGCTCCTTACGCGGGAGCCGGTGGCAGGCATGTCTCTCATTCTCTCATTGCGGAGTGGGGTGGGACGGCTAGGTGACCCGCCCCACCCCGCCCCCGCGGGACTAGCGCCCTGCGGGCCACGACACCTCTTGGCCACTGGCCGCCTGGTCGGGGGTCATGGCCTCGATGACCACGAGAGGGTTCCAGTAGTCGACAAACTGCGCGACCAGGCCCGCCTCGTCGAGGCGGATCACCGTGATGACCGTCTGCTCATACGGCTTGCCGGTGCTGACGGCGCTTCCCTCCGAGCGGTATTCGGCGACCGCAGTGCGGGGGTCGGTCGTCTCGATGAACTTCACGTCGACGAACTTCACATCGAAGGTCTGCGGGAAGCCGCGCATGTGGGCGATCAGCGCCTCGCGTCCCTGCACCCGGGTAGGCACACCGGGAGGTGCAAAGGGGAACTCGACCGTGCCGTCCGCGGCGTACAGCTCGATCCACTCGTCGATTTGGCCGGAGGACACCAGCCGCAGGTGCTCTGCCAGGGCGTGCTGTGCGGGGGTGAGCTCGCGGGCGGGGATGACGGTCATGATTACTCCTTGGTTAGTGATTGATCAATAACAAACCTAGCAGGGAGGCTGTCTAAGGGCAAGGGCAAGGGCAAGGGCAAGGGCCGTCAAAGCCGAGCCGTAACAGACATCGGTCGTCCGAATGGCGATCCAGGCCCAAGATCACGGTTAGCGGTTGCAACCGCTCGTTGCACGCTCATATTGGTGGCGGCCCGGTTGATTCCCGCGCTCACTCGCAGCTACCAGCTCGAATCCTGATACATGCGGGTACTGCATTGCTCCTTGGCGCAAACGACACGGCTCTGGCGGACCATTTGCCGGTGGTGGAAGGAGATCGAGGTCCTCATTGTTACCGGCGCCACCACGGGCAAGGGCGAGGCCAACCACACCAGCATCAAACACATCAAATGGACAGCGCGTGGATACCGAAACTCGGATAACTACAAGTCAGTTATTCTCATGAGAAGTGCCGTCCGGACGGCGGCAGGACATTCATCCCGGAACCAACTTCCCCACTAACCACGAAGAGCCTCTTTACCAGGCCCCGCAGGGGGTATCTACTTGTCCAGTTTGGACATCCGCCGGTCCGCGAGGATCTTGCCGCCGGTCTGGCAGGTGGGACAGTACTGCAGCGACGAATCGGCGAAGGAGACTTCCCGGACGGTGTCTCCACACACCGGGCACGGCTGGCCCGTGCGGGCATGGACCTGCATGGCCTGCCGCTTGGAGTCCTTGAGCTCCGACGCCGGGCGGCCCGAGGCTGCGGCAATGGCCGCCGCCAGCGTGGTCCGCATGGCAACGAACAGCCGGCCTGCCTCGTCCGCGTCCAGCTTGGAGGCGTTGGCGAACGGTGAAAGGCGGGCTTCATGCAGGATTTCGTCACTGTAGGCATTGCCTATCCCGGCAATGGCCGACTGGTCCCGGAGCAAGCCCTTGATCTGGCCGCGGTGGGCGGAAAGCAGCACAGCAAAGGCATCAAATCCGACGTCGAGCGCTTCCGGCCCCAGCCGCTCCACCCCCGGCACTTCCTCCAGGTTCCGCACCAGGTACACGGCCAGTGACTTCTTGGTTCCAGCTTCGGTGAGGTCGAAGCCGGGCTCTTTGCCGTCGTCGCCGGCCGCGAACCGCACCCGCAGTGCCATGGCGCCTTTCCCTGGCCGCAGCCGCCCCGGCTTCAGCGCGTCGGACCAGCGCAGCCAGCCGGCCTTGGCCAGATGCATCACCAAATGCAGGCCGCCCGCCGTGACCACCAGGAATTTGCCCCGCCGCTCCACCGCCTCCACCGTCTGGCCGTGGAGCGCGTCCAGCGGCACCCCGGCGGTCTTCAGCACGGCGAAGGAAAGCACTTCCACGTCGGAAACGACGGCGGGCGGCGCCTCGGCCGGGAGGAGCTTGGTTCGCAGGAAATCGGCAAGTCCCTGCACTTCGGGCATCTCAGGCATGGCCCTACCCTATGCGGTGGTCACGGACGCGTCACTGCTCCGAATGGGACTGCAGGAAGGAGTACACCTCGGTCTCGTCCACACCGGGGAAGGCGCCGGGCGGCAGTGCGGCCAGCAGATGCGAATGTGCCCGGGCGCTGGGCCACGCGAAGCCGGACCACTCCGAAGAGAGCTCGCCGGGAGGCGTGCGGCAGCAGTCCGGATCCGGGCAGCGGGATTTGGACCGCTCGGCGGTGTCCCGGCCGCGGAACCACTTCACATGCTGGTACGGCAGCCCGATGCTCACGGAGAACTTGCCGGCCGAGCCCCGCTCCACCCGGGCGGTGCACCAGTAGGTCCCGGCCGGCGTGTCCGTGTACTGGTTGAACGCGCTGAACTGGTCCGGTACCGAAAACACTTCCCGCGACGTCCAGTACCGGCAAATCGGCTGGCCTTCAATGGCGCCGGTGTGGTCCGCAGGGAACGTCACGCCGTCGTTCTCATAGGCCTTGTACACAATCCCGCTCTCGTGCACCTTCTGGAAGTGCGTGGGGATGCCCAGGTGCTCGGTGGCAAGGTTGGTGAACCGGTGCGCCGCCGTTTCATAGGACACCGCAAACGCGTCGCGGATATCTTCCACCGCAATTTCCTTGGCTGCCTTGGCCCGCTGCAGGAAATCGACTGTGGCCTTCTCCGGCAACAGCAGCGCCGCAGCGAAGTAATTGGTAGCCACCCGCTGGCCGAGGAACTCGCCGTAACTGCTGGGCGTCTGGTGCTGCAGGACAAAGTGGCCCAGCGCCTGCAGCAGCACGGACCGCGGATCGTGCTCCGAACGCTGCGACTGGGTCAGGTAGATGCGGCGGTTCTTCAGGTCGGTCACGGAGCGGGTGGAGTGCGGCAGGTCGTTCACGTGGTGCAGGCTGAAACCCAGGTGGGCGGCAATGTCAGCGATGACGTGCTGGGACAGCGGCCCGGAGGTGTGCCCCACGGACTTCAGCACCTTCTGCGCCTCGGCCTCGTACTCCGGGAAGTAGTTGTTCCGCTCCCGCATCATGGCCCGCAGTTCACCGTTGGCCCGGCGGGCCTCCTCGGGTGTGGCCACCTGCTCGTCCAGCCGGCGCTCCAGTTCGGCCTGCAGCCCCACGAGGGATTCGAGCACGTCCAGCGGCAGCCGCGAGCCGATGCGCACCTTCGGCAGACCCAAAGAGGCATAGAGGGGCCCGCGCTGCGCACGTTCCAGTTCGATTTCCAGCGCTGCCCGACGGCTTGGCGGCTCCGAGCCCAGCAGCGAATCGATGCTGACATCCAGCGCAGCCGCCAGCGCCTGCATCATGCCGAGCTTGGGTTCGCGCTTGCCGTTTTCAATCAGGGACAACTGCGATGCCACGGTTCCGACGGCGGCGCCCAGGTCATCGAGGGTCATGCCCTTGGCCTTACGCAGATGCCGTACACGGCGCCCCAGGCTGATGACGTCCAGGGTGCTATCGGTGTCGCTTGCGGACTGCTTGCCGGTGGCGGCACCGGGCTTCCGGGGCGTGGGATTGGGCCGGTTCCATGTTGTACTCGTCACGTTTTTCACGATACGCGAAGAAATGCATTTCTTTCCATAGAAAAACCCTAGAAGAGGGGTTGTTGTTGGCACAGGCTGGGTTCACAGCAGGAAATTCCGGTTTGAAGCGGACCGGTTCGAAGGAAATGAATTCGAGGAGACTTAGCAATGAGCCAGGACCAGAACACAGCCCCCACGGCCGAGCAGCTCACCCAGGAATGGGCCAGCGACCCCCGCTGGGAAGGCATCGAGCGCGACTACACCGCCGAAGACGTTGTGAAGCTGCGCGGCCGCGTCCAGGAAGAGCACACGCTGGCACGCCGCGGTGCCGAGAAGCTCTGGGACCAGCTGCGCAACGCCGGCGACGAGGGCTACACCAATGCCTTGGGCGCCCTCACCGGCAACCAGGCCGTGCAGCAGGTCAAGGCCGGCCTGAAGGCCATCTACCTTTCCGGCTGGCAGGTAGCGGCCGATGCCAACAACTCCGGCCACACTTACCCGGACCAGTCCCTGTACCCGGCCAACTCGGTGCCCACCGTTGTCCGCCGCATCAATAACGCCCTGCTGCGCGCCGACCAGATCGAGTTCGCCGAAGGCATCCAGAGCGTGGATGACTACATGGTGCCGATTGTGGCCGACGCCGAGGCAGGTTTCGGCGGCCCGCTGAACGCCTACGAGCTGATGAAGTCCATGATCTCCTCCGGTGCCTCCGGCGTGCACTGGGAAGACCAGCTCGCCTCGGAGAAGAAGTGCGGCCACCTCGGCGGCAAGGTCCTGATCCCCACCGGCCAGCACATCCGCACCCTGAACGCAGCCCGCCTCGCGGCCGACGTCGCCGGCACCCCCACCGTGGTTATTGCCCGCACCGATGCCGAGGCAGCCACCCTGATCACGTCCGACGTCGACGAGCGGGATGCCGAGTTCATCACGGGCGAGCGCACAGCCGAAGGCTTCTACAAGGTCCGCAACGGCATTGAGCCCTGCATCGCCCGGGCCAAGGCCTACGCGCCCTACTCGGACCTGATCTGGATGGAGACCGGCACCCCGGATCTGGAGCTGGCCCGCAAGTTCGCCGAGGCTGTCCGCTCCGAATTCCCGGACCAGATGCTGGCGTACAACTGCTCGCCGTCCTTCAACTGGAAGAAGCACCTGGATGATGACACCATCGCCAAGTTCCAGCGCGAACTCGGCGCCATGGGCTTCAAGTTCCAGTTCATCACCCTGGCCGGCTTCCACGCCCTGAACTACTCGATGTTCGACCTGGCCCACGGCTACGCCCGCAACGGTATGAGTGCCTACGTGGAACTGCAGGAAAAGGAGTTCGGCTCCGAGTCCCGCGGCTACACCGCCACCAAGCACCAGCGTGAGGTTGGCACCGGTTACTTCGACGCCATCGCCACCGCGCTGAACCCCGAGGGCAGCACCCTGGCCTTGGCCGGTTCCACGGAATCCAGCCAGTTCCACTAACCCCGGCTCTTCAGCCGGATTCTGCGGGGGCGCCGGCCGCACCGGCCCCGCCCCCGCAGAATCACCCCACTGCTTTGAATTACCCCAAGGAGAACGCCATGAATGACCCGATCACCCTGAACGGAATTTCCCTGACCGCCCCCGCCGTGCGGCGTCAGGAAGAGATCCTCACCCCGCAGGCGTTGGACTTCGTCAAGGCGCTGCACAAGGCCACGGCCAGCCGCCGGCAGGAACTCCTGCAGCAGCGCCAGGCCCGCCGGACGCAGATCTCCAACGGCGCGGACCCGACGTTCCGGGCCGAAACCCGCAGCATCCGCGAAGACGGGACCTGGCGGGTGGCTCCCACGGCCCCCGGACTGGAGGACCGCCGGGTGGAAATCACCGGTCCGGTGGACCGCAAGATGACCATCAATGCACTGAACTCCGGTGCCAAGGTCTGGCTGGCTGACATGGAGGACTCCTCCACGCCGTCGTGGTCCAACGTGGTCAACGGACAGCTGAACCTGCGCGACGCCCTGGACCGGAAGATCGACTTCACCTCCCCGGAAGGCAAGGAATACAAGCTCAGCGGTTCCTCTTTGACGGACCTGCCCACCATTGTGGTCCGTCCCCGCGGCTGGCACCTGCCCGAAAAGCACATGCTGATCGACAACACCCCCATTGCCGGCGGCATCGTGGACTTCGGCCTGTACTTCTTCCACAACGCGCAGCGTCTGATCTCGCAGGGCCGCGGCCCCTACTTCTACCTGCCGAAGATTGAAAACCATTTGGAGGCCCGCCTGTGGAATGACATCTTTGTGCTGGCACAGGACCTCATGGGCATCCCGCAGGGCACCATCCGGGCCACCGTGCTGATCGAAACCATCACCGCGGCCTTCGAGATGGAGGAAATCCTCTACGAACTGAAAGACCACGCCGCCGGCCTGAACGCCGGGCGCTGGGACTACATCTTCTCGGTGATCAAGAACTTCCGCACCCGCGGCCCCCGGTTTGTCCTGCCGGACCGCAACATGGTGACCATGACGGCGCCGTTCATGCGCACCTACACCGAGCAGCTGGTGCGTGCCTGCCACCGGCGCGGGGCACACGCCATCGGCGGCATGGCCGCCTTCATCCCGAACCGCAAGGACGCCGCGGCCAACGACGTCGCCATGGAGAAGGTGCGCGCCGACAAGACCCGCGAGGCCGGCGACGGCTTCGACGGCTCCTGGGTGGCGCATCCGGACCTGGTGCCGGTGGCCATGGAGGTGTTCGACGGCGTACTCGGCGAGCGCCCGAACCAGCTGGAGCGGACCCGCGAGGACGTGGTGCCCGATGACAAGGCGCTGCTGGACATTGCTTCCACCCCGGGTGTTATCACCGAGGCCGGCATCCGCAGCAACATCGAGGTGGGCATCCGCTACATCGAGTCCTGGCTGCGCGGCAACGGTGCAGCGGCCATCAACAACCTGATGGAGGACGCCGCCACAGCGGAAATCTCCCGCTCGCAGATCTGGCAGTGGATCCACACCTCGGCCGTGACTGACGACGGCGAGATCGTGACGCACCAGTGGGTGGAGGAACTGCTCGACGAGGAGTTCGGCAACCTGCAGCGTTTCGACGGTGACCGGTTCAAGGACGCCCGTGAACTCTTTGAGGAAGTGGCGTGCGGGGAGCATTTCCCGACCTTCCTCACCGTGCCTGCCTACGCCCGCTTCCTGCACGAATCGCAGGAGCTGGCGCCGGCCTAACCCCTGGGGGTAGGGGTTAGTGCGGATACCGCTTCAGTATCCGCGCAGGCAGGGACCGGGAGCGCGTTCTGCACTGTTTCGACAGTGCGGGAATGCCTCCCGGTCCTTTCTGCGTTGGAGCCGGTATGAAGATTGATATCTGGTCCGACATTGCCTGCCCGTGGTGCTACATCGGCAAGCGCCGCTTCGAGGCCGCACTGGCCGCCTTCCCGCACCGGGACGAGGTGGAAGTGCAGTGGCGCAGCTTCCAGCTCGACCCCTCCCTGCCCGAACACTACGACGGCACCGAGGCCCAGTACCTGAGCGAGCGCAAGGGCATCGATCCCGGGCAGCTGGCCGGAATGCTGGAGCAGGTCACTGTCCAGGCCGCCGGTGAGGGCCTGTCCTATGACTACGACTCGCTGGTAGTTGCCAACAGCTTCTCCGCACACCGGCTGATCCATCTGGCCCGCGCCGAGGGCGGCAACAGCGCCGCCGACGCCGCCAAGGAGGCGCTGCTCTCCGCCCACTTCGAGAAGGGGCAGGACATCGGAGCGGTGGACACCCTTGCCGAGATCGGCAGCCGGGTAGGCCTGGATCCGGAGCGGGTGCGGTCCATGCTGGCCGCCGAGGAGTTCGCCGAGGACGTCAACGCCGACATTGCCCAGGCCCGGTCACTCGGCATCAGCGGCGTGCCGTTCTTTGTGCTGGATGACAAGTACGGCATTTCCGGTGCCCAGCCCACTGACCTCTTCGCGTCGGCGCTGGACCAGGCCTGGCAGGAATCCCATCCGGCCTAGGCGGGGCGGGCGGCCGGCAGCGCCGGTTCGTACAGCCATGGAGTGAGCAGCCCGGCGGCCGAAACGCCGGCTGAACCGCAAATGCGCTCGGCCAGGTCCAGGAAGTTCCCGGTATCCGCACAACCGTGCCGGTATCGGGACGTCCACTCCTGCAGGAGATAAAAGAAGGCCCCGTCCCCGGCGGCACGGCGCAGCAGATGCAGGGCCACGGCACCACGGCGGTACACCCGTTCGTCGAACATGGCTGCCGGGCCGGGATCGGCCAGCTGCAGGTCCTGCCGCTGGCCCCGCAGCCACGCCAGCTCGCGGTGGGCCCGCTCGTCGGTATCCTCGCCGTCGGCGGCTTCGGCCCACACCCATTCCGCGTAGGTGGCAAAACCCTCGTGCAGCCAGATGTCCTTCCAGCTACGTGCAGTCACTGAATTCCCGAACCACTGGTGGGCCAGTTCATGGGCCACCAGCGGCTCCCCCGCGGTGTCCAAATGGTTGCGGCCGAAAACGGACACCGACTGGGCTTCCAGGGGGATCTCCAACCTGTCATCAGCGACCACCACGGTGTAGGTTTTGAACGGATACGGTCCGAACCGGGCCGTGAACAGATCCATCATGGCTTCCTGCCGGCCTAGCGCGGTCCGGGCTGCGCCTGCCAGCGAGGGCGGTACGAGAACGGACTGCGGCACCCGCCCCGGCAGATCCATGTTCCGATACCGACCGATCTGCACGGTGGCCAGATACGTCGCCATCGGCTCGGTCTGCTCAAATACCCAGGTTTCCCGCCCCTTCCCGGCGGTCCGCGATGCCAGGGCGCCGTTGCCGGCCACCCGGTAGCCTTCCTCAACGGTCACGCTGAGGCGGTACTGCGCCTTTTCAGAAGGCAGGTCATTGCAGGGAAACCACGACGGCGCCCCGGTTGGCTGCCCTGCCACCAGCACCCCGTCGGTCAGTTCCTCCCAGCCGATGTCCCCCCACTGCCCGGCGTCGGGCCGCGGTTTTCCGCGGTAGCGGATGGACAGCACGAAGTTTTCGCCGCCCGCCAGCGGACGTTCCGGCAGCACCTCCAGCTTTGCCCGGCGCTGCCGGAAACTGCGGACGGCCACCGGATCCCCGGCCGTGGGGTCCGCCGGGGCGAAGCCGGCATCGGTGCCGTGCCGGCACACCAGCCGCACTTCTTCCACCCGCAGCCGCCGGTCCAGATCCAGGACGATCCGGTCGGCGCGGTCGGTGCGGTCCGGATGATTTCGGACGGTTCCGGCCAGGTGGGCCACGGCCGCCAGCCGGTTGGACCTGACGCTGTAGTCCAGCCGCAGATCATAGTGGTGAATGTTCACCTCATCGCTGCCGTGGGTGGGGGTGTAAGGATCAGGGGCGCTCCGCTGCTCTCCGGCCTGCTGCATGCCGGAGAGCATGCCACGGCGGCGGGGCGGCAGGTACGCGTAGTCGGGGTCAGGGCTGCCCCGACTGGTTTTCCCGTCCGAAGTTTTCCCCTCTGGAGTTTTCCCGTCCGGGGGGCAAACTAGTCGTCGGAGCCGGAAAGGCCCTCTGCCGGGAGTTCTGAGGCGTATCGGATCCAGCGCAACCGGTCTTCTTCCGGCAGGCTGTCCCATGCCGGGGCTTCGGGCATCCATAGCCCGGGCAGGAACGCCATGCGTTCCTCATACAGCCGCCGGCCTGCTTCCGCTGCGTCAGCGTCCATTCAGGTAGCCCGGGGCGGCGGAAATTCGGTTCACCCCAGCAGTTTATTCAATCCTGCAGCCCAATGCAGGCCCGGCTCACCGGCTGGTGCCGCGAACGGAAGAGCCCGTCCGGGATTCTTCCGCAGCAGACCCTTCCGCCGGCGGTCCCTCCGGCAGCGGTCGTTCCGTTGGTTTCTCGGTTGGTTTCTCCGTTGATGGCTCCGTTGGTTTCTCCGGCCGGGTGCCGCCCGCGCCGCCGTCGGGCCTGTGTTTGCGGCCGGCGCTCCGGAAGGCCAGCCGGATCACAAACGCCATCGCGGCAACCACCGCCAGGGTGGCTGCACCGGTGGTCATGGTCTCGGCCCGGTCCTGCGCGGCTTCTGCTTTTTCTTCCGCGCGGGCCGCCACGGAGGCCACGCCGTCGGCAGCTGCCGTGGAGGTAGTGAAAACGTCATCCACCGTGCCCATCACGATGCGATCCCCGGGGACCGCGGTTTTCAGCAACCGCACCACCGTGGACAAATCCGTGGATATGCACCCCCAGGTGGGCGCGTACCCGGCGTGGAAGAAGATGGCAAAAGAGGCACCCTGGCGGGTGGGCATGTCCGGCGGGCGGTTCCAGTTGATGACGGCCGCCTGCTCGTATAGTCCCTGCTGCATGTACCCCCAAAGGTTTTCATCCGCCGGCCCGCCCGTGCCCTCGAAGTACTGGTTGTAGCTGGGACCGTGTTCCCCGCCCCACCGCGAGGCGGGGTTCAGCGTGTAATAGGTCAGCTGCGTTCCGGGATTGGCACGTCCCAGGGCCTCCGTTATCGTGAAGGACCCGGTCGGCGAATACAGCGTGTTCTCCCACATGCTTCCCGGCGGGGCGAACCCGTTGCGGCCGCTGAACCCCCACGACTTCCACTCCTGCACGTAGCTGTCCCCTTGGCGTACACAGCCGATCAGGCGGGTCTCCGTGGCGCCGTATGTTTCCGCCGTTGCGAAGGTGACGCGCTCGGCGTCGGCCACGTCGTACCGCACCTCCCCTGCGGTGAGGCGGGCGCACGGGTCCGCTTCCTGTGGAGAGGCAGCAGCTGGCGCCGCGAGCAGCGCCGAGCCGAACACAGCGCCCAGCACAGCCCTCAGCATCCGCTGCCGGGGGGTTAAAGGCATCAGCTGCGCTGCCGGTTACGGTGCCTGTCCCGGGCCTCTGCTTCCAGCGCCTGCCGCCTCCCCATGGGCGGCGGCGGTGGTGCAGTCGAGGCGGAAGCGGCGGAAGGGGAAACTCTGTCCGGCTGGATGGACGGCGGAGTGGATGGCGGCGGTGGCGCCGCGCTGCGGATCGAAAACGGCTGCCCTTCCGTCCCGGCCGGCGTCCCGGAGGGGAGCCGGGCCTCGCCGGGCTTCCGTTCCGCTCCGTATTCCGCAGTCCGTTGAGCGGCCGCTTTTCTGCCCGCCCGTTCCAGATATGTGCTGCGGACCCGTTTAGACGCTTCGGATACAACCCGTTCGAGCGGGCCCTGCGCGTTGAACCGTTGCCAGGCGTAGGCGAAGCCGGCCACGATCATGAGCTGCACAATCAGGGACAGGGGCGGTCGGTCCTCGAACAGGCCGGTGGCTAGGAGCAACAGATGCAGTGAGTACAGGGTCAGGGTCATTTTCCCCAGGACGGCCAGTGGGGCAAGCACTGCGGAGGCTGCCTTGCCCAGCAGGAGGAGGATTCCGAGGAACGCCACCGCCGTGCCGATTGTATTGAGCAGGACCAGCGGCGTGCTGGAGTAGGGCGTCAAGGAAGCCAACCACCACCACGTGTCCGTTGGCAGCGTGGGATCCGGGCCCCACATCAGGGTGTCGTACACGGTCTCCTCGGGGGTGGAGGACCACACAGAGGCAGCGTCCACCAGCTGGTCCCGGCCGCCCAGCGGTCCCAGCAGAAATGCCGACAGGGCCGCTGTGGCTACGGCGAGGCCCACTCCGGCCACGACCAGCCGGAGCTGGACCTTGCGCTCGGCGAGGTCCAGCCGCCCAATCGCCAGTCCCGCGCATACATAGGCCATCCAAGGCAGGGCCGGATAAGTGCCGCTGAGCAGCACCTGGCCCAAGACATCCCCCGGCGCCTGCACCAGCGTGGAAAAATTCGGTTCCACCCCGCCCATGTCGGCCAGTGAGTCCCGGGTTGCCTGCATCAGCACCGGAGCGGTGAGGGCGATCAGCGCTGACAGGATCAGGAGTGTCCGCGCACGCAGCCGAAGCAACGGCAGCGCCAGCAGGAACATCACCCCGTAATAGACCAGGATGACCTGCGCGTAGATCACCAGGAATCCCAGCAAAAGCCCGATGACGGTGATCAGGACTGCGCGCACGGCAAGCCCCAGCCGCGCCGCCGTCATGCGCTCGCCGCGCGGCGGATACTGCCCTCCGGACATAAAGGCCAGGGATACCCCGGCCAGGAGGGCAAACAGTGCAGCGCCCCGTCCTGCAAATACCAGCCAGGTGAAGGTGGGTTCAAAGTCTTCGTTCCAGCCGGGAAGGACGTGGATGGCCATCATTGCCACCAACGCCGCCCCCCTGGCTGCGTCGACGCCCCCTATGCGGCGCTTGGCCGCGCCTGTCCGGGTCGGTTCACTCACCGCCACCCCCCTTCCTCCGCCACAGTCAATGCGTCGGAGCTAGAGCATCAGGGACCGCCGTGCCGCGCGCAAGCGTAGTAGGCAACCCAGCCGCGGAGAGGTCTGCGAGCAGCAGCGCGGTTTCATCCGCATCGAGGTCTGCAAGCGGACCGCGCACAGGACCGGCCGGGAGACCCAGTTTCCGCAGTGCGGCCTTGGCGGACGCAGCCCCCGGGCAGCGGAACATTCCGGTGTAGATAGGCAGCAGTTCGCGGTGGATCCGAAGCGCCTCGTCCACCCGGCCCCCGGCGAAGGCTGCGGCGAGCGCCCGCAGCCGGTCAGCGGCGACGTGCCCCACCACCGAGACCATGCCGACGGCGCCGATGGAGAGCAGGGGCAGGTTCAGGACGTCGTCTCCCGAGTAGTAGACCAGGGAGCTGTGCTGCATGACCCATGAGGAGGAGGCCAGGTCTCCCTTGGCATCCTTGACCGCCACGATGTTCGGGTGTTTCCCGGCGGCCACCAGGGTTTCCGGTGCAATGGCGACGCCGGTGCGGACAGGGATGTCATAGAGCATGACCGGGCGGTCGGTGCTGTCGGCTATGGCCTCGAAGTGGCGCAGCAGGCCCTTTTGCGACGGGCGTGAGTAGTACGGAGCCACTACCAGCAGCCCGTCCGCCTGCTGCTCGGCGGCGGCGCGCGCCAGCGCAATGCTGTGCCGGGTGTCGGTGGACCCCACGCCGGCGATGACCCGCCGCCCGGTTCCCTGCGTGACGCGTTTGGCCGAATGGACCATGGACGCCTTTTCCCAGTCCGAGGTCGCAAAGGACTCGCCGGTGGTTCCATTGACCACCACGGCATCGTTCCAGCCGTCCCGCAGGAGCCAGCGGGTGAGTTCCTCGGCGCCGTTCTGGTCCAGCTGGCCGTGCTCGTCCAGCGGCGTAACCATGGCGGTGAGGATCCGCCCGAACCGGCGGCAGACCATGTCCGCTGCGGTTTCCCCGGTGCTGCCCGTATAAGTGTTCATACCCTTGCTCCTGCGGATTTGTACTGGTTCATTTTGCGGTGCCGTGCCCGCCGCTGGGCAGGACGGCTTTGGTCCCAGTGCGCCAGCGGGTTTCCGCACCAGGCGCTGTTGACCGGGACGCTCTCGCCCCGCATCAGCAGCGAGCAGCCGCCCACGGTGCCGCCTTCTTCGATGGCGCTGCCCGGCAGGACGATGCTGTTCGGGCCAAGGGAGGAGCCGTCTTCCAGCCGCACCTCGTCCAGCCGCATGATGCGGTCGTGGAAGAGGTGGGTCTGCAGGACGGTTCCGCGGTTGATGCTGGCACCGTCGCCCACTTCTATCAGGTCGAACTCCGGAAGCCACCACGTTTCGCACCACACGCTGCGGCCGATCCGTGCGCCCATCCAGCGCAGCCAGGCGTTGAGCATGGGGGTGCCCAGGCTCATCCGGACCAGCCCCGGTACGGCCAGCGATTCGGAGAACACATCGGCCAGTTCATTGCGCCACACAAACGAGCTCCACAGCGGATGTTCGGTGGCCTCGAAGCGGCCCACCAGGAGCCATTTCGCTGCCACGGCAAGCAGCGCCGCGGCAATACCGCTGACCAGCAGCACCGGCCCGGACCATATAACGGCGGCCAGGAAACCGAAGGTGTCCCACAGGGCGGACAGCACCCACACGGTGACCAGGGCCAGCCAGGCGGTGATCACCGCCGGCAGGATCCGGCAGGCTTCCACGGCGCTGCGGGCAACCAGTAACCGGCGGGGAGGTTCGTAGGTCCGTGAGGTGTCCCCCACCTGCACCGGACGGGGCAGTTCCACGGCCGGGCGGCCGAACCACGAGCTACCTGCAGGCATCTGCGCAGGCGCCGAGGACAGGACAGCGATGAGGGAATTCTCCGGCACCCGGGTGTCCGGCCCCACTATGGCGGAGTTACCCACGAAGGATTTTTCACCCACACCCGCCGGCCCCAGGTGGAGCCAGCCTTTCCGGACCCGCCGCATGGAGACCATGGAGTGGTCCGCCAGGAAAGACCGGTCGCCCAGGTCCGTGAGGTGCGGAACGGTTTCCATGGTGGAGATTTCCACGTGCCGGCCCACTTTGGCTCCCAGCAGGCGCAGCCATGCGGGGGTAAGCACACTGGCGTACAGCGGGTACATGGTGATCAGGGAGCGGCTCAGCAGCAGGGTGCTCAGCCAGGAGGCCCACCCGGACACGCCGTTAGCCGGGTGCATGCCCGGGGGCATCAGCCTGGCCGTGGAGCGGACCACGGCGGCTATCAGCATCAGATAGGTGACCATGGCGCTGACCACAAAAACCGGTGACCAGAGGGCAAGGATCCACAGGGCTTCCGTCAAGGAACCAACCCCGTTCAGGAGCCACAGCATCAGGGCAGAGCCGGGGACCAGGGAGGCCAGGTTAAGCAGGGTCAGTCCGCCCAGCGCCGCAGAGTAGAGCAGCCGCACACCGCGTGTTTGCGGTGCGGTTGCCGGGTCCGCGGGCCAGCCGCCGCCGGCCGTGCCCACCTTCTGCATCTGCGATCCCGCCCAGAGCTCGCCGGCGGGGACTTCCCCGGCGACCAGGGTTCCCGGCTCGGTTTCGGCTCCCCGGCCGACCTTCGCGCCGCCCATCAGCGTGGAGCGGGTGCCGATCCGGGCGTCGTCGGCCACGTGCACCGCACCAATGTGCAGCTGTCCGCCCTCCACCCAGTGCCCGGCCAGGTCCACTTCATACTCGATGGAGGACCGGTCGCCGAAGGAGGCGAAGCCGGTAACCGGCGGCATAGCGTCCAGGTGCACGTCCTCACCCACCCGGCATCCCAGTGCGCGGGCGTACCAAGTGCCCAGGGGTGTGCCCATGATGGGTTCCAGCTTGCAGTACGTCACAATCCGTTCAGCAGCCCACAGCCGCAGGTGCGTGCTGCCGCCGCGGCGGTAGATCCCGGGACCCACGCCTACCAGCAGGAGCCGGCAGGAGACCACCGCGCCCAGCATCCGGGCCGGCAGGCTGTACAGGGCGAGCCAGGCGGCCAGGGTCGGAATCAGCGGCGGATCCGGTGTCCACGGGCTGCCCACCGTGTGGGTCATGACCATGCACACCACGGCGATGCCGGTGACGTACCGGAGGCCGGTGATCCCGTAGAGCGCAATAATCAGCGGGGTCTGGGCCAGGCCCAGCCACCACGGTGACTGCGGCGTGGGCCGGACATCCAGCTCTGAATCGCGCAGGGACGCCAGATGCTCGGACATGGCGCTGAGGGTTGGATGCTCGTAGATGTCAGCCACGGAAACCTTTGGATACCGCTCGCGCAGGGCCGAAACCAGTTGGGCCGCGGCGAGGCTGGCACCGCCGAGGGCAAAGAAATCGCTCTCCTCGGTGAGCGGCAGCGGGCCGAGGAGGTCCGTCCAGCGCTGTCCCAGCCACCGGAGGTCGGCGTTGAGCTCCACCCGGACGTCGGCGGGTGTATCGACCATGGGCAACGGCCAGGGCAGCGATTTGCGGTCCACCTTGCCGGAGGCCTTCAACGGCAGCTCGTCCACAATACCGAGGGACGGAACCAGGGCAGCGGGCAGCTGCTTGGCCAGCTGCGCGCGAGCCGCGGCCAGGTCCAGTGCCGCTCCGGCAGCCGGAACCAGATATCCGGCCAGGACCTTGTTGCCGGATTTCGTCGCATGAACCGCAGCGGACGCGGCCGCCACCCCCGGCAGCCGGCTCAGCGCGTCGTCGAGCTCCCCCAGTTCGATCCGGCGGCCGCCAACCTTGATTTGCTCATCCACCCGCCCCACGAAAACCAGGCCTTCGGGTTCAGCCCGGACATGGTCCCCGCTGAAATAGGCCCGTTCCCAGCCCAGCGCGGGAAGGGGCGTGAACTTCTCTGCATCCTTCTGCGGGTCCAGGTAGCGGGATACTCCTACTCCGGAGATCACCAGTTCGCCTACCTCGCCCCACTTCACCGGCTGCCGGTCTTCCCCGACCACGGCCAGATCCCAGCCGGCCAAGGGCAACCCGATGCGGACCGGAGGTTTCCCGTCCAGGAGCGCGCCGCAGGCGATGACCGTGGTTTCGGTTGGACCGTACGTGTTCCACACTTCCCGCCCGGGCCCGAGCAGGCGCCGGACCAGATCCTCGGGGCAGGCCTCTCCGCCGAAGATCAGCAGCCGCACCCGCTGGAGGGTCTCCGTGGACCAGTGCGCGGCGAGGCTGGGCACCGTGGAGACGGCGGTGATCCGGCGTTCCACCAGCCACGGCCCCAGGTCCGCGCCGGAACGGACCACCGACCGCGGTGCCGGGACCAAGCAGGCGCCGTGCGCCCAAGCCAGCCACATCTCCTCGCAGGAGGCATCAAAGCTGACCGACAGGCCGGCCAGCACGCGGTCCCCGGGGCTGAGCGGCGCATCCACGCAGTAGAGCGAAGACTCAGCATCCACCAGGGCTGCGGCGGAACGGTGCGTGACGGCCACGCCCTTGGGTTTCCCGGTGGAACCCGAGGTGAAAATGATCCACGCATCGTCTTCGGGGTGCGGGTGGGGGCTGTGTCCGCCCACGGGCACGCCCTGCAGCAGGTTCAGTTCCAGTCCTGCCTCGACGACGGCGCATACCCCGCCCTCGGCCCAGACCAGGTCTGCTCGGCCGGCCGGTTCGTCTGAATCGACCGGGACATAGGCGGCCCCGGCATAAAGCACACCGAGTATGGCCACGTAGAGGTCCACGGAGCCGGACGGTACATAGATTCCCACCCGGTCTCCGGCCCCGATGCCGCCGGCCCACAACCTGCGGGCCAGTGCCTGCACCTGGAACTCCAGCTCCGCGTAGCTCAGCGATACGGCGCCGTCGTCGATGGCGGGTGCGCCCGGATAGGCGGAAACGGTTTCGTTAAGGATGTCCATGAGCGTGCGCTGTTCCGGAGTGCGGTCTCCGTGGAACACCGCCAAGCCGTCGCGTGCGGGAGGCGGATTGGTGATCACCTGGGTGGCGGCTCCGCCTTTGCTGCTGCCGGCATTCACCGCTTCCTGCGCCGTGGCGTGGAGGGAAGGGTCATTGCCGGGTCCTGCTGGGGTCCGGACGGTTTCGAATTCGGCCGCCGAGCCCTGGGGGATTTCGGGCATATTCATGTAGAGCGGTTCTCCCTGCTGGTGCTGCTCAAAACCGCGGCCGTTCGGGCCGCGCATCCGTCCCTGCAGAAGGCTGGGACCGAGCAGAAACATAGGCAACCAGCGGCCGCCTTACACGAGTACCGCAGCCGCGGGAAGCACTCGGGACCGGCGTTAATCACTCCCGTGGGGGCCGGGATTACTCGCATGGCTACCTGACCTCATAGCGGCCGGATGGGCAGGTGCCGTGAGCGGCTGGGCCGGGAGGCCGCAGGTATTTCGCCGCCCAGAAAGCTCACAGGCTGGACTCAGATTTCAAACAGGTTACGAACAGGTGGCATTGATTGCGTGTGTCTTCCCGGCGCCCCGCGCCTGACGGGCCCGGGACCGGAAACTTCGCCGGATGGGATGTTCCACATGTCACCTGCAGCATCGCCGCGGTTCGCCGGGGTGGACGCAGCCCGAGGGCTCGCTCTTTTCGGGATGATGGCCGTCCATGTCCTGCCCGAAGCAGGCAGTGATTTGGAGCCGACCCTGCCCTGGCTGTTGTTCGCGGGAAAGGCCGCAGCTCTTTTCGCGGTGCTTGCCGGGGTCTCCCTGTCCTTCATCACCAGGACGGCACGGGTTGAGCGGGGCGGCGCCCTCACGGCGGTCCGGTGGGCAGTGGCGGCCCGCGCCGGAATGATCTGCGCCCTGGGCCTGACCATTGCCTACGTGGACATGCCGGCGTTCATCATCCTCGCGTACTACGGGGCCATGTTTGCTTTGGCTATACCGTTCCTGGGTGTTTCCACTCGAACGCTGCTGGCGGCGGCCGGCGTGTTTGCCCTGCTCGGGCCGGTCCTTATGCAGGCCCTGCGGGATTCGCTCCCCGAACCCGGTTACGACCCGACTTTCAGCACGGTGCTGACCGAGCCCGGCGTTTTCCTGAGCCAGCTGCTGCTCACCGGCACGTACCCGGCCATCCCTTGGATGGCCTACATCTGCACCGGCCTGGCCGTGGGCCGGCTCCGGCTGAATGAATCCGCGGTGCAGTTGAAGCTGCTGGCCGGGGGCACGGCGCTGGCTACCGGTGCCTGGCTCGCCTCGGTCCTGCTGTTGGACGGCCCGGGACAGGGTTTTGACCGGTTGGTGGAGGTGGATCCGGATCTGGTGGCCGAGCAGATCCGCGACGCCGCCGTCTGGGGTCCCGAGGGCTACCTGCCGACGTCCTCCTGGTGGTGGCTGGCGCTTGTATCCCCGCACACCACCACTCCCCTGGACCTGCTGCACACCACCGGTGTTGCCGTTGCAGTGCTGGGCGCCTTGTTGTTCCTGGCCCGCCACGCGGGCAAGGCCCTGCTGGTGTTATCCGCGCCCGGCCGGATGACGCTTACCCTGTACTGCGCCCACCTGCTGTTCCTGGGCACGGGCGCCCTGGCCGTCCTTCCGTATCTCTCACTCTGGCTGCAGATTGCGGTGTTCATCGTTTTTGCCGTGTTCTGGCAGCGGGCAGGGAAACAGGGGCCGCTGGAGAAGTGGATTTCGCGCGGCTCCGGAGCGGCCCGGCAGGCGGCGCTCCGACGCTATCCGGATCCCCAGCCCGAACACTAGGCCGGCTGGGCGCCCGCCGCCGGGGCCAGGACTTCCACCGTGTGCCCGAGCGCCCCGACGGCGTAGGACAGCACAAATCCGGCCGGAAGACCCAACTGTTCCGGCCCGACGTCGTACGCCCGCATGGACGCCCGCAGAGACTCACCCGGAACGGCGGATTCGGCCGTCTCCACCGTGCGCGGGTCCACCCGCAGCCCGTGGCCGGCCACCTTGAGCAGCGCTTCCTTGCGCACCCACAGCTGGGCGCGCAGCCGCGGGCGGTCCGGTTCGGCGAGCTCGGCGATGGCCGCCTTTTCCGCCGCAGTGGCCATTACATCTTCCAGACCGGCCCCCTGGAAGGCCTCCGCGCCCGCGTCCTCCAGGTCCACCCCGACGCCGGCCGGCGCCGCCGCCGCGGCCAGCCACCCGCCGCTGCGGCTGAAACTGAACTGCAGGGGCGCCGGCTGCCCGTCCACGAAATAGAGCGGCCGGCCGTGTGATCCGTCGTTGCCGTGCGTGCAGTCCGGGCAGTGCGCGGTGGCGGTGACAGCTGTTTCGGGTACCCCCAGCAGTCCGGCCACCAAGGCGCGGGCTGCCAGCCGTCCGGCCAGGAAGCGGTGCCGGTCTGCCTCGCGGTACATGGCGGATGCACGGGCGCGCACCGGCTCGGCAAGGCTGCCGGCAGCGCTGATATCCGCCGCATCCAGCCACCGCGTGGCAATCCGGACCGCCATGCTCCCGGCCCCGGCCCTTTCATCCCCGGCCCCGGTTTCCCCTGTCCCGGTTGCCGTGGCATCGTCCCCCACTGCCCCCACTGCCGGCTACTGCCCGTCCGCGGGCGTGGCGTTCCCGGGACAGCTCAGTGCTCCGGGGCCGGCTGCTGCCGCCTGCTCCGGCGGCTGCAGTTCCGTGAAGCCAGCCCCGATGACCATATCCACGGAAGCGTCGGTGCGGTCATCGCGGACGTACTCGGTGTCCGGAATGTGCTGCTGCAGCGTGTAGGCGGAGGCGAATCCCGAGGGCCCGGACAGGATCAGCGCGGTCATGCCGACGCGGTTGACGCTGCTGTTGCCCACCTGCGCTATCTGGAATCCCCGGGTGCCCAGCTCGGCCCCCACCGTATTGGCCAGCCCGGCAGACGCCGTCGAGTTGTAGATATTTATGGTCACCGTGGCCGGATCCAGATACGGAAAAGGCCCGGCCGGACATTCGTCCGCCGGACCTGCAGGTGCTTTGATCTCTGTTGCGGCGGGCAGCTTCACCCAGCCGGACACCAGTCCCTGCGCGAGGATCACCGCTGAAAGCAACAGCAGCGCCAAGACGCCGATCACCGAGTTGTGCAGCCGCCGCCGGCGTCGTGCCCGCCGGACCATCTCCGGTTCGTCGGTGGGCGCGAAAACCGCGCCCAGCTCGCCGCCGGTAACAATCCGGTGCCCGTGCCACTGCCTCGAATCGTCCCGATCGTCCATGGCGGCCAGGCCGCCCGGAGCTCCGTCGGGAGGTTCCTTAGTCATCGAGGACCAGCACGCGTGCGTGCAAAATGGTCCGCTGGTGCAATGCCGTCCTCACAGCCCGGTGCAGTCCGTCTTCGAGATACATGGTGCCCTTCCATTGGACGACGTGCGGGAACAGGTCTCCGAAAAAGGTGGAGTCCTCGGCCAGCAGCGCACCGAGGTCCAGTGTGGCCTTCGTGGTCACCAGTTCATCCAGGCGAACCTGCCGGGGAGGTACCGCTGCCCAGTCCTTAGGTGTGACATATCCATGGTCGGGGTAGGGGCGTACGTCGCCAACAGCTTTGAAGATCACTAGTACAGAGTAAAGAACATCTGGGGCCAAAGAAACAACGCCGCTCGGTGCGGGGCGGGGTTAAACGGCTGAATCGGTCCTTCCGGCACCCGCCAGGGCCGTCCGGGCGGTCCGCGGGCACTGGAATACTGGAGGGGTGAATACCCCTGCCCCGCGCTTTGGCCTGCTGCTCGACGTCGACGGACCCGTTGCCAGCCCCGTTTCCCGGACCGTTCGTCCGGCCATCATCCGCAGCCTGGTGGCACTGGCGGCCGCCGGCTGGCCCGTTGTCTTCAACACGGGGCGCTCCGATGCCTTCATCCGGGAGCAGGTGATGCAGCCAATGATGGCAGCAGGGCTTCCCGCCGGCGTCCGGGTGCATGCCGTGTGCGAAAAAGGCGCCGTGTGGTTCTCCTTCGACGGCACGGGGCCAGGGCAGCCGCAGGTGGATCCGGAGCTGAAGGTCCCGGGCGACTATGCCGAGACCATCCGCGGCCTGGTGGACGCCAAATACTCGCGGACCATGTTCTTCGACGAAACCAAGCTCGCCATGCTCTCCGTGGAGCAGCATGTGGCCGCGGACAACGCTGAGTACCTCACCGAGCAGCGCAGGTTCGACGCCGACGCCCTGGAGCAGCTGTCCCTCGCCGGCCTGGGCGGGCAGCGGCTGGACCATGCCATTCCGGACGCTGCCGGCACGGTGGCGTACCGGATCGATCCCACGATCATTTCCACCGACATTGAAGCTGTCGGGGTCGGCAAGGACCTCGGCGCCCGCCGCGCCCTGGCCATGCTGGAGGCCGACGGCACGCCGGTTCCGCGCGGGTGGCGGACCATGGGTGATTCGCGCACCGACTACGCCATGGCCGATGAGCTGTTCCGGCTCGGTTTCGACGTGGCGCACGTGGACGTGCGGCCGGCGGACGGCGTGCCCGCCACGCCGTATCCGGTGCTTCCGGTCGGCGCACTGACCCACGACGACGCCGGCGCGGCCTACTTTGAGCGCTGGGAGGCCATGGCTGCGGGGCAGGCCGCGGACGACGCCGTCGTCCTCTAGCGCGGCCGGCTCCCTGCTGCGGCCGCTACTCCAGGCGCAGGACCGCCTCGACGGACTCCTGGATTTCCGGCGAGCCCGGTGCGACGTCGGAGGCGAAGCGGCCCACCACCTCGCCGCTGTCGGTGACCAGGAATTTCTCGAAGTTCCAGCCAATGTCTTCGCCCAGTTCGCCGTCGCGGAACTGGGTCAGGGCGGCGTAGAGCGGGTGGCGGTCCGGTCCGTTGACGTCGGTCTTGGCCGCGAGCGGGAAGGTGACGCCGAAGTTGGTGCTGCAGAACTCGGCAATCTCCTCGGCGCTGCCCGGCTCCTGCCCGTTGAACTGGTTGCTGGGCACGCCCAGGACGGTGAAGTTCCGTTCCTGGTATGTCTCGTAGAGCGACTGCAGGCCTTCGTACTGCTTAGTGAACCCGCAGCGGGAGGCGACATTGACTACCAGCACGGCCTTGCCGCGGAACAGCTCTCCGAAGGTGGTTTCGGTGCCGTCCAGCAGGGTGAGCGGGATGTCGTACAGGTTGGCGGTTTCCACGGTGAACCTTTCGCTTGGCGTATCTCCATTGCATCCCATGGGCGTCCGGAACGCCCAATCCGGCGGCCGCCGCTTTTTAAGGGGACCTATTCCACCGCACTTCGTAACAATTGGTTCATAGTTGACAAGGCCCGGTGGTAGCTTGCCGGAAGGAGCGAGATTCCCGAGGCAATTCCCGTCCTGGACCTGAGTACCGCCCGCAATCCGGACGGCTCCTTCAGCCCCGAATTTATTGACCGGCTGCGTGACGCGACGCATCGGATCGGTTTCTTCCAGCTGGTGGGCTATGGCGCCGGTGAGGCGATGGTGGAGAAGCTGTTCGACGTCACCAAGCAGTTCTTCGACCTGCCGCTGGAGGACCGGCTGGCACTGGATAACCGCAAGTCCCCGCACTTCCGCGGCTACACCCGGCTGGGCACCGAAATCACCCGGGGGCGCCCGGATTCGCGTGAACAGATCGACTTCGGCCCCGAACGCGCACCTGCTGCCGGCTACCCCGCAGACCAGCCGTACTGGCTGGTGCAGGGGCCCAACCTGTTTCCGGACAACGTACTGCCGGAACTGCGCAGCACCTCCATGGCCTGGGCCGCGCAGATGGAACTGGTGGGCGCGGAACTGCTTTCCGCCATCGCCGTGTCCCTGGAGCTGCCGGAAGACCACTTCACGGAACCGTTTGTTGGCACCCCGGCGTGGATGGCCAAGCTCATCCACTATGTGGGCGGCGTCGTGCAGGAAGCCGGCACCCAGGGCGTCGGCGCGCATGCCGACTACGGTTTCATCACCCTGCTGCTGCAGGATTCAGTGGGCGGCCTGGAAGTAAAACCGCATGAATCCGACACCTGGCTGCCGGTGGAACCGATCCCCGGCGCACTGGTCGTCAACCTGGGCGAGATGCTGGAGGTGGCCACGCAGGGATACCTTTCGGCCACCATCCACCGTGTATCCGCACCGGCTCCGGGCGTGGACCGCTACGCCATCCCGTTCTTCTGGTCCCCGCGCCTGGACACCGTGATTGACCCGGTGCAGCTGCCGCCGGCCCTGGCCGCGCAGTCGCGCGGGATCTCCGATGATCCGGAGAACCCCATGCTCGCCTCCTACGGTGCCAACGTGCTGAAGGGTTGGCTGCGGGCGCACCCGCAGGTGGCCAAGCTGCACCACCCGGAGCTGCTTCCCGGGGCCTAAGCGGGAATTCCCGCGGTTTGGGTAATTCCCGCGCCGCGCGGCGCGGGAACCGGCACAAACTGCGGGAACCCGCCCGGTCCCCGGCAGCGTCCTGCACCAGTCCTCCGGCCCGCCGGTCCAGCCCCGGCGGCACGGGTCCGCCGCAGCGGAGTGCGGTCGGGGCAGTTACGGGAGCCGGGAGGCGGCGTCGTCGTCGGCCAGGACGGTGACGTGCCCGTGGGTCTGGAGGACCGAGGCGGGGCAGTCCGTGCCCACCGGTCCGGTCAGTGCCCGGGCCAGCGCCTCGGCCTTCCCTGCGCCGCGGACAATCAGCAGCAGGTGCCGGGCCTCCAGGATGGTGCCGAGCCCCTGGGTGAGGCAGTGCGTGGGCACGTCGTCGAGGGAGGCAAAGAACCGCTGGTTGGCCCGGCGGGTGTCCTCGGTCAGGGTTTCCAGCCTGGTGCGGGAGTCCAGCGGCGCCCCCGGCTCGTTGAAGGCCAGGTGACCGTTGCGGCCGAGGCCCAGGATCTGCAGGTCAATTCCGCCCGCGGCGGCAATCTGCCGTTCATAGCGGCGGGCGGCGTCCTTCAGGTCCACCCGGTGCGGGTCCGGCAGGTGGACACGCTGCGGGTCGAGCCCCAGCGGTTCCACGATTTCCCGGCGAAGCACTTCGGCATAGCTTTCCGGATGTCCCGGCGGCAGGCCCACATACTCATCCAGGGCGAACCAGGCGGCGGAACTGAAGTCCGCCCCGCTGGCGGCCAGCGCCTTGTACAGGGGCGACGGCGAGGAACCGGTGGCAACGCCGATCACCGGCTCCGGTGCGGCGGCCAGGGCGGCCAGGACGACGTCGGCCGCGGCCTGCCCGAGCGCGGCAGGATCGGAGCAGCGGATTAGGTTCAAGGTGCGGGAGCTCATGAGGCCTCGTGCAGCTTGGCGAGTTCGGCGCGGATGCCGTCAAAGTGCCGGCGGAGCCGTTCGGAGGCGAGCTCTTTGTCCCCGTCTTTCACCGCTTCGAAAATGTCTCGGTGGACGGCCGCTGTTTCCCGCAGGTTGATCAGCGGATCCACCCCAAGTTCGGAATGGATCTTCCCGTAGACCTTCCAGAACACGGACATCAGGTTGGATAGCAGTTCGTTGCCCAGGGGTTCGAACAGCTGGTAGTGGAAGGTTTCGTCCACCTCGGTGAAGATTTCCCCGCGTTCGGCCAGCGCCTCCATCTGCCGGACGGTGGCTTCGATGTCGGCCAGGTGTTCGGGTGTGAAGAGGTCCATCGCCTCGCCCACCAAACCTGCTTCCAGCGCCTGCCGCACGTCCACCAGCTGCAGGGCTTCCTTGCCTTCGTGGCGGAGCGAAAGCCGCCCCCGGAAGGTCAGTCCGTCCGCCAGCGCGTCAAAATTGGCCGGAGCCACGAACATACCGAATCCGTGGCGGATTTCCACCACACCCAGCGCCTGCAGCACCTTCAGCGCCTCCCGCAGCGTGTTCCGGCCGATGCCGAGCGCCCCGGCCAGTTCCGCTTCCGTGGGCAGGGCGTCGCCGGCTTTTAAGTCGCGGTCGAGGATGAGCTCCATGATCTCCGCCTGCAGGGCACGGGAACGGTTTTGGGCACTGAACCGCGCCGGCGGCAGTGATGCGTCGGGCAGACTCATTGAGATCCTCCTGGGACAGAGTTGCAGGTGGTGCACAAGCGGAACCCGGTGGGGTTGCCGCCAACGATATAGGATGTCCTACCTATCCGGAAGGGGACCTGGTTTTTCCAAAGTGAAGGGTTGACGGAGCGATGTGACGAAGCTTACAGTTTCCGGGACAGCCATCGGACATCCTACGTCCGATAAGTGACTTCCGGATGTGAGGCAGTAGATGAGCACTTCGTTTGAATCCAGCGGGCTTTTGAAAGATTCCAGCCGGCGGAATTTCCTCAAGCTGGCCGGCGTATTGGGCACGGCGGCAGCCTTTGCCGGCTCCCTTTCCGCCTGCAGCCCGGGCGGTAACCCTGCTCCCGCCGGCAGTGCCGCCGCAGAGGGCACCGGTTCCATCGAAGCCGGTATTTCCTATCAGCTCTCCACGGGCTTTGACCCGATGCTCTCCACCGGCGCCACTCCGCAGGCCGCCAACCTGCACATCTTCGAAGGCCTCACCGAGCTGCACCCGGCCACCCGGGAGTCCTACCTGGCCCTGGCCAAGGCGGACCCGGTCAAGGTGGATGACACCACGTACGAAGTACAGCTCCGCGACGGCGCGAAGTTCCATAACGGCGAACCCGTCACCACCGCCGACGTTGTCTTCTCCTTCCAGCGGGTCATGGATCCGGCCAACAAATCACTGTTCGCGGGATTCATCCCCTTCATTGACTCGGTCTCCGCCAAGGACGACTCGACCGTGCAGTTCAAGCTCAAGTACCCGTTCCCGGGCTTCAGCTCCCGCATCTCGGTCATCAAGATAGTGCCCGAAGCCGCGGTCAAGGCCGACCCGGCCGGTTTCGACCTCAAGCCCATCGGCTCCGGCCCCTACAGCCTGGTCTCGGCGGTCAAGGAAGACCGCATTGTGTTCAAGAAGTTCGACGACTACAACGGCAAGTACCCGGCCCGCGTGGCGGATATGACCTGGCTGCTGCTGGCCGACCCGGCCGCCCGCGTGGCGGCGGTCCCCTCCCGCACGCAGGCCATCGAAGACGTCCCGTACCTGGACGTGGACCAGCTTGCGGCCAAGGTGGACGTGGAATCCGTCCAGTCCTTCGGCCTGCTGTTCCTGATGTTCAACTGTGCGTCTGAAAAGTTCGCAGACAAGCGTGTCCGCCAGGCACTGCACTACGCCATCGATACCGACGCGGTGATCTCCAAGGCCCTGCTGGGCAACGCCACGGCGGCGTCGTCGTACTTCCAGGAGGGGCACCCGTCCTACACCAAGGCCTCCACCACCTACGGCTTCGACGCCGCCAAGGCCAAGTCGCTGCTGGCCGAGGCAGGCATGCAAGACATGACCATCACGCTGACCTCCACCGACACCGGCTGGGTCACCCGCGTGGTGCCGCTGATCAAGGAATACTGGGACGCCATCGGCGTGACCACCACCCTGGAAATCCTGCAGTCCGCTGCCGTGTACGCCCCGGAAAAGGTGGGCGGCAAGAACTTCGACGTCCTCTGCGCTCCCGGCGACCCCTCGGTCTTCGGCAACGACGGCGACATCCTGCTCAGCTGGTTCTACCGCGGCGCCACCTGGATGGAAGGCCGCGCCGGCTGGAACACCACCCCCGAATACGCCACCGTGCAGCAGAAGCTGGATCAGGCCGTGCAGGTGGACGACGACAAGGCAAAGAAGATCCACGCCGAAGTGGTCGACATCGTCTCCGAGGAGGCCCCGCTGTACCCGCTGTTCCACCGCAAGCTGCCCACCGCCTGGGACAGCAATGCGCTGGACGGCTTCCAGCCGCTGCCCACCACCGGCGTGTCCTTCATCGGGGTAGGACGCAAGTAGCACCGCACACTTGGCGGGACGCCTGCCCCTGGGCGTCCCGCCAGCACCTCCCCTTGCATTGGAGCTATTGAGTGACAACGTTTTTCCGCCTGCTGGGCCGCCGGCTGGCCGCCCTGCCGATCATGCTGCTGGGCGTAACCATCATGGTCTTTGTGGTGCTCTCCGTGGTCCCCGCGGACCGCGCCACGGCCGTCCTGGGTGAAAACGCCAGCGAGGACGCCAAAGACGCCTGGCGTGAGGAACGGGGACTCAACGACTCCCTCGTGATCCAGTTCTTCCGCTACCTCGGCGGCGTTATCCGGCTGGACTTCGGCACCACCAACCCGCCGGAAGAGTCCGTGGCAGCCAAGATTGCCGCGGCTTTCCCCGTCACCCTGCAACTGACCTTCCTGGGCATCCTGCTGGCTGTTGTCCTCTCACTCACCCTCGGTGTGGCCGCTGCCCTCTACCGGGACCGCTGGCCGGACCAGGCCATCCGCATCTTCTCGATCGCTGCTATTGCCACCCCCTCCTTCTGGCTGGCGATCCTGCTGATCCAGTGGTTTGCCCTGCCGGAAGGCTCCATATTCCCCACCGGCGGCCTGGCCTGGGCGGACCAATACGGGTTTGTCGGCTGGCTCTACTCCATGGCGCTGCCGGCCCTGGCCCTGGGCATCCCCGTCTCGGCCTCCCTGATCCGCGTGGTCCGCACCTCCATGGTTGAGGAACTGGACCGCGACTACGTGCGCACTGCCATCGGCAACGGCGTGCCCTACCGCACCGTGGTGGCCCGCAACGTACTGCGCAACGCGCTGGTCACCCCGGTAACCGTGCTGGGCCTGCGCGTGGGCTACCTGCTGGGCGGCGCCGTCGTCATCGAGAAAATCTTCAGCCTCAACGGCATGGGCGACCTCATTGTGGTGGGCCTGACGACGTCGGACACCAACCTCGTGCAGGGTGCCGTACTCACCATCGCCGTCGCGTTTGTGCTGGTCAACATTGTGGTTGACCTGCTGTACCTGCTCATCAACCCTCGAATCCGGACGGTGTAACCCATGCGCAACGGACTTACCGAACGGCTCAGCAACACCGGGGCCCGCTTCACCGCGCTGAGCATCAACTCCAAGCTCGCCCTCGGATTCCTGGCCTTCATTGTGCTTGTGGCCGTCTTCGGACCCTTCCTCGCCCCCTTCGGCGAAAACGAATCCAGCGTTCCCGTCCTCTCCCCCACCGGAGAGCATTTCTTCGGCACGGACGGTTCCAGCTATGACGTATTCTCCCGGATGCTCTACGGGGCACGGGTGTCCATTTCCATCGGCCTGGGCGCCGTCGCACTGGCCCTCATCCTGGGTGCCATCCTCGGCGCCATTGCCGCCACCTCACGCAAGGCCGTCAGCGAGACCGTGATGCGGATCCTGGACATCATGATGGCTTTCCCCGGCATCGCCCTGGCAGCAGCCCTGCTGTTCGCCCTCCGGGAGCACTCCCTGAACCTCTTCGGGTCCACCGTTCCGGTGCTGATCCTCGCGATCGCCATTGTCTACACCCCGCAGCTGGCCCGCGTGGTCCGTGCCAACGTCCTGGCCCAATACGGCGAGGACTATGTGCGCGCCGAACGCGTCATCGGTGCCGGCCGCACCTACATCCTGCTCAAGCACATTGCCCGCAACTGTGCTGCCCCGGTGCTGGTCTTCGCCACCGTGATGGTGGCGGACGCAATCATCCTCGAAGCGTCCCTGTCCTTCCTCGGTGCCGGCGTGCAGCAGCCCGCCGCGTCCTGGGGCAACGTGATGGCCGACGGCCGGAACGTGGTGTTCAGCGGCGCCTGGTGGCCCACCACCTTCGGCGGCATCACCATCCTGCTCACGGTCCTGGCGCTGAACGTCCTCGCCGAGGGGCT
The DNA here is from genome assembly GCF_030125565.1 of Arthrobacter sp. zg-Y1143. Classification (NCBI taxonomy): domain Bacteria; kingdom Bacillati; phylum Actinomycetota; class Actinomycetes; order Micrococcales; family Micrococcaceae; genus Arthrobacter; species Arthrobacter sp. zg-Y1143. The sequence goes on along the minus strand of NZ_JASKLW010000012.1, from coordinate 49,857 downwards.
CACCGACGCCATGGTCAACCCCGGCACCCGGCGCTCCAAGAAGCGGGCCGCCGAAGCCGTGGCGACCACCGCCCAGCCCTCCGTGCTGGATCCTGCCGGCACCTCGCTGGCCGACTCTCCGCTCACCGCGTCTGCCGCCACCGGAACCGACGCCGACCTTGCAGCCGGTATCGCGGCGGCCGGTGCCGCGGCGGGGCAGCCGCGGTCCGACGCCGGAGCCAACGTCACCAAAGCCGGTTCCCTTGAGGCGCTGGCCGCGGAACTGGAACTGCTGGCCGCGGCGGAAGCCCGCCGCTCCGACCGGCTGCCTCCGGTCAGCGACGACGCTCCGGTGATCCTGGAAGTGAAGGACCTCTCCATCCGGTTCCCGGAACGCTACGGCGACACCGCCATTGTGGACCGGGTCAGCTTCACCGTCCGCGAGGGCGAAACCATGGGCTTGGTGGGTGAATCCGGCTGCGGCAAGTCCATCACTTCCCTGGCGATCATGGGCCTGCTTCCGGCCACCGCCCGGCTGACCGGCTCCATTAAGTACCGCGGCAAGGAACTGCTCACCAACAACCCCAAGGACCGCGACAAGCTCTACCGGGGCCTGCGCGGTGAGCAGATCGCCATGGTGTACCAGGACGCGCTCAGCTCGCTGAACCCGTCCATGCTGATCAAGGACCAGATGCTGCAGCTGACCCGGCGCGGCGGGCGGAAGAGCCCGCGCGAGCTGCTGGAGATGGTGAAGCTGGACCCGGACCGTACGCTCAAGAGCTACCCGCACGAGCTTTCCGGCGGACAGCGCCAGCGCGTGCTGATTGCCATGGCCCTCTCCCGGTCCCCGAAGATCGTGGTGGCGGACGAGCCCACCACTGCCCTGGACGTCACCGTGCAGAAGCAGGTGGTTGACCTGCTCAACGAGCTGCGCGAACAGCTCGGCTTCGCCATGGTCTTTGTCAGCCATGACCTGGCCCTGGTCGCCTCCCTGGCCCACCGGGTCACCGTGATGTACGCCGGGCAGGTGGTGGAATCCGCCGATGTCCCCGAGCTGCTGGGCAACCCGCGGCACGAATATACCCGCGGCCTGCTGGGCGCGGTGCTCTCCATCGAGGCCGGCGCGGACCGGCTGCACCAGATCCGGGGCACCGTCCCCTCCCCCAAGGACTTCGCTCCCGGGGACCGGTTTGCCGAACGCTCGCTGCGCCCGGATGCCGATCCGAACCAGGTGCTGCAGTTTGTCCGCGTGGGCACCAAGGACCACTTCTGGGCCAGCCACGAAACCGGCACGGAAGCACCGGCTCCGGCCGCCCTGGCGAACTCCGGCACTACAGCAAGGCAGGACTCATGAGCAGCAACGCGATCCACGCCGACACCAGCCCGGTGCTGGAACTGAAGGACGTTAAGGTCCACCACCGGGCCCGCTCCGGTTCCCTGTTCCGCCCGAACATCGTCAAAGCGGTGGACGGCGTGGACTTCACCGTCCGCCGCGGCGAAACCGTGGGCATCGTGGGCGAATCCGGCTGCGGCAAGTCCACCCTCGCCTCCGTGCTCGTGGGGCTGCAGGAGCCGACGTCTGGCTCTGTCCTGTTCCATGGCCAGAAGGTGAGCACCCGGGCCTCCGTCTCGAAGAAAACCTTCGGCCGCGACGTCGGCGTGGTGTTCCAGGACCCGGCCACCGCCCTGAACCCGCGGATGACCATCCATGACATCCTCACCGACCCGCTGCAGGTGCACGGCATCGGCAACCAGCAGACCCGCGACGCGAAGGTGAAGGAGCTGCTCAGCCTGGTCGGCCTGCCGCAGTCCGCCGCCGAGGTCACCCCGCACCAGGTCTCCGGCGGCCAGCGCCAGCGCGTGGCGATTGCCCGGGCGCTGTGCCTGGACCCGTCGGTGATCGTGGCCGACGAGCCGACGTCGGCCCTGGACGTGTCGGTGCGGGCGCAGGTGCTGAACCTGCTCTCGGACCTGAAGAAGGACCTGAACCTGGGCATGGTCTTCATCTCGCATGACATCCAGACCGTCCGCTACGTCTCGGACCGGATCTGCGTCATGTACTTCGGCCGCATCGTCGAGGAAGGTCCCGCCCGGCAGGTCTTCGACTCACCCGCCAATGACTACACCAAGAGCCTGCTCGGCGCCGCGCCCAGCCTGCTGCACACCTGAGCGTCCAGACCGTTTTATCTTTCCCCCGCACCAACACCAAGCACTGGAGAAGTTTTTGTCACACGCACCACAGCCCCGCTTCCACGGCGTTATCCCGCCGGTTGTCACGCCCCGCACCGCGGACGGCGCCATTGACACCGCCTCGCTGGAGAAGCTGACCAAGTACCTGCTCGACGGCGGCGTTTCCGGCCTGTTCGTGCTGGGCTCCTCCGGCGAGGTCCCCTACCTGACCAACAGCGAGCGCGACACGGTGATGCGCACCATCGCCGGGGTCAATGCCGGCGAAGTGCCGCTGATCGCCGGGGCCAGCGAGCAGACCACGCCCCGCGTCATCGAGGAGGGCCTGCGGCTGATCGGCCTTGGCGCCGACGCCATCGTGGCCACCTCGCAGTTCTACGCCATCTCCGACATGGCCGAGACCGAAACCCACTTCCGTGCCCTGCACGCCGCCTTCGACGTGCCGCTGTTCGCCTACGATGTGCCGGTCCGCACCCATTTCAAGCTGCCGCTGCCCATGCTGGTAACCCTGGCGCAGGACGGCGTCCTGGCCGGGGTGAAGGACTCCTCCGGCGACGACGTCTCCTTCCGCCAGCTTCTGCTGGCCACCCGGGACCTGCCGGACTTCGCCGTATTCACCGGGCACGAGGTAGTGGTCGACGGCGCCCTGCTGGGCGGAGCGCACGGCGTGGTTCCCGGACTGGGCAACGTTGACCCGGCCGGTTACGCGGCACTGTACGCCGCGGCGCAGGCCGGCAACTTCGCCGAAGCCGCCCGGATCCAGGACCGTCTGGCCAACCTGTTCAACATTGTGTACGCGCCCACCCCGGGCCGCGTTTCGCCCGGCGCCGCCGGACTGGGTGCCTTCAAGACCGCGCTGATGCTGCTGGGCGTCATTGACACCAACGTGATGTCCGCGCCCATGACCGCACTCAACGAGGCCGAAACCGCGGCTATCCGCGTGGTCCTCGAGCACAACGGCCTGCTCTGATCGCCATGCGGCACGTCATCGGGATCGATCTGGGCGGCACCAAGACCGCGGGCGGGATTGTCGACGCTGAAGGAAACGTGGTCTTCTCCTTCTCCGTAGCCACCCCGTCGCAGTCCGGTGCGGAGGAGGTCGTGGAGACCGCCGCACGGCTGGTCCGGTCCCTGCAGGACGAAGCGGCCCGGCGCGGCCTGGCCGTGGACGCGCTGGGCATCGGCTCCGCCGGCGTGATCGACTCCGGCCAAGGCACCGTGGTATCCGCGACCGACGCGATCCTCGGCTGGACCGGCACGCCGCTGACCGCTGAGCTCACCGCCCGGACGGGGCTGCCCTCCACTGCCCTGAATGATGTCCACGCCCATGCCCTCGGCGAGAGCTGGCTGGGCGCCGGGGCCGGTGTGGACAGCGTCCTGTTCATCGGGCTGGGCACGGGTGTGGGCGGCAGTTACGTGCTGAACGGCGAGCCGGTCGAGGGTGCCACCTTCACCGCCGGCCACGTGGGGCACTTCGCCTCCCCGTTCGCCTACGAGGCCGGTGTTCCGCTGGCCTGCAGCTGCGGCGGCGCCGGACATGTGGAAGCGATTGCCTCCGGGCCCGGCATCTTTGCGCTGTATGCCCGGCTGGGCGGCAGCGCGGCCGGGGACACCCGCGAGGTCTACCGGCTGGCCGCTGCCGGCGATCCGGTTGCTGCCGAGGCCATGCACCGCGGTGCATCGGCCGCCGGGTCCGCCATCGGCGGGCTGGCCAACATCCTGGACCCCGCCGTCGTTGTGGTGGGCGGCGGACTGGCGTTCGCCGGGCCGCTCTGGTGGGAGACCATGGAGCGCACCGCACGGCGCGAACTGCTCCGCCCGCTCACCGAGCTGCCCATAGTCCCTGCGCAGCTGGGCGAAACCGCGGCCATCCGCGGTGCAGCCCGCCGCGCGCTGTCCCTCACTACCGTTCCCGAAGGTTCCCATGTTTGACCTTGATTCCCTCCGCTCCCGTCTGATCGTCTCCTGCCAGGCCTACCCCGGCGAGCCGATGCGTGATCCGCGCACCACCGCGCAGGTGGCGCAGTCGGCAGTGATCGGCGGGGCAGCGGCCGTGCGGGTGCAGGGCATCGTCGACATCCAGGCGGTGCGTTCGGCCGTGGAGGTGCCGGTGATCGGTTTGTGGAAGGACGGGCACGACGGCGTCTTCATCACTCCAACGCTGCACCACGCCTTGGCCTGCGCAAATGCCGGGGCGCACATCGTGGCGCTGGACGGCACCCGCCGGGAACGGCCGGACGGGTTGACGCTGGCCGAGACCGTCGCCGGGGTGCACCGGCAGTCCCCGGCACTGGTGATGGCCGACTGCGGTTCGGCGGCCGACGCCGTTGCTGCCGCCGAGGCCGGGGCGGACATCATCGGCACCACGCTGGCCGGCTACACCGGGGAACGGCCCAAAACAGACGGACCCGACCTGGAGCTGCTGCACGAGCTGGCCGGGCTGGACCTGGGCGGCCGTCCGGTCATTGCCGAAGGACGGATCCACAGCCCGGGACAGGGCCGTGCCGCCCTGGACGCCGGAGCCTTCGCGGTGGTGGTTGGTACGGCCATCACCCATCCGGCCACCATCACCGGCTGGTTCGCGGACGCGCTGGCCTCATGAAACCCTTCCTGGCACGGGTGGATCCGGAGCTGCTCCCCGGCTTGGAGTACTCGCTAATGCACCCCCCGCCCACCACACTGCCGGGACTGGCAGCCTTCCGCGCGAACGCCGCAGCTCCGGCCGGAACCGCCCTGCCGGAGGGTGTCACTGTCCGCGACTGCACCGTGGACGGACTGGCCCTGCGGGTGTTCACGCCGCCGGGTGCGGGTCCGCATCCGGCCATCTACTGGCTCCACGGCGGCGGCATGATTGCCGGCACCGTGGATCTGGACACCCCGTACTGCGCCGCCCTGTGCTTGCGGACAGCTGCAGTGGTGGTGGCCGTGGACTATCGGCTGGCACCGGAACATCCCTACCCTGCCGCGATGGATGATGCGGCCGCGGGGCTCGCGTGGCTCTTCGCCTCGGCTGCGGCACTGTCCGTGGATCCGTCGCGGGTGGCGGTGGCCGGTTCCAGCGCCGGCGGCGGCCTGGCCGCGGCCCTCACTCTGCAGAACCGCGACGCCGGCGGACCGGCCCTTGCCTTCGCCTACCTGATGTACCCGATGCTTGATGCCACGCACACCTCCCCCTCCGCCCGGGAGTTTGCTGCCATTCCCACCTGGAACCGGGCCCACAGCGAGTTCGCGTGGAAGTGCTATCTGGGCGCTGCTGCAGAACTTTCTCCTTATGCCGTCCCCGCACTGGCCAAGGATCTGTCCGGCCTGCCGCCCACCCTGATCCAGACCGGCGAACTGGACCTGTTCCGGGACGAGGACATTACCTACGCGTCCCGGCTGCTGCAGGCAGGCGTGCCCACCGAGCTGCACGTGTATCCCGGCGCGTATCACGGCTTCGAACTGAACTGTCCGGAGTCCGCCGTCGGGCGCCAGAGCCTGCGCGACCGTGACCGCTCCCTGATCCGGGCGCTGCATGGCCAGCCGGCGGATCCCGTTACATCTCCCGTTTCATCCATCTCCACCCCCGCGGAAGGTTCCCTGTTATGAGGCTCGAAGGCTGGCAAATCCTAGTTGTTGTTGTTCTGGCGATTGTGCTGTTCGGCGCACCCAAACTCCCCGGCCTGGCCCGCAGCCTGGGCCAGTCCATGCGCATCTTCAAGTCCGAGGTGAAACAGCTCAGGGATGAAAACAACGAGCCCGCAACCGGAGCGGATCCCCTGCCCGGCGCCCGTGACGCGGACGGCCCTGCGCTGCCGAAATAAGGCAGAAAACCCAGCCTTCTTTCCGCAGATGTTTACAGTGTAAACATCAGCTGTAAAGTACCACTGTGAGTACAAAAACCTTCCCCCATTTGATGTCCCCGGGCCGCATCGGCCCCATGGACACGCACAACCGGATTGTCCTGCCCGCCATGGACATGAACGTTTCCGAGCACGGTGAAATTGAACAGACGGAGATCGACCACTACGTCTCCCGCGCCGCCGGCGGCGCCGGTCTGATCATCACCGGTGCCTGTGCCATCGCCTTCCCGCACGGCGCCGCTTCCATGAAGGAGCCCGGACTCTCGGATGACAAGTACATCCCCGGACTGAAGGCCCTCGCAGACGCGGTCCACGCCGCCGGAAGCAAGCTGTGCATCCAGTCCACCCACCACGGCAAAGTCGCCCGCGTGGATGTGGCCAATGACCGCCCGGTGCTCGCCCCCAACCAGCCGGACTACATCTATGACATGTCCGCCCTGGCCGACAGCACCCGCGAAGAGCTCGGCAAGATGGGCGCGGCCACGGCCGGTAAGAAGACCGAATACCGCGACATGACCGGCGAGGACATCGCCTGGCTCGTCTCCACCTGGGCCGACGCCGCCGAGCGCATCGCCAAGGCCGACGCCGACGCCATCGAGATCCACGTCGCTCACGGCTACATCCTCGGCGTGTTCCTGAACCAGCGCGACAACAAGCGCACCGACGAATACGGCGGATCGCTGGAAAACCGCGCGCGGCTGGCCTGCGAGGTCATCAGCGCAGTCAAGGCGCGGGTGGGCGACCGCCTGGCCGTGCTGGTCCGTGTTGCCGGTGAGGAATACGGTCAGGAAGGCGGCCTCTCCCTCGAAGAAGCCGTGGAGGCCTCCAAGCTGTTCGAACAGGCCGGCGCAGACGCCATCCACGTCACCGGCTGGGGACGGAACCCGTTCGACAACTTCACCGACGGCCCCCTGCCCAACAAGGTGGGCGCCTACCTGGAGAACGCTGCCGAAATCAAGAAGCACGTCAGCGTTCCCGTCATTGCCGTCGGCCGGATGCTGCCGGAGGTTTCCGAAAAGGCGCTGGCCGCCGGACAGATCGACTTCGCGGCCATGGGACGCCAGCTGCTGGCCGACCCGGAACTGCCGAACAAGCTCCGCGACGGCAAGTTCGACCAGGTCCGCCCCTGCATCAACTGCTACCTCTGCGTTGCTGAGAACTTCTTCGACGACACCCCGTTCTGCGCGGTCAACCCGGCGCTGGGCAATGAAGCGCTGCTGCCGCTGAAGCCGGCCTCCGCCACCAAGCACGTGGTAGTTGTGGGCGCCGGTCCGGCCGGGCTGGAAAGCGCGCGCGTGCTCACCGAGCGCGGCCACCGGGTCACCGTTGTCGACAAGTCCGACCGCCTCGGCGGCACCATGTGGTTCTCGACCATGACCACCCCGGACAACGAGCGCCTGCTGAAGTGGTTCAAGTCCGAAATTAAGCGGCTGAACATCGCGGTGAAGCTGAATACCAAGGCCACGGTGGAATCCATCAAGGCCCTGCACCCGGACCACGTCATCATCGCCACCGGCGCCGTGCGCCCGAAGCCGGATTTCCCCGGCGGCGACCTGCCCAACGTGCAGACCGGCGACACCCTGCGGGCCATGATGCTCGGCACCGCCACCGCTGAAGAGGCCGGCGCCCTGCTGAGCACCCTCGGCAAGCTCGGCCGGCTCTCCGGCGTCACGAAGAGCCCGGAGTTCGTCCGCCAGTTCACCAAGTTCTGGCTGCCCATGGGCAAGAACATCGTCGTGATCGGCGGGTCCCTCGTGGGCCTGGAACTGTCCGAATTCGTGGCTGAACGCGGCCGCAATGTCACGCTGCTGCACGAAAAGCAGCAGCTCGGGCTGCCGCTGGCCATGCCGCGGCGCTGGACCGCGGTGAAGGACGCCGAAAAGCACGGCGTGAAGATCCACCGCAACGTCTCAGTCACGCGCATCACGCCCAAGAGCGTGGAGTGGACTGAGGACGGCGAAAGCTTCTCGGCTCCTGCGGACATGGTGGTCTACGCAGACGGCACGACGTCGGCCTCGCCGCTGGCGGATGAACTGCGGGCCGCGAACCTGGGCATCGACGTCGACGTGGTTGGTGACGCGGGTGCGGTCAACTACATCCACGGCGCCATCCACTCCTCGTGGAAGGTCACCACGGAGCTCTAGACCGTAGGAGCGGCTGCGCCCCGCGTGGGTGCAGCCGCCCTGCCTCTTAAACAAGGTCGGAAGCGTCACCGACGGGCCCGCCGCGTAACCGCCCCTGGCTGATTCAGGACCCGGTTGCCGGAGCCAGCAGCCTGCAGGCGGCGTTGACGGCGGCCTCCCGGCGTCGTTCCCGGGAAGTGTGGCTTGCTGCCGTTTCGCCGGTAAAGAGGACTTCCGGAGACTGCGCCCAGGCCGACGCGAGGGAAAACAGCAGCGTGACCAGGTCATGCGGATCCCAGGACGGATCGATGATTCCGTCTGTCTGGGCGCGGGCCACGTCCTCAACCGCGGGCCCCGGGCGGCCGCACGGTCGCTGCGGCAGCAGCTCCTGCGCTCCTTCCAGCCGCGCCCAGTCCAGCATGCGCAGGTGCTCTGGATAATCCGTCGCGTGGTCAAACATGGCCCCGACAAAACCGGGCAGGTCCAGGGCATCCCGGGGAATTCCGTCCGTGGTTTCCTGCAGGTTCATTTCCAGCACCGCGGTGAAAAGGCCGCTTTTGCTGCCGAAATAGGCGTAGATCCGCTCCTTGCTGGCCCGGGCTTCTGCCGCGATGCGGTCCACCCGGGCACCGGCCAGCCCGTACTGCGCAAACTCCTTACGTGCCGCTGCCATGACCCTGGCACGGGTAGCTTCGCCGTCGCTTCTCATCCCTGTAGTCTAGCTAAGCCAACCAACCAGTTCGTTTGATGAGGAATTCCCCTTTATGGACCGCACCACCCCTGCCGGCGCCCCTGAAGCGCACGACCACTCCGCGCATCCGCACCGCTGGCTGTTGCTGGCCGTGCTGGCCCTGGCCCAGCTGATGGTGGTCCTGGACGGCACCATCGTGAACATTGCCCTGCCCGACGCGCAGCGTGAGCTCGGGATGTCCGACGGCGACCGCACCTGGGTGGTGACCATCTACGCGCTGGCGTTCGGTTCGCTGCTGCTGCTCGGCGGCCGGATTGCCGACTACTGGGGGCGCAAGCGCACCTTTATGGTGGGCATGGCCGGTTTCGCCGTCGCGTCCGCCATTGGCGGCTTCGCGGAAAGTACCGAAATGCTGCTGGCCGCCCGCGGACTGCAGGGCGCCTTCGCCGCCCTGCTCGCCCCGGCGTCGCTGGCCATCCTGACCATCACATTCCCCACCGGCAAGGACCGGATCAAGGCCTTCGCCGTGTACGGCGCCATCGGCGGCGGCGGCGCGGCCATCGGCCTGCTGCTCGGCGGCGTGCTGACCCAGTACGCCAGCTGGACCTGGTGCCTGCTGGTGAACGTGCCCATCGCCGTCGTCGCCATGGCCGCCGGCCTGCCGCTGATCCGCGAGAGCAAGGCGCACGGCAACACGCGGTACGACCTGCCCGGCGCCATCCTGGTGGTGGCCGGCCTGGCGTCCCTGGTGTACGGCTTCTCGCAGGCCGAAAACGGCTGGGCCCGCGTGGAAACCATTGCCTTCCTGGCTGCCGGCGCCATAATCCTGGCGCTGTTTGTATGGGTGGAGAGCCGCGTCTCGAATCCGCTGCTGCCCCTGCGTGTGCTGGCCAATCGGGTCCGCGGCGGCGCGTTCCTGGCCTCGGCGCTGACCGGCGCCGCGCTGCTGGGCGGCATCCTGTTCCTCATCTTCTACTTCCAGATTGTGCTGGGCTACTCGCCGCTGAAGTCCGGCCTGGCGTCGCTGCCGATGACCCTGGCCATCATGGTGGGCGCCGGTGTGCTGTCCAACCTGCTGCCCCGCACCGGCGTCCGCCTGCCCATGACCGTGGGCCCGGTTGTGGGTGCGGCAGGGCTGGTGTGGCTGTCCTTCATCTCGGTGGAGGGCAACTACGCCCTGGAGGTCCTGCCCGGACTGATCCTGCTGGGCCTGGGCCTGGCGATGATCTTTGTGCCGCTGCAGAACGTGGCGCTGGCCGGGATTGATGAGCACGACGCCGGTGTGGCCAGTGCCGCTGTCTCTGCCACGCAGCAGATCGGCGGGTCCATCGGCACCGCCCTGTTCACCGCCGTCTACACCGCTGCCATCACCGCCTACCTGAGCGGCGCCGACGCGGCGCAGCCAGCAGCGCACCTGGAGGCGCTGGTCAGCGGCTACTCCACCGCGTTCATCTGGGCCGGCGTCGCACTGTTCCTGGCCGCGCCCATCGGGTTCTTTATGATCCGCCCGGCCAAGGAGGACCTGCTGAAGGTTCCCGACGTGGCGCACGTGGGCTAACGGAATTATTCGGCACCCTAACCAGTTGTAAGCACCATGACTACAATCGCGATCATTGGTGCAGGACGCGGCCTCGGAGCTGCCGTCGCTCGACGGTTCGGCGCGGAGGGATTCTCCGTTGCGCTGATTTCCCGGAACCAGGCCAAGCTGGATGCGCTAGCCGAAGACCTCGGCAAGGCCGGTGTCCAGGCCCGCGGCTTCGCTGCCGACGTCCGCAACCCGGAATCGATCGCTGCGGCCCTTGAGGCTGCGGCCGAAACCCTCGGCCCGGTAGAGGTGCTGCAGTACAGTCCGCTGCCGCAGAAGGACTTCATGCGGCCCGTCCTCGAGACCACCCCGGCGGACCTGGTGGGTCCCGTTGAGTTCTCCATCTACGGACCGGTGGCTGCAGTCCACCAGGTGCTGCCCGGCATGCGGTTCCTGGGCGGGAACCGCGGCACCATCCTCTTCGTCAACGGCGGATCGGCCGTTAAGCCCGGACGCGGCGTCACCGGAACCTCGGTGGCGTTCGCGGGCCAGGCGGCCTACGCGCAGCTCCTCAATGAGGTCCTCGGCGAGGAGGGCATTCACGTGTCCCAGCTCATCATCGGCGGACGCATCATCGAGGGCGATCCGGAAAAGGATCCCGACGTCCTCGCAGGCGTCCTGTGGGACCTCCACACCCGCCGGGACACGTTCCGCCACCAGATCAGCACGGACTGATCCGGGTGACTGAGATTTCAGGGCAGCCCTCCGTTCCCGCCAGCCTGAGCCTGCTCCAGGACGAGCTTGCTGCGGCGGCGGATGGCCTGCAGGAAGACCAGCTTGCCGGTCTGGTGAACGAGATCCGGCAGGCCCGGCGGGTCTTCGTCACCGGCGGCGGACGCAGCGGCCTTGCGCTGCGCATGCACGCCATGCGCCTCATGCACCTCGGACTTACCGTGCACGTCGTAGGCGAAACAACGACGCCGGCCATCGGCCCCGGTGACCTGCTGATTGTCGCCTCGGGATCCGGGACCACTGCCGGCGCAGTTGCCGCTGCGGAAACAGCCGCCTCCGTGGACGCCCGTGTGGCCGCGCTGACCACCGACGGCGAGTCGAAGCTGGCCGGGATAGCGCACCATGTGGTCCTCATCCCCGCAGCCCAAAAGACCGATCACCGCGGCACAGCCTCGCGCCAGTACTCCGGCAGCCTCTTCGAGCAGGCACTGCTCTTGGTGCTCGACGCCGTCTTCCACACCCTCTGGAAAATCGACGGCACCCCCGCCGAGGACCTCTGGCCCCGGCACGCGAACCTCGAATAACGCGTGCCCCCTCTACCTTCATCCCCAGTTAGCAAAGGAAATACCATGAAGCTTCAACTCGCCATGGACGTACTGACCGTCGAAGATGCCCTCGAGCTCTCCGGGAAGGTCGCCGAGTACGTCGACATCATTGAACTCGGCACACCGCTGGTCAAGAACGCCGGACTGTCCGCCGTCACGGCCATCAAGGAAGCCCACCCGGACAAGATTGTCTTCGCGGACCTCAAGACCATGGACGCCGGCGAACTCGAAGCCGACATCGCTTTCAAGGCTGGCGCAGACCTGGTGACTGTCCTCGGCGTCGCCGACGATTCCACCATCACCGGAGCCATCAAGGCCGGCAAGGCCCACGGCAAGGGCGTTGTGGTGGACCTCATCGGCGTCGATGACAAGGCGGCCCGCGCCAAGGAGGTCACCGATCTTGGTGCCGAGTTCGTAGAGTTCCACGCCGGTCTCGACGAGCAGGCCCAGGACGGCTATGACCTCAACACCCTGCTGACCGCCGGCAAGGAATCCGGTGTCGCGTTCTCCATCGCCGGCGGCGTCAAGCTGGCTACCCTCGCTGATGTCCAGGCCTCGGGTGCGAACGTGGCCGTCGTCGGCGGCGGCATCTACAGCGCCGATGACCCCGCTATGGCCGCCAAGGAATTGCGCGCCGCCATCAGCTAGCAGGACAAGCACCGCAGGAAAGAGGCCCGGGAAACCGGGCCTCTTTCCGTGTCCGGAGCCGCTATCCGTTCTCCGGCCCGCCGTTCTTCGCGCGGGCGCGGAAGATGCCGAACCCCACCAGCAGGGCCGCCAGCGCGGTGAGCGTGCAGGCGGCGAGCGTGGTTCCTTCCCGGAACTGCCCGGCCTGGGCGGCTGTCCACTCCCCCGCGGCAATGCTGCCGGTGAAGGCGGCAGCGATGAACGTGCCGGCAAGGGTGATGCCGACGCCGGTGGCCAACTCCCCGGCCGTGTCAACGAGGGCCGCGCCCACGGTGGTGCGGTCCGCCGGCAAGCCGCGCATCACGTTGTTGCCGGAGACCACGCCCACCACGCGCATTCCCGCCGCGACGAGTACCATGGCCACGGCAGTCCAGGGATAGCTGCGCTGGCCGAACACGGTGTAGACGGCAAGCCCGGCCACCACGGCGGCAGCGCTCAGCCGGGCGGCGTGCTCAAGACCGATCCGCTTGATAAGCGGGCCAATCAGCGCACCCCCGGCAATAAGGACCGCAACCTGCGGAAGCAGCCCCAGAGCTGCCTGGGCCGGGGTCCATCCCCACTCGAGCTGCAGCTGCAGGGTCACCATGTAGCCCAGGCCGGCAACGGCCAGTGCCGCCGCGGCTTTGAAGGCCAGGCCGCTGGACACCAGCGGTCGGGCCACCAGGGCGAAGTCCAGCAGCGGGTTGGCCGCATGCCGCTGGCGGAACGCGAAGCCCGCCCCCGCCAGGACGGCCAGCGCGGCCACGGCTTCCGGGCGCCCGGAAGCTGCGCCGTCTCCGACCAGCAGCGCGGGCACGGCCAGCACGGACACGATGGTGATGGTGCCGGTGAGGGCACCGATCAGGTCAAGGGGCTGGGCGTGGAGTTCGTCGGCGCGGTCCGCGGGGATTGCGGCGCGGATGCAGATGACGGCGACGACGGCGATTGGCACGTTGACCAGCAGCAGCGCCTGCCACGGGGCGGCGGCCAGCAGGAACCCTCCGGCTGCGGGGCCGATTGCCAGGCCAACCAGCCCCACGGTCGAGATGAGCGTCAGGGCCCGCACGCGCAGCCTCTCATCGTCAAAGAGGCGGAAGGCCAGGGCCATCGAACCCGGGGTGGTCATGGCGGCAGCAACGCCCATCACGGCGCGGACCGCAATCAGCTGCCCTACGGAGGTTACGGCCACGGTGGCCAAGCTCGCTGCGGCCAGGAGCACCAGCCCGGCCAGCATGACCTTGCGGCGGCCGGCCCGGTCGGCGAGCGCACTGAGCGCGATCATCAGCCCGCCGAAGACCACGGAATACGAGCTGGTCACCCACTGCAGGGCCGCCGTCGACGCACCCAGGTCGCGGCCGATCGTGGGCAGCGCGACGTTCAGGACCGAGTTATCCAGCATCTCGAAGAGGAACACCGCGGACAGCCCGGTCAGGGCGAGCCACGCCGCGCGCAGCGACTGCGGGGATTTCCCGGGCGGTCCGGCGGGTCCGGGTGCGGTCCCGGGGGCAGGTGCCTGGCCGGGTCCGGAAGCAGGTGGGCGGTTATCCATAGCGCACTCCTCTGATTAGGGAGAAGTGGCTGCCCGGCGGGCGGCGTATGCGTACGGGCAACAGGTCCGTATTTTTACTTCCGGTGAGAGGAGCGTACTGCCGTGCAGCGTTGGGGCGCAACGGCTCCAAAAACTACCCGGCGGGCGGTCGCGGAGCAAGCGGCGCGGAGCACACGGCCATTACTGTATGCGGGGAGCTTCGCTCCTGAGACTTTAACCGGCTGCGCCGTTCCGTTTCGGCTTTGGATGGTACTGCCCGCCCTTCTCTTGGCAAGCCGGCGCCGGGAGCTTTCGCGGCATATCCTCACTCGCTTCGCGCCCTCCGGTATTCCACAGTCCCCCGGCTCCGGCTGGCCAATTCACTTCGCGGGCAAGTCTTGACGGCGTTGCCGAAAGGAACGGTGGCAAAGAGAAAAGGAGCAAGTCCGTGAAGCAACTCATCACCCCGGAACAGGTATCCCGTAAATACGGTGTCAGTGTCCAGGAGCTGGCCGAATGGCGAGGCCGAAACATCGGCCCGGACTACTATCTGCTGGGTAAGCGGGTCATCCGCTACCTGCCCGAAAACGTCGACCAATGGTTCCGCGACCCCGCCAACGCACGCTGGCATGATTTCCCCGCAGTGGCATTCGCCAACACAAATAAAGGCCTGGAGGACAGCACCATGCCGTGGTTAAGTATCGACATACACCGCCCGCTCACCTGGTGGCGGGCAACACCGGATCAATTGGATCAATTGGCTCCGCGAGTGGCGGATCCGGATGTGTGAGCCCGCGTGCCCCGCTGGGAGTCATACGACCAGAACTGGAAAGCCATCGGGCAGGCCCTCGAGGATGTCGGAGACATTCTCGCCTGCGGCTCGTACGAGGACAGCCCCGCACCGGCGGAACTTTACCGCTGCCCCGCTGCTACACATAGGTTGGGGCGACGGCTGGTGACTTAGATCCTGAAGGTAGTCTGCAGCTGGCGTGCGCTCCGGGGGAACAGAGCCGGCATTGCCGACCCTGAAACGGAACCGGGGGCGATTCACACCGCGGCACGGGCAATCCCTACGCTAAAGGGGCACGTAGAACACGTCTCATGAATTCTAGTGCTGGGGACCTCCAGGAATCCGTATCTAACTTTTCAGCGAACTCTAGGTTTATATTTTGGCTTGTAACAAGTTTTCTATACAGCTATAGTCATAAGCGCAGACCCCCCCACACACGTGGATCAGGGGGTCTAGCTGTTTAACCGACTCATATTTCTTGCGGGCTGCGTCTGGGATCCCGTTCGCTGAGGTACTTCTCAAACCACTCCCAGGCAAACTCGTTCCTCGGATGCCGGTCTATCGAAGAGTTGGCGCACCAAGCCACGAGGTCCGCCATCTGCACGAGCTGTGAGCTTCGGGAGTCCAGGTGGATCGCGTCTTCGATCACGCGCCGCTGACTGAGCCGCAGGTTCCGGTGGGTGCTGCGGTATGAGGTGTCGCTTCCGTCACCGTCCATGAAAACAAGCGCCAATGAATCGGATCGTGCCAGTTCCGCTTCCAGACGATCAACTAGTGCCGCATAGGCCTGCTGGCGCGTGTGCGCGATGTCCTCGGGTTTCCCTTTTCGGTACACCGCTCCAAGACTCAGTCCCTCGGTGTTTCGTAGCGTTTCCAGACACTCCAAAGCAACCTCCCGTCCGAAGTCTTTCCAATACTCGACTCCGTTGTGGATATGCCGATCCGGGATTTGCGTGGAAATACGGCCGCGCCCGTTTACATACTCAGTGGTGTGCAGCTCCTGAGTGAGAGGGATCCTGTGCTCTCGCCAAAGGCGTTTACGCATCTGCAGCCAGTTACCTAGGGCGGAGGGCCAATGGTCGGGAGTGAACTCCACCCATCCATATACGACTAGTCCTGACCGAGGGTTGCCGGAGTCATCAACATAGATGAGCCGGTTGAGAAGCGAAGGCACCGTCATACTCTATTCGCATTTGGCCACCGGCTTACGGGCGTTCTCATGCAAACTCCAAGAACCATTTACTCATCAGGTCCGGCGTCGCCATCTCCAGTTGTGTCAGTTTTTGCTCATACACTGGGTTCAACGCAATCAGGGGGACCAGTATGGCAAACTTTCAAAGCTACGATCTGAAGCAGGTTAAGCGCGGATCCACGGTTGTGGTCACCCTAAAGGGCAGCGCCGCTAACGTGCGCCTACTTAATTCGTCCAATTTCTCCGCTTATAAAGCAGGAAGGCGGCACCGTCTACACGGCGGAGGGCTCGTCAAAAGGTCCCCCCACCGGATGACGGTGCCTCGTGATGGACATTGGTACGTGACAGTTGACCTCATCGGCATGGCCGCGAACGCTCGGGTGAAGTCATCAGTGTCTGTAGATCCGCCACCATTGCCTGTCGCACGTAGCGCGAAGCCATCTACGCTTTCTCAGGTACGGGCGGAGCTTCCGCCGGCTGTAACAT
Organism: Arthrobacter sp. zg-Y1143; assembly: GCF_030125565.1. Taxonomy (NCBI): domain Bacteria; kingdom Bacillati; phylum Actinomycetota; class Actinomycetes; order Micrococcales; family Micrococcaceae; genus Arthrobacter; species Arthrobacter sp. zg-Y1143. The sequence continues at coordinate 33,511 of NZ_JASKLW010000012.1, read as the reverse complement.
CCAACGCCTCTCTCGAGGTGTGGGATGTTTTCATCTCCCACGCCAGTGAGGATAAAGTCGCCGTAGCCCGTCCCCTACGAGAGGCGCTTGAAGGATTCGGCGTACGAGTTTGGTTCGACGAGTTTCAGATGGGAATCGGTGACAGCCTGCGAAGGAAAATTGACCAAGGTCTAGCTCGGAGCGCTTTCGGAGTAGTCATTTTATCTGAGCACTTCTTCTCAAAAGGATGGCCTCAATACGAGCTGGACGGGATGGTAACTCGCTCGGTTTCAGGCGAGCAGAATCTTCTTCCGATCTGGCACAAAGTAACAAGAGACGAGGTCATGGCGGAAAGCCCCTCGCTAGCTGACAAGGTCGCCAGGTCCACTAGTCAGTACACTGTGGCCGCAATAGCTGAAGAGATTGCGCGTCGGGTACGGCCGGACCTGTTTGATGACTCTGAGCAGCTCCTCAAAGAGGACCTGTAGGCGTGTGACATTGAGTCCAAACCCGATCAGAGCATGTGACGAAACAACGGCCTTATTGTGCCCCGCCGATCTACCTGACAAGAGCCGGGGAAGGTGGCGAAACTGGCCAGTTGTCCCGCTTAGGGATCCTTGACAGCACACTTTTCAACGGACTCTCACTTGACCTTTAGACCGGCTTGCGGACACTTCGGCGGGAGGGACGTCATGTCGCCTCGAATGCAGGCGCAGCCACCCGTAGCATGAATTCATGACAGAGCTGCAGAAGATTGGCGTTACTGTCGGGACCGATTGGTTGCCGCCTGGCTGCTCAGCAGAAACATGGGTGGGAAGCAACTGTCCTGCCGCAGAGCCAGCAGTGGTCACGCGGCTGCTCATCATCCGACGGATCCTAGGCCAGGAGCCGGAATTCTTCTGTGTTCCAACTACCAGAGGACTAAATCTCCCGACCCGTTATTTGTACGACCGATCTAGCCGCGAGTCCCTATCTTTAGGTACTTCGCGACTGATATGGGAGATTTTCGAGAAAGCTGACGTCATGGTCCACTGCATTGGCTTTGTTCGAAATGTGGTCTCGACTCCCAACTCCAACTACATCTACCCTGTGCCCTGGGCTCACGTGCCCGTATTTCTAGTTGCCAGCTCCGAACAACCGATTGCTGTTGGAGAGTGGATTGGAGTTGACCGTGCCCGATTAGAGCTAGCCGACCGACACTGGTGGCCAATCGTCGAACATTACTTTGCCGGGGACGACGGCTGACGCTTGAGCAAAGCTCTCGCAAGCCGAGGACTCCCAGGCCGACCGTACAGGGATCCCTCTATGGCGTATGTGACGCACCGGCCTAGCTCAATGAGCAACAATGATCACAATTCCCACCAGGAGGCAGAGGTTGTGAAAAGGTTCTATGACGCGTCGAGCTTCAGCAATAGAGCTGGGAGCGAAGCTCCCTTCAAACTCGACGAGCAAAGCAACCAAGTCAAAGGCAGGATCCACCGTGGGGATGGGCTGATCCGTACCGGTTGGAGCTGCCTCTCGTCGAGAGAGGCGGATCCAACCTGACTCCTACTACCTGCTTCGCGACTGGACCGCTTAGCAAAACATACTGCAGGGGCTTCCGGGCACGGTCGGACTATGCCATTTCCCGATGTTGGAAAACGACCGTTCGCCGACGCACGACGCTTCAACCTCCGATACGGCCCACACGAGTCCTGCTCTTGGGAAGATTAATCACAGAGCGCAAGAGCGGCATCAATGACCGGGCTGATGTCTTTTTTTAGCCCGGAAACATCTGGATTCGACGCCCAAATCGGATCAATGTCGAGAAAGTTGCCGTGATCCTTGGCTGTTCCGTTTACTGCGTAGGTCTTGCCATTTGAATCATCTACGGTCGCCACTTGGAGGGATCGTCCTGACACTGTGATGTCCTCACAGTGTGCAACTACATAAGGAACGGTCAGCGGCCACTCATCTCCGAATGTGGTGCTGACCATCAGACCGGGATCTTTAGCCACCTCAGAGGGCACGTCGACAGGGGCCTGTACTTTTTCGTCTGTTGGTAGATAGCTTGCGCAAAGTCCGTCCTGAGGCTCTCCCAGGGTGACCATTGGGAACCTGACGACAACATAGCCAGCACTCCCACCAAGACCATCCAGGCCCCCTCCTGGCTCGTAGGTGCGGTCAACGCAGACCTCGGATTCATTGACGATGACCCCCTCAAAGCTCATACCTTTCCAAATGGGAGCATCGGGGAGTTCAGCCTGAACTGCGGCCTCTGCCGCGGCCACACGTTCCGTATCAGTCATCTTCACGGCCGGAGTCGCTGGTGCCGACGGTGTCGGAACCGCTGGGGCGGAAGTCTCCTCTGCGGCGGTTGAGGGAGCCGGCGCGGCGCAGCCGGCGAGAAGCAGAGCGGAAAGAGCGACACCGGAAAGGGCCTTAAACCCAGAAGTAATCATGCGCTCACTGTACCGAGACCATTGGGATCACCCGCTCTGAACCATTCGTACGGTTTGGGGGTATCTGGATGAATTTTCCGGAGATGTGATTAAAAGCCGATAACAGCGCATATGTCAGTCCTCTCCGGGGAAAGCTTTCCGAGCTTATCCGTAAGGGCGGAAGCGGGCCGGCCTGTTTAGGAGCTGGCTGCTTGATAGGCCTCGACGATGACTTTGCTGATCCGGCCCCGACTGCTGGGGCTGTAACCGTTCTTCTCCGCCTCACGGATACGGTGGGTTTCATCCCGAGAAGAAATCTTTGAGCGCTGCTGGGGCCCCGCCCTGCCACGAACTTTACGACCCTTTTCCAAGTAAACGCTCAACTCGTCGCACCAGAACACCTGATCGCCATCCCACAGGAACACAGATTTCCGTGTTTCCGTGTTAGTGCCTCTTGAGAGGGGCGGAAGACCACCATGGGGAAAACACCTGTTTCTATTCGCAAAGACAGGTACTGTCTCGCCGCAGACAAGCGCATAACGCCGGGTTTAGCGTGCACTCACCGGAGCAATCAGCCTCCGCGTCAGTCTCGATTTCTTCGGGGGTCATCATGTCCATAGCGTTATCCCGCCGTGCCCAAAAAGGACGGCGCCGGGAACCTCACCGCCGACCCCTCCGGGACGTACAGGTACAACGGGGCCGAACAGATGACGACGGCCACTGTTGGCGGGGAGGCCTACACCTACAAGTACGCAGGCCCAGCCCAGAACGAGCTGCTGTCCCAGACCACGCCTCAGGGCACCTATCAGCTCACCTACGGCCGCACGGACGCGCAGGGACTACCGGTGATTGAGCAGTTGAAGAAGGACAACCTCACCGCCTATGTGGAACATGATCCGGTCACCGGTGAGCCGCTGATGCTGCGTACCAGTTCCGGCATGCAGTCCCTGTATGTTTACGACGGCACCGGTAACCCTGCCGCCCTGATCACCAGCGGCAAGTATGTGGCCTTCGCCTATGCCTACGATCCCTACGGCAGGCCCGCCCTCACCGAAGACTCTGGGGGCCTGGGCGTGCCGCAGAACCCGTACACCTTCAAGATCGGGCTCCAAGACCGGGCCACGGGGTGGGTGAAATACGGCCAACGCTGGTACAACCCCGGCATCGGACGGTGGACTCAAATGGACACCCTGGACACCCCCCTTAACCCGGCTAATGCCAACCGCCATGCGTACGCAGCTAACGATCCCGTCAACAACTCTGACCCACTCGGTCTCTTCTCACTGGGAGACGCTGTTGGAGGACTAGCCGACGCCGTAGTGGGCGCTGTAGGCACTGCTATAGGTGTAGGTTTGAAAACTTCTATAGGTGGCTGGGTCGCCGGCGCTGCCGGCAGTTGTTTAGCCGGTGCCCTAGGTGAAGGAATCGGCAATGCCATCGATGGGGAGTCAACGTCTCTAGGAGACGTAGGTGCCGCCTGTGCTGTAGGAACAGGGGCATTCGTTGCTGGAGGACTCGTGGGGGCAGGTATTGGCAAGGTGACGGGAGCGGCACAGCCGTGATCTGGTGGTATCTAATACCCGCTGCCCTTTTGTGCCTCACAGCACTATCGCTCGCGGTTCTTCCCTCCCATATGGGAGGGACACCATCGCAACGACGAAAATATTATGCCGCTTCCGTGGTTTGCACTCTCATAGGAGCCGCCCTCCTCCTAGCGACGGTAAACTGGTGACGCTTCTTCACTAGCATTACCGGTGAGGGGCCGAGTCTTCCGCGGAAGGACTCGGCCCCTTTCTCGCGTCCTCATAAGTTCCCAAAATACCGGCGGTGTCCTTCTGGCTGGTAAAGGCCGCATTACCGTGTTGGCCAACGATCTTCTGACGGGGGCGCGTTGTCGGCGGCCCGGTGACCTTGGCTTGGGTGTGGTGGACGCGCAGCGTGTCCTTGCGGCGGCCGGGGAGCGCGCGGCGGAGGCCGCCGCACGCGCACCCAGGGAATTTCGGGGCACACGACGGAAGGGCCCGGAATCCCTTGATCTGCGATCCGGCCCCTCTCCCCCCGGCCTTTCTATCTACCCGGCTTCGGGCACGGCTGGTTTAGCGGCGTGAACAAGAGTGTCGGTGCGGACCTGCTGGCCGGCCTGTCCGATATCCGGCAAACCGCCCTCGCCAAGTTGAAGGAGGAGGCCTACGCACTCGGATGCAACGCCGTGATCGGCGTGGATTTCGATTACCTGACCATGGATCCCGAGACCGCAACCAGTTCCGGCGGCACCCTGTATCTCCCCTTCCTCTTTGCGGTTACCGCAAACGGCACCGCCGTGGTGCTCGAAAAGAACTAGCAGTCCGGGCAAAGCCGGCGGTTAGGCCCGGCCCAGCACCGCCACCAGGAAATCAGACTCCGGCGTAAACGGCCGCAGGTCCCACGTGCCGAAGCGCTGCTCCACCCGCAGTCCGGCCGCGGCGGCGTCGTCGAAGAACGTGTCGAACGCGTAGCCGCGGTTGCCGCCGAAGCCCACCACAATCCGGCCGTCGCGGGCCAGATGGTTCCGCATCCGCGTGAGCACGTCGACGGCGGTGCCCGGCGCCAGGAATGTCATGACGTTTCCGGCGCAGACAATCAGGTCAAAGGGTTCGGCCACGCCCGCGGCGGGCAGGTCCAGCTCGGCCAGGTCGCCTACGAACCACTGCACGTCGGGGAAGTCCTGCCGGGCGGCGTCGATCAGTTCCGGGTCCACATCCACGCCCACGACCGTGTGGCCGCGCCGGGCCAGTTCCCCGCCCACCCGTCCGGGACCTGCTCCGGCGTCGAGGATCCGGGCACCCCGCTGCAGCATTGCATCCACCAGCCGGGCCTCGCCGTGCAGATCAGCGCCATCGCGGCGCATCTGCTCAAACCGGGAGATGTACCAGGCCGAGTGTCCCGGATTCTGTCGCTTCTTGGCTTCCCACAGGGTTTCGTGTCGCATGCTTCCAGCCTACGTCCGCAGAACGGACGCGGCCGTCCGGGCAGCCGCGCAGGCTGACCGGACGGCCGCAGTCCACGCTCGGCCTAGGCCTGCGCCGCTGCCTTGCTCTTGCGGTGCTGCTTCCTGGCCTTGAAGTAGTCACTGGACGGCTTCAGGAACAACAGCACGGTTGCCGCCAGGGTCAGGACAACGGATACCAGCGTCACCCAGGCAACCTCGTAAACATCCACGAGGCTCCCGGAGAACTGCACCCGGGTGTTCAGCGCGGTCAGGACCACAACCACAATGAGCACAATCCTCGGCCAGCCGTGGCCCATCCGGGACAGCAGTGCCAACGCGATGAGGATGAGGGCGGTGATGATGCCCGCCGTGGTAAAACCTTCGATCTGGTTATTGGCCCAGATCTCAGCGTTTTCCGGCCCGAGGGAGCGCTCCATCTGGGACTTGTACCGGTCCTGGTTAGCGGTCACGATCGCCACCGGAATGCGGATCAGCACCGTAGCCGCTGCAGCCAGCAGGAGCCAGAAGGCGGTTTCCACCGTCTTCGCCCGTGCCGGAGCCATGGCCTTGGCTGGTGCCGGAGTTGCGGGCTGGAATCCTCCGGAATTGCTGTAACTGGTCTCTTGAGACACGTTCTCTTTCCCCCCATAGAACTGACGTATTCAACGGCGGATCCGCCGCATCGGTAGGTAGCATAACGGACAGTGTGCTGACTTTTTCATTCCGGGCGGGAATAGAAGAAGGACGCCGTGCCTTGTACCGCCAATGAAAGCAATCGTGTACTCCACCACAGGCCCCTCATCCGTCCTCACGCTCGAGGAGCGCGACGTCGCCTCGCCCGGTCCGGGGGAGGTGCGGGTCCGCGTCGCGGTCTCCGGCGTAAACCCCACCGATTGGAAGGCCCGCGCCGCGGGAAACCTTGCCTTCCCCGAGGTGGTGCCGAACCAGGACGGCGCCGGCACCGTTGACGCCGTCGGCGAAGGGGTTACTGACCTGCAGCCCGGTGACCGGGTGTGGATCTACCTCGCGGCGCACGGCCGCCCCACCGGCACCGCGCAGGAATTCACGATCCTGCCGGCCGACCGTGCGGTGAAGCTGCCCGAGGGCATCGGATTCGACGTCGCGGCCAGCCTCGGCGTCCCGGCCATGACTGCGCACCGCGCGCTGACCGTGCATGAAGACGGTCCCACCCGGCTCGCCCCGGGCGCCCTCGCCGGACGGACCGTCCTCGTCCAGGGCGGGGCCGGCGCTGTCGGGCACGCCGCCATCCAGCTTGCCGTGTGGGCCGGTGCCACCGTGATTGCCACGGTCAGCAGCGATGCGAAGGCCGAGCTGGCGCGCGCTGCCGGCGCCCAGCACATTGTCCGCTACCCGGACGACGCCGAGGCGGACCGGATCCGCGAGATCGCCCCGGACGGCGTCCACCAGATCGTGGAGGTCTCCCCCGCGCAGAACGCGGCACTCGACGTGGACGTAATCGCCAACCACGGCAGCATCGCCTACTACGCGAACAACAACGGCGAGGAATTCACCGCTCCGATCGTCGCCAGCTTCGCCAAGAACGTCCGCTGGCAGGGTGTGCTCATCTACACCGTCGGTGAAGCGGCCCAGCACGCCGCGGCAGAGGACATCACCGCAGCTCTGCGCGACGGCGTCCTGCCGGTGGGTGAATCCGCCGGGCTCCCGCTCACCTGGTTCCCGCTGGAGGAAACCGCTGCCGCGCACGACGCTGTCGAGAACGGCACCACCGGAAAGATCCTCATCCGCGTGGAAAACGCTTAGTCAAGGGAAGTAAGGTCCGGTGCCGGACCGTGCGGGGGTTACGCCCGGCCGCGGCCGGGTGCAGGATGGGTGATACCCACCGAGGCAGCTGGACCTGAGCCTCAACCCCCAGTGAGGAAAGGCAGAATCCCATGGCAGATTTGGGCGGCATGGCAGACAAGGCCAAGGACGCGGCCAAGGATCATCCCGAGCAGGTTGATCAGGCCAAAGACAAGGTCAAGGACAAGATGAGCGGCAACAAGGACGACGAGCAGAAGTAGCTGCAGGCAGGAGGCCGGGGGCGCCCCCCCACCAGGGGCCCCCCCCCCCCCCGGGGCGGGGGGTGGTTGGGGAGTATAATACGCACGACGCGCATATCTCGGGGCCGGCAGGCGGCCGCCCCACCCCCCCGGGAGGGCCCGGCCTCCTCGCTTTCGGCGTGTTGGATAGGCTTAGAACATGTCAGTCCATACCCCGGGAACCTCAGTCGCCGCGCAACTGCAGAAGCTTATTCTCGACCACCCGGTAGTGAGTCCGTTCCTGGAGGCCTTTGCCGTCCATGCGGCTGACCTGTTCAGTGACCCGACCAAGATTCTCTGCAGCATTACCCTCAAGCGGGACAAACACGCCCAGACCGTGGCCACCAGCGGGCCGGAGGCGATCGAACTGGACGAGCTGCAGTACGGGTACGGCGACGGGCCCTGCCTGCACGCGGCGGAGACTGATGAACGAAGCCTGGTGGACGACACCGGCACGGACCCCCGCTGGCGGGAGTATTTCGAAGAGATCCGCAGCCGGGGCTATCACTCGATGCTTGCTGTGCCCTTGCTCATTGGGAACGACGGCGGCGCCGCCCTGAATCTCTATGCCCGGGCCAAGGGGATCTTCTCGGAAGAGCTGACCGGCCGCGTTCAGGAGTATGCGGAGGAAGCTGCCATCACCCTTCAGGTTGCCGTGCAGATCGCCAACCACCAGGACATGGGTGAGAACCTGCGCAAGGCCATGGAATCCCGCACCGCCATTGACGTTGCGGTTGGCATTGTCGCCGGCCAGAACCGCTGCAGCCAGGAGGAGGCCTTCGCCATCCTCGGCCGCGCCTCCAGCAACCAGAACATCAAGCTGCGCGAACTGGCCGAGCGTTTGGTGGAATCTGTCACCGCCTCCAAGGTGGCAACCCACTTCGCCTAGGCGTCTTTCGGAGTGCAGCATCCGGTGATTCTGCTGGTCGCGGCAGCCGCGCCTGCGGCACACTGGTCGCGTGAGCGGAAACCATTGGGTGCTGCACGTTGACCTCGACCAGTTCATTGCGGCCGTTGAAGTGCTGCGGCGCCCGGAACTGGCGGGCAAACCGGTGATTGTGGGCGGCCGGGGCGACCCGACCGAACGCGCCGTGGTCTCCACCGCGTCCTACGAAGCGCGGGCGTTCGGCGTGGGCTCCGGGATGCCGCTGCGGGTCGCCGCCCGCAAGGTGCCCGACGCCGTCATCCTCCCCGTGGACACCGAAGCCTACCTGGCCGCGTCCGACGTCGTGATGGCCACCCTGCGTGCCCAACCCGGCGCCGTCGTACAGGTGCTGGGGTGGGACGAAGCCTTTGTCGGCACGCAGACGGAAGATCCGGAAGCCTACGCCCGGCACCTCCAGTCCGCCGTGCTGGAGCAGACGCAGCTGCACTGCAGCGTGGGCATCGGCGACACCCTGGTCCGGGCCAAAAACGCCACCGACCTGGGCAAACCCGCCGGCGTCTTCCGGCTCACCCGGGAGAACTGGCTGGAGGTGATGGGTGCCCGCCCCACCCGGGAGCTGTGGGGTGTCGGCGCCAAGATTTCCGGCCGGCTGGCCAAACTCGGCATCAGCACCGTTGCGGAGCTGGCCGCTGCCGATCCGCAGGCCCTGGTGCCGGAGTTCGGCCCGAAGATGGGGCCGTGGTACGCGGAGCTGGGCCGCGGCGACGGGTCCAGCACGGTGGATGACACGCCCTGGGTGGCGCGCGGGCACAGCCGGGAAACCACCTTCCAGCAGGACCTTACCGAGCCGGCACAGGTGGAAGCCGCCGTCCGGGAGCTGGCCGCGAATGTCCTGAAGGACGTCGCGGCCGAGGGCCGTCCGGTGATCGGCTTGACCCTGAAAGTCCGGTACGCACCGTTCACCACCAAAACGCACGCGCGGAAAATCCCGGAAACCTTTGACCGGGACGAGGTCCTGGCCCGATCGCTGGACCTGGCCGGCGCCATTGAGCCCGGTCGTCCCATCCGGCTGCTGGGCCTGCGTGCGGAAATGCCGATGCCCGATGACGCGCGGAAGGGACACACGCCCACCCGCGGCGGTTGGTGAGCGCGGCCGCGGCCGGCGCGGGGGCCTCCGCTCAACCGTCCAGCTGAAGTGCCGTCGCCGTGACAGCCGAGACGCGCAGGAAATCGAGTTTTCCTGCCGCCTCGGATCCGGCGGCAGCCGTGTAGGCGACAATGTGCAGGTCCGTGCCGGCCACGGTGAAAATGTCGCAGTCCAGCTCCACATCCCCGACGACGGCGTTCTGCACCACTTTCATTTCGGACTGGTGCTCGCTGACGGTTCCGCTGTCCCACAGTGTACGGAACCGTTCACTGGACGCAGCCAGATCAGTAACCAGCTCCTGCACCCTGCGGTCATGCGGGTACCGTCCGTAAGCGCGGCGCAGGTCCGACACCAGGGATGCTTCAAAAAGCTCCAAGCTGTCCTTCGGACAGATGATCCGAATTCCGCTGCTGCCCAGCGTTCGCCCGGCAAAGTGCGAGCGCAGGAGATTGGGACGCCCCTTGTCGGGCGGGATGGGCTCCCCGAGAAGGGCCGCCCACAGCGGACTGAAGGACAGCAGGTCCCAGGCGGCGGTGAACACGGCCACCGGTACTTCACCAAGCCTCGCCACCAGCCGCTGCACGCCGGGCGGGATATGCGTCGGAACTTCTCCGGGCCCGGGCGGAAGCAGCCCGGAAATCTCGAAGAGATGCGAGCGTTCGGTGTCGCTCAGCTGCAGCGCACGTGCCAGTGCCGCCGCCACCTGGGCGGAGGGCCGGCGGGCACGGCCCTGCTCAAGGCGCACCAGGTAATCAACACTGACACCTGCCAGCTGGGCCAGCTCCTCCCGCTTCAGCCCCGGCGCCCGCCGGAACCCGTAAACGGGCAGGCCCGCGTCCGCCGGCTGCAGCCGGTTCCGCCAGGAACGGAGAAGGGCACCCAAGTCAGAATCCTGCATGGCTAGAGTGTGACAGCCGCAAACCGGTTCTGGGTGGCATTGGCAGTCCCTATGCTGGCCCGTGCCACGACATCAGTCCGCAGCGGATCAAGACTAAGGCCATGACAACAACACTGATTACCGGCGCCAACAAGGGCCTGGGTTATGAAACAGCACGCCGTCTCCTCGAAGCGGGGCATACCGTCTGGATGGGGGCGCGCGATGAAGTCCGCGGGCGGGAAGCGGCCGAGGCACTCGGCGGCATGTTCGTCCAGCTCGACGTCACCAGTGATTCCTCCGTGGAGGCCGCCGCCAAGACGGTGGCAGCTGCCGGCGGCTTGGACATCCTGGTCAACAACGCGGGCATTCCCGGACCCTACGCCAAGGCGGAGGAACTGACGGCAGCCGATGCAGAGGCGGTGTACGGCACCAATGTGGTGGGCATTGTCCGCATGATGCACGCTTTCCTGCCGCTCCTGCGGAAGTCCGCCGCGGGAACGGTTGTGAACGTCACCAGCGGAGTGGGTTCCTTCGGCTTTGCGCACGACCCGGAGCGTGTCGAGTCCACCGTGGTGATGCCGCTGTACACCTCCTCCAAGTCCGCGGTGACCATGCTGACCGTGCAGTATGCCAAGGCGTTCCCGGAGCTGCGCATTAATGCGGCGGACCCGGGCTACACCGCCACTGATTTCAACCGGCAGCAGGGCACCCAGACGGTACGCCAGGGAACGGACGCCATCGTGGAGCTGGCCACCCGCGGCGGCTCCGGCCCCACCGGCACGTTCATCGACAGGTCCGGTGCCGCCCCCTTCTAGTATTACCGGCGCATCATCGTGCATGCGTGGCCGGGCGGGGTTTCCTTAACACCCGCTCGGCCAGCTGATTGCCTGCGGGGTCCGGGTCCATCTCCATCCGCAGGCCCATCAGGGTATTGACGAGCATGCCACGGGCAATGAAGCCGTCGGCCTCATCGGGGGCCAGCTCCGCTTCCTCCAGCAGGAATTTCAGCAACCGAACAAAACCCGCACGTGCTGCGGCCCCGATCACGGGATCCGAGCCCATCGCAAAGGCATGCATCAGGGGAAGATGGACGCCGCGCTGCTCAGCCAGCCGGATGTACGCGGCACCCAGGCGCTCCGACCTTGACGACTCATCCCCGGGCAGGGCCTTGCGGAATTCGTCCAGGATGAAATCCAGGGACTGGCCAATAACCGCGAGGAAAAGCTGTTCCTTGGTCCCGAACATCCGCACCACGTAGGCCTGGCTGATGCCCGCTTCACGGGCGATCCGGTCCGTCGTCGCACCGTGGTAGCCGTGTTGCGCGAAGACCTCGGCTGCCGCACCCAGGGTCTCCTGGCGCCGCTCTGCCGCGGACAAACGGGGAACAGTCTGGCGGGGGGCTTGCTTATCCATGCATTGAGGTTATCATTCGATTACTTGTTAAGTAATCAGTTGATTACAACCTAAAGGGGACATCATGAGCTTATCCAAGCCCGCCACGCCATCGCCGGGACCAACCGGAGGCCGCCTGGTGGCCATGCTGGGGAGCCAGATCATCGTCACGGCCCTAGTTGCCGCCGCCTTTGTCGGCCTATATGTGGGGCTTCAACGGGACCCGCAGCCGCATCATCTGCCCCTGGTGGTGGTGGGCACGGATCTGGCCGACGGCGCCTCCCGTGCCTTGGGCGCGAGCGCGGCCGTGGTTCCGGCCGCTGACGAGGCGGCGGCCCGGCGGCTGCTCCAAGAGCATCAGGCCGTGGCGGCGCTGATACCCCGTTCCGATGCGGCGGGTTTGGATCTGATCACGGCCGGGGCTAACGGGCGCAGTGCGGTGGGGGCGGCAAGCGCCATGGCCGCAGGGGTGGCTGAAGCGGCACATTTGCCGATCGTGTCCACCACGGACGCCGTACCGCTCGCCCGGCAGGACCTGCAGGGACTGTCCGGCTTCTATCTCGTCTTCGGTGTCACCCTCGCCTCATTCATCCTGGCGCAGATCATGTACTCGGTTGCCGCCCTCGTCCGGCTCCGCTGGCGGGTCCTAACCCTCGTGGCCGGCGCGGTGGCGATTGCCGCAGCAGCCGCCATCCTCGCCGGGCCGGTATACGGGGCCGTCCCCTCCCCTGCGGTGGCGGTGATCCCGATACTGACGCTGCTGGGCATCGGGGTCTCATTCTCCTCCCTGGCTTTCGCCAGCCTGCTGGGCCCCTTCGGCAACATCATCTCCACCCTCCTGTTCACCACGCTGGGCAACGCCGCCGGCGGCGCCACCGTCAGCGCCTTCCTGATGCCGGCCGCGATCGCCCGCATCGGCGCCGGCCTACCGCCGGGTGCCGCATTCCGTGCCATCACCGACACGAGCTACTTCGGCGGGCGCGGCACTCTGGCGCCGGTCCTCATTCTCCTGTGCTGGGTTCTTGCAGCGGGCAGCGCCCTGGGCCTGCATGCGGCACGCGGCCGGCGCAAGTCCGGTGCCGCGTCGACGGCGGAACGGGCCGACACCCTGCATCTGGGGGCAGCCACTGCGTCACCGGCCTGACCACGGCCCGGCAGCAACAGCTGCCGTTTGCTGAATGGTTAACCCGTTGTGCTTTGTAGCTAAGGATGTTAGCTTTGCCGTACACACCTAGCCGGAGGGCACATCATGACCGAGTACATGAGCATTGGATCACACCGCCTCGCTTACGACCTGCAGGGGGACGGCCCGCTTGTGGTCCTCGCCCACGGCATGGGCGACAGCCGCCGCTCCTACCGCTTCGTTATGCCGGCGCTGGTCGCCGCCGGCTACCGGGTTGCCAACCTGGATATCCGCGGCTGCGGCGAGTCCAGCACCGACTGGCCCGGCTACAGCCGAACGGACATCGCCGGGGACCTCGTGGCGCTGGTGAAACACCTCGGCGGGCCGGCGGTTCTCGTGGGACAGTCCATCAGCGGCGGCGCCGGCACCATCGCGGCCGCTGATGCCCCGGACCTGATTGCCGGCGTCGTTGAGCTTGCCCCGTTCACTCGGAAACAGTCCATGGACCTGGCCGGCATGCTCAGCGTCCAGCCCTACCGCGCCGCCTCGGTCCAGCTGATGCTCACCATGCTCCGCGGGAACGTGGCGAATTGGCTGAAGTACCTCGACACCGCAATCCCCGTGAAGCCCGCCGACTGGGCTTCCGAACGGTCACGGATCGCCGCAACCATGCAGGACCCGGGGCATATGAAGGTCCTGCAGGCCATGATGAAGACCACGCCCGTCGACGCCGGTGCCCGCCTCGCCGATGTCGCCTCCCCCGTCCTCATCATCCAGGGCTCCGCCGACCCGGACTGGGCGGACCCCCGCGCCGAGGGCGAACGCATCATCGCCGACCTCCCCGCCGGCCTCGGCCGGCTCGAGGTCATCGAGGGAGCGGGCCACTACCCCCATGCGCAAACGCCCAATGAGGTTCTGGACCTGATGCTGCCGTTCCTTGCCGGCATCTTCGGGGAACCCGATCATGCCTAGGGCCGGGCTCAGTACGGCCGCCGTCGTCGAACGCGCGGCACAGATGCTGGACGAGCCGCACAGTGAGGGCCTGAACCTCGCGGCGGTTGCCGAAAGCTTCGGCGTCCGGGTGCCCTCGCTGTACAAACACGTCGACGGCGTGGCCGGCCTCCAGCGCGGCGTTATCCTCCTGGCGAAGCGTTCACTGACACGCGCCATCACCCAGGCCGCCATCGGCCGGTCGAGGGACGAGGCGATCATCGGCATTGCGGACGCGTACCGCGGATGGGCACTGCAGCACCGCGGACAGTACCCCCTGACAATGCTGCCCCTGGCCGGCGAGGACCCTGAGGAAGCTGAGGTCGCAGCCGCTTTCCTGGAGGTCATGAACAGTGTCCTGGCGGGCTACCGGCTGACGGGGGAGGATGCCGTTGACGGAATCCGGTTCCTGCGGGCGGCGCTCCACGGTTTCGTTTCCCTCGAAACCATGGGCAGTTTTGAGCTGCCCAACAGCCTCGAACGCAGCTTCAACCGCCTGGTGGAGAGCATCACCACCGCCCTGGACGGCTGGGGGCGCCCGTAAACGCCACTGCGGCAAATAGTCACCATGCTTCCGTTTTGACGCTGAGCTGTGACCGGTGCCATAGTCTACGGGTGCATTTGTTAGTGCCCCGAACAACCAGAGGGCACAACTAAGCGCATGCCAACGCCCTTCAACGCCTGCCGCTGCGGCTTTTAACTCCGGCGGCAACCCGGCCGGATCACATAGACAAAAGGACAACGACCGATGACACAGCAAGCGGCCAGCCCGGAGCAAAAGGCTCCCGACCGCACGGCCGAAACCAGCATCGAGCACGAGGATGCGGGGTACCAGAAGGGCCTCAAACCCCGCCAGGTGCAGATGATCGCCATTGGCGGCGCCATCGGCACCGGCCTGTTCATGGGTGCCGGCGGGCGCCTGGCCACGGCAGGGCCGTCCCTGGTCATCAGCTACGCCGTCTGCGGTTTCTTCGCCTTCATGATCCTGCGGGCCCTGGGCGAACTGGTCATGCACCGGCCCACCACCGGCTCCTTCGTCTCCTATGCCCGCGAGTTCTTCGGCGAAAAGGCCGCCTTCGTGTCGGGCTGGCTGTACTGGTTGAACTGGGCGATGACCGCGATCGTGGACATCACCGCCGTCGCGCTGTACATGAACTTCTTCAAGAAATACTGGGCGCCCATCGCCGAGGTGCCGCAGTGGAGCTGGGCGCTGGCCGCCCTGCTGCTGGTACTCGGCCTGAACCTGATCAGCGTCAAGGTGTTCGGTGAACTGGAGTTCTGGTTCGCCCTGATCAAGGTGGTGGCCCTGGTTGCCTTCCTGATCGTGGGCATCTGCTTCGTGATCTTCGGTACTCCGGTGGACGGCCAGCAGGTTGGCTTCAGCCTCATCTCCGACAACGGCGGCCTGTTCCCCAACGGCCTGCTGCCCGCCGTCGTCGTTATGCAGGGTGTGGTGTTTGCCTACGCCTCGATCGAACTCATCGGCACCGCCGCCGGCGAGACGGAACACCCGGAAAAGATCATGCCCCGCGCCATCAACACGGTGGTTATCCGTATCGCCGTGTTCTACGTCGGAACGCTGGTCCTGCTCTCGCTGCTGCTGCCTTACAGCTCCTACCACGCCGGGGAAAGCCCGTTCGTCACCTTCTTCGGCTCCATCGGCGTCGGCGGCGTAGACGCGATCATGAACCTGGTGGTCCTGACCGCGGCGCTGTCCTCGCTCAATGCCGGCCTGTACTCCACCGGCCGCATCATGCGCTCCATGTCCGTGGCCGGTTCCGCCCCGAAGTTCGCGGCGCGGATGAACAAGGCAGGCGTCCCCTACGGCGGCATCGCCATGACCGCCGTGGTGGCCCTGCTCGGCGTCATCCTCAACGCCGTGGTCCCGGCCGATGCCTTCGAAATTGTGCTGAACGTGGCGTCGCTGGGCATCATCAGCACCTGGGCCATGATCGTCCTGTGCCAGATGGAGCTCACCAAGCGGGCTAAGAAGGGTGACCTGGAGCGCCCGGCATTCCGGATGCCCGGCGCTCCCGTCACCGGATGGATCACGCTGGCGTTCCTGCTCGCAGTGCTGATCCTGATGGCCTTCGATTCACCTGTGGGCACCTGGACCATCGCCTCCCTGGTGGTCATCATCCCTGCGCTGATGCTCGGCTGGCGGCTCTGCCGCGACCGCGTCCTGGAAATCGCCGCCTCCCGCGGGGGCGACGGCGAGTAAGCGGTTGTAGCGGGACGTGCGGCCCCCGGGGGGGCGCGGGGCGGGCCGGCGGGGCCCCGGGGGGGGGGGGGGGGGGGGCCCGGGCCTGCACGGGGTGGTCGGGGCCCGGCCGCCCCGGGGGCGCCCCCCCGGGGGCCGCACGTCCCAGAGGTGGTGGAGTGCGTCGTGGATGAAATAGCGGGCCAGGGAGTCGACGGTAAAGGCACTGCCGTCCGAGCGCAGCCCGCGCCGGGCCAGCTGGCCGGGGCCGACGGCGGCAAAGGCTGCCGCCGTCGACTCCGCTTCCGCACCCAGCTCGGCAACCACCACCGCCGGATCCTGTTCCGCGTACCGTTCGGCCACTGCGGTGGCGTCCTGGTCCCAGTCGGCGAATCCGACGCCGTCGTTCTCCAGCATCAGGCCTAACCTCGTCCGATAGACCCGGCACAGATCCCGCACGTGCGCACCGTATTCCAGCGGCGACCAGGTGGCGTCGTCCGGACGCTGCACAGCCGCCGGGTCGGCGAGGATGCCCTGCCACTGGTCCGCGCTGTCGCGGAGCAGGTCCGGCACGTCATCGAAGGCCGCGGCCGCAGCATCGAAACCGCATTCCGGGCAGGGACGGTACAGGACCCAGGTCCAGTTCTTGGTGTCGGGGGTTATCGGCATGCGCACATCCTGCCATACGCCGTCTGAAGGAACTGCTCCGGGCGAGGCTGCTAGGGCGAAACCGATCCGGCTAAGAGGTCATCACCCGCGCGGCGTCCGCGTTGCCCTCAACCCAGAAGATGCGCTGCTTGAGGCGGTTGATCTTCCACCCCTCGGCAGTCCGGACCATGTGGTTTTCGTACGATCCGCGCATCAGGTAGAACTCCCCGCCGGGAGCCCCTTCCTTGTAGTGCTGGGCATACATATAGGAAGTGCAGAGCGCTTTGTCCGGGTCCTGGTCGTCGAACTCCACAATATGGTTGGGGCTCAGGTGCTGACGGGCATCCCAGGCGCCCAGGCCAGCTTCGGCAAAACCGACGAACTGGTCCCGTGCGAAGTCTGCGGCTGGAAGGCCCGCTTCGGAAAAGTCAATGTGGACAGGATCGGTGAAGAGTTCCGCGTACCGCTCCCAGTCCGCAGCATCAATCGACATGGCGTAACGGATCACCACGTCAGTGATTTCCTGGCGGTCTTCGATGCGCTGGATGCGGAGGGACAAATCGGCTGTTGTCATGGGGATTTCCTTCTTGAGGGGGCCAGTACGTTGGGGCCTGCATGCTCCGGGAAAAAGAGGCAGAATAGATTGCAGGCAAGTAGGTTGGCTACTTATTGTTGGTTACTCGTAAAAAGTAAGCGTGGAGGACGGGAATGTCAAGGACACCAGCACCGGATCTGTTCTCCCCTGGGGAGCAGGCGAGCGCCTGCGACGTACTCAGTGAGCCCCTGGCCCGCGTCATGACCATGCTGGGAAAGCGTTGGACGGGCGTAGTGCTCAGCACCCTCATGCAGGGGCCGGTGTTCTTCAACGATTTGAAGCGCGGCATTCCGGGGATTAGTGACCGCATTCTCAATGAACGGCTGGTCGAGCTGGCGGAACTCGGCCTGGTCACCCGCACCGTCGTCGACGCCGGCCCTGTCCGGGTGCAGTACGAGTTGACCGAGCACGGAGCTGCCATGCGCCCGGCTCTTCTCGAACTCACACGCTGGGCCGAAGAGCACCTGCGGTAACCCCGCACCGGCAGGGCACCCGGCCCAGCGTGAAATGTGTTGGTGCTGAACCACGGCGCAAGGAAACTGCGGTGAAGATCCTGGTGCCGCCGTCGGGCAGTGGTAGTACGGTCACAGGATTCACGGCGGCATCCGGGAGGCTCTCATGGAACTGACCAAGTACGGGCACGCCTGCGTCCGGCTCACGGCGGGTTCCGACACCGTGGTCATCGACCCGGGCGGCCTGACCCCGCAGCCGGAGGCGTGGCGCACCGCCCGGGCGGTGCTGATCACGCATGAGCATTTTGACCACTTCGACCCGCGCCTCCTTGATGCCGCGCTGGCTGAAACTCCGGACCTGCGCATCCTCACCTGCGCCGGGGTGGCTGGAAAGCTCGACGCCGCCCCGCACCTGCGTGAGCATGTGGAGGTGCTGAAGGACGGCCAGGCCGCCACGGTTGGGAACTTGGCCGTAGCGGCCGTCGGATCGCTGCACAATTACAGCCATCCGGATGTGGAGCCCGTCAACAACATCGGGTTCCTCATCAATGACACCGTGCTGCACCCCGGGGACGCCTTCACCGCCATGCCGGCGCCGGTGCTCCTCGCTCCCGGACAGGCTCCGTGGCTGACGGTGCCGGACCTGATTGGCTATCTCCGGGGTGCGGAGAGTGAGCGGATTTATCCGGTTCATGACGGGCTGCTGAACGAGGCGGGCCTTCAGGTGCTGGACGCCGTCCTGGACGCCGAGGCCCGGCGCGCAGGGATCGAGATCCGGCGCTTGGGTGTAGGTGAAACCGTGTACCTGTAGGGCTGCGACCTGCCGGCTGCCCCCACGAAAAAGCAATATTTACCGTTTTCCGGCCGGAAAACGGTAAATCGTGCCTTTTCGAGCGCGACGACGGTAATTTTTGCCTTCTCATTTCGCGACCCCCAGCCGCCGGCGCCGTCGTCGTTCGCGGAAAAGATCGTCAATCCCTCTTGACACGGCCGAAGCCGTCAATCACAGTTGACGGCATGGAAGACCATTCACAAACGGCCGCCGCGGCGGCAAGCCCCGATCCGGCAACCGGCCTGCGCGCCGTCGTCGCCCTCGGCAGGCTGCGTGACCGGCTCGAAGCCGTTCAGGTGGCCAACGCCCGCGCACAGGGCTGGTCCTGGCAGGCAATCGCGGACCAGCTGGGCATCACCAAGCAGGCCGTCCACCAGAAATACAACCGGAAAGCGAAGTAGCGCCATGTTTGAACGGTTTACTGAACAGGCCCGGCAGGGCGTCATCAACGCCCAGGAGGAAGCCCGCTCCCTGGACGCAACCCAGATCCTTCCGGCGCATCTGCTGGTGGGCATAGTTGCGGCGGCGGAACAATCCGCACCGCCCCTGGCTGCCCTGCTGGCCGGGTACGGGCTCACTTCTACCCAGCTGCGCTCGGAACTGCAGGGGCAGGGTGAGGAGCACAACGACGCCGCAGCGCTCGGTTCCCTGGGCATCGACCTGGAGGAGGTGCGCCGCGCCGTCGACGCACAGTTTGGCGAGGGCACCCTGGACGCTGCCGGACCCGCCGATGCTCCGCGGCGCCGCCGTTTCGGCTTGGGCGGCGGGCATATTCCGTTTACTGCCGCGGCAAAAGCGGTCCTGACGTCCAGCCTGCGTGAATCGACGGCACGCCGGGACGGCTACATCGGGTTGGAGCACCTGCTTCTGGGGCTGCTGCGCGGCGCCGATCCGGCCGCCCTGGCCCTGGTCCGCCGGCACGTAGGGCCGGACGAACTCCGGGCGCGGATTCTGGATGCAATGGACGCGGCGGCCTGAGCAACGGCCGCCGGGACGGGGCCGGCGGGGCGGGACGGTGCTAGTGCTGGGCGGGGCGGGTCGGGGCGAGGCTGGGAGCGAACACAAGGCCCGCGCCCGCCCACGCCGGCAGGTTCGCGGCTAGACTGAAATGGAGCCTGGCAACAGTGCAGCCACCCCACCGCCCGCAGAATCCGGGCGACGCCGGCAGCCCTGCAGGCACTCATCTCACGAGAGGATCATGATGTCTCGTCTTACTCTGGGGAACATCTTCAAGGTCGCCGTCGCGCTCTTCTTCTTCCCGTTCCTGCCGCTGCTGGTGCTGATGATCGGCGTGCGCAGGAGGAACATCAAAGTGATTCTCGAGGGTGCCCTTTATGTCGGCCTGGTCCTGGCCGCCGTCGCCGCCGCGGACACCACGTCCTTCCTTCTCACCACCTTCGTGGTCCTTGGGATGATTGCCGTGTCGGGCATCCGGTCCTACAACCTTCGCGATCTCTGGCTGCATCGCCGGGTCCGCGCATGGCAACGCGACGGCATGGCCCCGTTCCCCGCAGCCGAGCAGTCCGCCGACACCCCGGCTGGGGCAGCTTCTTCAACGCTGGGACTGTCACCGGCCCTGAAATGGACATCCTCAGTAGCCAAACAGAACAGGAACCGGCTTCCGGCCGAGGCGTATGCCAGCATCCTGGAAATATGCCGGACGCTGGACTCGGTGATCGACGCCGAAACGCGGCAGCCTTCGGGCGATCCGCAGTTCGAGTACGAACTTTCGGCCACCGTGCGCGACTACCTGCCCAGTGTCCTGCGGAGCTATCTGGCCATCCCGGCCAACATGCTGGACAGCAAGCAGGCGAGCGGGCGGACCCCCAACCAGGAACTCGTTGAGCAGCTTGAGCTCCTGTCCGGGCAGGCCAGCACGCTGCACGCCAGCCGGCACCGCCGCTCTTCGGCGGACCTGACCACCAGCGGCAACTTCCTGCGGGACCGGTTTGGATACCGTCAGGGCGGCTACGACTTCGGCATTAAGTAAGCGAGCCGACGGCGCGGAGAATGAATATCCCAACTGAGAGCACAACCGCCGCAACAGAGACCCAAAAAGCGGCCCGCTGCAGTGACCGGTTCCCGGCACTGCGCCTCAACCTCACAGTGGTCCAGACGAGCATCGCGATCGCAATGAACGGGAACACGTAGAAGATGAGGCTCAGGACGGAGCCCGCGAGCAGCCAAATGTCGCCCGAGGAACGCGGCTGAGCAGGTGCTGCGGGTGCGGGTGTGGCGGCCGCGGCAATCTGCTCGACGGGACCGAACTCGGCGATGATGCGTTCGGCACTCTTCTCCGAAGATCCGAACCGGCCGAGCATCTCCGCTGCATCCTCGCGCATTGCCTGGACCGTCTCTGCGTGCTCACGCGGGTCAGTGCCGATCAGCGCCCGGTCCAGATCGGCGAAGTAGGCCTCCAGCAGTGCCGGCATCGGTTCAGTGGTGGTCATGAGGTTTCCTTAATCATGGTCGTAACGTCTGCAGCGAACAGGTGCCAGGTCCGGGTAAAGACCTTCAGTGCGCTCTCGCCCGCATCGGTGAGGTGGTAGTAGCGGCGGGGCGGCCCAACCGGTGACGGCTCCAGCGTTGTGATTACCCAGCCTTGCTGCCGCAGACGCGAAAGCAACGGATAGAGGGTGCCCCCGCTGGCGAACAGCACTTCGCCCTCTCCGAGACGCTCCGCGATCTCCAGCCCGTACGCGGGCCCGGAGCGCAGGCAGGCGAGGACGCAGTAGTCCACTGTGCCTTTGCGAAGTTGAGTCAGAATGGACTCAGCGGTAGGTGTCATGCACTGCACGGTACCGGTATCTTGCAGTGCATGCAACCGGTCTTCGGTGGTGAACGGCCGGACGCGCCTCGACCTGCCGGATTTACAGCTGGACGGTTCCCTTGATGCAGCTCGTGACCTGGCCGCCCACCCAGATTTTTCCGTCGCGCTGGCTTATATGCACCCGGCCCCGACGGCCGAGGACGGTTCCCTGCGACGCCGTGTAGGGCGGTGCCGCGTTAGCCGTGTCGGTGAGCCACTGCCCCAGGCCCGCGTTGAGGCTGCCCGTTACCGGGTCTTCCCATACGGGGTCTCCGCCCACAAAGGCACGCACCTCAAAGGCAGCCTCACCCGCGGCGTCATAGGGTCCCACAACACCGATTTCCAGCTCGCCCGCTTTCCCCGGATCGGGCTGCAGGTCCAGGACCTCCCGGGCCGAGGCAAGCCGGACCCCAATCCACTGCGGACCGTTCACCAGCCACGACGCCGCAAGGATTTTCTCCCGCTGGATCCCCAGGATGTCCGCCAGCCGGCGGATCAGCGGCTCGTCAACCGGACCGTAGCGGGTCAGCGGCGGCGCCTGGAAAGCCAGTGAATCCCCCTCAGCCCGGACCGGGATCAGTCCCGCGGCGCATTCCTGCCTAACCGTTCCGTCCACCCCGGGGCGCCCGCCGGCGTCGAGCCAGGCCCGGGCCGTTCCCAAGGTGGGATGGCCGGCGAACGGCAGTTCTTCCTTGCCGGTGAAGATCCGCACCCGGTAGTCGGCCCCGGGGCTGCTCGGGGGCAGGAGGAACGTTGTCTCGGACAGGTTGGTCCAGGCGGCGAAGCGCTGCATCTGCTCGGCACTGAGACCGTCGGCATCGTGGACCACCGCCAGTGCGTTGCCCCGGTAGGGCTCATCCGAGAAGACATCGACTTCGCTGTAGGGGCGCGTTCTCATCGCGCCACTCTAACAAGGTCCCCGGACACCTCGGCGCCCGGGGACCGTGCTTACAGCTCAGCCGTTGTAGGGGGCTTCGACGTCGATCACCCAGGTCACGCCGAAACGGTCCGTGAGCATTCCGAACCCCGGGCTCCACGCCGAAGCCGCGAGCGGCTCGATGATCTGCGCGCCGTCGGCCAGTGCGCCCCAGAGCTTCTCCACTTCCTCCATGCTCTGCCCGCGCAGTGACTGGAAGAAGGTGCGGTCGGTAACGGTGGTGCCGTTTTCCCGGCGGGTAGTGCCGGCGGCCCCGGCGGTGTCCGTACCGTCCTGGCCGGGGATGTCGTAGGCCATCAGACGGAAGCCGTCCGCGGTTTCAAGCTGGCCGAACACAATCTTGTCCGCCCCCGGCACGTCTTTCGGCATCCCGAAGTCGCCGTACGTGGCGGCAGCGACGTTGCCGCCGAAGACCGACTGGTAGAACTCAAGCGCAGGAGCGGCGGTGCCGCGGAAGTTCAGGTGGGTTGTGGTGGTGATGCTCATGGGATCTGTCCTTTTCAGTAACGGCGAGAGCCGCTGTTTGCGGCTCTGGGAACACACTGGACCCGGTAGCGGACAGGTTGTGTCCTCTACTTCGGGCATACTCGGACCATGCCCGGAACCTCGTCCCGAATGCTCGCCCTGCTCTCGCTGCTGCAGTCCCGCCGGGACTGGCCGGGGCAGGTCCTGGCCGAGCGCCTGGACGTAACCGCCCGGACCGTCCGCCGCGACGTTGGCCGGCTGCGCGAGCTCGGCTATTCCATCGCCGCCATCAAGGGGCCCGACGGCGGCTACCGGCTGGCGGCCGGCTCGGAACTGCCGCCGCTGCTCTTTGATGACGAGCAGGCGGTGGCCATTGCCGTTGCACTGCAGAGCGCACCCTCCAGCGGAGTGGAGCTCGACGACGCCGCGGCCCGGGCGCTGACCACGGTGAAGCAGGTGATGCCCTCCCGGCTGCGGCACCGCATTGAGGGAATCCGGTTCACCGACACCGGCTCTTCCGCGTGGGTGGACCCGAAGGTCCTCGAAGCGGTCAGCACCGCCGCCCGGGACCGGCGGATCCTCCGCTTCGACTACGGCGGGGACGAGTCCGGGCCGCCGCGGCGCGTGGAGCCGCACGCCGTCGTCGCCCGGCAGGGCCGCTGGTACCTGATCGGCTGGGACCCGGAGAAGGCCGACTGGCGGATCTTCCGGCTGGATCGCATAACGCCCAAGTTCCCGGGAGGGGCGGTGTTTGCGCCGCGGCCCATTCCCACCGGCAGTGCGGCCACGTTCCTCGCCGCCCGGATGAAGGGCTCCGACGACGGCGACGCCTGGCCTTGCTACGGGGAGCTGCTCATCGAACTCCCTGCCACCGGGATTGCGCCGTGGCTGGGTGACGGCCAGCTGGAGCAGGTCTCCGACACTGCCTGCCGCGTGCGGGTAGGTTCGTGGTCATGGGCGGGGCTGATCTCCTGGGCATTGCGCTTCGACACTCCGTTCACCGTCCTTGGCCCGGACGCGTTTCGGAACTCGCTCGCCGGCTTCGCCGCCCGGATCACCGCCGCCCACGCCGACCCGAGGAGCACCGCCGATGCCTGACACACCCGGACCGCCCGAGCTCCTGGTTGCCGACGCCGCCGCCTGGCGGGCCTGGCTGGATGAGCACGAATCCACCAGCAACGGGGTGTGGCTGATCCTCGCCAAGAAGGGCGTGCTGCTGCCGACCTCGCTGACGTACGCCCAGGCCCTGGATGAAGCGCTGTGCAGCGGCTGGATTGACGGCCGCAAGCAAAGCGTGGACGCCACCACGTACCGCCAGCACTTCACGCCCCGGCGGGCACGGTCGCTGTGGTCGCAGCGCAACATCGGTCACGTCGGCCGGCTCATCGACGCCGGGCGGATGCGCGAGCGCGGCTTCGCCGAAATCAGCCGCGCGCAGGCGGACGGGCGGTGGGACCGGGCCTACGCCGGGGCCGGAACCGTCGAGGTCCCGGCTGATCTGGCCGCAGCGCTCGACGCCGTGCCAGCGGCTGCCGCTGCGTTCGCCGGCCTCAGCCGGGCCGCCCGCTATCCGATCCTGCTGCGGATTGTCACCGCGCCGAACGACGCCGTGCGTGCAGCACGCATCGCCCGCGAGGTTGGCAGGCTGGGAGGTGATTGATCTGGCCTGCGGAACTGGACACCCGGCGTTGGTGTTGGCGCGCTCCCGATCAGACCTCGAGATCATCGGCGTTGACAGCACGCCGGCCATGATCGAGCGGGCCCGGTAAAAGTCGGCGGAGGAGGGCCTTGACCACGTCCGCTTCGAGGTGATGAGTCTTGAAGCCCGCAATCACAATGCCGCATTTTGATGCTGTCGCGCGCGGGCTGCAGCAGCCCGCCACCTATGGGCCGGGATCAACGCGGCTCCGCCCCTGGAAGATATAGGTCTAGTGGTGGGTTGGCGGGTGGAGGAGCGTATCGAAGTCCGGGGCGGTGTTGGCTGGTGCGGCAGGCCCCTCCGGGATGCTTTGAAGTGCTGCGATTAGTTCGGCGGAGGCTCGTTGAACACGGGTTTCAAGGGATTGTTCCGTAGCCGAGCCGGCACCCCAGTCTTCAGGCGACGCGTAGACCGCCGTGGGCATGACGGCGGCACGCAGGTAGATGAACAGGGGCCGCATGGCATGCTCCAACATGAGTGCGTGGCGCGGGCTGCCTCCTGTTGCTGCGAGGAGGACGGGCTTGCGGGCAAGGGCTGCGGTATCCAGAAGGTCAAAAAAGGACTTGAAGAGCCCACTGTAGGATCCGGAGAACACAGGACTGACGACGATGAGGGCGTCAGCCCGGCTGATCCGATCGATGATCGCTGCGAGCTTGGGTGCGGGGTATCCGGTGATGAAATTGCCCGCGACGTCCAGGGCGTGATCACGCAGTTCCACGGTGTCCACTTCGGGTGAAGTGCCCGGTGGGCTTATCCGGACCACGGTCTCCGACAGTTGATCTGCCAGCATCCTGCTCGAGGAGGGATCTCCCAGGCCAGCGGTTACGACCATTAGTTGTGTCATTGCTAATCCTTCTACTTGCCATTTTATGTTGCCGGGCACATAGTTGAACGGTACCTCCGGTCCGTTCATTCCCAGCCCGAAGCATCCAGGTGGTGGGAATACATTTCATTTCCACCCAGTTACGTGGTTGGCAACATAAATTCATACTGCTCCACCCACCGTGACCATGGCCGCGAAAGGGATGAAGCTACTTCGAGGGGAGAGATCATGCAGATAGGCATTTTCAGCGTCGGCGACCGCAGTGCTGACCCGGCAACGGGCCGGGCACCTACTGAACAGGAACGGATCAAAGGAACCGTTGAACTGGCGCTTCGGGCCGAACAGGCAGGGCTTGACGTGTTTGCCACCGGCGAGCACCACATCCCTCCATACATCGCATCCTCACCCACGACCCTCCTCGGTTTCATCGCAGCCAGGACAAGCACCCTACGTCTGTCGACGTCGACGACCCTGATCACAACGAACGACCCGGTAAGAATTGCCGAAGACTATGCGATGCTCCAGCACCTGTCCGACGGCCGTCTTGACCTGATGCTCGGGCGCGGCAACAGCGCCCCCGTCTACGGCTGGTTCGGGAAGGAACCCCGCCACGGCATCGATCTAGCGGTTGAGAACTATGCACTGCTGCGCCGCCTGTGGGACGAGGAGCGTGTCACATGGGCGGGAAAGTTCCGCACACCGCTGCAGAACTTCCAATCCACACCTCGGCCCCTGGACGGCAAAGCCCCCTTTGTTTGGCACGGCTCGGTGCGCAGCCCGGAAATCGCCGAGCAGGCCGCCTACTACGGTGATGGGTACTTCGCGAACCATATTTTCGGCCCTCCCCAGCACACGGCGCGCATGATTGACCTGTACCGCGGCCGGTTCGAACACTACGGACACGGCACGGCAGACCAGGCGATAGTCGGCATCGGTGCGCACGCATTTATCCGCAAGAACTCACAGGACGCAGTCCGTGAGTTCTTGCCGTACTTTGACAATGCGCCGATGTTCCCGGGCGGCTCGGCACTGTCCGACTACATGTCGCAGACCCCCACTATCGTCGGAAGCCCGCAGCAAGTCATTGAGAAGACCCTGTCTTTCCGGAGCTACACAGGTGACGTGCAGCGCATCCTGTTCGCCCTCGAAGTCGGAGGGGTTCCCTTGAAGACGACCCTGGAGCAGATCGACATGCTGGGGGAATACGTCGTTCCTGTCCTCCGGAAAGAGCTGGCCGCCGCGTCGGCCTGACTATTCCCATCTGAACGAACGGCTGCGCTGAGTAATCGCAGGCCGCCGCCGCCGGTGCTGAGCCGGCACCCCGAAGGCAGGGCATGCATTCGGAGTAACCAACCCAAATCGACCATTCAAAATGTGGTCGGCAACTTATAGGGAGAAATGATGAACTCTAACCGAGTAGTAGTTATCACCGGCGCCGCCGGTGGAGTCGGATCCGTCCTCGTTGAACGGTTCCTCGCCAACGGCGATGCCGTCATCGCCGCTGACGCCAGTGAGGACGTCCTGGCGGCTTGGCGTGAGCGGTGGGATGCCGACGCAAGACTGTTCACTATTGCGGGCGATATTTCCACCGACGAGGACGTTGCCCGTCTGGCCGAGTTCGCCCGCACGAGCACGGGACGCGTCGATGTACTGGTCAATGCCGCCGGATTCTTCCCTTTCGCCCGGGTGGAGGAGATGACCGCCGCGCAATGGCGACGAATCGTCGACGTCAACCTCACCGGAACCTTCCTTGTCACTCAGGCACTTCTTCCCCTGATGAAAGAGAGCGGTTCGGGGCGGATTATCAATTACGGCTCCGGATCCGTGTTTGACGGCACAGCGGGACAAGCCCACTATGTCGCTGCCAAGGCGGGGGTTGTCGGGTTTTCCCGGTCCCTGGCGCGGGAAATCGGCGGTTACGGCATCACCGTCAACGTCATTACCCCGGGGCTGACCGTCACGAAGGCCGTCCGCGACAGCTTCCCCGAATCGATCCTCCAGGCACAGCGCGATGCCCGTGCGCTCAAGCGCGACGAAACCCCCGAGGATCTCGTCGGGCCGACTTTCTTCCTCGCCTCGGAGGACTCGGCCTTCATTACCGGGCAGACCCTCAACGTGGACGGCGGTGCATACATGTACTGACCTCCAGTCCCCCTCGCTATCCCGGCGGCCGTCTGGGCAACCCCCGCGGCCACCGCTGCAACCAGCAGAAAAATGCACCACCCAAAAACAAGAACAGGAAAAATCATGACCACTCTTTGGGACCCCATCACCGTCGGCAATGTCCACCTCAACCACCGTCTCGCCATGGCTCCAATGACCCGGAGCCGTGCTCAGGCCGATGGAACCCCGGGGGAGCTGACGGCCGAGTACTACGCCCAGCGCGCCTCGCTCGGCCTGATTATCACCGAAGGTGTGCAGCCCTCGGATGACGGGCAGGGGTACATCAATACCCCCGGCATCTACACCGACGCGCATGTAGCGGGCTGGCAGCCCGTGACCGACGCAATTCACAGCGCGGGAGGGGCGGTCTTCCTGCAGCTGATGCATGTGGGCCGCATGTCCCACCCGGACAACACGCCGCACCACCGCACCCCCGTGGCTCCCTCAGCGATCGCACCCGGCCTTGCAATGTTCACTGCGAAGGGGATGCAGGACGCCCCCACCCCTCGGGCACTCACCGTTACAGAGATCCAGTCAACGGTGCAGGACTTCCGAACCGCCGCTGCAGCGGCAATCCGCGCGGGAGCCGACGGCGTCGAAATCCATGCCGCAAATGGTTACCTGCTCCACCAGTTCTTCGCGCCCAACGCCAACGAGCGGACCGATGAGTACGGGGGCTCTGTCGAGAACCGGGCCCGGTTCGCCCTTGAAGTGGCCGCAGCAGTGGTGGAGGAAATCGGGGCGGAACGAACCGGCATCCGCATCTCTCCCGCTGCAAAGATCGGAGGGCTGAATGAAGGGCCGGGAAGCGCGGATCTTTACCGGCACCTCGTCAGGGAGCTTGCTCCGCTCAACCTCGCCTATGTTCACCTGATGCACTCCGGAGACGAAGAGCTGCTCCGGGACATCCGGAGGATCTGGCCCAACGCACTCCTAGTGCTGCGGCCCGGACGAGCACGTGCCGACCTGGCCAAGGACGTTGAAGCTGGTTTGGCTGACATTGCCCCGATTGGATCATGGGCGCTGGCGAACCCGGACGTTGTGGAACGTCTCCGAACCGGAGCGGACTTCAACGAAGGAGACCGGACGACCTTCTACGGCGGAGGCGCAGCGGTAAACCCGGACTCCCCCCCCGTGCACCCGGCCGCTGTCGGTTAACGCCTTGGGAGGTCCCGGACCGGGTCGGCCCGGTCCGGGACCTCCAGGCGTGCCACTGGTACAGTGGATGCGCTCGGGCCGCGCACGAGATGCGGCGTGAAGCTGTTTCTCTCGAGACCACCCACCAGAGAGTGAGACATGAAAGCTTCACAACGAACTGCGGAGACGGAGCTCTCGACGGCGATCGATTTCCCCGCGAGCTGGGCCATCTTCAGCGTCGCGCGGTCCCACCGCGCGCTGGCCGCTTCCAAGTTGGCTGCAGTCGGGCTCTTCCCCAGCCAGGAGCTAATTCTCATGCAGTTGTGGGATGAGGACGGTCAATCGCAGAAGGCCCTTGGCCAGACCCAGCGGTTCGACCATTCCACGATCGCCAAGTCGGTCCGGCGCCTGGAGAATGCCGGGCTGGTGCGGCGGGAGAAATCCCACGCGGACGGCAGGGTGACATTGGTTTTCCTCACTGACGCCGGACGGGCTCTTAAGGAACCCGTCCTGGAGATCTGGGCCGAGTTGGAGCGCCGGACGGTGGAGGGATTGTCGGCAGACGAGAAGAATCAGCTTGTGTCACTCGTTGCGAAGATCCTCCCCAATCTTGAGTAGGCATCCGGCTGCCACTAATGCGTGAGTAGCGGAGAAACCCGCGCCGCACGCACTAGACCACCGTGGTCAGCACTCCCCCGTCCACGCGCACCGCGGCGCCGTTTGTTGCGGAGGCGACCGGGCTGGCCAGGAACGCCACCATCGCGGCAATCTCTTCGGGCTCGATAAAGCGCTCCAGCAGCGAGGTGGAGTTCGTCCCGATGATCGCCTGCTTCATGGCTTCCTCGGACTGCCCGGTCGAGGCGGCCAGGGCCTGAACGGTGCGGGCCACGCCGTCGGAATACGTGGGCCCGCCCAGGACCGAGTTCACAGTCACGCCGGTGCCTTTGGTGAGTTTCGCCAGCCCGTTGCCCAGGGCGAGCATGGCGGCTTTGGACGCACCGTAGTGGATCATGTCGGCCGGCACGTTGACGCCGGATTCGCTGCTGATGAAGACCACCCGGCCCCAGCCGCGGGCCAGCATGGCCGGCATCAGCCGGCGGGCAAGCTGCGCCCCGCTCAGGGTGTTGACCTCGAAATACCGATGCCACTCGTCGGCGGTGATCTCCGTAAACGATTTCAGTTCGAAGAGGCCGACATTGTTGATGAGGATGTCGACGTCGGACAGTTCCGCGCAGAGCCGCTCGACGTCGTCGGGCACGGCGAAGTCGGCCGCCACACCGTCCACCGCCGCTCCCGGGACCTCGCGCTGCAGGGTTTGAACCGCGGCGGCCAGCCGTGCGGCGTCCCGGCCGTTGAGCGTCACGCCCACACCCTCGCGGGCCAGCGTCCTGGCGGCGGCGTAGCCGATCCCTTCGGTGGAACCGCTGATGAACGCGGTCTTTCCGGTCAGCTGCAGATCCATGGGTGGTGCTCCTTCGTGCCGTACGGGGTGGATACAACCACACTCCCCCGCCCGGATCAGCACCCGATCAGCGCGGCCCTGCCGACTAGAATCAGCTGGTGAGTATGCTGCGGATCCGCGTTCTTGGCCCCATCGGCGCCGAGCTCGCGGGCACCCCGTTGCGCCTGTCCAAGTCACGGCACCGCGAACTGCTCGGCATCCTGGCCGCCGCCCGCGGCCGCACCGTTTCCACCCAGCGGTTGGTCGATGAGTTGTGGGAGGACGCCCCGTCCGGCGCCGTGGGGGCCGTCCGCACCTTCATCGGCGAGCTGCGCCGGATCCTGGAGCCGGACCGCCCGCCCCGCACTCCCCCGACGGTCCTGCTGACCGTTGGCGGCGGGTATTCGCTGCGGCTGGGGGCGGACGACGTCGACCTCTGGCGGGTTGAACAGGATGCGGAGGCCGCGGCAGGACTGGAGCCGGCAGCACGCGAACGAGTGTTGGCCGCGGCGCTGGGGCAGTGGCGCGGCACCGCCTTCGAAGAGTTCGGCACCCGTCCGTGGGCAATGGCCGAGCGGGCGCGGATCGCGGAATTGCGGGCAACTACGGTGGAGCAGCTGGCGGACGCCCGGCTGCAGCTCGACCGGCCGCAGGAGGTCCTTGCCCTGCTGGATGCGCATATCGGCGAGCATCCGTGGCGCGAAGAGGGATGGCGGCTGCTCGCGCTGGCGCTCTACCGCACGGCACGGCAGGCCGACGCCCTCGCCCTGCTGTCCCGGGCCCGCGCGGCGCTGCGGCAGGATTTGGGCCTGGACCCCGGGCACCGGCTGGCCGAGTTGGAACAGCGCATCCTGCGCCAGGATCCGGCGCTGGATCTGGCGTCCGGGCCGGTGCCCGGTGCGGACGCGGCGCCCGACGACGGCGGCTCGCTCCTGGCGCGGACCGCCGCCGCCGCTTCGGGAACCGGCACACGTGCACAGCTGGAGAGTGTGGCCGGCCTATTGCCGGTGCTGGCGGTGTCCGGATCTGTCCGGTTGGCGGCGGAGCAGCGGCTGGCGGCCATTGCCGCCGCCGAGCAGTTCGGCGATCCGGAGCTGGCGGCGCGCGTGATCGGCGGCTTTGAGGTGCCCGGGAGCTGGACCCGTTCTGACGATCCGGCACAGTCGGCCGCCGTCGTCGACGCCGCGTTGCGGACGCTGCGGATCCTGCCCTCCGGGGCCTCTGCCCGGGTGCGGGCGCGGCTGCTGGCCACCATTGCGATGGAATCCCGCGGCACGGCGGACCGGCTGGCGGAGGCCGTTGAACCGGAACAGATCGCCCGGCAGCTGAACGATCCCGCCCTGCTGTGTTTCGCACTGAGCGCCCGGTACCAGCAGACGTTTTCCACCGCCGGGCTGGCCGCTGCCCGGGCCCGGATCGGCGCCGAAATTGCGGCGCTGGCGGTGGAGGCGGAGTTGCCAACGTTCGAGATCCAGGGACGGCTGATCCGGATGCAGGCGCTCTGCGCCCTCGATGACCTTGCGGCGGCTGAGCAGGAGGCTGACCTGATCGATGCGCTGGCCGTCCGTTTCGACCGGGGCCTGGCGATGGTGTTTACCGGCTGGTTCCGCTGGACTTTCCGTCAGGGCCCGCCGCCACCGGATGGAGACGAGATGCCGGGGTTCCGGACCGGTCTGCCTGCCCTGGCGGAACTTACTGCTGCCGTCCGTGCGGGAACCGAGCTGCCGGACGGGGACTTCGGGCCGTATGAACCGTGGGTCCGTGCGCTGCTGCTGGCCCGCTCCGGCCGGCTGGCCCAGGCCCGTGCTGCCCTGGACGTCCTGCCCGAGCCTCCGCGGGGCCTGCTCCTGGAAGTGTTCTGGTTCCTGACCGGGCTCGCGGCCGTGGAAACGGGTCACCGGGATGCGGTCCGCCGCGCCCATCGCGCCCTCCTGCCGGCGGCCGGGGAACGGGCTGCGGGCAGCGCGGCAATCGATCTGGGACCGATTCGTCTTCTGCTGGCGCGGCTCCGCTAGACGGGCGCCGCAGCTAGACCGCCCGGGCCGCCCGCGCCCGGGCCTTGATCGCGGAAATGACGTCGGTTTTGGCGTCGGCGTAGTCGTTCATGTCATCCCACCGCCTGTTGAGCAGTTTTCTTTTGGTCGCCTCGTAAAGGGCACGGTCCTCCGCATCCGCCCGCAGATGGTCGCGCAGCAGGAGGTACTCCTCCACGGCGGGATCATCCCGTTCGTACAGATGCACATGCACATCCCGGTCAGGGGTGCGGACCAGGCGGTGCCCCGGTTCACGTACCCGCAGGTCGTATCCGGCTGCCAGCAGCGGCTCGAGGTAGTCCTCTTCGGCGGTGATGTCCTCCACGCCAACCACGATGTCGATGATCGGCTTCGCGGCCAGCCCAGGCACCGACGTCGAGCCTATGTGTTCAATGTCGACGCTGATTAGTGCGAGGGTGGCCTCGATCCGGTGACGGTGGGTCAGATACACCGCCGGCCACCCGTCGTCGTAGTCGTGCAGCTCAAGCTCGAGTCGCTCAGGGCCGCCGACCAGCTCCACTGTCGTCACGTCGGGCCGTCGCGGTTTTCGGTTGATGCTCACCGGTTCATCCTCTCAGGACGAAGTACCTGTTCTGTGCAGTCGTTAGAACCCTGCGGCGGCCTCGGGGACAGGCTGCATACGTACCGGCGGAAGTTCTTCAAAGGCCGGCTTCGCGAACCAGTAACCCTGGAACAGGCGGATGCCCGCCGCCTTGAGTACCCGGAACTCGGCCTCAGTCTCGATTCCTTCCGCGAGCAGCGTGATGTCCAGATCCCGGGCAATGCCGATGATGCCGGCCAGGACGGCCTGGCGGGCCGGGCTGGTATCAATTCCCCGGACCAGCTTCATGTCGATTTTGATCAGGTCGGGCTGGAAGTCGACCAGCAGGCCCAGCCCCGCGTGTCCGGCGCCGAAGTCGTCCACGGCGGTGGTGAACCCATGCTTGCGGTATTCGGTGATGATGTTCGTGAGGTGGGCGGTGTCCGACACTTCCTCGTTTTCGGTGAACTCGAACATGATCGAGGACATCGGGAAATTGCACCGCCGGGCGGTATTCAAGGTCGCGCGGAGGCAGGCGGACGGTTCGTAGACCGCCTTCGGCATGAAGTTGATGGAGAGCATCAGCTCCTCGCCGGCAGGGAAAAGGCGCGCGGCCAGCTCGATGGCCTTGACCCGGCAATCCTGGTCAAAACGGTACTTCTGCTCCGGCGACACCCTGGATAGGACTTCGTACGCACTTTCGCCCGCCAGTCCCCGCACCAGTGCCTCGTAACCCCAGACGCGGCCGGCGTCGGCGTCGTAAATCGGCTGGAAAGCCATACTGAAATCGAAGTCGAGTTTCGAAGCTGTACTGCAGCCAGCGCAGGCCATGTGGTTTCCCCCTCAGTGAATATGTCCTCCGAATAGTACGGCGATTTCGCCCCCCCCCCCCCC